>CAYOEN010000042.1:0-1714 GCA_964403085.1 uncultured Faecalibacterium sp. | reverse complement strand
GCTCGCGGTCACGACAGTCCACCGGACTGTCGCTCTGTACCGCTCGTATTCGAGTCCCAAACACGATAATTATTGAACAAATAAAAAGTCCGTCCACCTTCGTGAACGGACTTTTTTGGCGCGCCAAGAGGGACTCGAACCCCCGACCTTTTGGTTCGTAGCCAAACACTCTATCCGGCTGAGCTATTGGCGCATTTGTTTTTGCCAAAATATACTATCATAAAGCGGCGCGTTTGTCAAGTGTTTTTGAAAAAACATTTCAATTTTTATCTCGCACAAAGTTACGGAAGGCGGAACAAAGATTGACTTTGACCTTTCGCCTTGGTATAATTGCAGTTGAAAAAGCAAATTCGGTTTGGGGGAAGTTCCATGGCAAAAATCAAAAAGCTGCTCGTCATCTTCAGGCGCAGGGTGCTGTTTTATTTTCTCTGGCCGCTCTGCTTTGAACTGTTCAGGCACAGACCGTTGAAAAAAGACCTTGTCCTTTTTGCGTTTAATAAAAACTATACCGAAATGCCGGACAATATGACGGGTCTTTATGAGGAACTTCGCCGCCGCGGTTATGATTGCCGCGTGATGCAGTCGCCGCAAAGCGGAATTGCCCGTCTTTTCTTTAACTTTCGCTTTGAAAGATATTACGCTCAGTGCGGCTGCGTGATTCTGACGGATAATTTTGACCCCGTCTATGCCCACGCGCCGAGAGAGGGAACGCGCGTTGTTCAACTCTGGCACGCGTGCGGCGCCTTCAAAAAATGGGGATATTCCACGCTTGACCTTGCCTGGGGCGGCGACAGAAAAACAATGCTCAGCTTCCCGATGCACAACACCTATACCGATGTCTTTGTTTCCTGCGAAGAGGTGATACCTCATTACGCCGAAGCGTTCGGAATTGACCCCGCTTTGATTCGCGCCCTCGGTACGCCGAGAACGGACGCTTTCTTCGACGAGTGTTTTGTCGGCTCGGCGCGGGAAAAGCTGCTCGAACTTTTTCCGCAGATCGGAAAAAGAAAAATTCTTCTTTACGCACCGACCTTTCGCGGAAACAACCCGGACGACTCTTATAATGAAAACCGTCTTGACTTTGAAAAGCTCTTCCGCGCTTTGAGCGATGAATACGCCCTTGTTTTGAAACTTCATCCCTTCACGGCGAAAAAGTTTGACCTTTCGCCGCGGGAGAAGGAGAGATATTCCTCCTTCGTCTTCAACGCCTCGTCTCTTGTTGAAACGGATGTCGCGCTTTGCGCGGCGGATGTTCTTGTCGCCGATTACTCCTCGTTGATATTCGAATATTCGCTTCTTTTGAGACCGATGGTGTTTTTTGCTTATGATCTTGAAGAATATGACCGCGACCGAAGCTTTTATTATGATTACGAAAGCTTCGTTCCGGGTCCCGTTGTCAAAGACACCGATTCACTCGTTGACGTCATTAAAAACGAAAACTTTGAAACAGAAAAGCTTCTGCCTTTCAAACAGCGCTTTATGTCTGCCTGCGACGGAAAAAGCACCGAACGCATTGCAGACGAATTGACCAACGGCAAATCTTGACCGTCGAAAAGCTTCGAAAATTTTTCAAAAACTTTCAAAAAAAGCTTGACAAGCGTCTTGACGCGTGATATAATAGCCAAGCTGTTTTCGAGAAAACAGCAAAATTGTTATCCACACCCAAAAAACTTTAAAAAACCTCGAAAAAAGGGGTTGACAAAGCGAGAAAAGT
>CAYOEN010000041.1:0-1790 GCA_964403085.1 uncultured Faecalibacterium sp. | reverse complement strand
GTAATGGAGGGTGACAGGCGCAATACCGCAGAGTTTATGACCGACTCGCATTTTCCTTCCGAAGCGGATGAAAAACTGTGGGAAAGTCTTCTTGAAAAGGTCGAAGCAAAGCTTGAAAAGCTCCCGCTTGACACTCCCGTAAACAAGGCGCGAAGAAAAATATCCGAACTTTGTCGGGAAGCCGCCGAAAAAGAGTCGGGAATTTACAGACTGCACGTTCCCACGGGCGGCGGAAAAACGCTTGCCTCTTTAAGATACGCATTAGCCCATGCGGCGAAGCACGGAAAATCACGCGTGATTTTCACCTCCCCTCTTTTGTCAATACTTGAACAAAACAGCAAGGTCATTCGGGAATACATTGAGGACGACAGCGTTATATTAGAGCACCATTCAAATATATTACACGAAGGCGAAACGCAAAAAGCGCTTGACAGATACGAGCTTCTTTCGGAAAGCTGGTCATCGCCTGTGATAATTACAACGCTTGTTCAGCTTTTGAATACGATGTTTGACGGAAAAACCGCATCGGTAAGGCGGTTTCACGCTCTTACAAATTCGGTGATAGTAATAGACGAAGTGCAAACAGTACCTTCAAAACTTATCACGCTTTTCAATTTGACGATTTCCTTTCTTTCGGAATTGTGCGGTGCGACGGTAATTCTTTGTTCGGCAACTCAACCGCCTTTTGAAACAACTTTGCACCCGATTAGAGCGAAGGTTCGCGAGCTTATAGACCTTCCGCAAGAGACAATCGACGTTTTCAAACGAACAGAAATAAGTTATTCGGGTGAATACAAAATCGACGAAATATCGGATTTTGCAAAAGAAAAGCTTAAAAACACAAATAGCCTGCTGATAGTTTGTAATAAAAAGTCCGAGGCAACAAAAATTTGCAACCGACTTGAGGCGGAAAACGAAAATACAAATATATTTCATTTGTCGGCTTCAATGTGCATAGCGCACAGGAATCTTACTCTTGAGAATATACGAAAATCATTAAAAGACGAAACGAAGAAGACGGTTTGTGTTTCCACTCAAGTTATAGAAGCCGGTGTTGATATTTCTTTCGCTTCTGTGATACGGCTTGCCGCGGGTATGGACAGCGTCATCCAAACCGCCGGTCGTTGTAACCGTAACGGCGAGTGCGAAAACGCAGGCGAGGTTTTTATTGTGAGCGCAACCGACGAAGATTTGTCAAGGCTTTGGGATATTCATCTTGCAAAACAGGCGACACGAGAACTGATTTTTAAATACGAAGCAGATAAAGAGCTGTTTAATTTTGATTTATCGTCCGAAAAAGCCGTGAACTATTATTACAAGCGCCTTTATACCGCTCAACGTGACCTTGGCAAATTTTGCCATGACTTTCCGGTGAAAAACGGCAAATCGCTTTACAGCTTGCTTTCGAATAACGAGTCGTTTGTGAAAGAAAAATCTTTCGATAAGATGTGTTTTTATATCAATCAGGCGTTTGCCGAGGCGGGTAAGCAATTCGAAGTTTTTGACAGCAACACAATAGATGTTATTGTACCTTGGGGCGAGGGTGAAGAAATAATACGGCAGATTATGACGGAAAAAGCCGAATACGATATATTGTTCGTAAAGGAGCTTTTGAACAAGGCGAAGCTTTATACGGTATCGCTTTATTCATATCAAAAGAAAATGCTTGAAGAGCAAGGCGCGCTGTTGCCGCTTGCAGGCGGAACGGTGTTGGGGCTCGACAAGAATTTTTACAATAATTCCACGGGATTACAAATACTTTCAAAGGAGGTGTATGACGGATGCAATAC
>CAYOEN010000040.1:0-1872 GCA_964403085.1 uncultured Faecalibacterium sp. | reverse complement strand
AAAAAGACCGCTTTCAAAATTACGCGCATGGGACAGCTCGTTGCGCGCGAAGCCTCCGAGCGGCTCGGCGTTCCGTTCGGAATCGTTGACCTTTCCCTCGCTCCGACACCGGAAAAGGGCGATTCGGTTGCGAGAATTCTCGAAGAGATGGGGCTTGAAAGTTGCGGAACGCACGGCACCACGGCGGCGCTCGCCTTGCTGAACGACGCGGTCAAAAAAGGCGGCGTGATGGCGAGCAACCACGTTGGCGGTCTTTCCGGCGCCTTTATCCCCGTCAGTGAGGACGAAGGCATGATAGCGGCGGCAAAATGCGGCTCACTTCAACTCGACAAGCTCGAAGCCATGACCTGCGTCTGCTCCGTCGGGCTTGATATGATCGCAGTTCCCGGCGACACGGACGCGGCAACCATCGGCGCGATAATCGCGGACGAAGCCGCCATCGGTGTGGTTAACTGCAAAACGACCGCCGTGAGAATAATCCCGGCGCCCGGAAAAGGGGTTGGCGACATTGTCGAATTCGGCGGGCTTCTCGGCTCTGCACCGGTTATGCCTGTTCACCCGTTTTCTTCGAGCGCTTTTATTGACCGCGGAGGAAGAATACCAGCGCCAATGCACTCACTCAAAAACTGAAAAACTTTTTCATACAAAACAAAACTCCCTGTCAACCGTGAACCGAAACGTTCCGGCGGACAGGGAGCGCTTTTAAATTTTTAAAAGGTTATACGATCTTGGAAAAAATTCCCTTAATGAAGTCCATGATCTTGGTTATGAAGGTCATGACGATTGCAAGGATGTTGTCGGCCTTAACGCTTGCGTCGGCTTCGGTCTCCTTGTCAAGAAGGTGAATTGTAATATTCGAGTTAAGAGCGCAAACCGTAAGAAGCATATAGTTCGACTTGTAGCAATTCACGGTGAGGGCAACGCAACCGTCAAAAGCATCGCTTTCGCAGGTCGCGAGAGTCTTCGGTGCGTTAAGAACGCGAAGACCGGTGCAGTTTTCAAAAGCGCGGGAACCGATGGACTTCACGCCCTCCGGAAGAGTCACGGAAGTGACCTTCGTACAGCCGGAAAAAGCGGCGGCGCCGACACCGACGACCGGATAGTTGACATTGCTGATGGTGACCGTTGCCGGAACAACAACTTCGCTTTCGAAGATAAGGTCATTGGTGGCCTTGGTAAGAACAGCTCCGGAGCCGTCTGCACTGGGAGCGTAGTCCAAAGCAAGGTAGTTGAGGTCAATTTCAAGAGCCGAAGCGCAAACCGAAACAAGACCGGTAAGCATTACGAGCGCAAGAAGCAGCGAAAGAACTTTTTTGAAACTCTTTTTCATCACAAAAACTCCTTTTAACAATTTTGTAATATACATTATAATTTATTCACAACAGTTTGTCAACCGAAAAAAGCAAGATGTAAAAATATTTAAGAAAGGAAATTAAACTTTTTTTCAAAAAGACTTGCTTTTTAGGGCTATATCTGATAAAATATTTCTCGCTTATGGTTCATAATAGTTTTAAGGAGGTGCTGAAGATGGCAAAATGCGATTACTGCGGTAAGGATGTATCCTTCGGCATTAAGGTTTCTCACTCACACAGACGTTCCAACAGAACCTGGAAGCCCAACGTTAAGCGCGTAAAGGCTATCGTAAACGGCTCACCGAAGCGCGTTTATGCTTGCACACGCTGCCTTCGTTCCGGTAAGGTCACTCGTGCAATCTGATTGAATTGAAACTTGGGGCTTTCTCTCAAAGCCCCTTTTTTCTGTCGGTTGCCCAAACCGCCCCGCCGAAAGAGGCAAAACCAAAAAGAATATTCGCCGGCGTGATGGAATTGGCAGACGTGACGGACTCAAAATCCGTTGGTAGCGATACCGTGC
>CAYOEN010000039.1:0-2558 GCA_964403085.1 uncultured Faecalibacterium sp. | reverse complement strand
GACTTCACCTTACAATTTCCGATACCGGTTGGGCGAAGGCGATGTGGGGTAAGCTTTACGGACAATGGCTTTGCGAGGGAGCTGTCTTTGTTTATGACTTTGACCGCTTTGACGCATCCGATATTTTGCCGATGTTTAAAAAGTATCACATCACCACCTTCTGCGCTCCTCCGACAATGTATCGCATGATGATAAAAGAGGATCTTACGAAGTATGACCTTTCTTCCGTCGAACACGCAACCATTGCCGGCGAAGCACTCAATCCCGAAGTTTTCAAGCGCCTTGAATCGCTCACCGGGCTGAAAGTTATGGAAGGCTTCGGTCAGTCGGAAACAACGCTCGTCATAGGAAATCTTTTCGGTTCAAAACACAAGCTCGGTTCAATGGGCAAGCCGACACCCCTTTATGATGTTGACCTTGTTGACCTTGACGGAAACAGCGTTCCCGTCGGCGAGACCGGTGAAATTGTCATTCGTACCGATAAGGAAGCTCCCTGCGGACTTTTCGCCGGTTACTATGGCGATGAAGCGCAAACAAAAGAAGCCTGGCATGACGGAATGTATCATACCGGAGACGTTGCCTGGCGCGACGAGGACGGCTATTTCTGGTATGTCAGCCGTATTGACGACGTTATCAAGTCGTCCGGCTATCGCATAGGACCGTTTGAAATCGAAAGCGTAATCATGGAGCTTCCGTATGTTCTTGAGTGTGGCATCTGTGCGGCTCCCGATGAGGTCAGAGGTCAGGTTGTCAAAGCCTGTATCGTTCTCACGAAAGACACCGAAGCCACCGAAGAGCTCAAAAAGGAAATTCAAAATTATGTCAAGACTCATACCGCGCCTTATAAATATCCGCGCATAGTCGAATTCAGAAAAGAACTTCCGAAAACAACCAGCGGAAAGATTATCAGACATAAGCTTTAATTATATTAAAGGAGCAACCGTTAAAATGAACGAAAAACATATAACCGTCTTTTGCGGTCATTACGGCAGCGGAAAGACCAATGTCGCCGTGAATTATGCCTTTGAGCTGAAAAAAAGACATGACGATGTCTGCGTTTTGGATCTTGATATAGTGAATCCGTATTTCAGAACAAAGGACAGCGAAAAGGAATTTTCGGAAAAAGGGATTGAGCTTATCTGCTCTTCCTTCGCCGCGTCAAATCTTGACATTCCCGCTTTGCCGTCGGAGATGTACGCGCCGTTTTGCCGCGAAAACTGCTACTCTGTAATGGATATCGGCGGTGACGACAGGGGAGCGGTTGCGCTCGGTCGTTTCGCTCCGCTTTTGGAAAAAAACGGAAACTTCGAAATGCTCTTTGTTGTTAATTTTTATCGTCCGTTGACTCAAACACCCGAAGAAGCGGTGGAGGTCATGCGTGAAATCGAAAACGCCTGTTCGCTTCGCTTCTCCGGAATCGTTAACAATTCAAATGTAGGCGCTCAAACAACAAAAGAGTTTATCGAAGAAAGTTTTCCTCTTGTAAACAGGCTTTGCGAGCTCACTTCTCTGCCGCTCGTTATGACGACCGTGAGGCAAGACCTTGCAAAGCAGTTTGAAAATATAAACAATCTGTTTCCCTTGAAGCTTCAAAAGAACATTTTAGGAGGTTGAAAAATGGCAAAGGTAACATTTAATACTGACCTGTGCAAGGGCTGCGGACTTTGTGTTGACGCTTGCCCGAAAAAGCTTATTAAAATTGCGGAAAACAAACTCAACGCAAAGGGACATTCTCCGGCGGAGATCACCGCCCAGGAGCAATGCATCGGTTGTGCTTTTTGCGCAACGATGTGTCCCGATTGTGTCATAACGGTTGAAAAGTGAGGTGCGAAAAAATGACAGATAAGGTACTCATGAAAGGCAACGAAGCCATTGCGGAAGCCGCAATTCTCGCCGGTTGCCGTTTCTATTTCGGATATCCGATAACTCCGCAAACGGAGGTCGCGGCATATATGGCAAAAAGAATGCCGAAAATCGGCGGCGTTTTTCTCCAGGCGGAGAGCGAGGTCGCAGCGATCAATATGGTTTACGGCGTCTCTTCGGCGGGCAAAAGGGTAATGACCTCTTCTTCGAGCCCCGGAATCTCGCTTAAAAGCGAAGGACTTTCCTATCTTGCCGGTGCAGACCTTCCTGCGCTTGTTGTCAACGTTCAGCGCGGCGGTCCCGGTCTCGGCGGCATTCAGCCGAGCCAGTCGGACTATTTCCAGGCGACCAAGGGCGGCGGTCACGGCGATTACAAGATGATCGTTCTCGCTCCCTCTTCCGTTCAGGAAATGGCTTCGCTCACGGTCAAGGGCTTCGACCTTGCCGATAAATACAGAATGACCTCGATGATCCTTGCGGACGGAACCATGGGTCAGATGATGGAACCGGTCTCTCTTGAAGAAGTGAAAGCGGAAACTTACGAAAAGCCCTGGGCTGTTACCGGAACCGGCTGCCGCAGAGAACATAATGTTGTCAACTCTCTTTCGCTCGTTCCCGAAGAGCTTGAACAGTTCAACATGAAGCGCTTTGAACGCTATAAAACAATTGAAGAAAACGAAGCCATGTATGAAAGC
>CAYOEN010000038.1:0-2677 GCA_964403085.1 uncultured Faecalibacterium sp. | reverse complement strand
TTGTCAATCCTGTTTTGTAACAATCGACAAAAGTACCCCTGCGGAGCAAAGTCAGCGTAAATTTATATAAAGTCCGAAATGTTGTTGTTCCCATTCCGTAAGGGCGGTTCGGGAAACCGCCCGAGGAACGTTAAGGGTTATGTTGCCCTTATTCATGAACGTTGCGCGTTCGTTTTGCAAAAGGAACGTCAAGTTTTAAGGGCTTTCTCTCGACCTTTCGGTTCGAAAGAAAGCCCTTTCGGTTTTTTCATTCCGCGTTCGAAAGCGAAGAGGAATCGTCCGTTTCGCTTTCGTCGGTCAAAGAGGACTCCGACTCAAACGGAAGCGAGCTTTCCGACGAGTCGGAAACGTTCGTTTCTTCGGAAGAGGAAACGGCGGGCGGTCGGCTTGACGAAGAGGGTGAAGAGGTCGAAGTCATGTCATCGTTTCCGCCGCAACCCGTCAGGCAAAAAAGACCTGTTGCCAAAACGGCCGCCATAACGATTGAAAGAATCTTTTTCATTTTAATATGCTCCTTGCTGATTTTTTCGGGATGAATCGAGACGGTACGAGCGCTGCTCGATACAGTCATTATAATCATTCCCGTTCTCTAAAGCTTTATTCGGCAAAAAGCGAAAAAATGAATTTTTCCGAAAATTCGTTGAGCTTTTTGAAATCCATGCTTTCCATGTAAATCCGTTCGAGCTTGTCGTGAACCGCTTTCGCCTGCGAAAGAAGCTCAACCGCGCTGCTTGTCAAACGCTCCGTCAGCGTTTGGCAAAGCAACAGGCGGTTCTTGAAAAGGGCAGCGTCTTCCTGCATGAAGCGCCGCGCGTGGATCGTTCGCGAAACAAAGGGAAGCTCGCCGTGAGCGCTCTTCTTCGTCGCCAGTGCCAGCGAAGCTTCGGGAATTATGAGGTGCTCGCAATATCCGTCGGGGCGCAGCGGACAGCGGCAAAAGATAACGTCCCAACCGCTTTTCGCCGCCGTTTCGCCGATTTGTTCGAGCAGCATTCCCGCGGCGACGCCGTGCTCGTCTTCAATCGCAATAATTCTTCCCGCATAGGCGCAGAGCGTTTCGCCGAAAAAGACGGAGCCCTTCGGCGTTATTCCCGAAAGGAAGCAGACCTTTTTTTGACCGGGCGAAGCGTTCTTTTTCTTCGGCGTTTCGCGAGAGCAAAACCGCGTTGCGAAGCCCGAAAGCTTCGCTTCGAGAACGAGGGGAGAAACGAGCTTTTCCTTTTCCTTTATAAGGGGCGCGGCGGAGGCAAGGTAATGAGAGGCACGGCGGTGATAGATTGAGTTTTCGAGGCTGAGGGCGCGAATCTCGTCGCGCTTTTCGAAAAGCTCGCGTTCGTTCCAGAATTCGCCGAGGTTCAAAATGTTTTCGACCGCACCGGGGAACCGCGGTTCGAGAACGTGCGGCGCCGTTCCGTCCGCAACGCAGAACTCGAGCTGCGGAATCATCACCGCGTCAAGACTTTCGGGGTCGCTGCTGCAATAGACGCGAACGACCTCAAGGTCGCGCTCCTCTCCTGCGGCGGCAATCTTTTTCATGAAGGACGACTTTCCCGTTCCGGGTCCGCCTTTGATTATATATGCCCGGCAGCTTTTATAAGGATTGTACAGCTCGCCGAAAAACGAAACGAAACCGTTCGGGCTGTTCGCGGCGAGAAAGATTTTCTTTTTGTTTTCCATTTTGCATACCCCCATCTGAATTGACTCTTGTCAGCTTATATTATTCGGCGGGCGGAAAAAGGTTCGCGCGCCGTTTTCAAAAGGCGAAAACGAACGCGCCTTTTCCCTCTCTTTTCGCGAAAAAGAAAGGGGAACCACCCAAGATATGGTGCTTTTTTTCGCGTTTTGCACACCATATTGTTCCGCCGAAACCGAAGATAAATTTTCTATGTTTTTCACAAAGTTTTTGTTCCAAAATCGTTGACATTTCACAATGAATGTGATATCATATCAGAGCGTGTGTAGGGCGTAGTCCGGGTATAACTATGTCCTGACACAACTAAACGATATGCGATGATGCGGGAGGTGGCTGCCCTTTTGAGGCAGGAAATTTCCGCGGAGTATGTCCGATTTTAAACCGGGCGATCTATATTCACTCTCAGTGCGCCGTCTCTTGCGTGGGCTTTGCCCAACGGCGTATTCGTGAAATGCGCTATTGCGTGCATTTTGCCTTTCCGGCTTTTTGCGCGTGGAGCCCCACCGGAAATATTATCAGGTTTCCGGTTTTTAAATACGAAACCTGAAAACACCCGGAAAGGTTGATAAAAAGCGCGGCCCGCCAAATTCTTTAGGAGGCGTAATTAATGGCAGTAAAGGAAAAAATCCGTATCAGACTTAAAGGATACGACCACAACCTTGTTGACAAGGTAGCGGAAATGATCGTTGAAGCAGCGAAGCGCACAAACGCAACTGTTTCCGGTCCGATCCCCCTTCCCACCGAGAAAGAGGTCGTTACCATCCTTCGCGCTGTTCACAAATATAAAGACAGCCGCGAACAGTTTGAACAGAGAACCCACAAAAGACTTATTGACATCATCAGACCTACACCCAAGACCGTGGAGGCTCTGACAAATCTTGAAATTCCGGCAAGCGTTGAAATCGAGATCAAAAGATAACTCGTTTTCATTATAATATACCCGCGCTTAACCGAAAGGTCACGTTGGCGAAAGGTCCAACCAAT
>CAYOEN010000037.1:0-2748 GCA_964403085.1 uncultured Faecalibacterium sp. | reverse complement strand
GATTTACGGAATGGGACACGCGGTGTATTCCCTTTCCGACCCGAGAGAACGAATTTTCAAAAGCTATGTCGAAGTTCTCGCGAAAGAAAAGGGACGCGAAAAAGACCTTGAACTTTATCAAAACATTGAGCAGCTCGCTCCGCAGCTCATTGCAAAATACAGACACATCTACAAGGGCGTGAGCCCGAACGTTGATTTTTACAGCGGCTTTGTATATGATATGCTCGGAATTCCGAAGGAGCTTTACACCGCAATGTTTGCGATTGCAAGAATCGTCGGTTGGAGCTCTCACCGCATTGAAGAACTCATTTGTACAGACAAAATCATCAGACCGGCATACATGAGCGTTATGGAAGAAAAGCAATAAACCCGACCGACAACCGATACAGACAGAAAGAGAGGCGATTCCCATGAATCAGAAATTAAAAGAAAAGGTGCGCGAATCCCTCGCTGCGGTCTTGCCAATCACAGGGATCGTGCTGCTGCTCAGCGTCTTTCCGGTGCCGCTTGAAATCGGTGCAATCGTTATGTTTTTTGTCGGTGCATTAATGCTGATTTTCGGAATGGGAATGTTTCAGCTCGGTGCGGAAATGGCGATGAGCCCATTGGGCGAAGGCATCGGAGGTCACCTTTCAAAAGCGAAAAACATTTTTTTGATCGTTGCCGTCAGCTTTATAATGGGCGTTCTTATCACCATTGCGGAACCCGACTTGCAGGTTCTTTCTCAACAGGTTCCGTCAATTCCGAACGCAACGCTCGTTTGGACGGTCGCCGCCGGGGTCGGTCTGTTTTTGGCAACGGCTGTGCTCCGAATCATACTCAAAATTGATTTGTCGGTTTTGCTTATGATTTTATACGCAGGGCTTTTGATTTTTTCGTTTTTCGTTCCCGACAGTTTCCTTGCGGTCGCGTTTGACTCCGGCGGAGTTACAACGGGACCGATGACGGTTCCGTTCATAATGGCAATGGGCGTCGGTCTTTCCTCAACGCGCGGCGACAAGGACGCCTCGAGCGACAGCTTCGGTCTTGTTGCCCTTTCGAGCATAGGTCCGATTTTGGCCGTTATGATTCTCGGCTGCTTTTACGCTCCGAAAGAAACGACGCAAATTGCAACAAAAATCATTGAAGTTTCAACGATGCAGGACGTTTTTCGCGCTTTTGCGGTTGAATTGCCGAACTACGCAAAGGAAGTCTTTGTCTCCCTGCTTCCGATCATAGGCGTATATATTATTTTTCAATTGATAAGCCGCAAATATCAAAAAAGGCAGCGCCTTCGTATTACGGTCGGCTTTGCATACACCTACATCGGGCTCGTTCTTTTCCTTTGCGGTGTCAATGTGGGTTTTGCGCCGGCGGGAACCATGCTCGGAAAAGAGCTCGCCTCCTCCGAACAAAAATGGCTGCTCGTCCCAATCGGTATGCTGATAGGATATTTTATCGTCAAAGCAGAGCCCGCCATCCAGATATTGAACCGTCAAGTGCAATCGGTCACCAACGGAACGGTTTCCGCAAAAGCAATGAACCACGCCCTTTCAATCGGTGTCGCGATCAGTATCGGGCTTTCATTGCTCAGAATTCTCGCCGGAATACCCATTCAATGGATAATCATTCCCGGCTACATTATTGCGCTGATACTTTCGCGATTCGTTCCCAAAATCTTTATTGGCATAGCGTTTGACTCGGGCGGCGTTGCCAGCGGACCCATGACGTCCACGTTCCTGCTGCCGCTTTGCATCGGCGCTTGCAGCGCCGTTGGCGGCAACGTTATGACCGATGCGTTCGGAGCGGTTGCACTGGTTGCGCTCACTCCGCTAATTGCCATTCAGATAATGGGCGTTCAATACAAGATAAAAATGAACAAGCAGATGAAGCTGACAAAACCGGATAATATGATTCCGACGGACAGCGACGTTATTATTGAGTTTGAGGAGGATTAAACAGATGGAACCGGGTGAAAAGCACGAGTCTTTCCGCGCACTGATTCTAATAACCACACCAAAGCTTTCGGAAAAAGCGTCTTCGATGTTTAAGGAGGGCGCCGTTCCCGTCCAGTATGAATTCCACGCAGCGGGCACCGCACCCAGCGAAGTCATTGACATTTTAGGTCTCGGCAGCCCGGACAGAACCGTATTGTTGAGTATCCTTCCGAAAAAATTTGCGGACATAATGCTGAAAAAGCTGAAGAAAACGCTGCGCCTCGGAAAAGTTAACAGCGGCATCGCTTTCACGCTGCCGCTCTCGGGAGCGAACGGCCTTGTTGTGAGAATGCTCGGACAGTTGGACGACAGCGAGTTGAGCGAAACAGTCAGAAAGGATGAAAAAGAAATGACCGATAAAAAGCACTCGATGATTGCAGCCGTGGTGAATCAGGGCTACAGCGAAAACGTTATGGAAGCGGCAAGAGCCGCCGGCGCCGCAGGCGGCACGGTCGTTCCGAGTCGCAGAATCGGAAACGAACAGGCAATGGGCTTTTGGGGCATGAGCGTCCAAAACGAAAAGGACATGGTCTTTATCGTTGCCAACAACGAAAACAAGCTGAAAATCATGCAGGCTATCGGCGAAAAATGCGGAATGCACAGCGAAGCGAAAGGTATCGTTGTTTCGCTCCCGATTGATACTGTTATCGGTTTGGAAGAAAACTGAGTCACTGTTATTAAAAAGCTCTTTCATGACCGTTCAACGTCTTAAGCTGCCGAGAGTCGAACCCCATACGGTTTTTTAAGGTATATTTTCGCCAATCCTGCGTTG
>CAYOEN010000036.1:0-2797 GCA_964403085.1 uncultured Faecalibacterium sp. | reverse complement strand
ACTCCTTCGTTATTTATTTGCGTCGGCATATTTTAAGCTGACGCTGTTTTTCAAAAATGCTTCGAGGTCGTACGAAGCGTTTGACGAAAAAGCGGTTTCCTTTTTTCGCTTTTTGGGCGAAACGCCCCCTTCGAACGGATACATTGCCGCCCATCCGAGACGCACAACCTCGGAAAGATATTCGTCAACGGTCATTTCGCTTTGCTTCGCAAACTCCTTCACGCGCTCAAGGTTTCGCCTGATCGCCGATTCGGTGTCAACGATGCCCTTCTTCGCGCGTCTGTTTTCGTGCCATTGCCTGAGAAATTCAAGCGTTTCGGGCGCGGTGAAATATTCTTTCACAACGCAGTCAAAGTCAAAAGCGGTGTTTTTCTTTCCGGTGGACTTTTTGGCTTTCGGGGTCTTTTTTTCTTTCTTTTCGTTTTGCGAAAGCTGCCATTTTTCCGAAAGCATTTTTTCGTCAACTTCGTTGTAGCATATTCCGACAATTTTGATTAGCCGCTCCACCCATTCGGCGGCGGTCATTTCCGCACCGCCTTTTATGAGCGCCGTAATTTCCTGCGATTTTTCCTTTGCAATAAAGAGAGTGTTTTCGTAAACTTCCGTTGTCATCAATTCGCGAAAGTAACCGTTTACGAAGCTCATTTTTGCGCTTATCGTCAAGCGGTCAAAAATATACTGTGTGAGTTCGCCGTTAAGCAGCGCTTTTTGTTTGTCGCTGAGAAAATAAAAGGTTGCGCTTTCAATCGGATATTGCGCGTTGATCACCGAAGTTTGACCGCCCTTCACCGATTCGAGAATTTCGTCAAAGCGCTCGTTTGCCAGACGCTTCTTTTCGTCGGCAGATGTGCATATATATCGTTCGTGAGCCATTTTTTTCGCTTCCTTTCCGGAAAGGTCATAAAACCTTACGCATTTACAAGGCGTTTAACGCGCCCTTTCGGGCGCATTTCGGTTTTTCCAAGATATACTTAAAATATTGATAGCCCCATTCGGTTGCATATGTTTCCACAAGCTTGTAACCTTTGGGAGCTCGCGGAGGGTGCTCCGGGCTGTAATTTCGTTTAACAGGGGTCGGCTCTTCCCTTTCGGGCTCTTTCAAATTGCGCGTCGCCTTCCATCGGTGTCCGCCCTGTTCCTCAGTCCAGTGATTAAAAAGATAATCCGCAAGACCGGTATAATCCTGACCGCAGTCGATACCGTTGTAAGTGTTCGAAGCGCGAAGCTGTTGCGATTGGACGAGTCCATAGCCCCACTTGCCCGATATCGTTTCAACCGGAACGCCGTCGGTCAGCATATGGAAGTGTATTCTCCCCCTGACGCCGCCGCGACCCATATAGATCATTATTCCGGCGTTCGGGCACGCACGGCGAAGCCGCCGAAAGTACAAATCACGAGCCTGTCGCGCTTCTTCGAAAGTATGGCATTCGTATTCACCGGAGAAGGTCAACGTGCTGTAAACCGATTTCGGCGTAAAGTTCGCGTTAACAAGTTGGCGGTGTCTTTTTCGGCTCATCCGCTCATAATGCGCCTTTCGCTCTTCTTCGCTTTTAAAGCGCGGCGGTCGCGGTCTGTATGTTTTGGCTTTTGCTTTTCGCGGCATGGGATATACTTCCTGTTCGAGCACGGCACCCGACCAGGTGCGTGTTTTAACTTTATCGTTTGTACCCATAAAAACAAAACTCCGTGTTTCGGCAAAGCGCCGGGACAAGCCCGGCAGAAGAAAAAAGTATATAAATCGGTAAGCAGACAAGATAATCAATAGTTTTTTCGGTGGTGATGAAATTCCGCCGGGCTTGTCCGAGCGCTCTGCCGTGTTGACTTTTCGCCGTTCAAATGCTATACTATATATAGCTTTCGTTGGCGAAAGCTTTTCTGTTTCTTGCGCAGTGACGGCGATCACTGCGCTTTTTTCTTTTTCGCTGTCACTTTGTCGTGATAATGCTCTTCTTCGGCAAGGCGAAAGAACTCTGCGCGCTCTTCAAGGGTGTGTTTTTCCTTTTCAAGGCGGCAGATCTCGCTTTCTGCGCGGTCGAGCTCTTTTTTGAGTCTTGCCAAGTCGCTGCCGAGGTCGAGCCTGCTGTTAAACAGCTCGTTGTTACGCTTAACAAGCTTTTCGTTGTGTTCGCAAAGCTTTGCGTTCGCGAGCGCAAGCTTTTCTTTTTCGCGAGAGAGAGTTTTTGTTGTTTCGCTTCGCTTTTGAAGCATAACGTTATACGCGTCCCAGAGCGTTTTGTTCGTTGCTTCGAGCTCATCAACGAGGGCTTGCAAGCGGTCAGCGTGAGTTTTCAGCTCCCTGTTCTTTTTCCTTTTTTCAATCAGCGTTTCTCTCAACGCTTCGTTCATTTCGCAAAGGAATTCAATCTGCTTTTTTCGCGTTATCATCGGTCTGTATCCTTCCTTTCCTTTTCGGCAAGCATTTTTTCAAGTTCGTTTTTTCGACTCTTAAGGTCAAAAAGCTGTTCTTCGAGCACGGTCTTGTTGCGCCGTCCTTGACTAAACGGATCCGTGTTTTTCACAAGCTTTTCCAAACTCCTTTTTGTTTGGGTGATATCACGCTCGATATCGTACAATTGAGCCATGATTTCAACTTTTGTCATTCCTTTTTGCCCTCAGTTCTCTTTTGATTTTTTGCTCAAACGCAATTAGTTCCTCTTCGCGGAACACTCCGACCACCGCCAACGCGACCAACGGAATGTATACGGCAAAGAAGCCGTAAAATGTGCTAAACATCAATTTTTACCTCCTTGACTGCCGGAATTGTCGAAAACGTTCCGGGGTGAAGTTGACAATAATC
>CAYOEN010000035.1:0-2893 GCA_964403085.1 uncultured Faecalibacterium sp. | reverse complement strand
CGGCGACTGCTTCAAATTCCGTTTTAACTTTTACCCCAACTATTGACAAAGAGCCAAAAAAACGAAATTATTCAGCGTCTTCCGCTTCTTCAACTTCTTCGGCTTCGAAAGCTTCTTCGCCTTCGTCCTGCGGCTCAAGGAGAGCGCGGATTGAAAGGCTGACGCGCTTCTTTTCAAAGTCGATCTCGGTGATCTTAACGGTGACAACGTCGCCGATGTTGAGAACTTCCTTGGGAGAAGCGATGTGGCGGTCGGCGATCTGCGAAATGTGGATAAGACCGTCAACGCCGTCGATAACGGTTGCGAAAGCGCCGAAGGTGGTGAGACCGACAACGGTCGCTTCAACTACCGAGCCAACGGGATAATCTCTCTTGAGAATCTCCCAGGGATTGTCTTCGATTCTCTTGTAGCCGAGAGAGATCTTCCTGTTTTCTCTGTCAAGAGCCTTAACGAAAACGTTAACAACGTCGCCTTCCTTGACAATTTCGGAAGGATGCTTGATGCGCTTCCAGGAAAGCTCTGAAATATGTACCATACCGTCAACGCCGCCGAGGTCAACAAAAGCGCCGTAGCTGGTGAGTGACTTAACGGTACCGTTGTATTCCTGACCTTCTTCGAGCTGAGCCCAGAAAGCGTCGGTAGCTGCCTTGCGTTCTTCTCTTGCAACGGAGCGGATTGAACCGACGGCGCGCTTCTTGGCTTTGTCAACGTCGATGATGCGGAATCTTACCTTGGTCTTAACGAGCTCGGAAAGCTCTGCGTCTCTTGAAAGGCCGGTGAGCGAACCGGGGATGAATACGCGAACGCCCTGCGCATAAACGAGAACGCCGCCCTTAACTGCTTCGGCAACAACGCCTTCGAGAATTTCTTCGTTCTCTTTCGCGGCGAGGATGTTGTCCCACGCTGCGATAGCGTCATAGCGACGCTTTGAGAGCATCATGGTTCCTTCGGAATCGTTTGTTTTCATGATGATGAGATTGATCTCATCACCGATCTTGAGTTCTGCTTTCGGATCGGCAGTAGGATCGTTGCTGTATTCCTCAATGGGAACGAAGCCAGCATATTTTCTGCCGATATCGACCTGTATTTCATTAGGTGCAATACCTACAACTACGCCAAGCACTTTTTGATCGGAGCTCATTGATTTGAGATTCTCCTCCAAAGCGGCCTCAAAGCTCATTTCTTCAGAATTGGTTTGTTCGTTTAAAATTTCGGACATGGTGGATAGTACCTCCTTTATAATACCCGCAGGAGTGGAAGCCCCTGCTGTTACCCCAAGTGAGCGGAAGCGGGGAAGACCGAGGTCATAAAGCTCCCGCGCCGTTTCAACAAGAAAGGTCGGGCAGTTCTTTTCGCAAACAGCCTTGAGCTTCGCGGTGTTAGAGCTTGCCCTTCCGCCAACAACGACAACGGCGTCGCAACGCGAGGAAAGAGCCTGCGCCTCCTGCTGCCTGTCGTTTGTAGCACTACATATTGTATCAAAGAAATAACCATTTGTACATAGTTTTTTTAAATTTTTTGAGGTTTTTTTCCATTCTTTTACAGAAAAAGTTGTCTGCGCGACCACATAAACTTCCCCAGTGGCAATTTCAGGGTGGCTTTCGAGCAATAATTCCAGCTCGGCTTCATTTTTATAAACGAGGCTCTCGCCCTCCCAACGGCTGCGAAAGCCGCGAACCTCCGGGTGGTTCGGGTCGCCGGCAATGAGAAGCAGCCTGTCTTTCGAAGAGTGTCGCTCAACGATTTTTTGAATTTTCATGACGAAGGGACAGGTGAGGTCAATGTAATCTATTGACCTTTTTTGAAGCTCGTCAATGACAAAGCGTTCGACCCCGTGCGTGCGAATGACAACCGTGGTTTCGGGCGGTGTGTCCGCCGGGTGCTCAATAATGCCGACTCCGCGGCTTTCGAGGTCGCTTATTACCGACGGGTTGTGAATGATCGGACCGAGGGTACAGACCTTTTTGTTTTCGGCGACGAGCTCATAAAGAGTGTTAACGGCGCGGTCAACACCGAAACAGAAGCCCGCCGTTTTGGCGACTTCGATGGAATAGTTGTTGTTCATGTTGTTTCTCCGTGTTTAAGTTGCCACATGGCGGTTATTTTGTTCATTACGGCTTCGCCCGCTTCTTTCAGCTTTTGCGGAGAACAGTTTTTTTCAAGGCCGAGCGCGCTGCTTTTGATGACCGTTCCGAACCGAAGGGTGATTTTCGGTCTGAAGCGTTGTTCCCCGGGAGTTTTGTATATGCTGACCGGCAAAATATCCGCACCGGTTTTCGCGGCGATATAAGCAATTCCGTTTTTCGCTTTTTTCGGCGTTCCGTCTTTGGAACGCGAACCTTCCGGAAAAATTCCGAGCGCCCAGCCGTTGGCGAGAATCTTTTGCGAAAATTCGAGCGCGCGTTTGTCACCGGTCTGTCTGCGAACGGGAAAAACGTTCATGTTCTTGAAAAACAAAGCGAAGAAACGATTGCGAAAAAGCTCTTCCTTCGCCATGAAATGCAGCGTTCGCGGACAATTCGAAATTATCATCACCGGGTCAAGCGCGCCGATATGGTTGGCGGCGAGAATAAACGCTCCGCTTTTCGGAATGTTTTCTTTTCCGAAGGCGGTCAGGTTGAATTTGAGGTTGATAAATGCTTTGGCAAGCGGCCGAAAGAAAGGAAAAACGCGGCTTTCCTTCGGCTCGGAAAAATCATATTTCATAGTTTGACACCCTTTGACGAAGGTTGAACCGCCGCGGCGAAAGTCTTAGACGCGGCGTAAGCTGACGAGAGCCGAGCACAATACGCCCGAAGAATCTGATTTTCCGCACATTGCTCCGTTTTTTGTCTCACCATGCTGACGCATTGCGAGGATTTTCAACGCAGGATTGGCGAAAATATACCTTAAA
>CAYOEN010000034.1:0-4365 GCA_964403085.1 uncultured Faecalibacterium sp. | reverse complement strand
TCGAAAACGATATATCCGTTTTCAACGCGGCTGTTGAGCTTTTCGCGCGTTCCGTCGGCGGCAACGTGATAAATAACCGCGTTGTCTGCGTTGAAATTATCCGAAAGCGGAATGCTTACAGTCACGATTCCGTTCGGTTGAACAGGCGCGCCGTTCTTTGTTACCGTGATATCGTAAAGCTCAAATTTGCTGTCTTCGCTGTTGAAGATTTCAAAGAAAGAACCTTCGGTGACAGCGGTAACGTTGAGCACGGCATCGCTGTCAAAGACACCGGCGGAATAAGAAAGCTTAATGCCTGTTGCGGCGTCTTTCATGAGAGGAACAAAGTTAAAGCCGTTTTCGACAGCGTAGGTTTCGGCGGCTGTTCCTGTGTAGCCGTAAATTGTGAAATTATCGACTTTCAAAGTGTTAAGTTCATCATCAACATAATAACCAAAAGCTTCTTCTCCGATGCTTGTAACACTGTCGGGGATGGTTACACTCGCCAAGCTGTTGCAGTCGTGGAACGCACGCTTGCCTATGCTTGTTACGCTGTCAGGAATGGTTATGCTCGTCAAGCTTTTGCAATCTTTGAACGCATAACTGCCTATGCTTGTTACGCTGTCGGGGATTATGATATCGGTTAAGCTGATGCAACAATCAAAAGCATTATCGCCAATGCTTGTTACACTGTCGGGAATGGTTATGCTCGTCAAGCTTTCGCACTCCAAGAACGCACCAGCATTTATGCTTGTTACACTGTCGGGGATTGTGATATCGGTTAGGCTTGTGCAATAATAGAACGCAGAAGAGCCTATTCTTGTTACGCTGTCTGGGATTGTGATGCCGGTTAAGCTTCTGCAACAAAAGAACGCCCCATTGCCTATGCTTGTTACGCTGTCAGGGATTGTGATATCGGTTAAGCTACTGCAATAAGCGAACGTATTAGAGCCAATGCTTGTTACGCTGTCGGGGATGGTTATGCTCGTTAAACTGCTGCAATCCCAGAACGTATGAGAGCCTATGCTTGTTACCGAATACCCTCCCAATTTATCCGGTATCACAAGTTCGCCGCTCGCGCTACTATCGCAATCTGTTATTATCGCTTCGTCATTTTTTATTATATAAGTCAAAACGCCTTCGGTGTATTCTGTGTCTTCCGCATTCGCGGTCAGGGCGAAAGAAACGTCAACGCCACCGAAATCGGCGATCGGCGCGGCGGAAAGCAACATGAGAACCGCAAGCACGGCAGAAAGAATTTTCTTCGTTTTTTTCATAATTTTTCCTCCAAATGTTAAAATTTTGCTTTTGCGAAACAATTATAGCACAATATTTTTTATTTGTCTACGATAATAGACAAATAATTTCGCTTTGCTGATAAAATCTTTGATAGAGGAGGGTTGTCTACGATGATAGAATTTGACGAAAAAGCTGTTGGTGACGTTATCAGGCGTTTAAGAAAAGAAAAAGGACAATCTCAGGAAGTTTGCAGCGGTCTCGCCGGTATTGCGAGAAGCCACATTGCCATGATTGAAAACCACGACAAGAACCCGAATTTCGAAACGCTTTGGAAGCTTTCTTCCGCGCTTGAGCTCAAGCCGCACGAACTTGTCATTGAAATTGAAAAGGAATGCGAGCGCAAGCGGGCAAATTGCGAAAAAGAGCACCGCGAAAATTTAACCGATTAAAAGCACTCGCAAAAGAAAGCTTGCGCGTTTTGTTTTTGTCAAACAAAGCTTTGCTGCCGATAAGGGCAGTTATTTTTTTGCAAAAAACGGCATCGTCGATATTAATCAAACGCCTTTTTGATTAATATCGCGATGCCGAAAAATTTATATTTTTTATTATTTAACGGTTACACGCCAACCGCGTGAGTCCTCTTTCTTGCCCCACTGAATTCCGGTGAGTTCATCATAAAGCTTCTGAGTGAGCGGTCCGATTTTGCCGTCACCGATATTCATGACGTCGTCTTCATAGCGAAGCTTATTGACGGGAGAGACAACGGCGGCGGTGCCTGTTCCGAAAACTTCTTCGAGAGAGCCGTCTTTTGCGGCGGCAACAAGCTCGTCAACGCTTATTCTCCTCTCTTCAACTTCATAACCCCAGTCACGGCAAACTTTCAAAATCGAGTCGCGAGTGACACCCGGAAGAATGCTTCCGTTGAGCGCCGGAGTAACGATTTTTCCGTTTATCTTGAAGCAGATATTCATTGCGCCGACTTCTTCGATATACTTTCTTTCAACGCCGTCAAGCCAGAGAACCTGAGAATAGCCGCTGTCATGCGCCTTAACCTGCGCAATAAGGCTGGTTGCGTAATTTCCGCCGGTTTTGGCGAAGCCCATTCCACCTCTCACAGCGCGAACATATTCGTCCTCAATCCAAATCGCGACCGGTTCGAGTCCGCTTTCGTAATACGCTCCGGAGGGAGAAAGAATTATCATGAAAAGATAGGTCTTTGACGGAGCGACACCGAGGAAATCATCCGTCGCAATGATGAACGGACGAATATAAAGCGAGGTGCCCTCATCGGCGGGAACCCAATCGCGGTCAACGTCAACAAGCGCTTTGACGGCGGCAACAAAGTCTTCTTCGGGAATTTCCGGAATGCAAAGACGCTTGTTTGAGTTATTGGCTCTTTTTGCGTTCATGTCCGGACGGAAAAGATAAATTTCGTTGTTTTCGCCGCGATACGCCTTCATGCCCTCAAACATTTCCTGACCGTAATGAAAGACCATTGACGCGGGGGAAAGGCTGATATCTTGATACGGAACGATTCTCGCATCGTGCCAGCCCTTGCCTTCGGTATAATTCATCACAAACATATGGTCGGTGAATATTCTTCCGAAGCCGAGCTTTTGACCTTTTTGCGGTTTTTCCTTGGGTGATGTTGTTTTTTGAACGCTGATATCCATAAATATTATTCCCCTTTCAGGTAAAAAAATCAAAACTCAAAGCCAACCTTGAGCGCGTTAAGATTGACGTCAAGAAGATTCGCTTTTCTCGCCGGGATGACCTTTTGAAGCGCTTGATTCGTGTTTTCAAAATCAAAGAAAGGACACTCTTTAAGAAGCTTTCCGCAAAGGATCATGTTCGCAAGAGTCGAAAAGCCCTCTTCTTTTGCCATTCCGGTTGCGGGAACGTAGAAAACGGAAACGTCGTCGCGCTCCACCTTTTCTTCGATAAGGGTCGAATCGACAATTATCATTCCGCCGGGAACGACACTTTTTTCGTAACGCTTCAGCGAAGGCAGATTCATGGCGATAAGGCAGTTCGGCTCGCTGACTATCGGAGAGCCGACAGGGTCGTCACTGATTATGACGCTGCAATTCGCTGTTCCGCCGCGCATTTCAGGACCGTAGGACGGGAGCCAGCTGACCTGCTTGTCTTCAATGAGGCCTTTTGTTGCGAGGAATTTTCCGGCGAACAAAACGCCCTGTCCGCCAAAGCCCGCGATAAGAATTTGCATATTCATCACTTTTCCTCCTTTTCGGCGCTTCTGTCTTTATATACACCAAGCGGATAATAAGGAATCATATTTTCTTCAAGCCACTTGAGCGCGTTTTGCGGAGTCATGCCCCAGTTTGTCGGGCAGCTTGAAACGACCTCAATGAGAGAAAAGCCTTTTTTATCTATCTGGTTTTGGAAAGCTTTTTTAATTGCGCGCTTTGCGTTTTTAACGTTCTTAACGTTGTTAACGGCAACGCGCTCGATATATTCGGCGCCGTCAAGTTGAGAAAGCATTTCGCAGACCTTGACAGGATAGCCGCAAAGATTGACGTCTCTTCCGTAAGGAGAGGTTTGAGTGACCTGACCGGGAAGCGAGGTCGGCGCCATCTGACCGCCTGTCATTCCGTAAATTGCGTTATTAACAAAAACAACGGTGATGTTTTCGTTTCTTGTTGCGGCGTGAACGGTTTCCGCCATGCCGATCGAAGCGAGGTCGCCGTCTCCCTGATAGGTGAAAACGATGTTTTCGGGTTCGGCGCGCTTGATTCCCGTTGCAACAGCGGGAGCTCTTCCGTGAGCGGCCTCAACCATGTCGCAGGTGAAATAGTTATAACAAAGAACCGCGCAGCCTACGGGCGCAACGCCTATTGTTCTGCCTTCGATTCCGAGTTCATCAATAGCTTCGGCAACAAGACGGTGAATTATTCCGTGAGTACAACCGGGGCAATAATGAAACGGAGTGTCCGTCAGTGATTTCGGTTTTTCAAAAACGACCATTATTCTTTTCCTCCTTTGTCTGCTTCTTCAATTGATGCCAACACCTGCTGCGGCGAAGGAATCATTCCGCCGACACGGTTGCAAAGCATTACAGGACGCCTGCACTTTATCGCAAGCTCAATATCTTCTATCATTTGACCCATTGAAAGTTCAACGCTTATG
>CAYOEN010000033.1:0-4527 GCA_964403085.1 uncultured Faecalibacterium sp. | reverse complement strand
ACGAAATATACGCCGGTGTGATGGAATTGGCAGACGTGACGGACTCAAAATCCGTTGGTAGCGATACCGTGCGGGTTCGACCCCCGCCGCCGGCACCAACAAAAAGTCTCTTTTGTCCTCGGACAAAAGAGACTTTTTTGAGTGATGCGTTCCTTGCGAAACGTGATGCGCACTGCGTGCGTGAGGCAAGCTTCGCCTGTGAGAAGAACGCATCGCATCACCTATCACAGCGTAGTAACATCACTTATAACTTAGAATTCGGTATCAAAACAGGTTGATATTCTCATAATAACCTCTCTTATCCGCCAAGAAAAGAGTTAGTGAAAAGACGCAAAGCATTGCAACGTTTCACAGAATTTTCCATAACGCAATCGTAAAGTCCGATTTCTAGGACACACATAGGTGTATAATGGCATCAGTAAGAAAACAGGTTACACCGAGCCCGGTCTTTTCGGCGGTTATAACAGTTATGACGCAAAAGGCAAGAAAGTCGGTCACTCCGACCCCGGGCTGTTCGGCGGCTACACGCACAGGGATTTCAACACCGGCAAACAGAACACAACCGCTTCGCACCGCCAAAGTGACAGCCAGGGTTGCTATGTTGCAACATGTGTATATGGTTCTTATGACTGCCCTCAGGTTTGGACGCTGCGTCGCTTCAGAGACAACACTCTGGCAGAAACGATTCCCGGCAGAGCGTTCATTCATACATACTACGCAATCAGCCCAACAATTGTAAAATGGTTCGGAAAAACCGAATGGTTCAAAAAGATGTGGCGCGGTGTACTGAACAACATGGTGCAACGGCTCAATAACAGCGGTGTGGAAAACACACCGTACAACGACAGAGATTGGAAATGATATCATGTCGAGCATGAATAATTTTTATTTGCTTCTAAGTACCGACGGTGGATATCTACATAAGAATCAAGCTTCAACAATATACTTATATAAGGAGATTTAAATCATGACAGAAAAACAAACCTTTGAAATGCTGAGTAACATCTTGAACACGATTGATGAAAACGAGTACCCCGAGATCTGCTCAACAATTTTTGCGAACATTGACGAACTTTCAAAAGAAGTTTATCTGGACGCTTATTTCATTGCGCAGGAACTGTTTGACGCCGACGCAACAAAGCAATTTCCGAAATGCGTTTCTGATTTTCTTTTGAAGGTCTATGAGGAAGAGATTGAAATGGGAAACGCCGACGCCGCGTGTAATCTCGGTGCTTTGTATTATTCGGGACGCATCGGTGAGCAGAGTTATTCAAAAGCAATTGAATATTACACAATCGCAGCAAACGGCGGGTGCCGTCAGGCTCAGGAAAACCTCGGCTATTGCTATTACTACGGCAGAGACACAAAGATTGACTACGAAAAAGCGTTTCACTACTTTGCCCTCGGCGCATTCGACGGACAAATCTGCTCGCTTTACAAAATCGGCGATATGTACCGAAACGGATACTATGTCAAGAAAAACGAATTAGAGGCGTTCCGTATTTACAATCGTTGTCTTGAATTAATGCCCGACGAAGCTGTTGCTTTTGTGGGCGCCGATGTTATGATGCGCATAGCGGATTGCCACTTTGAAGGAATCGGCACAGAAGTCGATTACGAAGCCGCACTCGAACACTACCAGAAAGCCGAGCAACTGTTTTACAGCCGCCTTCAAAACGGCGATTTTCTGATAAGGGGCTGCTATGAAAAAGTCATTGCGCGCCAGGACGAAGCGCGAAAAAAGATGAAAGAGGCGCTCCCCTCTTATGAATGGACAAAATAACAGCAAGCCGCACTCTCGCGTTTTTGTTCGCGGGTGAGCAGGCAGATATAAATTTAGGGACTGTAAAACTTGTTTTACAGTCCCCTTTTCTTTTCGCTTATTTTAGTCGAACTTAAACGTATATCGCTTTTTGCCGACCGTTCTTTTTCCGTATTCTATTGCCTGAGTCGGGCAGTAGCTTATACACGCCATGCAGTGGGTGCAATCATTCCCCCAAAGCGGCTTTTCACCGTCAAGGCCGATATTGCCGAGCGGACACAAGGACACGCATTTTCGGCAACCGGTGCATTTTGAGGTGACCTTGAATTTTTTCGTCTTGACAAAAGCCGAATAAAACACGGTGTTGACCACGCCGCTCATAAGGTTTCCGTAAGCGGTGCTTTTGCATTTTTCAAACTGTTCTCCGAGGGCAACCTTTTTCGCCGCGCCTTTTATCACCGGAACGGCGGCGGCAACTTTTTCTTTCGCTTCTTCGTCGCTCGTGACGTCATAAAGCGCAACATAATTATCCGGCATCGAGACAGGGCAAAGCCCCATAAATTCAAGCTTTTTCTTTTCGCAAAGCAAGCGAATATACTTCTCGCTTCCGCCGACGTCTCCGCCGCAGGTCATAACAAACCAGCTTTTTTGACCGACAGCAAATTCGGTTTCAAGTATCCATTGTTCGACCGGACGCGGAATTTTCCACGCATAGGTCGGAACAACGAAAACCAGGTGTTCGCAAGACGCAATGGGTGCGTTATTTTTCTTTTTCAGGCGTTCTCCGATATCAACGCTTTCTTCGCCGAGAGCCTCGGCAATCAACGAAGCGGCGTATTTGCTGTTGCCTGTTCCGCTGAAATATAAAACCATAACAAACTCCGCCTTTCTTATTTTCCGGTCGAGCCAAAGCCGCCGGTTCCTCTTTCGGTGCCCGAAAGCTCATCGCCTTCAATGAAGTTTGCCGCGACATACGGCATGATAAGCAGTTGCGCAACTCTTTCGCCGTGTTCGACAACGCGCGTTTCGCCGCCGTGATTGTGAAGAGCGACCATTATTTCGCCGCGATAATCGCTGTCGATTACGCCAACCTTATTCGCCGGGGCAAGGTCTTTTTTGCAGGCGAGACCGCTGCGCGCAAAGACAAGCCCGACATATCCATTCGGAAGCTCCGCGGAAAGACCCGTATGAACAAAAACGGTTTCGCCGCTTTTGATTTCAAGCGGCTGTTCGAGACAGGCATAAAGGTCAGCCCCGGCGGCGCAGGGAGAGCCGTAAGTCGGAAGCACCGCATCGGCGGAAAGTTTTTTAATTTTAACGTCAAAAATCATATCAGCACTCCTTTGAAAAAACATCGTCAGACTGAATATAAATTATCATAATTTTCGCATCAAGTCAAGCGCATTTTTTCGTTTGATTTTTCGGTATTATTCAGTCTTCTTTTGCATATCATAATAGCAGAAAAAAGCGGAGGTATCATTATGTGGAACAAGATAAAGACCTATGTTTATTCGATTGCGGCAACGCTCGCCGTCGGCGGAGTCGCCGCCTTTATCGGCAAAGACAGCATGAACATTTATGAAAAAGTTCAAACTCCGCCGCTTTCGCCGCCGTCGTGGTTGTTCCCTGTTGCGTGGACAATACTTTATATACTTATGGGGATAAGTCTTGCGTTGGTGCTCGAAAAGCGCCGCGGCGCCGCGCGAATGAAGCGAAACGCCATTGGCATATATTCGCTGAACCTCTTTTTCAACTTTTTCTGGAGCATCATCTTTTTCAACTTCGGAGCGTATCTTTTTGCGTTTATATGGCTGCTGATTTTGTGGTTCATCATTTTCGCGATGCTCCTGAATTTTTATCGCACAGACAAAGCGGCGGGACTTTTGCTCGTTCCCTATCTTGTCTGGGTGACCTTCGCAGGATATCTCAACCTCGGGATATATGTTTTAAACGGATAACACAATCAAAACGAAGAATCCGATTTTCCGCGCACTTCGCCGTTTTTTGTCTCGTCATACGACAGCAAACAAAAGACTTCGCCGATCGAACCCGGCGAAGTCTTTTTCGTTGAATTTTCGAATCAGAGCAACTGCGCTCCGTGTTCTTTGCAATATTTTATCACGTCATCGCTCCAGTAGGAGGATTGAACTTCGCCGATATGCGCCTTACGAAGGAAGAACATACACATTCTTGACTGGCCGATACCGCCGCCTATCGTGCACGGAAGTTCGCCGGAAAGAAGCGCCTTGTGGAAAGGGAACTCGCGCCTGTCTTCACAACCTGCGATTTTAAGCTGGCGCGCCATGGATTCCTCGTTGACCCTGATTCCCATCGAAGAAAGCTCAAAGGCAATGTCAAGAACGGGATAATAGACGATTATGTCACCGTTGAGATCCCAGTCGTCATAGTCGGGTGCGCGGCCGTCATGAGGCTTTCCGTCCTTAAGCGCGCCGCCGATTTTCATAAGAAAAATCGCCCCGTGTTCCTTTGCGGCTGCGTATTCGCGTTCCTTTCTCGAAAGGTTCGGATACTGCTCTTCAAGCTCAGAAGAAGAGACAAAGTGAATTTTTTCCGGGAGCAGGCTTCCGATAAAGTTGTATTCTTTCGTGATATAATACTCCGTGTGGCGAAGCGCGGAATAAATCAGCTTGACCGTTTTTTTGAGGGTGTGCTCGTCCCTCGCCGAAGCGGGAATTATTTTTTCCCAGTCCCACTGGTCAACGAAAATCGAATGAATGTTGTCCGTTTCCTCGTCGCGGCGAATT
>CAYOEN010000032.1:0-7035 GCA_964403085.1 uncultured Faecalibacterium sp. | reverse complement strand
GAACCTGCGGCCCTCTGCTCCCAAAGCAGATGCGCTACCAAACTGCGCTACGCCTCGATTTAACACCGACATAGTATACAGTATTTTTACTGTTTTGTCAATCAAAAAAATTAATTCGCTCCTCTCGGGCTTGCAAGTTTTCCGTTGTTGTAGTATACTAAACAAAGTTATTCTTTTTTCGGGGGAGCTTTTATGATTGAACGATCTCGTACCGGCGGAGTGCTGCTTCACCTTTCCTCGCTCAACGGACCTTTCGGCGTTGGCGTTATGGGAGAGGAAGCCCGCGCCTTTGCCGAAAAACTTCAAAGAATGGGCTTTCGGCTCTGGCAGATGTTGCCGCTGTGTCCGGTCGATCAAACCGGCTCGCCGTATTGCTCGGTCAGTGCTTTCGCCGGAAACATCGCTTTCATTGACCCGCGCGAACTGCTCAACAACGGTCTTGTTACCGAAGAGGAGGTTCGCGAAAACGAGTTTCACGGCTCGGTCTATTCGGCAGCGCAGGACTTCGCCGTTGAGAAAAGGCTCCGCCTTTTGAAAAAAGCTTTTTCGCGCCTTGATAACGACACGCGCGACCTTGTCGATCTTTTCGCCGAGCAGAACGACTGGGTGCGTCCCTTTGCTCTTTTTTCCGCGTTGAAGGACGCGAACGACCAAAAGCCCTGGTGGGAATGGGAAAACGGCTTTTCGCGCTACGAGACGGCGCTTTCTCACGCCGAAGAATTTCGCGAGGAAACAGCTTTTTATACTTTCGCTCAGTACGTCTTTTTCACCCAGTTTCGTTCGCTTAAAGAATACGCCAACAGGCTCGGCATTGAAATTTTCGGCGATATGCCAATCTATGTCAGCCGCGACAGCGTTGACGTCTGGAGCAACACCGATTTGTTTTTGCTCAACGAAAAGACCCTTGCTCCTTCAAAGGTTGCCGGTGTGCCGCCCGATTATTTTTCGCAGGACGGTCAACTTTGGGGCAACCCGCTTTATAATTGGAAAGAAATGGAAAAAGACGGCTATCATTGGTGGGTGACACGGCTTTCCGCCGCGTTGAAGCTCTTTGACCGCGTGCGTATTGACCATTTCAGAGCCTTCGCTTCGTACTGGGCTGTTGAAGCGGACAGCGAAACGGCCAAAAACGGCGAATGGCTCGTCGGCCCCGGAATGAAGCTTTTCGGCGCAATCGAAAAAGCGTTGCCCGATGCGTGCATTGTTGCCGAAGACCTCGGAACGTTCGGCGAAGATGTTGTTGAACTTCTCGAAAAGACCGGCTTCCCCGGAATGAGGGTCATTCAGTTCGGCTTTGACGTCAACAGCAACAGCACCCATCTTCCGCATAATTACGACAAAAACTGCGTTGCCTATGTCGGCACGCACGACAACAACACAATTCTCGGCTGGCTTTGGGAAGCGAGCGAGCGGGAGCGGGCTTTCGCTTTGAGATATTGCTGCTTCGGCGGCAACAACTGGGGCGAAGGCGGTGCGTTTTCTCCCTCCTGCCGCGCCGTTATCGAAGCCGTTTGGCGAAGCAGTGCAGCCACGGCAATAGTCAGTATTCAGGATATGTGCGGCTTCGGGGCGGATGCCCGAATGAACAGACCGGGAACGGACAAGGACAACTGGAGTTTCAGAATAAGCAAAGACGCCCTTGACGGCATTGACGAAGGATATTACAAAGAGATAAACTTTGTTTATCGAAGAATATGATCATTTTAACGAAAGGCAGATATAAAAATGGACGCAATTAAAATTATTGACCACAGTGTGTATCTTCTCAACGGAAGGGAGCTTCTTGACGCAGACGAAAGCACCAACCGCGCGGAGCTTGAAAAAAGAGGACTTTCCTGCGAAAACGGGAACGGAACGATAGCGTATTCCATTCTTGACGCGCACAGCGTTGAACGCAGCGAAAGCAAAATGAAGATTCGCTTCGATTCGCTCATCTCGCACGACATCACCTATGTCGGAATAATCCAGACAGCGAGGGCGAGCGGACTTAAGGAGTTCCCCGTGCCCTACGCGTTGACCAACTGCCACAACAGCCTTTGCGCCGTTGGCGGAACGATCAACGAGGACGACCACGTTTTCGGTCTCTCCGCCGCCAAAAAATACGGTGGAATTTATGTTCCTGCGAACCAGGCCGTTATTCACCAGTATGCGCGCGAAATGATGACCGGCTGCGGAAAAATGATACTCGGCTCAGACAGCCACACACGCTACGGCGCAATGGGAACGATGGGCGTCGGCGAAGGCGGTCCGGAGCTTGTCAAACAGCTTCTCAAAAACACATGGGACATTGCCGAGCCGCAGGTCGTTCTTGTCTATCTTGAAAACGCACCGAAAAAGGGCATCGGTCCGCACGACGTTGCGATCGCGCTTTGCACCGCCGTTTTCAAAAAAGGTCTCGTCACCAACAAGGTTCTTGAATTTGTCGGTCCCGGCGTGAAAAACCTTTCAATGGATTTCAGAATCGGTATTGACGTTATGACAACGGAGACCGCCTGCCTCTCTTCGATTTGGGAAACGGACGAAACCGTTCGCGCTTTTTACGCAACCCACGGAAGAGAAGAAGAATACAGCCGTCTTGAACCGGCGAAGGTCGCAAAATATGACATGGCAATCAGACTTGACCTTTCGAAAATGGAAAGCATGATAGCTCTTCCCTTCCATCCTTCGAACGGTTACACCATACACGAACTTCAAGAGCACCCCGAAATATTGAAACAGGTCGAAGAAGCGGCAAAGGCACAGTTCGGCTCAAAGGTCAATTTCTCGCTCAAAGACAAGGTCAAAGACGGAAAGATTTATGTTGACCAGGGCGTTATCGCAGGCTGCGCCGGCGGTATGTTCGAAAACATCTGCGAAGCCGCTGCGATTCTCGGCGAAGGCAACACGGGAGACGGATATTTCTCGCTTTCGGTTTATCCGTCAAGTGTTCCGGTAAACCTTGCGCTCCTCAAAAACAACACGCAGCAAAAGCTTCTTGAAAGCGGAGCGGTCTTCAAGCCCTGCTTCTGCGGTCCGTGCTTCGGCGCGGGTGACGTTCCGGCGAACAACGGCCTTTCAATTCGTCACACAACGAGAAACTTCCCGAACCGCGAAGGCAGCAAGCCCGGTGACGGTCAGCTTTCTTCGGTTGCTCTGGTCGATGCCCGCTCAATAGCGGCGACGGCGCTCAACCACGGCGTTCTCACCGCGGCAACGGACGTTGAAATTCCCGATTACGACAAGACCTATACCTTTGAAAAGGGCGTTTATGACAAGCGCGTCTATAACGGTTTCGGAAAAGCACAGCCCGATTACGAGTTGAAGTTCGGCCCGAACATCACCGACTGGCCCGCAATGTACAGTCTTTCGGACAATCTCCTTGTGAAACTCGCCGCCGTCCTTCAAGACGAGGTAACGACCACGGACGAGCTCATTCCCTCCGGTGAAACTTCGAGTTATCGCAGCAATCCGCTTCGCCTTTCGCAGTTTGCGCTTTCGCGCCGCGAACCGCAGTATGTCAAGCGCGCCGAAGCCGTCGCGGCAGAAGAAGCGAAACGCCGCGACGGAAAAAGCGAAGAAGTGGTTTCGGTCCTTTCAAAAGTTTGCGAAAACCCGGAAGAGCTCGCAGCCGACACGCAATTCGGCTCCTGCGTCTTTGCGAGAAGACCCGGCGACGGTTCCGCAAGAGAACAGGCGGCTTCCTGCCAGAAAGTTCTCGGCGGTTTTGCGAATATCTGCTATGAATTTGCGACAAAGCGCTATCGTTCCAACTGCATAAACTGGGGAATTTTGCCGTTCACTCTCGACAAAAACACCGCGTTCGACTACGATTGCGGCGACTACGTTTTCGTCCCCGGAATAAGAGACGCAATCAAGAACGGTAAAGAAGAGATCGCGGCAAAGGTGATTTCGTCAGACGGCGTTCACGACATCACGCTTTACGTCAAAGGTCTCACCGACGAGGAAAAGCAGATAATTCTTGACGGTTGCCTGATGAATTATTACAAAAACAGAATGTAAATCCGATTTTAAAGGGAAGGGAAACCGTGCGCGTTTTCCCTTCCCTAAAATATTAAATGAGCCGTTGCGGTGTGCAACAGCTCATTGGTTTGTTTTTACATCGGCATGCCTGTTCCGCCGGCGCCGGACATCATCTGAGAGAAGAAGCCGGGCTTTTTCTTTTTCTTGGGCTTGTACGGCGGCGGGTTGTCGAGCTTTTTTCTTGCCTTTTTTCCGGAGAAGGAGGCAAGATAGCGGTTAACTTCGATAACCGGCGGCGCGAGCGTTTCGCTCATGTAGTCTACACAGCGGGCAAGAAGAATCTGGTCGTTGTTCAACTCGCCAAGAATTGTTACGGCGATGAGGCTTTGGGTGTCGTTCGTTCCGTCCTCATAAATTTCGTTGAGAATCTGGAACAGCTTTTTCATGGTTTGAGGATTGTTTTGCTTGATGGCAGCAATGACTTTTTCGGTTCCGAACTTTGTGAAAAACTCTTCGCCGAGGAATTCACCGTAATCGGCAATGTTCTGTTTGTACGCTTCGCGAAGCTCGGGAAAAACGAGGCAAAGCTTGCTGGCGAGAGTGTTCGGGTCGTAAGAAGAGCCGTTTTTGACAGCGGTCTTCGAAACGGTTTGCGGCGTTTTGGAGGCGGAGACCTTCTTGACCGCGGCTTTTTTTGCGAAGCGCTCGTTAAGACAGTCCGAAAATTCGTTTATAACGTACTTCACGTCTTTGTCGTCACCGTTTTCCGGCAAAAGAGAAGCGACAATCTTTTTTCCGCTTTCGAGCGAAGCTTCGTCGTCGGCGTAATAAATGGCGGCGATATCGTCTTCGTAGCGAAGCTTGAGCGCGCCTTTTTCGCCGGCGAAAACAGCAACGGCCGCGTCGCCGTCTTCGGCGAGATCCGCCTTCTTTTCAAAGCCGAGCGACTCGAGCTGTTGCGAAAGACCGCTGAGGACGCTTTGTATATTTTCAATCTTAACACTCATATGTGGTTCTCCTTTATCGGGGAATAAATATCAGCTTATTATAACACACTGCTCCTGTTTTGTCACCATAAAAAGAAAAAAATAATAATTTTTTCTTTTGGCCGATATTTTCTTTGCTTTCGGTCGTTCAAAAAATCGGCTCCGTGCAGCTTTCGGCGGTGATAACGACCTGCTTTTGAGGATGAAGGTCGCTCCTTTCGGAAAAATCTGCGCTGCAATTGTTTCCGAAATTGTCCGGATAATCAGAAATTTAACAAATACCCCTTGAAAATGTTGCAAAAAAATAGTAATATAGACGATGAAATAATGTTGATCCGGGTTCTTCTCCGGAAAGAAAGGATGAAATTTAAAATGTGGCAGCTTAAAATAGCTTACTACAGAGCGTTTCAAAAGATCATGAAGATCGCCATGTATGCGTTTGACTGGTCGGAGCCGGAGCTTCTTGAAGGCCCCGGAGCTATTGACCGTCTCCCTGCGCTTATCAAGTCCAAGGGTCTTGACCGCGTTTTGATCGTTACCGATCAGGGACTTACCGGTTTGCACCTTCTTGACGGTCTCTATGCCGCTCTTGAAAGGGACGGCGTTGACTATGTCGTTTATGACGGCACTCAGCCGAACCCGACAATCGACAACATTGAAGACGCACGCCAGCTTTATCTTGACAACAACTGCCAGGGCGTTATCGCTTTCGGCGGCGGTTCACCGATGGACTGCGCGAAGACTGCCGCTGCGCGCGTCACCAACCCGAACATCTCCGTAAGAAAGATGAGAGGCGTTATGAAGCTTCATCATAAGCTTCCCCCGCTTTTCGCCGTTCCGACCACCGCGGGCACAGGCTCCGAGGTTACTCTCGCCGCCGTCGTTTCCGACCCTTCGACTCACGAAAAGAACGCAATCAACGACCCGCGTCTTCGTCCGAAGTATGCCGTTCTTGACCCCGAACTCACCGTCGGCCTCCCGCCGCACATCACTTCGACCACCGGCATGGACGCTCTCACCCACGCTGTCGAAGCTTACATCGGAAAGAGCAACGTTCGTTCGACCGAAGCTTACGCCGAAAAAGCAACGAGAATGATTTTCGCAAACGTTGAAAAAGCATATCAGAACGGAAAAGATATCGAAGCGAGAAACAATATGCTCAAGGCTTCGTATTATGCGGGCATGGCATTCACAAGGGCATATGTCGGCTACGTTCACGCAATCGGCCATAACCTCGGCGGTTTCTATCATATTCCTCACGGTCTTGCAATGGCTGTAATTCTTCCGCATGTTCTCGAGTATTACGGCGAGACCGCATACGCACGTCTTGCAAAGCTTGCTGTTATCACCGGCGTTAAGACCGACGGAACGGACAGCGAAAAGGCCGTTGCCTTCATCGAAGCGGTCAAGACCCTCAACAAGAACATGAACATCCCCGACGGTTTTGATTGCATTAAGGAAGAGGATATCCCGACCATCGTTAAGAGAGCGCTCAAGGAAGCCAATCCTCTTTATCCTGTTCCGAAGATCATGAACGAAGCAGACTGCGAAGCCGTTATCAGAGGTTTGATGAAATAAAACCGTGGCTGCTCGCCAAAAAGAAAAGTTGAATTCTCTCCGCTCTTCCGCTTTTTCGGTGGGGCGGAGCTTTTCTTTCGAAAAAAGCTTTTTCTCTTTTGCCCGCCCGTCAACAAATCTTTCAAAAACTCTTGATTTTATCGAAGGATTGTATTATAATAATTTGGCTAAATCGGTTCTGTGCCGTTTAGTTTTGGCGGTGCGCCTTCGCGCCCGTTCGTCATCAACGGTAATTTACAGACAAGATGCTTTAATTTGGTCATGCGGCAGCGGGTCCTGTGCGACAGGATACCGCGAACCATGTCAGGCGGGGAACCGAGCAGCATTAAGCGGGAATACTGTGCGACACAGCAAAGCCTGCTGCTGCGTGACCAAGCGAATGTGTCTTGTCTGCTTTTTTTGGAGGTGAAAGGTTTTATGTATCAGGTGCTTTACCGAAAATATCGCCCGAGGGTTTTCTCCGACGGTGTCGGTCAGGATCATATCAGCGGAACGCTCCAAAGCTAGATAA
>CAYOEN010000031.1:0-8327 GCA_964403085.1 uncultured Faecalibacterium sp. | reverse complement strand
CAAGCCGCGCGCGGCTCGCGTTGCCCCGGTCGCCGAGGAAGCTGTCGAAGCTCCCGCAGAAGCATAACTTTTCTTAACATTAACAAATTGGAGGTATAATTACCATGTCAGAAAAAATTACTGCTATTATTGATACTTTGAAGACTTTGACAGTTCTCGAGCTCTCCGAGCTTGTTCACGCTGTTGAGGATGAATTCGGCGTTTCCGCCGCTGCTGCTGTTGTTGCTGCCGGTCCTGTTGAAGCTGCTGCCGCTGCTGAAGAGAAGACCGAGTTCGACCTTGAACTTACCGAGGTTGGCGCAAACAAGATCGCTGTTATCAAGGCTGTTCGTGAGCTCACCGGTCTTGGCCTTAAGGAAGCTAAGGAAGCCGTTGACGGCGCTCCGAAGGTAATTAAGGAAGCTATGAGCAAGGACGACGCCGAAGCTGCTAAGGCTAAGCTTGAAGAAGCAGGCGCAAAGGCTACTCTTAAATAAGTTAATTCTTTTAAAAAAGCGAACCGTCTTTCGGCGGTTCGCTTTTTTCTGTTTAAAATCGCGCTCAATCATTTTGCGTTTTCGCTTTCGTCAAGAAGAACAACAACGACTTTTTTCCCACTGCGCTTTGCGTTTTCAATCACAAATTCGGTTCCGCGCGATTGTCCGTCCCAGAAGGCAAGAACTTCATCGGCGTATCGGATTATCTCAAGATTGCGCAAAAGGGGAGCGCCTTTTCCGAATTTTTGATAATTCGGAAGGAACTCAACAAATTTAATTTTGTTCTCCGAAGCATATTCTTTTGCGGCTTCGTCAACACCTTTCGCCCCTCCCGAAACGATTTCCGTAACGCCGCGCGGAATATATTTCGATAAGGATTTAATAGTCAATGACCTCGAACCGATAACAGCAAGTTTCATCGTTTTTCCCCTGAATCGTCTACTTGATTTGAGTATACTCTCAACATTATAGCACACTTTAATCTTAAAATATACTCAATTTAAGATTTGGGGTGGCGTTTATGAGAAATAAAGCTAATAAGCATCTTGGAATCGAGGTTGACCCGCAGCTTCATTATAAGCTTCATTATATCGCAAAATATGAAGGCAGGAGCGCTAACGGACAGATAATTTATCTCATTCGCAAGTGTATAAGAGAATTTGAACAAAGAGACGGCGAAATCGAACTTCCGAAGGAGCTGCTCGAAAAACCGAAGGGCGAGTGAACTCTTTTCGGCAAAGATTGACTTTCGCGCCGAAAATATGCTATCATAAACTTGTATATCTTCCGAAACGGAGAGTGAGAATATGACTTTCGAAGAACTCAAAAAACGCGAGCCTCTTTTTGGCGAACGATATATTGACGGCATTGTTTCGCGCGGTAAAAGTTCGGTGGTTTATCGCGTCTCAAAACAGAGCGGCAACGCGGATATGCTTGCGCTCAAAGTTGCGCGTTTTCCGAAAAGCGAACAGGAGTTGCTGCGTGCGCTCAACAGCGGAAACTATCCGGATGTTGCTTCCTATCTTGACGCTGTGGAAAACACCGTTCGCGAAAGCATGGAAAAAATGATGTATCTTCGCGCCAATAAAAACATTGTCCGCTTTGATAATTATGAAATAGTTCGCGAAGAAGGTGCCGTCAGCGTCCTCATTCTTATGGAACTTCTCACACCTATGAGTAGCTACCTGACAAAAGAGAAGGCCTCTTGCGGCGAGGTTGCGAAACTCGGTGCGGACCTCAGCGCTGCGCTCGAAGGCTTTCGCGGTGTCGGCGTGATTCATCGTGAAATCATGCCCGAAAACATTTTTGTTGACCCGTTCGGCAACTACAAGCTCGGCGATTTCGGAATTTGCAATCTCTTCCGTGAGGATGGCGGAAAATATACCGACGCGGCGTATCTTGCGCCGGAAATAATAAAGGGCGGCTTTTCCGACACGAACAGCGACATCTATTCTCTCGGTCTTGTGATGTATAAGTTGCTCAACAATAACCGCACTCCGTTTTTGCCGCAGTTTCCGGCGCCGATATCCATTGCGGAGCGCGAGGCGGCTTTTGAAAAACGACTGTCCGGTGAAATGTTTGTGAAACCTGCGGACGCCGATGTTTCGCTTTCGAGAGTGATTTTCAAAGCAACGGCTTTCCGTCCGCAGGACAGATTCGCTTCTCCGTCCGAGCTTAAGGCTGAAATCGAGGCGTATATTTCATATCTTAACAGTCCTCTTTATTCGGCGGAGGGTTCTGTTCCGAAGGTTCAAACCGTCAAGAGCTATCGCATAGCGGAAGAAGGCGACGTCTTTTTCAGCAGCTACGGCGATGATCAACCTCAGGTTGCCGAGCCCGAAAAGCAGAAAACGCCCGAAGAAGAAACGCCGTCACCCGAAGAGAAAAAGGCAGCCGATAAAAAAATGTATATTTTGATTGCCGTGCTTGCGGTGGTTGCAATCATTGCGGCGCTCGTTGTTTTCAAAACTCTGGGTAATTCCTCAAACCACACGACCGCGCCCGAAACAACTTTGAGCACAACCGCGAGCACAACCGAAAGCACAACCGAAAGCACAACCGAGTCAACGACCGAAAGCACGACTGAGTCAACGACAGAGAGCACGACCGAGTCAACAACCGAAAGCACGACAGAGAGCACGACCGAGTCAACGACAGAGAGCACGACCGAATCCACAACCGAAACCACAACCGAAACCACAACCGCGCCGCCTTCCCTCGGAAACTTTTTCCCGAGCGACAAAACCGATGGTCAGGAAACGGCGGACGGAAGGGTATATAAAGAAATAAAAAATGCCACGGCTTCGTTGCAGACGAATTCCGAAGAAGAGATAGTCAAGGTCATCGTTAATATTCATGAAGATATCGGCGCTTCTCCGAAGAGCAGCCAAAAGGCATATCTCATTGAAACTGCCGGTTCGACCGTAATCACGCGCGAAGCTTTTGACTTCAAGTGTGTTTATGATTCCGATGACGGCACCGCGGCGGCACTTGTTGTTGATGTTGACCGCGAAATGTATTACGGCGACGGAATGAAGTATTATATTTGTTTCCCCGAGGGCAGCATAGAAACCGATGAAATCATATCGCTGCCCATTGAGATAGAACTTAAAAGATAAAAAACTTCGTGAAATAAGCTTAAATTTTGCCGTCTTCGGTTGACTTTATTTGAAAAAGGATGTATGATAACAGAGTATGGAGTGATTTAGTCGTATGACGCACCGGCTTCGCTTTTGCCGCCGGGAGAACACCCGAAACGAAAGAAGGTAATGCTCTTGAAAATAAAAAGGCTTTGCTCGGTTTTGCTTGCTTTGCTTGTGATAGCGGGGCTTGTTTGCGCGCCGTTTAGCGTCTGCGCGAGTGTGGCTGTTGACGGCAGCGTCGTTAAGGTCCTTCCGGGCAATCCGCGCGCTGTTTCGCCGCAATACAGCCTTGCCTGGCTTGATAATGTTATTATTCGCGACAACGCCAACGCCGTAACCTCGGCGCGTCTTGTTCCGAAGGCGGATTATCCCTATAGCCATACCTTCAGCGAGTTTATCAATGAGGTCAACAACTATTCTGTTTTGAATCTTATCAACGAAGAAACTGTCGCTTCTGCCTATACCGAAGTCATCAACGTTTTGTATTATATGGTCACCGCGCTCGGAATGACGAGTGACAGCGAAACCATGAAGGCGTATGTCAGAAGCTGCGGAATAACCATTCCGGCTCTTGAAACGGCGGAAGACGAAATCAAGGTTGCCGTTGTTTACGCCGCTTTGAAATATGACGCCGTTTATACTCTTTACAATAAAAAGGTAACTTTCCCTCAGGGCATTACCCTCGACAGCGCAATTTGCCTTATTCTTGCCGAACTCACGGGTACGTTCCTTCCGTCCGGTGTTGACACCGTTTCGGGCTTTGCTGTTAACGGAGTGAAGACCTATGTCACCGAGTTCGAAGACCTGCCTGTCAGCAACAACCCCTCAAACAGTGAAATTTTCCATTGGGCGAAGGTCATAACCGCCGCCTCCAATGATTATGATGTTCCGCTCACCGCTTATGATGTTGCCACCGAAGCGCAAAAGGAATATGTCGATTATGCATATTTTGCAACCATTCTTAACACTGCTTACGGTGTACGTCTTGACCCGGTTCGTCTTGTCGTTGCCGACAGAAGCGAAGAGGATAACGGCGTTGCGAAGCTGATTTTGCAAACCATGCTCGACGAGGACGGAACGGATTATTCGATTGACGACTCCTGCGAGAGTCTGTTTAACGCTGCCTGCAAAAACGGCAGGTTCAACCTCGACGAAGAGTTTTACAGTGATATTTTCAATTACGATCTCTACATAGCTAATGATTGCCAGCGCGTCTGGTTCACGCCGTTTGCCCTTGCGGATCAGCTCGGCGGCGACAACGAAAAGCTTGTCATGACGCTTGGCACTCAGTCGGTGAAACCGAATCAGACCGTTTATTACGCTGCCGACCCCAACAAAACGAATGACAGTGTTGAACTCAAGGTCAGCTATGGCGAAACCGACGAAACGGTCACTTACAAATTCAACATCATCAGAAGCTCCGCTTCTCAAACTTCGGCCTCCACGGCGCAAAACAGCGCGGTCGCCGAGATTGACAAGATGATAAGCGGAATAATTCCGTCCGGAAACGAAAAGGCGAACGCCGTTGTTGACAGTGTGATCGGAAATGTTGACGCCGTTCTTTCGTCAACGGTTTCTTCGAACGAAAATGTTTTGACCACATACGGAATCGACAGTACGTCCTCTTCCGGTTATAATTCAAGTCCGATAAAAGGCTCCGACGGAATCGACTTCGGTTATCTTGAACAGCTTATGAGCGAAACTTATGCCGACAGCGAGCAGGCTTCAAAAGCGGTGTCGCTTTATTCTTCAATGACAGGTACCACCGAAAGCCGTTCCTTCGTTCAAAAGACTGTTGACACGATTAAGGAAAATCCCGAAATAGCGGCTGCACCTACGAGCATAATCGCTCTCGGCGGTCTTGGCGGCTATATTTGGACAAGGCGCAAAAAGAACGCTCTTTCCGCGGAAAACTCGCAGGACACCACTTTTGCCGAAGACGATGATTAATCATTAAAAGCCAACGGCACCGAAAGCAAAACCGCTTTCGGTGCTTCTTTCTTTTCCTTTTCGTTCTTCTTTCGGTGAATGGCCGCTACTTAAACCGAAATTAAAAATTTTTGTCTATTTCATACAGAAGTTTGCTTCCTCATACTTGACATTTTTGAATATTTGGTTTAAAATATCAAAGATAGCGACGAACGAAGCCGGAAGCTTCGCTCCTTTTTCGCTGTCTTCGAGTAACATTACTGTAATTCTTTTGATGATTTGTTAGTTGAATTTTGAAAAGAAGGAGGTGCTGCTACTTTGGGAGATTGGTTTGTAACAGTGATCGTTGCGGTGGTCTGCGCGGTCGCGTTTGGAATTATCGGCTTTATCCTTGGCGGTATTCACAGAAAAAAGACCGCCGAAGGTCTTCTCGGTTCTGCGAATGAAGAGGCCACTCGCATTATTAATCAGGCGGTGACCGAAGCGGAAACCAAAAAAAGAGAAGCTATTCTTGAAGCTAAGGACGAAATTCATAAGTCCCGTACTGAAACCGAAAGGGAACTTCGCGACAGAAGAAACGAAGTTCAAAGACAGGAAAGAAGAATTATCCAAAAGGAAGAGACCCTTGACAAAAAGGTTGAAACCCTTGAAAAGAAAGAAGAACTGCTGAACAAAAAAATCAAGCAGTCCGAAACCCAACTTGCCGAAGCAGAAAGCATCAAAAGAAGTCAGTTAGAAATGCTTGAAAAGATATCGGGCTATACAAAAGAACAGGCCAAGGTATACTTGCTCCAGACACTGGAAGAAACACTCACAAGAGAAAAAGCGGTCAAAATCATGGAATATGAACAAAAGCTCCATGATGAGTCCGAAGCTCTTGCAAGAGAGGTCATCACGACCGCAATTCAGCGTTGCGCCGCTGACCACGCGTCCGAAGCCACCGTTTCCGTTGTCGCTTTGCCGAACGACGAAATGAAGGGCAGGATCATCGGTCGCGAGGGTCGAAACATCAGAACCCTCGAAACCATAACCGGCGTTGACCTCATTATTGACGACACGCCCGAGGCGATAACCCTCTCGTCGTTTGACCCCGTTCGCAGGGAGGTCGCCCGAATCACTCTTGAAAAGCTTATTTCGGATGGACGTATCCACCCGGCGCTTATCGAAAAGATTTACGAAAAATCGAAACGCGAAGTTGAAATGACAATTCGCCAGGCCGGCGAAAGGGCTGTTGTTGACGCCGGAGTCAACGGTGTTCACGGCGAGCTTGTCAAACTTCTCGGAAGATTGAAGTATCGTACCAGTTATGGACAAAACGTTCTCAATCATTCGCTCGAGGTTTCCTATATTGCCGGACTTATGGCGGCAGAACTCGGTGCGGATATAAAACTTGCGAAGCGCGCCGGTTTGCTTCATGATATCGGTAAAGCCGTTGACCACGAGCAGGACGGTTCGCATATTGAGCTCGGCGTTGAATACGCGAAGAAATATAAAGAGAACGACATCGTCGTTAACGCAATTCATGCCCATCACGGCGACACCGAACCCAAGAGCATCATCGCCTGTCTTGTTCAGGCTGCCGATGCGATCTCGGCCGCCCGTCCCGGCGCAAGGCGAGAGAACCTTCAAAACTATATCAAACGTCTTGAACAGCTTGAAGCAATTTCCGAATCCTTCAAGGGCGTTGAAAAAGCCTTTGCAATTCAGGCGGGTCGTGAAGTCAGAATAATCGTCAAGCCCGACAAGGTAAGCGACGATCAGATGGCTCTCGTTGCGCGTGATATCGTCAAGAAAATCGAAGATGAGCTTGAGTATCCGGGTCAGATAAAAATCAACATGATTCGTGAAACAAGAGCTGTTGACTATGCTAAATAATGCTCCGTGACAAAGGTCTGCTTTTCTTGCAGACTCGGGAGTGAAACCGAAAAATAAAAAGCTATGATCAGCGGCAGTGACAAAAAGTCGGTCGCCCGGTCATAGCTTTTGTTTTGAAAGGAAAAAGAATGGAAATCCTTTTTGAAGATGAAAGCCTGATCGTTTGCATAAAGCCGCAAAAACTCCTTTCGCAGGGCGAGGGGAGTAACAGTCTTGTTTCGCTCTTGAAAGACCTCACAGACGGCGAAATTTACCCGATTCACAGGCTCGACAAGGGTGTCGGCGGTGTCATGGTCTACGCAAAGACGAAGGCGGCGGCCGCTTCGCTTTGCGCTCAGGTCGCCGAACGCAAACTTCAAAAGGAATATTTTGCGCTCGTTCACGGCGCGCCGGAGAAACCGAGCGGCGTTCTGGAAGACCTGCTGTTTAAAGATTCCGCAAAGAACAGAGTCTATGTTGTAAAGCGTGAGCGAAAGGGCGTTAAAAAAGCCGTCTGCGAATACGAAACGCTTTACGGCGACCCGAATGCGGAAAAGCCGTTTTCGCTCCTTCGCGTCCGCTTGAAAACGGGAAGAACGCACCAGATAAGGGTTCAGTTTGCTTCGCGGAAATGTCCGCTTTTCGGCGACAGAAAATACGGCGCGAAAGATGACGAAAAAACAATTGCGCTGTTTTCCTGTGCTCTCGGGTTTCTTCACCCGAAGACCGGTGAAAAAATGAAGTTTTCCTTTGAAAAAAGCGAAAGCTCGCTTTTGAATTTTGCCGTTGACAAATACAAACACGGTGCCCTTTAAAAAACTTGAAAAGTCAAGGGGTTTGTGCGAAAAAATAAGAAAATCTGCAAAGTTCGTATACTTTGCACAAAAATAATGCATTGCTTTCGGATATTATGCACTCATAATGCTGTTGATGCAAGCCTCGTAAAGTTCAGCGGAGGTGTAGTAGTCAAACATTTCTCTTGGGTAGTTATTGATCCATTTTTCAAGTTTGCGTATTTCGGCGGGCGTGGTGTTGGTAAAATCATAGCCTTTGGGATAATGGCGGCGTACCATTTTATTTTGGTTTTCGTTTGAGCTTCTTTCGTAGGAGCTGTACGGATGGCAATAATAAAGTTTGGTGCGGTTACGGTCCGGGTGTAGGCTGCTTTGTTCTATACCGGTATAGTCGGAAAATTCGGATCCGTTATCAACCGTTATGCTTTGGAATATATGGGCAAACATTTCCGTGCCGAGTTCCTTTTCAAGTTTGTTTAACGCCGCCACAACGCTTGCAGCGGTTTTGTTCGGCATAAGGCGTATGATCTCGTTGCGAGTTTTGCGTTCCGTCAGTACAAGCAATGTTTTCTTGGTGCCCTTTTTACCCTCCACGCAGTCCATCTCCCAATGCCCAAAGGTTAAACGCTCGG
>CAYOEN010000030.1:0-8629 GCA_964403085.1 uncultured Faecalibacterium sp. | reverse complement strand
TAAAAGTTAAAACAAAAGCCGAAAGCAGTCGCCGTCAGGTGGCTGCTTCGTTGATGATGAGTTGTTTTGTAATAAAAGATTTAAGATACTATTTCCGAAACGATTGAAGTTTCTGTAACCATAATCTGACAACAGCCGAACACAATACGTCTGAATAATCAGATTTTTCGCAAACGGCACCTTTTTTGTCTCGTCATGCAAAACAGCATTGCCGGGATTTTCAACGCAATGTTGGCGAAAATATATCTAATAAAACAGGATGAGGTTCGACCATTATAAGCTAAGCTTAAGAGAACCGATTACAATAAACCTAAATAATTAACCATATCTTTTGAATCAAATGTAATCACGTCATTAAACAGTTGAAAAATAATTCGAAAAATTTTGAAATAAACTCAATTTATAGTTGACATTTTATTCAAAATGTAATACAATAATTACGTTGTTCGCATCGCGAACAGCCCTTTTCCTTTAGCCGCGCCGGTTTAGCGATCCCCGGCGCGGCTTTTTCTTGTTTTTCTGGCTCTTTGTCAATAGTTGGGGTAAAAGTTAAAACGGAATGCGGAGCAGTCGCCGTCAGGCGGCTGCTTCGTTGATGATGAGTTCTTTGTAATAAAAAATATGTAAGATACGATTTCTAAAACGGTTGAAGTTATGATTCGTTAAGTTGCCGAATTTGTAATAAGCATAACTTGCCGTGTTGCTGTCGGAATGCGATCTTGAAAGAAGATTTCCGTTTTCATAGGTGCAAAAAACTAAACAGGCAGAGAATGCAGGTGGTGAGAGACCACGACCCGCTAATCGCTTTTCAAATAAACGTAACTTATGCCTGTTTTGCGTTTGACGAACAAGATGAATCTATCACTTTGCTTTAATCCCTTGGGAGAGAAACGATGAATGTTGTTCCTTCGCCCACTTTGCTGCGAAACTTTATGTCGCCGCCGATTATTGTCAAAACGCGTTTAACAAGCGCAAGGCCGAGTCCGTTGCCTTTGGTGCCGTGTGACGTGTCGCCTTGATAAAACTTGTCAAAAACGTGGCGACCGGCTTCTTCACCGATGCCGATTCCCGTGTCAGAAATGCTGACGATTATGCCGCCAAGTCCGCTCTTGAGCATAACACCGACTTTTCCGCCGTCATTCGTGAATTTAAAGGCGTTGGAAAGCAGATTGTTCCAAACGATTTCAAGTAGCTCACGGTCAGAGCAAATTGTGATATTGTCCGGAATGTTAATGTCAAGTTCGATGTTTTTTTCCTGCCATTCGTTTTCGAATTGAAGCAGGCATTCTGTCAAACTTCCGCTCAGGTCAAAGTCTTTTCTGCTCGGAGAAAGCTTTTGGTTTTCGAGTTTGTTGAGTCGAAGAATGTTTGTAATGAGGCTGCTCATTTTGTCTGCGGAGCGGACAAGTTCATCGGCGTATTCAACGCGGGTGTTTTCGTCAACATCCGAAAGCTTCAAAAGCTGACCGTAGCTTTTCATGTTCGCAAGCGGAGTTTTTAATTCGTGCGAAAGGTTTGAAATAAAATCAACCTTCAACGTTTCAACACTTTTAAGCTCTTCCGTAGTGATGTTGATGCTTTGCGCGATGGCGGAAAAGTTTCCGTAGCTTTTGTCAATGTCAAGCTTAACATCAAAATCGCCCATGGTGATCTGGTCGAGCGCGAGCATGATTTCTTTCGAAGGTTTGATAACGGTGAAATATCGCCAGACCGAATGGATGAGTGTAAATATAAACGAGATTAGAATTACGTTGTAAAATGTTCTCGGCGCGGAATGCAGGGCAGAACTTTTTGAAATGTCCGTTCCGTTCAGGAAAAGCAAAAAGCTGACCGTTATTGTGAACGCAACGGCAAAAAACATAACGAAAAAAGTTCCGACGGCAATGCGGATCTCGTTTATTGTGCTTAATTTTCTCATTTTATCACCGCCTTATAACCAAGGCCGTGAACGGTGACGATTTCAAAAGAATCGCAGGAAGCAAATTTAGCTCTTAATCTTGTCATGTAAACGTCAACCGTTCTTGTTCCGGAACTTGTGTCCGCCGCCCAGAATTCAGACATAAGTTGCTGGCGCGAAAAAGTTCTGTTCGGATAAGACAAAAGCTTGTAAAGAATGTTGAATTCACGAACGGTGAGGGCAATTTCGTTGCCGTCGAAGTTGGCTGTGTGTTCAACAATGTCCATTGAAAAATGACCAACATTCAATCGGCGACTTTGCGCAATACCGGCGCGGCGAAGAAGCGCCCCGAGGTGAAGCAACAGCTCGTCAAAGTCAATCGGTTTTACCATGTAATCGTCAATTCCGATTCGATAGCCGCGCTTTTTCGAAAAAATGTCGTCGCGAGCTGTCATGAAAAGAATAGGTATGTCCTTATTGGTGGAACGAACGTTCTCCGCAAATTCAAATCCGTCGGTGCCGGGCATCATAATGTCGGATATTATTGCGTCAAAGACAAATTCATACATCGCGTCATATGCGTTTTCAACATTCAGACAGCCGATAGCTTCGTAGCCGTTCACATTAAGATATTTACACAGAGTTTTGTTGAGGTCCTTATCGTCTTCAACAACAAGAATCTTAAACATCGAGAACCATCCTTTCAGAATTCGGCGCAAAGCGCCACTTTTAAATCTTCAATATTATAATACCACATTGTTTTTGATTTGCTAAAAAAATGTTTAAGTTTTGTTAAACGCCGCCGGGCATTTCATAACGCTTACTCGTTTAAAAAAAGATATTGACGAAGCGTGGGAGAGTTGTGTATAATGTTTCCTGTGGATTCGGAAAGTTGTGTGAACAGCACAATCTGACTGATCGAACGGAGAAAAAGAGAAAACATTGTCAGGAGGAAGTTTTATGAACAAAGGTTCAACAAAAACCCTAACGCTCGGCAAGATTATTGCGTATTCTGTCGGAATTTTCGGAATACAGATGCTTGTCGGTTATATCAACACCTATCAATCGCAGTTTTATACAAGTGTCCTTGCGGCGGATCTTACAAAATGCGCCGTTATAATCCTTGTTGCGAAAATAGTCAGCTCCTTTGCCGACCCGATAATAGGTAACATCATTGACTCGGCCAACTTCAAATCGGGAAAAATGAAACCTTTTGTTGCAATGAGCATCATCCCCTTTGCGCTCATTACGACGATAATGTTCATCGCGATTGACTTTAAGAGCGATACCGCAAAATATGCCTATATCACGGTGACCACGGTTCTCTGGAATGTTGTGATGAGCTTTGCTGATATTCCGAGTCAGGGTATGCTTGCCGTGCTCAGCCCTTCAAGCGACGAGAAAAACACCTGCGCCGGCATTGCGAATATGCTCAAATCTCTCGCTCTTGTTGCGCCGAACCTTGTCGTTCCCGTAATTTGCACTTTGACCGGTTCTGCTGTTATAACAAAGAAAGAATACATAATCGCCGCTGTGGCTATGGGCGTTTTTGCAATACTCACAACTGTGCTCATGCTTCGCTGCTCAAAAGAGGTGGTAAAGAGCGAAGCCAACAAAATGGGCTTTAAGCAGATGTTCGAAGAGCTCTTTTCGAACAAACCGTTGATGATAATTTTCCTTATCAATATGCTCGGCTTCGGAAGAAATATGGCGGTAAGTATCGGCGTTCAGGCTGCTGCCGTTTTGCTTGATGAGGTCACGATCCCCGGTCTCGGAATTACCCTCGCCGGTGAAAATTTGCCGATAATTCTCGGCGTCGGTGCTGCCATTCCGTCAACTCTTTCCGTTGTTCTCACTCCGGTGATATCCAAAAAAATCGGTGTTAAGAAAACCTTTATGGCTTTTGGAATTTACGGTTCTATCGTTGCCATGGGCTATTTCTTCCTTTTCGCCTTCGGCCCCGAGTGGTTTCGTTCGCTTTGGGGAATTCTTCTCGGTCAGTTTGTCATTAACTTCATGTTCGGTCCTCACGGTTTTGCGCCGCTCATCATGCTTTCGGATTCTGTCGATTATCGCGAGATGACAACAGGAAAGCGAACGGAGGGTATTCAGTATTCCGTTCTCAGCCTTTCGATAAAGGTTGCGAACGCTTTTTCGGTCGCGGTTGGAATTTTTATTGTCGGTCTTTCCGGCTACGTCGGAACAATGACTTTTGCCGATGTCACGCCGCAAATGAAGAATATCGTTATGATCGCATACTGGTTCATTCCGGGTCTTTGCACCGCTTTGAGTATGATCCCGATGCTGTTTTATAAGCTTGACCGTAAAGATGTTAAACAGCAAATTCGTGAATTTATTGAAAAGCGCGACGGCGTCCCGACGGCAAAATAAAACCGAAAAAACATTTGCTTCGCCTTGAACTCCTGCTTTCAAGGCAACGAACCTGTTTTCAAAAAGAGCTGTAAGAACGAATCTTTACAGCTCTTTTTTTGGTGTAACTCATTGCGCTTGATGAAGCGAAAACCGAAAGCAGCCGCCGAAGGCGACTGCTTTTCATTTGTGTCTCTAAAAACTATTTTGTCCGAACGAGCTTTTTCGATGAGAGCCTTGCAATTATAAATGCCGCAAGTCCAAGAAGAAGCAAAGGTAAACTTTTCGTCAACAAAAAGTCGCCGGTTATGTCGAGAACGTTAAAATACAGCAAAAAACCGAATGGAGAGTCCTTGTATTGAATCGGCGTCGCAACGCAAAACGCGCAGTAAACTATGTCTATGGCGAAGGTGATTGCCAATGAATTGGTGATTTTCCACAGCAAAAACAGCATTCCGGAGAGGAATAAAAGAACCGCCATCATATGAAGGATTTGAAGTTGCTGCGCTTTAAAGATAATCAGGTAAACGCCGAAAAGGGGAACGAGCGACAAAAAATTAAATATTGAGCCGATAAGATAAATATAAAGCGGAGTGTTGACGTTTTGAACAAACAACAATTCGCTTCCGTTTGATTCGGAAAAATCGCGAACAATAAGCAAAGGTGAAAAAACAGATATTACCGGAATAAACATTAACGCAAATGCCCATGCGTTTGACTCCACGGATTCAAATCCGTATTTTTTAAAGTATGCAACATTTAATACGGGCAAGATAAGGTAATAAACAATCAGCGGAACGATCGTCAGCAGTTTTAATGATTTTAGCTGTAAAACCGCCATGTCAATATATTTTTTCATTTTCCGCTCCTTAAGAGACAAATATAACCGTCTTCAAGATTGGGTTCAATGTTTTTAAAATCATTCTGCGGTTGATTTGCGATTATTTTAATGTATCGTTCACCTTCTTTTTCATAATGAGCCTGAATGGTGAAATCTCCCTTTATTTCGCTTTTTCTTGAAGCGGGCAGGGCGTAAAGCTTGTCTTCGGCAAAGGAGGCGATGCTTTTAATTTCGCCGCTGAAAATCAGGTTGCCTTTGTCAAGAACGAGAATCTGATTGCAAACCTCTTCAACATCGGAGACGATGTGAGTTGAAAGCAAAACGGTTGTGTCTTCCAGCTCGTCGATAATATTCTTAAATCTTATTCGTTCTTCGGGGTCGAGTCCCGCTGTCGGTTCGTCAAGAATGATAACGGACGGCTTTCCGAGAATAGCCTGGGCGATACCTAAACGCCGAACCATGCCGCCGGAAAGAGAAGAACACTTTTTGTCTTTTTTGTCTTCGAGCCCGACGAGTTTTAAACAGCGCATGATTTCTTCGTCAATAGAATCTTTTCTTATCTCTTTTTCGAGGGCGAAATATTTAAGCATTTCATAAGAAGTGAGATTTGGGAACAAGCCGAATTTTTGAGGCAGGTAACCGATTATCGAAGCTTGCTTTTTGTTGCTGACGGAATCAATTTTGATATCTCCGTCATAATCATATAAACCGACTATACAGCGCATCAGCGTTGTTTTACCGGCTCCGTTTGGACCGAGAAGACCATAAACTCCGTGGTCAAAGGTATAGCTGAAATCATTAACAGCGGTCATCTTCTTGAATTTCTTGGTGAGACCGTTTATTTCTAACATATATACAACCTCCTTTACGACAGGTGTGAAGAATTGTTCAAATTGTCGCTTATGCCCGTGGCAAAACCGCGCATAATGATGGTGTCTTTTGAACACACGGCATCAAAATATTCATTGATGTTCGGCACAATGATGATAGTTTTACCTCTCACTGCCTGTTTGTTTACAATATTCTCATATTGATTTCGCAATTCGGCATCATCAAAAAACGAATTTATTCCCGCAGAGAGAACCCTGATTTCATCGTTCTTTTGCTCGTAGTACATACCGCTAACAAGCGACAACGCCTGAGTCTTGCCCTTGAAAATGTTTTTGCCGTCGGAACTCAGGTTGGAATAAACGGTTTTCATGGTGTGAACCGTAACGTTGAAATCTATGTCGTATTCGGGAAAATTAAAGACAGTGTTATTGGTTTCCGTTTGAAAAACTCTAAGGAACCCGGGCATGGGGTAATAGCAAAATCCGCCAATGAGAAGAGCGCCCTGATAGTTGGAGTAAAACTTCGGGCTGTGTCCTTGGTAAATAAAAGTGAGTTTACTTGTTTCTTCTGTCGGCTCAATATAGATAAAATCGCCTTCACGCTGAAACGACACACTGTTTCCGTTTTCGTCAAGAATTTTCTTGATGTTATATCCGTGATAGAGCGTAAAAACTATTTTTCCGTCGGTTGGGCTGTCAATTTTTGCGGTGACTTCGGCGGATAATTCGCTATATATTTTAAGCTCCATATTATAAGCCTTAACGCGGCAATCGACAGAATAGCCTTCACGTTTGCCGAATTCGTTGTCAAAATAGTATTCGCTGTCGTGCAAGTCGCAGCCTTGCGGATCGCCTGCGGAACGATTAAATTTTGACGATGGAGTAGCGTAGCAACACAGCATCAAAACGCAGCAAAAAACAGATATGTATTTTTTTATGTTGCTTTTTCTTGCGACGGAGTTTTTGGCTGCAAATATGTAATAAAGACTGACAAAAAACGCGATCCAGAAAAAGATTCTGAAAAATCTGTAGGGCAAAACATCAAGCCCGTATTCTCGGGGAAGGGAAGAAGAAAGGTTCGGCGGCGACAGACTGAAAAGATTCGTGAGCGGATAAAGGTTTATGGAGGTTGACAAATATGTGATCTGACTCAAAGTTTCCGTAAGACCGCTTATGAAAAGTCCGAAGAGGGTTATAACGGTGTATCCTTTGAGCCTGTTTTTGAGGGTCGCCGCGAAAAAGCCGACAACCACGGTCAAAACCGAAGTTAAAAAGTAGTTAATGAAAAACGATAAAACAATGTTCAACTTAAAGCTTGAAGTGAGCTCCATGGATTTGTTTATTCCGAAGAACGTGACAAGCAAAGAAAGAGCCGAACACGCAAAAAGATGCACAAACAAAACGAAGAAAATGTTTTTGTATGTTCTTGACAACCCGTTTTTCGAAGCCTGCAAAACCTCTTCAACAGATCTGCTTTTGATTTGATAAAACATCTCATAGCTGACGAACAACATGATTATCGCAAAATAAAGAGCGAAATAAGTCACCTTGTTCAACAAAGTGTATTGGGTAACCATTTCCGGATCCTGATAGTAGAGCGTGAGGTTTTTCAGCATTTTAGCGACGCGCATGAAATTATACGCAATCGGAAGTATAAAGGTTGTCAATAACAGCGGACAAAGTAATTTGTCCTTAAAAATATTTTTGTAAGTTAACCGCAGGGTCTTCATTCTTTTTCTCCTGAAAACGAAAGTATCACAGTGATGCTTTCGCACAATGGTTTGAAATTTTTCGCAACGCCTTCTGTTGTCAAATTTCTTTCGGAAAGCTTTGCCGAATTAATCGGTATCATATCGAAAAAACGCACGAAAACGAACCGAAAACACGAGCAACGACAAAAGGCGTGTGCAAGTTTATTAAAACATAAATCCAGATTTTTGTCAACTTAGCAACTGATTAATACAGCTCTGCAAGGCGAACCGTCCGCACCGGATAAATCGAGCGGTGCTGCGTTTAAAAAGTAGACACCTTCCGGCACTTTCGAAAGGCGAATCCCTTCGAGCAAAACAACGTTTGCCCCTAAAAGCGCGAGGTGAACCTCCATAGGCGCGTTTGGCGGTCCGAAGGTCTGTGACTCGTTTCCGAGGAGGAAAAGGTTTGAAGACGCAAAGACCTTCGCCGCTTCTGCTGATACTTCGGCGTTGCCTTTGATAAGAAGCCTTTTCGCAGCCTGAACGTTTTGCGCTCTTGCTTTTTCAATGATTTTTTTCGCGTCGCTCTCAGTGAGAAGACCGCGGTGCTCTGCAACATAAGCCGGTCCGACAAACGTTTCGAGCGATATTTCGTCAACGGTTTTTCCGTCTTTGATGAAATGAAACGGTGCGTCAATATGCGTGCCGTTGTGCGCGCACATATAAAACGCTGTCAAATTATATTCTTCGCCGTTTTCCATTGAACTGAGAGTTTCTCTTTGCGGTGTCGGGTCGCCGGGATATACACGGCAACCGAAAATTTCCTGGGAAATATCATATATTTTCATCGTTTGTTCTCCGTGAGGTTTTATCTGTTTTGATATAAGCAAAGGATTGTCTTTCGTGCTCTCACCTCTGATTGAAAGTATAACAAAAAGTTTCAGCAAAATCAAGGCGAAGCCTTGAATGTAATCCGCAACTTGTTGCGGAATGTAATCGG
>CAYOEN010000029.1:0-10096 GCA_964403085.1 uncultured Faecalibacterium sp. | reverse complement strand
CATGATCATCCGCGGCGGAGAAAACATCTATCCCAAGGAGATCGAAGAATTCATCTACACACACCAAAAGGTCAAGGACGTTCAGGTCATCGGCGTTCCCGACGAACAATACGGCGAAGAAATCATGGCGTGCATCATTCTCAAAGACGGCGAAAACATGACGGCGGACGAGATGAAAACGTATATCCGCGACCACATGGCGAAACACAAGGTTCCGAAATATATTGATTTTGTTGATTCTTTCCCGATGAACGTTGCCGGCAAGATTCTCAAATACAAAATGCGTGAAGATGCAATCGAAAAATATCAACTAAAAAAAGCGAACTCCATTGAAACCGCGTGACGGGAGGCGAACTTATGTATCCTGTTATTGACTGTCATTGTCATATTTATCCCGACAAGATCGCCCTCAAAGCGTCAAAAAGCACCGGTGATTTTTATGATATGCCAATGAACTACGACGGTACGCTCGGAACGCTCGAAGAGCTCGGAAAGAAAAGCGAAATATCCCACTTTGTTGTTTTTTCGGTCGCGACAACACCAAAGCAGGTAAAATCCATTAACGAATACATCGCCTCGGTTGTCGAAAAAAGCGGCGGAAAAATGACCGGGCTCGGAACGCTCCACCCCGAAAGCGAGGATATTGTCGGAGATATCCGCCACCTCAAGGAACTTGGACTTAAAGGAGTGAAGCTGCACCCCGATATTCAGCGATTCAAGCTTGACGATTACAGATGTCTCAAAATTTACGAGCTTTGCGAGGGAGAGCTTCCGGTTCTCATTCACGCCGGAGACAAGCGATATGACTTTTCAAACCCAAACAGGCTCAAACCCATTCTTGACATTTTCACCGAGTTACAGGTCATAGCGGCTCATTTTGGCGGCTGGTCGGTATGGGAACAGGCTTGCGACGAACTTTGCGGTTACAAAAACCTTATGGTTGACTGCTCTTCCTCTTTTCCGTGGCTCGACAAAGACACCTCGCGACGAATAATCAAAAAATACACCGCGGACAAAATTCTTTTTGGCGCCGATTATCCCATGTGGGACCCGAGAAGTGAAGCCGATTATCTTCTTTCCCTCGGTCTTTCTGACGATGAATACCGAAAAATATTTTATCAAAACGCGCAAAAACTTTTCAATATCACTTTGTAAACAGGCGCGCATTGAAGAAAAACGCAAGAACAAAGGCGGTGCAAAAGCATCGCCTTTTGTTCTCAAGATCATTCTACGTTTTAAAGGCTTTCTTTCAATTTTTGTTTTGAAAGAAAGCCTTTATTTTTTCGTTTAATTTTGCCTGCACTTTTTCGCAGTTCCTTTTGATTCTGCTCTTCGGCGAATGATGTTACGCCGCGTTGCTGTTGTTTTGTTCTTCTCCGTCCGATGACGACATGGAACCGGTTGCGTTGTCGCGAAAGAGAAGTGATATGCACCAAATGCCTGCGAGAGCAATAACCGTATATATTATTCGGCTGATTATTGCGCCCTGACCACCGAAAATCCAGGCAACAAGGTCAAATTGAAAAAGACCAATGAGTCCCCAGTTGACAGCTCCGATGATCGTAAGAGTAAGAGAAATTTTATCTAACATCTTGTTTCACTCCTTTTGGCTATATTATTGCACAAAAGGATGACGTTTATTCATATGTCGGAAAACGAGAGTTTAAAACTCGCTCGCCATGATATAGCTTCCCAAAATATTCGCAACTTTTTTAAAGTTGTTACGTTCGTAAAAACGAATTGCGTTTTTATTGTCATATCCGCAGGAAAGCATAAGAGAATGTATTCCTCTTGACGAAAGTTCGCCTTTCAATTCATTCATCAGGCGCGAACCGACGCCCTGATGGCGACAAACGTCAAGAAGGTCAATATGAAGATGCGCCGGATATTTTTTCGAAAAGAGGCTGTGAGTCAATATTTCACTTTTTGCCATCAGCACATATTTAAGTCCGAGCTTTTTAATTTCGGGCATATAAAGCCCCATAAACATTTTATAATACTCGGAAAAGTTTTTTCCGCACAGCAGATAGCCGACAGCGTTATCTTCTTCATCGGCTGCAACGAAGCAGGAATCGGGTTCGGCTTCAATATAATAATCGCAAAACATCAAAGTTATAAATTTTGATGTTTTCGGGTTATTTACGTCAAAAGACGAAGTGTCGATGCAAATTTTTCGCATGTTATCGCGATCTTTTTCCTGATATTTTCTGATAGTTATCATATAAAGTTCCTCTCCTTACCAAAGTTCTCTGCTCGAAGTTGAAACGCCGAGAGCTCCGCTTTCAAGCGCTTTTTCAATATCGTCCTTTTCGCTTATAAGACCGCCGACTATTACGGGAACCTCGATGACCTCGCTGAGCTTTTTTGTGATTCGCGGCATGATTCCGGGCATGATTTCAATCGCATCGGGTTTTATGGCTGCGGAGGTTTTGACCGTTGTTTGAATTGAAAGCGAGTCAATTATAAAAAGTCTTTGAACGGTCAGCATACCAAGCTCTTTCGCAACCTTAAGCTGATTGTTTTTCGTCGATATGACTCCGTCTGGTGCAATCTGCTCGTGAATATAACGAAGCGCAGTGGCATCCTTGGAAAAGCCATCAATAAGATCCACATGAATAAAAATCAGCTTATCTTTTGCATGAACCTTTTCGACGATTTCTTTTAAGTTAAAGATGTTTCCGCAAAGGAGAAAAATTATCGTGCAATCGGAGTTTACCGCGCAGTCAAGATTTTCAAGATCTTTGACCGCGGCAATAACAGGTTCGGTTTTCATCAGCTTCAAGAATGTCTCTTTCATATTGTTCCCTTCCAAACAGATTATTTCAGGTCCCAAATCTCACAATCGCAACCGCGGTCAATATGAGACTTATTGTTCAACAGCCTTTTCAATCAGCGCACGAAGTTCTTCCACGCCGTCTCCCTTTGTCGCCGAAAACGGAACAACGCTTATTCCGCCGTATTTTGTTAAGACAGAACAGATTTTTAAAAGCATTTCGCTTCGTTGCGTTTTATTCAGTTTGTCGCATTTTGTTAAAGCGACAACAAAAGGAATCTTTTTTTCGTTCATATAGCTTATCATATCAAGATCCTGTTGCGTGGGCTCGTGACGCATATCAATAAGCTGAACAACAAGGCGTATGTCGCGCCCCGAGTCAAAATATGCTTCCATGAGATTTGCCCAACGAAGCTTTTCGCTTTCGGAAACCTTTGCGTATCCGTAACCGGGAAGATCAACAAAACGGCAGGTGTTAAGCTTGAAGAAATTGACTGTCACTGTTTTTCCCGGAACGGAGCTCACTCTTGCAAGAGCCTTCCTCCCGATTACCCGATTAAGAAGCGACGATTTTCCGACGTTTGAACGACCGGAAAAGGCGACCTCCGGAAGGGTTGAAGGCGAAAGCTGCTGCGCCGTTCCGAAAGAAGCTTCAAAAGCAGCATTGGCAAAATTCATTGTCTTTCCCCTCCTTATTGAGCAATGTTGTCACCTTTTGCGTCTTTCCTGTCAAGCTTAAAGGATGCTTTTCGCGACAAGTCGAGCTTCTTGCTTTCGCAATCGGCGAGAGCAACGGCAAAAACGTCATCAAGCTTTTCGGCGCAAATAAATTCCACATTGTCTTTAACGACCGCTTCGACCTCATAAAGATCGCTTTCGTTTTCAAGCGGTATGACGACCCGCTTTATTCCGTTTTTATAAGCAGCCATTGTTTTTTCGCGAAGTCCGCCTATCGACATAACCCTTCCCGTTAAGGAAATTTCGCCGGTCATTGCAACAGATTGCCTGACCTTGTTCCCGGTGAGAGCGGAAAGAAGAGCGGTCGCGATTGTCACACCCGCCGAAGGGCCGTCCTTTGGCACGGCGCCTTGAGGAACATGGATATGGATATCCTTTGTTTTAAAAATCTCCTTGTCAATGTTCCACTTGTCCGCAACGCTTCTTATATAGCTGAGCGCGGCACGAGCGGACTCTTTCATCACATCACCGAGAGAACCGGTGAGCTCAAATTTTCCGCTGCCGTCCATAAGAAGAGCTTCAACCTGAAGCATCTCGCCGCCCACACTCGTCCAAGCAAGACCATTGACAACGCCGACAAGGTCATTCTTATTGGGCGTTTCAGGCTTAAACTTCACCGGTCCGAGCATCGTTTCAATCATTTCGGCATTTACCGATATGCGTTTTGTTTCGCTTTCAGAAAGCATAACGGCTGCTTTTCTGCAAACGGTCGCGATAAGCTGTTCGAGCTTTCTTACGCCGGCTTCACGCGTATAGCCGTCGATAAGAAGTTTCAGCGCAGAGTCGGTAAAGCGCAGAGCCGCGCCGGAAAGTCCGTGCATTTTGCGCTGTTTTTTAACGAGATGTTCCTTGGCGATTACGAGTTTTTCCTGCGAAGTATAGCTCGAAACCTCGATGAGCTCCATTCTGTCAAGAAGCGGAGCGGGAATTGTGCTGCTGTCGTTCGCCGTTGTAACAAAAAGAACACGGCTGAGATCGACGGGGAATTCTATATAGTGATCGCGGAATGTGTTGTTCTGTTCGGGGTCAAGCGCTTCAAGCAAAGCTGATGAAGGGTCGCCTTTGTAATCGCTTCCGAGCTTATCAATCTCGTCAAGCAGAATTATCGGATTGAAAGAACCCGCCTGAGTGAGAGCGTTAATCATTCTGCCGCTCATTGCACCGATATAGGTTTTTCGGTGACCGCGTATTTCAGCTTCGTCACGAACACCGCCGAGCGACATTCTGACATACTTTCTTCCCATTGCTTTGGCGATTGAACGGACGATTGATGTTTTTCCGACACCGGGAGGGCCGACAAGGCAGATTATCTGACCTTTCGCGTTATCGGTAAGCGCGCGAACGGCAAGCATTTCAACAAAGCGCTCTTTGATTTTATCCATACCGGAATGGTCTTCGTCAAGAATTTTCTTCGCTCGGGAAAGATCAAAGTTATCGGTCGTAAACACTCCCCAGGGCAATGCGAGACAGGCATCGAGATAGCCCCTTATCACATTGGCGTCGGGTGAAGAGCTTTGCATTTTCACAAGCTTATCACATTCACGCAAAAGCTTTTGCTCAACTTCTTTTTCAAGTGGAAGCGAATATATTTTTTCTTTGTAGGCTTCCACTTCGCCAAGCAGGTCTTCGCCTTCGCCGAGTTCGGCGGAAATGGCTCTTATCTGTTCGCGAAGATAATATTCATGCTGGTTTTTGTCCATCTGCTCTTGAACGCGACGGTCAATCTCTTCTTCAATTTTAAAAATTTCAATTTCATGAGAAAGAAGCGAGCAAAGTTTTTCGAGCCTCACTAACGGATGAAATTCTTCAAGAATATATTGTCTTTGCTCAAAATCAGTAAGCGCGTTGCCTGCAATATAATCGGCAAGGTGTGACGGTTCGTCGGTCATATAGACCTCCATCGCAACATCACGCGCGAGCTTTGAGGTGACGTCAATATATGACTCGAATATATCTTTCGTCTTGCGGACAAGGGCAGCAATATAATCGGAATCAGCGTTTTTAACCGAAGTCGAACGGCGTTCCCTGACGTTGCAAAGAAGATATTCTTCGTGTTCAACGAATTCAACGATCGAAGCGCGGCAAACACCTTCAACGACAACACGAATGTTTTTGTTGTCGGGAGATTTGATAATTTGTTTTACACTCGCAAGAACACCGACGGAAAAAAGATCTTCCTCATTCGGGTCTTCACAGGCGATATTTTTTTGGGTAACAAGAAAAATTTTCTGGTTTTGGGTCACCGCCGCACGGAAAGCGGCAATGGATTTTTCGCGACCGACTTCAAAATGAAGTCGCATATCGGGAAAAACAACAAGACCGCGAAGCGCAACGGTCGGTATATTCTTATATATTAAGTTAACGGACATATAATCTTCCTTTTGCTATGATGTGCTTTGGCGGTTGCACCGCAACCGCCAAAGCATTATACCATATTTTTAATTTTAAATCAACAGCACAGATTTTTCTAAAATCAGACGCTCTCTCGGTTTCCGCTTTCGGAAGAACGATAAACAGCAAGAAACTCCTCTGTTGCAAGACCGCCCTCATAAGCGTCAACCGGAAACGGCTCTTTGCTTCGCAAGCAGCGATAGAAATCGGAAATGAGCGCGGCGTGACCGTTGCCCCAATAGTTTTTTGCTCCTGTCGGCGTCGTTTCGCTTTGAGTGAGACGTTCAACACCACCGCTCGGGTCAAAATGATAAAGTTCAAGACCCTCAATATGAAGCTTATCACCGGTTTCAAAATAAAAGTCAAGGGTGACATCTGCGTTGATCGGGAATGCGTTAGTGGCATTGAGGCAGGCTATGACACCGTTTTCAAATTCATAGCGAACCGTGGCTGTGTCTTCAACCTCTATCGCGCCCTTCATGCTGTCGTTGAAAACATGGCCTTCAACGAACTTTATCTTACTGCCGACAAGATAACGTATCAGGTCTTCGGTATGGACGGCTTGATTCACCAAAACACCGCCACCCTCAGAAAGGAGCTTTCCGTGCCATTCATCGGAATAATAAGTCAAATCGCGAAACCAGTCAAGATTTGCCCTGACGGCAAGAACGGAACCGAAGACGCAAGAATCAATAAGCTCCTTCGCTTTTTTAACGCAGGTATTATATCTGTTTTGAAAGCAGACACCGAACACAGCGGAACTGTTCCCGGCGGCGCTCTTTAACCTTTCAAGACCTTCGGCTGTAATTGCACAAGGCTTTTCGCAAAGAACATTGACCCCGAGAGAAAGAGCTTTGACAGCCATTTCAACATGGAGGTCGTGCGGCGTACAGATATGCACACAGTCCGGTCTGTCTTGAAGAAGCATGACATCATAATCGTAAAAGGCGCGACAATTGTATTTTTTCGCCGCATCGTTCGCTCGTTCGGGAACGACATCAACAACGGAAGAGATACAGACACCTTCAAGACCTTCAAGAATCGGCAAATGTGTTTTTGAAATATTCCCGCAGCCCACGAGAGAAACTTTAAAATCTTTCATACTCAGGCAAGACCAAGGGCTTTTTCGGCGAGAGAGTGCATTGCGTCGGAAGCGGCTTTGAAAGAAGCGCTGTGTGACGGATATGCGTTCTTCGGCAAAGTTCTGTTTGACACGAGAGCTCCGCTTTCAAGCACACCGAGACCTTCGAAAACCTGAAGATGCGGTTCAAGAGAAAGGACGATCGTTCTTTCCTGCACAGCGGCGCGGGAGAGAATTTCGAGAACCCTGCCCTCGCCCGTTCCGGCGGGAACAACGGAACCGTCACTGTATATGGCGTCCTTGATATGGAAATACTCAACATGAGCTTCAAGAAGGTCATAAGCTTTCAGCGTATCGACACCGCACTGAATGAAATTCGCCGGATCAAAAACAGCCCTGAGATTGCCTTTGCAGGCTTCAAGCAAATCCGCACATCTTTCGGCAGTATCGCCGTAAATTCCCTTTTCGTTTTCGTGGCAGCAGATGATGCCGTTTTCGGTCGCATAATCAGCCATTGCTTTTACGCGGCGAATAACTTCACTTCTATATTCGTCATAGCTTTCACCGTCGGTGAAGTAAAAGCTGAAAATTCTGATATACTTCGCGCCGAGAATTTTCGCAACCTCGATAGTGTTTTTAAAAGCTTCAAAATGCGGTTCAAACGGGTCGGTTATCTCGATTTTTCCGTAAGCGGAACCTATTGACGAAACCGCCATACCTTCACGGTCAATCACGCTTTTCATTTCTTTCGCCTGTTTCATTGAAAGGGCGTTCACTGTAAGTTCTTCACCAAAGCCGCGAAGTTCCATATGCGTAATTGCGTTTTGCTTGCAGGCAGCGATTTGACCCTCAATCGTGTTTTCGCCCGACTCATCGCAAAAAGCGGAAAAAATAAATTTTGCCATATTTTTCTAATCCTTTCAATCAGTAAGTTGAATTCATGTTGCCTTCAATCTGTTCGTTGACGACTTTTTTAAACTTTGAATTTTTGATTTTTTCGTTGAGCAATCGAAGATACAAATCTTCATCAAACGGAAGCTCCACCGTTTTTTCAAGCCAGGAGGAAAGAAAGGCCGCATTGGAGATTATGAGTCCGTTTATACCCTCCGCACCGTCGGCAACAAGTGGTTCGCCGCGAAGGATATGAGCGGCAAAAGCGTTCAAAACGCCCGGGTGCTGCTCGTTTTTTCCGTCCGTTTCAATATCGACCCATTTTCCGGGAAGCTTTTCGAAGCCTTTATTGGAGGTTTTTATAAATTCCTGCGTGCTGCCTTCCAATTCATAGGCATAGAGCTCAAACTTATCCGTTCTCGGATTGTTTTCGCAAATGAGTTTCGCTTTGTCGAGAGTAATTTCAAGGCGATTCGTTCCGGGGCAGTCTCCGGTCGTGGTGATGAACGTTCCCGTGGCTCCGTTTGGATATTCGGCATAGATCGTTACATCGTCTTCGACCTCGATGTCATGCCATTTTCCTTCGTGACAGAAAGCGCGTATTCTGCTCGGCATACCGCATATCCACTGCCAGAGGTCAAGCTGATGCGGACACTGATTAAGAATGACGCCGCCACCTTCTCCCGACCAAGTTGCACGCCATCCGCCGGAATTATAATACTGCTGAGAACGGAACCAGTCGGTGATTATCCAGGAGACCCTTCTTATTTCGCCGTATACTCCGCTTTCAACAAGTTCTTTCATCTTTCTGTAAACGCAGTTGGTTCGCTGGTTGAGCATCAGCGTGTATGTTTTATCCGACTTCGAAGCGACTTCAAGAAGCTCGCGCACCTGCTTTGTATAAACACCGGCGGGCTTTTCGCTCATGACATGGACTGAGTTTTCCAGCGCTTCAATAGCTATCGACGGATGAAAATAATGCGGAACCGCAATTAGAACGGCGTCGCAGTCTCCGCTTTTTATAAGTTCGGTCGAACTTGTATAGGTCTTCGCGGAAGGAAGCTTTTTCGCAGCCATTGAAAGCCTTTTTTCATCAATATCCGCAACGGCGGTTATTTCTATTTCGGGCGTTTTACCTTCAAGGTAATTCTCGATATGAGCAGTTCCCATATTACCGACGCCGATTATTCCGAGACGCAGTTTTTCGTTCATTGTTATACCTCCGGAGATTTAACTGTTTACCTCAAAAGTATATCACCAAGTTCAAAATATGGCAAGTAATTCGGCTCTCTTTTTGAACAATTTGCCGCTCAAAGGGTCGGTTTTTTTCGTTGCGTTCGCTTTCGGTCAAACAGAAACAACTTTTTTTAAAATAACCATTGTTTTATTTGACCGAATGCTGTATAATAGTTTAAAATATTTTTTTGAACGGAGGCTCCGGAATGAAAGACTGCACAAGACAATTCAACCTTAATCAAAACACTCCAAGCGAAATGGAAGAGGTTTTAAAAAGCGTTTATGCCGCCCTTGTTGAAAAAGGATACAATCCGATCAACCAAATCGTCGGCTACATTCTTTCCGAAGATCCAACATACATCACGACGCACAACAACGCGCGCAGCCTCATTCGCAAAATTGACCGCGACGAGCTTCTTCAGGAGTTGGTTCGCAGCTATTTGCAAAACAACCGCTGACATCACGGCGCAGTTTTAAAGCCGCGGTGATTCGTGGACGCTCGCGCATTCTTGCCGACAAAGACAGAAAGAAAGGAGTTCAATTATGGCAGCGAAAAAGAAAAGCGAATTTCTTATGTATAAGAATCGTCCCCTTGTCAGAAAGGGAAACACAATATATTACGGAAGTCTCAGCGATGAATTTGTTCTGATGCTTCAGATTCTTTCAACAAAAGAGGTCAACGGCCTTCAAATGGCAGACCGCGTTTCAGTTCAACTCATCAACACCGACCCCAACGTCAGACCACACGACAGAATTGCTCACAAGACCGAAAAGAAAGGTCTTTACAGCGCGCTTGACATTGGAAGAACGTGGCTCGAAAGAGCTCTCTCCTGACAAAACGAACACAACGGAGGTTATTGCGCTCCAAGCCTAAAAGCCGAACAGAGTCATTTTTTCGCTTTCGTTTCGGGCGCAACAACCTCTTAAAATTTCCGCTCGTGGCGCAGTCCGGATAACGCAGCAGATTCCGATTCTGAAGAACGGGG
>CAYOEN010000028.1:0-10522 GCA_964403085.1 uncultured Faecalibacterium sp. | reverse complement strand
GGACCGACCGGTTATGAGCCGGTTGCTCTAACCAACTGAGCTAATGGCCCACATCGTTTAGCTGACTTTGGAAGTATACCAAAATGTTTTTAACTTGTCAAGGCTTTTTGAAGAAAAATATACTTCGTGTGTTAAAAAGTTTTACACGCTTTCCATCTCCTCAAGCTTTTCGGTTTCTTCCTGCCATTCAAGCATGAGCTCTTCCTGTTTTTGCGTTGCTTCGTTAAGTTTTTCGGTGAGCGAAAGAATTTTTTCGTAATCTGCCGAATTTTCGGGCGAAGATATCTCTTCCTGTATGAACGAAATCTCGTCCTCGATTTCCGTTATCTGCTGTTCAAGTCGGGAGATTTTTCCTCTTGTTCTGCGCTTGAGGCTTTCAAATTCCTTTTGTTTTTTGTATGCGTTTTCTTTCGGCTTTTCGTTTTTTGGCGGCGCGGATTTTTTCTGCTCTGTGCGGTGTTCAACGTAGTAGTCGTAATTTCCGATGTAGCTGTCGGCGCCGTCCGGATTCAAACGAACAACGCGCGTTGCAAGGCGGTTGATGAGATATCTGTCGTGCGAAACGACCAACATCGTGCCGTCGAAACCGTCAAAGGAGCTTTCAAGAGCTTCGCGGCTTTTAATGTCAAGGTGGTTCGTCGGCTCGTCAAGAACGAGAAAATTTGCGCCGGAAAGCATCAGCTTCAAAAGCGCAAGCCGTGCTTTTTCTCCGCCCGAAAGCGAACCTGTGATTTTGTAAACGTCGTCACCTTTAAAAAGGAAAGCGGCGAGTGCGCTGCGTATCTCCGTTTCCGTAAGCTTTCTGTAATCGTCCCAAACCTCGTCAAGCACCGTTTTCCCCGAAGAAAGCTCTGCCATCGTCTGGTCAAAATATCCCGTTTTAACGTTCACGCCAAGTTCGATTTTTCCTGCGTCGCGGCGAAGTTTGCCAAGTATCATTTTCAAAAGAGTGGATTTTCCGCAGCCGTTTTCGCCTGTGATAAAGACTCGTTCGCCGCGCTTGATAAAAAGCGAAACGTCCTTAAAAAGCGGCTTGTTGTCAAAGCTTTTGGAAAGATTGTCGCATTTCAGTACCTCGTTGCCGCTGACAAGGTTCGTGCTGAACTTGAAGTGAATTGAGGAAAGCTCTTTTTCGGGTTCCTCGAGAGTGCTTTTTATTCGATCAATTGACTTTTGTTTTGAAGCGATGGTGATGTAATTGCGCTCCTGACTGAAAGTTTTTTGCTTTGCAATGATTCCGTTGATGCGGTCGATTTCCTTGATTTTTGCTTTGTATTCACGCTCGGCGGCTTTTTGGCGTTCGGCTTTCAACGCGCTGTATCGTGAATAATTTCCGTCGCTGAAACGCAGACGGCCGTTTTCGAGCTCGAAAGTGCGGTTCGTGACTTTGTCAAGGAAATATATGTCGTGCGAAATTATGACGGCGCTGCCGTTGAAGTCCGAAAGCCAGTCTTCGAGCCAGTTGACGCTTTCGATGTCAAGGTGGTTCGTCGGTTCGTCAAGAAGCAACAAATCGGCTCCCGACAAAAGCAGCTTCGCGAGAGAAACCTTCGAACGCTGGCCTCCGGAAAGAACGGAGCATGGCAACGAAAAATCCTCTTCGCAAAAGCCCAGTCCCAAAAGTGCGGAGCGCGCTCTGCTTTTATAGGTGAGACCGCCGCGCCTTTCGAAAAGGTCAAGAAGATATTGCTGGCGCGAAAGCGCCGCTTCGTTTGCGCCTTCGCGGCTGAGCTCGTCAACGATTCGGTCAAGCTCCTTTTCCGCTTCGATAACGTCTTCGAAAACGGTGAGAAGCTCGTCCATCATGCTTTTTTCGCTGTTTGAACAGGCGTGCTGCTCCATGTAACCGATAACGGTATCGCGCCCGACAAAAACGTTTCCGCTGTCGGGCTGCAATTCACCTGTGATTATTTTGAAAAGGGTGGTTTTGCCGGCGCCGTTAACGCCGACAAAGCCGATTTTGTTTTTGCTGTAAATATCAAACGAAACCCCGGACAATAAAGTTCTGTCCGCAAAGGAGAGGGAAAGGTCGTGGACTGAAACGAGAGCCATTTTTTCACATCACTTTTTAAATAATTACGATTAGTTTACAATAAAACAGCAACAGTTTCAAGGATTTTTAACAGATTTTGTTGCATTCCGGCGCTTTTAAGTAAAAATTATTAAAAAATTCTATTGTCAAAAGCAAAAGTTGATGTTATAATTAGTTATAAAATTTTAGGGGGATGTTTCTCTATGGTTTGTAAATTCTGTGGAAATGAAATTGACGACAATTCCGATTTTTGCTTCATCTGCGGTCAAAAGGTTGAACCTCGTAGCGAGGCCGCTGTTGTCGAGCCTGCCGCGAATGTTTATACTCAGCCCGAAGTTGTCGGGGGCAATGTTTACGCCGAAACCGAAGCCGACGCAACCGTTGTTGCAACCGCCGAAGTTCCCGAACAGCCCGTGACCGTTCCCGAAGCACCCGCCGCTTTCGTTGCGCCTGTTGCTCCCGCGAAGAGCAAGAAGGAGCTTAAAGCTGAACTTAAAGCCGCAAAGAAGGCTGCTAAGGCTGAAAAATATGCCATCGCTTCAAGAGCTGCAAGGTTCTTCTCGTTTATTTTCGCTCTTATCGGTCTCATCATCTACTCCAAAGCCAAAAAGCAGGGCGATGAAGAAAAGGCTGTTGTTATCCTCAATATCCTTATGACCGGTCTTTGCGTAAAGATGGGCATCGTTATTATCGTTATGGTCAAAAAGTTTATGCTTTAAGCGTGAATAACCGACCCTTTAATAGCAAAAGCTGTTTAAAACAGAGAGGACTTTATCTATGAAAGAAATTACCAAAGATATGCTCATCGGCGATATCCTTGACGCCGACAGGGGCACGGCAGTGTTCTTTTTTGAAATGGGTATGCATTGCCTCGGCTGTCCGTCCGCAAGGGGCGAATCGGTTGAAGAAGCCTGCGCCGTTCACGGCGTCGATGCTGACGAGCTTGTTTCAAGAATCAATGAATATCTTGCTTCGAAATAATTATTTTCGTCAGCCACCTTTCAAGGTGGCTGATTTTTTTGGAAAGGGGAAGGATCTTTGCAAACGCTGAAACTTGACACGCGGTTGTCGCTCGTTGCCTCCTTTGTGCGAAACGGTTCGCGCGTTGCGGATATCGGCACCGACCACGCGTACATTCCCGTATATCTTTTGCAAAACGGTCTTTCGCCGTTTGCGCTGGCGGCGGATCTTCGCGAAATGCCGCTTGAAAACGCAGCAAAAACCATAGAAAAATATGCTCTCGGCGACCGAATAAAAACCGTGTTGTCCGATGGCCTTGAAAAAATTCAGCCGAACAGCTGCGATGATATAATCATTGCCGGTATGGGTGGACTGTTAATAGCGCAACTGCTTTCGAAGGCTGCCTGGCTGAAAAACGAAAAATATCGTCTGGTGCTCCAACCGATGAGCCACCAGGAGGATGTGCGTCGCTTTCTTTACGAAAACGGTTTCGATATCGTTCGTGAAGGCTGCTGCTGCGATGAACGCCATTGCTACTGTGTCATCGCGGCTCAATACAGCGGAAGAGCGGTCGCTTTTACCCCCGCAATGCCGTATACGGGAACACTTTGGAAAAGCAGCGACCCCGCGGCGCGTTTATATCTTGAAAAGCAGCTTTCGCGCCTTGTGAAGCGGCGCGATGCGCTGCGAAACGCAACCCCCGATGCTTCGGAGGTCGGCGAACTTTCGGCTATTATTGATGATTTTCGGAGGCTTCAAAATGATAACAGTTAAAATGATATCGGATTTTATTAATGAGATCGCTCCGTATAACACAAAGTGCGATTGGGACAATTGCGGAATCCTCACCGGTGACGGCGAGGCACAGGTTAAAAAAGTCGGTCTGGCGCTCGACCTCACCGAAGAAACACTCGAAAACGCCCGTCGGGAAGGCGTGGAACTTATCGTTACCCATCACCCGATAATCTTCAAGCCGCAAAAGAACTTTTTGAAAGGGAACATGGCGTTCGAGCTTGCGAAAGCGTCGATTAACGCCATTTCGGCGCACACCTGTTTCGATTGCGCCGAAGGCGGCGTCAATGATGTTCTGTGCTCCCTTTTGGAACTTGGCGACTGCCGTGCGGTCGAAAGCGAAGGTTGCGTTTTGCCGATGCTGAGGCTCGGTAGCACGGCGCCGAAATCACCGGAAGAGTTCGCCCTCTTCGTTGCGAAAAAGCTTGACACGACCGTTCGCCTGGTTGAAGGCGAACGAACCGTAAAAAAGGTTGCCGTTTGCGGCGGTGCCGGAATGAGCTTTCTTTCCGATGTTGTTGCCGCCGGTGCAGACGCATATGTTACCGGTGATATCAGTCATCACGAGATGCTCGAAGCGAAGGAAAGGGGACTGACCGTTGTTGCCGCCGGTCATTTTGAAACGGAGAATCCCGCAATGAAAGCGCTTGAAAAAATGATCAAAGAAAGATTTTGCGAACTTGAAACGGTCTTGCTCCAACAAAGCAATCCGGTTCGCTTTGTCGGATAAAGGAATGATGAATAATGGCTCTTGACGGAATTTTTCTGTCAAAGGTTTGCGATGAGTTGCGCGCCAACGCAGTGGGGCTTCGCGTTGACAGAGTTCAACAGCCCAGCCGCGACGAGATAGTCCTTCTCCTTCGCGGAAAGGGGAGTGCGTTCAAGCTGCTCGTCTGCGTTCGCGCAGACAGTCCGCGCCTTCATTTCACGTCGCACACCCTTCAAAACCCCGCTTCGCCGCCGATGTTTTGTATGCTTTTGAGAAAGCACCTGACCGCTGCGAAAATCACCAACATACGTCAGCGCGAGCTTGACCGCGTTGTGTTCGTTGACTTTGACGCAACGGATGAAATAGGCGACAGAGTAAAACTCACTTTGTGTGTCGAGATAATGGGAAAATACAGCAACCTGATTTTAACGGACGGCAACGGCCGCGTTGTTGACGCCGCGAAGCGCGTTGATATCACGACTTCCTCCGTTCGCCAAATCTTGCCCGGACTCGAATACGTTCTGCCGCCGAAGCAGGACAAGCTCTGCCTTGAAACCGAAGAACCGCAGACGATCGTTCGGCGAATACTTTCGCTGAAAAACAAATATCTTTCCGCCGCCATTCTTGACAGCGTTCAGGGCGTTTCGCCGGTGGCGGCGAGAGAAATCGCTTTTCGCGTTTGTGGCGGCGACTGCTTTGTCGGCGAGCTTCCTTCGAATCGAGAAATTTCTCTTTGTGAAGTGCTCTCCGAGGTGAAAGCCTCGCTTCACACCCCCGGCGAAGTGTTTATGCTTCTTGACGGCAATAAAAAGCCGAAGGATATGTGCTTTCGAAACGTTGAACAATACGCCGACGCAATGGAAGTGAAACGTTATGAAAGTCCGTCTCTTCTGCTTGACGATTTCTTTTTTGAACGCGACAGGATAAACCGTATCAATCACAGAGGTCAGGAGCTTTTCAAGCTAATAAACAACCTTGTTGATCGCACTGCGAGAAAGCTTAATCTGCAACGTGAAGAGCTCAAAAAATGTGCCGATAAAGAGCAGCTTCGACTCAAAGGCGAGCTCATAACCGCAAATTTGCATAAACTGAAAAAGGGCGCGCCCTTTTATGATGTCGAAAATTATTATGACGCAATGAGGCCGTTGAGAATCACCGCCGATCCGGCTCTGACTCCGACGGAAAACGCGAACAGATATTATAAGGAATATCGAAAGGCAAAAACCGCCGAGGTCATGCTTGCGAAGCTTATTGAGCAGGGAACGGCGGAGCTCGGATATTTCGAGTCCGTTCTTGACGAACTCTCTCGCGCGGAAAGCGATTCGGAACTTTCCGCAATAAGACAGGAACTTTCCGAAGGCGGATATATCAAATCAAAAACCGCTGCCAAAGGCAAACAGCCAAAACAGCTTCCGCCGCTTGAATATCGCTCCTCTGACGGTTATCGAATTCTTGTCGGGAGAAACAATGTTCAAAATGACCGTCTTTCCCTGAAAACGGCGGCGAAGAGCGATATGTGGCTGCACACTCAGGGCTTCCCCGGTTCGCACGTTGTTGTCGAAAATCGCGGCGGCGAAGTGTCCGACCTTGCAATCGAGCAGGCCGCCGTCATAGCTGCCTGTCACAGCAGGGCGAAAGATTCCTCTCTCGTTCCCGTTGATTACACGCGAATTAAGGCGCTGAAAAAACCGATCGGAGCAAAACCCGGAAAAGTGATTTATCATGAATATTTCACGATAACCGTAAACCCCGACAAAGAGCTCGTCGAAAAGCTTTTTGTGAAATAAAATATCACCAATGAAAGGCGGTGAGCGCTTGTCTTTTACTCACCTTCATCTTCATACCGAATACAGTCTGCTTGACGGCGCCTGCCGCATTAACGAGCTGATTGAAGCCGTTAAGGAAAGAGGTCAGTCTGCGGTCGCGATAACCGACCATGGCGCCATGTACGGTGTGATAGATTTTTACAAAGCGGCGAAGGCAGCCGGAATTAAACCGATAATCGGCTGTGAGTGCTACGTTGCGCCGCGTTCAAGGCGCGACAAGGTTCACAGCTTTGACAGCGAACGATATCACCTTGTTCTTCTTTGCAAGAACGAAACCGGCTACAAAAACCTTATTGCCATGGTCAGCAAGGCGTGGACGGAGGGTTTTTACACAAAGCCGAGAATCGACCGCGAACTGCTCGAAAAGCACCACGAAGGGCTGATAGCTCTTTCTGCCTGTCTCGCCGGTGAAGTTCCGCGCGCTCTGGCGCGCGGCGATTACGAAGGGGCGAAAAAAACCGCCCTTTGGTATGACGAAGTTTTCGGTCGCGGAAATTACTATATCGAGCTTCAAAACCACTCCCTTCGCGAAGAAATGCTCGTTCTCGGCGACCTTATAAGGCTCTCGCGCGAAACCGGAATCCCCATGGTCGCCACCAATGACACTCATTATATCAACAAAGAGGATTCGGCTGTTCAACAGGTCTTGCTTTGCATCCAGACCAACCATATTCTCGGCGAAGCGACAGGAATTGAATTTGCAACGAACGAGTTCTATCTTAAAAGCGAAGAAGAAATGCGTTCGCTTTTTTCCGAAGTACCCGAAGCGATAGAAAACACGCAGCGCATTGCGAATATGTGTGACCTTGAGTTTGAGTTCGGAAAAACAAAATTGCCCCATTTTGAAGTTCCGAACGGCATGGATCATTTTGAATATTTCAAACGTCAGTGCTTTTACGGACTTTATACCCATTTTGGCGAAGAGCCGCCTTCCGAATATATCGAACGTCTCAATTACGAACTTTCGGTTATAGACAAAATGGGCTATGTTGACTATTACCTCATAGTTAATGACTTCATTCAGTACGCAAAGAAAAAGGGAATTCCGGTCGGGCCGGGGCGTGGCTCCGGAGCCGCCAGCCTTGCGGCGTATTGCATCGGAATAACCGGAATCGACCCGATGAAATATAACCTGCTTTTTGAACGATTCCTGAACCCCGAGCGTGTCAGTATGCCCGACTTTGACGTCGATTTTTGCTACGTTCGCCGCCAGGAGGTCATTGATTATGTAATTGACAAATACGGCTACGACCATGTTGCCCAAATCGTAACTTTCGGAACGCTTGCCGCGCGCGCGGCAATTCGAGATGTCGGCCGCGTTATGGGCATGAGCTATCAGGCCGTTGACGCTGTTGCAAAGCAGATACCGAACGAACTGAAAATAACGATTGACAAGGCGTTGAAGACCTCTTCGGAGTTTCGCGCTGTTTACGAAAGCAGCGATGAAACGCGACGGCTGATTGACATGGCGCGCCGCGTTGAAGGAATGCCGCGCCACGCTTCGACCCATGCCGCCGGTGTCGTTATCACGCACGACGAAGTTTCGTCCTACGTTCCTCTTGCGGTGAACGACGAAAGCGTCGTGACCCAGTTCACGATGACTAACCTTGAAAGTCTCGGACTTTTGAAAATGGACTTTCTCGGACTCAGAACGTTAACGGTTATTGATGACACGATAAAACTGATACAAAAGACCGAACCCGATTTTTCGCAAAACGATATTGATATAAACGACAGGGCAACCTTTGAGATGCTTTCCTCCGGAAAGACGGACGGTGTTTTCCAGTTTGAGTCTGCCGGAATGCGAAGTGTGCTTACTCGCCTTCGCCCGGAAAGTCTTGAAGACCTCATAGCCGTGATTTCGCTTTATCGTCCCGGCCCCGCCGATTCGATAGATACCTATATCAATAACCGCCACCATCCCGAACAGACCGTCTATAAATGCGAACAGGTCAAAGATATCCTTTCGGTAACCTATGGCTGCATGGTGTATCAGGAGCAGGTTATGCAAATTTGCAGAAAGGTTGCGGGATATTCTTACGGCAGAGCGGACCTTGTTCGCCGCGCAATGTCAAAAAAGAAGCTTGACATCATGGCGAAGGAACGCGAAAATTTTGTTCACGGACTTAAGGACGAAAACGGAAACGTTCTTTGCTGCGGCGCTGTCGCGAACGGAATCAGCGAAAAGACGGCGAACGAGCTTTTTGATGAAATGTCAAATTTTGCGAAGTACGCTTTCAACAAGGCGCACGCCGCGGCATACGCCTTTGTCTCTTATCAGACGGCGTATCTCAAGTGTCACTATCCGGCTCAGTTGCTTGCGGCGACGCTAACAAGCGTTCTGGACTCCTCGGGAAAAATTTCCGCCTATATTGATGAGTGCGCAAGACTTTCGATAAAAGTGCTGCCACCTCACGTTAACGAAAGCATGGAAGGCTTTTCCGTCTCAAAAGAGGGAATTCGCTTTGGTTTGCTTGCCGTCAAAAATCTCGGTCGCGGTTTCATAAAAACGATCACGGACGAGCGAAGGGTCGCCCCCTATAAGAGCTTTGACGATTTTTGCAGCAGGGTATACGGCAGGGACTTTAACCGAAGGGCGGTCGAAAGCCTCATAAAATGCGGCGCTCTTGACGGCTTCGGGCTCAACCGACGCCAGATGTTGTATACGTTGCCGATGATTGTTTCTCAACTTGACGAAGACAGACGAAGGAATGTTGCCGGTCAAATCGGCTTTTTCGATAACGATTCTGCTTTCTCTTCCGCTCGGCAATATCCCGTTCCGAAGCTTGAAGAGCTTGATTTTGACATTCTGCTCGAAAACGAAAAAGAAGTCACGGGGCTGTATCTTTCGGGTCATCCGATGGAAAAATATAAGCAGCTCGCCACTCGCCTGAATGTTGACAGAGTCGATAGTATTATCAATACGGCGGGTGAATTTTCTTCGAAATATAAGGATAACAGCGATGTTCTCCTGCTCGGAACGATAGCCGACCTTCGGCGAAAGGTCACGAAAAGCAACGCAACCATGTGCTTTTTGAAGCTTGAAGACCTTGGCGGAACCATTGAATGCGTTGTCTTTTCGAAGCTGTATTCCGAAAAGGTCATGCTGCTTCAAAACGGCGGCGTTGTGCTTGTCAGGGGAAGACTCAGCTTTCGCGAAGACCGCGAGCCTTCCGTTGTTTGCGAAAGCATCGAACCCGTTGCAAAGGGAACGCAGGTCACACCGGAGAAAAAACGGCGAAGCGGAATCTTTGTTCGCGTTTCGGGAAAAACCGACCCGGGTCTCGAAAAGCTGAAAACGCTCTGCGAAATTTTCGGCGGCGGTCTTCCGGTGTATTGCTATTATCGCGACAGCGAAAAGTATGAACGCAACGGTTCTCTCCCGGTTGAAGACGCCGTCATTGACGAACTTGAGTATGTTTTCGGAGAAGAAAACGTGGCGGTCAGAAAATAAAAAAGAATTCTATTCTTTTCGCTTAATGTTGACAATTTTTAACAATAGTGTATAATATCTTAAGTTACCGCTCTTCGTTGAAGCGGGCGCAACGCTGCGTCTTTTTCTCTTCGTTTGGCGGTGAGCTTGAACCTGAATTAATATTATCTGTCGGCAGTGGTCAACTGACCTGCCTGCTGAAAGGAGTTTTAAAAAATGATGAAAACCATAGGTGTATTGACCAGCGGCGGAGACGCCCCCGGAATGAACGCTGCGATAAGAGCCGTTGTTCGTGCGGGCTGCGAGCTCGGCATGAAGGTTTACGGAATTCGCCGTGGCTATAACGGTCTTATGGAAGATGATATGTACGAAATGAACCTTCGTTCCGTTTCCGATATCATCAATCGCGGCGGAACGGTTCTTTATTCCGCAAGAAGCGACCGCTTCAAGACCGATGAAGGTATGCAGGCAGCCATCCGCGTTTGCCGCGAAAGGGGAATTGACGGCCTTGTCGTTATCGGCGGCGACGGTTCGTTCCGCGGCGCGCGTGACCTTTCCCTCAAGGGAATCCCCTGCGTTGCAATCCCCGGAACCATAGATAACGACATCGGCTGCTGCGACAGCACCATAGGCTATGACACCGCAATGGAGACCATTATGGAAATGGTTGACCGTATCAGAGATACTGCGGAGTCTCACGACCGTTGCGCCGTTGTCGAAGTTATGGGAAGAGGCGCGGGTTATCTTGCTCTCAACGCGGGAATCGCCTG
>CAYOEN010000027.1:0-11362 GCA_964403085.1 uncultured Faecalibacterium sp. | reverse complement strand
GTGGTTCGTTAAAATGAAGCCGCTCGCCGAACCCGCGATCAAGGTCGTTCGCGAAGGAAAAACAAAGTTTGTTCCCGAAAGATTTGACAAGATATATTACAACTGGATGGAAAACATCCGCGACTGGTGCATCTCGCGTCAGCTTTGGTGGGGTCACAGAATACCCGCCTGGTACTGCGAAGATTGCGGCGAGATCAACGTTTCAAGAGAAGATATCTGCCACTGCCAAAAATGCGGCAGCAAAAATATCCGTCAGGATCCGGACACATTGGACACCTGGTTTTCCTCGGCTCTCTGGCCGTTTTCGACCCTCGGTTGGCCCGACAAGACACCTGAGCTCGCTCATTATTACCCGACAAGCACCCTCGTCACCGGCTACGACATAATCTTCTTCTGGGTCGCGAGAATGATCTTCTCGGCTTGCGAACAGATGGGCGAAGTTCCGTTCGAGACCGTTTTCATTCACGGAATAGTTCGCGACGAACAGGGAAGGAAAATGTCAAAATCGCTCGGCAACGGTATTGATCCGCTGCTCGTTATTGACAAATACGGCGCAGACGCGCTGCGTCTCACCCTCGCTTCCGGAAACAGCCCCGGAAACGATATGCGTTACTCCGACAAAAAGGTTGAAGCGAGCAGAAATTTCGCAAACAAGATTTGGAACGCCGCGCGCTTCATATTAATGAACCTTGACGAAAACGAGCCCGCTCCCCACCTTCCGAAGGAGCTTGCGCTTGAAGACAAGTGGGTCATTTCACTTTTCAACAACCTCGTTAAAGAGGTCACCGCAAACCTTGACAAATTTGAGCTTGGCATTGCGGCTTCAAAGCTTTATGACTTCATCTGGGATATTTTCTGCGACTGGTACATTGAGCTTGCGAAGATCAGGCTTCAACAAGGCGGGGAAAAAGCCACCCAGGTTAAAGCCGTTCTCGTTTACGTCATGAGCGAAACGCTCAAGCTTTTGCATCCTTTCATGCCGTTCATCACGGAAGAGATCTGGCTCACCCTCCCCCACGACGGAGAAACAATCATGAAAGCTCCGTGGCCGGTTTTCAGCGAAGAGCTCACCTTCACCGAAGACGAAAAGAAAATGGAGCTTGTTATGGAAGCGATTCGCGCAATCAGAAACAGGCGCAGCGAAATGAACGTTCCCCCTTCGAGAAAAGCCCATGTCTTTGTTGCAACGGACAAAAAGGAGCTTTTTGAAACCGCAACCGTATTCATGCAAAGGCTCGCCTCCGCTTCCGACGTCACCGTCGGCGACAGCTTTGACATTCCGGGAAGCGTTAACATCGTAACCTCTGCCGCCAAGGTTTATATCCCGATGGGAGACCTTGTTGACTTTGAAGCCGAAAGAAAGCGCCTCTCCAAGGAAAAGGAAGGCGCAGAGAAAAAGCTCGCCCAAATCAACGGCAAGCTTTCAAACCCCGGCTTCCTTTCAAAGGCACCGGAAAACGTCATTGAAGCGCAAAAAGCAGAGCGCGACAAAATCAACGAGAGAATCAAGATGATTGACGAAAGTCTTTCTTCGCTCGGATAAAAACCAATCGGAGTTTTTGCGAAAACGCAAAAGCTCCGATTTTAAGGAGACTTGTTTTATGACAAAGCAGGACGCTTTGAAGCTGCTTAAAGAATACAACAAAGGTGAATTTCATCTTTTGCACGGCAGGATAGTCGGCGATGTTATGCGCTATTTCGCAAACGAGCTCGGCTACTCGGACGAAGCGGACTTTTGGGAAACGGTCGGAATTTTGCACGACCTCGATTTCGAAATGTATCCGCAGGAGCACTGCGTAAAATCTCAGGAGATCATGCGCGAAAAAGGTCTCAACGAACGCCTTATCCGTGCAACGGCAAGCCACGGCTACGGTCTTTGCGTCGATATAAAACCGGAGCACGAAATGGAAAAGGTTCTTTACGCCACGGACGAGCTGACCGGACTTATCGGCGCGGCGGCAGCCATGAGACCTTCAAAAAGCGTTTCGGACATGGAGGTTTCGTCTTTAAAGAAAAAGTTTAAGGACAAGAAGTTTGCCGCCGGCTGCTCAAGGGACGTTATACGAAACGGAGCGGAAATGCTCGGTTGGTCACTCGAAGAGCTTTTCGAAAAAACGATTCTCGCAATGCGAAGCAGCGAAAACGCAATGTAAAAAAGACAAACCATAAACCGAAAAGGCTTTCTTTCAGATTTACATCCGAAAGAAAGCCCTGTTTTTTTGCAGTTTTATTTCATCATGTCGTAAAAGCCTTTTTCGTCAAGGACAAAGGCGCCGCTGTTCTTGAGCGTTTCGGTCGCCTTTTCGGTGTCGTTGACCCTGAGAATGACATACGCTTTTTTGGAGTTTCTGGTAATAAAGGCATACATATACTCAACGTCGATATGAGCGTTTGCCAGCGCCCTCATCGGTCCGGCGAAGCCGCCCGGTTCGTCGTCAATGCCAACGGCAATGACACCTGTGACCGAAACGGTGAAGCCCGCCTCTTTAAGCGCTTTTTCGGCCTCGAGGGGTTTGTCAACTATGAGCCGGAGTATTCCGAAATCGGTGGTGTCCGCAATTGAAAGAGCGCGAATATCCACACCGGCGGCGGCAATGGTCTCGGTGATATCGGCGAGCCTGCCCTCTTTGTTTTCAACGAAAACGGAGATCTGTTTAATAAGCATCGCTTTTCCTCCTTATTAATAGGTCACTTCGGTACGATTGTCAATAACGCGTTTTGCCTTTCCTTCGGAGCGTGCAAGTCTTCCCGGTTCAAGAAGCCTTACTCTTGCGTGAACGTTAAGCGTTGACTGAAGCGCAAGCTCGATTTGCTTTTCGGTGCTTTCCAGTCCTTTGACGGTGTCGCTGAACATTTCCGGAAGCATTTCAACCTGAACTTCCATCGTGTCAAGATTGTTCTTTCGGTCAACGATTATCAGGTAATTCGCCGTGAGACCGAGTTCAAGAAGAACGTGTTCAACCTGCGACGGAAAAACATTCACTCCGCGGATGATGAGCATATCGTCACTTCTGCCCTTGGGTTTGCTCATCCTCACCGTGGTTCTTCCGCAGGCGCATTTTTCATGTGTTATCGCGGCGATGTCGCGGGTTCTGTAGCGAATGAGCGGAAGCGCCTCTTTTCCGATGCAGGTAAAGACGAGCTCGCCATACTCGCCGTCGGGCAGGACTTCGAGTGTGTCGGGGTCAATAACCTCGGGATAGAAGTAATCTTCGCAGACATGGAGTCCGTTCTGGCACTCACAGTTATACGCAACGCCCGGACCGGCTATTTCGGAAAGTCCGTAAATATCATACGCCTTGATTCCGAGCAGCTTTTCAATCTCGAGTCTCATATTATCCGTCCAGGGTTCGGCGCCGAAAATTCCGGCGCGCAGCTTCAAGTCCTTCGGGTCAATTCCCATGTCGCGAACCGTTTCGCCGATGAACATTGCATAAGACGGCGTGCAACAAAGGATATCCGAACCGAAATCCTGAAGAATCTGAACCTGACGCTTTGTGTTTCCCGAGGAGACGGGAATAGCCGTCGCGCCCATGTATTCCGCGCCGTAATGCAAACCGAGACCGCCGGTGAAAAGACCGTAGCCGTAAGAGACGTGAATCTTGTCTTCCTTCGTTCCGCCGGCGGCGGTAATTGCGCGGGCGGCACCGTCTGACCAGACGTCGATATCGTGCTTCGTGTAACCGACAACGGTTTGCTTTCCGGTGGTTCCCGAGGAAGCATGGATGCGGGCAAGCTTATCCTTTGACACGGCAAAAAGACCGAACGGATAGTTGTCGCGAAGATCCTGCTTAACGGTGAACGGCAGCTTTGAAATATCGTCAATTAAATGGATATCATCGGGCGAAACGCCGTGTTCATCAAGCAGATTTTTGTAAAACGGAACGTTTTCATAGGCGTTCCCGACCATTTTTATCAGCCTTGCAGATTGAAGAGCGCGAAGATAATCTCTCGAAGCGCACTCAATTTCGGGTTTAAAAATTCCCATTTATTATCACTCCCGGGTGGTTTTATGTTTTCGGAAAATCGTACCAGTATTCGCGCCGTTTTTTGTTCACGGCGGAATACGCCCAATAGGCGACGACGCAAACGCCGATGACCGAAAAGCCGACATAAATATGCGTGTTGTTGCTGCCTGCAACCTTTATATCATTCCAGAGGCTTGAAAAACGTTCAAGCGTTTCCTGGGGCAGATTATGAAAATATTCAACATTCGGCATGGTATCCTCATCGGGATAAAGCAGCTTATTTTCGGCATATTCGGCGTAATCGGGGTTTTCAAGAACACCGGTGTTGGGGCTCGCGTAGCCAATGTACATAGCGTTGCAAACACCGATTTCCGGGTCAAGAAGAAAGTTGATATATTTCATTGCGGCGCTGACGTTTTGAGCGCATTTCGGAATACACATCGCGTCAACAAAAATATTCACGCCTTCTTCGGGATAAACGAACGCGAGGTCGGGGTTGACCTCATGCATCGTGATAAAATCGCCGACATAATACGGAACCATGGCAGCCTCGCCGGCTTCCATCTTGTTAAAGACCTCGTCCATAACGTAGCCTTCAAGCAACGGCTTCTGGTCAATAAGCATTTGGGCAACATCGGAAAGCTCTTTTTCGTCGGTGGAGTTGAACGAATAGCCGAGAATTTTTTGCGCAATCGCAAAAGCGTCGCGCGGGTTATCGACCATAAGTATTTTCCCGGCGTATTTCTCGTCCCACATTATCGTCCAACTGCTCGGAGTTTCTTCAACCATGGTGGTGTTATAAATGAGCCCGACCATTCCGACATTATACGGCACGCTGTATTCATCGTTCTCATCATAATACATTCCGTGGTATTTTTCGTCAATGTAGTGATAGTTCGGCAGGGAGCGAACGTCAAACTTTTGCAAAAGATCTTCGTCCTTCAACCTTTCGACCATATAGTCGGAAGGGATGATGATATCATAGCTCGCGCCGCCGTTTTTGATCTTTGCGTACATATCCTCGTTGCTGTCGTATGTGACGTAATTGACCTTGATTCCGGTCAACTTTTCAAACTCTTTGTTAACGTCAAGCATCCCGTCCTCATAGGTGTCGCTGATATATTCGCCCCAGTTAAAGACGTTCAAGACCTCACCTTTTTCGGCGCCCTGATAATACTCTTCGTGCTCATAAGCGGAACAATTGAAGCAAAACAGGCAAAGCAAAGCGGCGACGACAAGGCAAAAACGAATTTTTTTCATCGCCTTACCCCCTTTTTATCAAGCTTGTTTTTGAGCTTTCTTTCGCCGTGTATCTGGGAAAGATTGAGCGCAACAAGCAAAAGAAGAATGGTAACAAATATTAAAGTTGACAGCGCGTACATATCGGGTGTGACGCGTTTTTTTGTCATGGAGAAAATCCGTATCGGCAAAGTTTCAAAGCTCGGTCCCTGAGTGAAATAGCTTATTACAAAATCATCCAGCGAAAGCGTGAACGACATCATAAGTCCCGAAGTTATTCCGGTCATTATCGAAGGAAGGGTAACCTTGAAAAACGCCTGAAGCTCCGTGCAACCGAGATCCATTGCCGCCTCGGGAAGGCGCGGATCCATCTGGCGAAGCTTCGGAAGCACGGAAAGAATGACATAGGGAAGATTGAACGTTACATGAGCAACGAGCATCGTCCAGAAGCCGAGAACGTCAACAACGTTCACAAGCTTTCCAACGAAGACGAAAAGAAGCATCATGGATATACCCGTGACAATTTCGGGGTTCATCATCGGTATATTCGTCACGCTCATGGTCAGTCGCTTGACGAACCGGCTTTTCATTGCGTTGATTCCCACGGCGGCGGCGGTTCCCATCACCGTGGCAATCAGGGAAGAAGAGACGGCGAGAATCAGCGTGTTTCCGAGCGCCTTCATCGTTCCTTCGTCGTGAAGCAGCGAAACATACCACCGCGTTGAAAAGCCGGAGAAAACGCTTGTGCTGACCGAAGAATTGAACGAAAAGACGATCATGACGATTATCGGGGCGTAAAGAAAAAGGACTATCAAAGCGATATACAGCTTTGACACGGCAGAAAGCTTTGTTCTCATATCAAAACACCTCCGTCGTCATCGTCACCGGTGAAGCGATTCATTACCGCCATGCAGATGATTATAAGGAACATCAGCACAAGCGACAGCGCCGCACCGAGATTGTAGTTATTCACCGACTTGAACTGCATTTCGATGATATCGCCGACAAGCGAGACCGTGTTGCCGCCAAGCTTTTTGGAAATATAAAACGTTGAAACCGACGGAACGAAAACCATGGTAAAGCCCGAAGCGATTCCCGGAAGACTGAGCGGAAAAATCACCTTTCGCAAAACCGCAAATTTGTTTGCGCCGAGATCTTCGGCGGCTTCGATGAGTCCGTGGTCAAGCTTTGACATTATCGAGTAAAGCGGAAGTATCATATACGGAATATAGTTATACACCATTCCGAGGATGACCGCGCCGTCGGTATTTATCAGCTTCAAGCCGGGCAGCCCGAGAGCATTCAGCGCAGAATTGATAATTCCCGTGTCTTGCAAAATTATCATGAGAGAATAAGTGCGAATGAGAAGATTCATCCACATCGGCAACATGACAAGCATCATCATCGTTCGCTGAACATTGGCGCTCGAACGCGCCATAATATAGGCGAGCGGATAAGAGATGACCAAACTTATTATCGTTGCGACAAAGCCGAGCCAGATAGAGTTGAGCATAATGTCGCCGTAGCGACCTATGTCTTTAATGTATTCAAGCGAAAACGCACCGTTTGCGTCGGTCAATGAATAATAAACAACAAAAATCAGCGGAACGATAATAAACAGCACCGACCAGAGCATATACGGCGCGGCAAGCAGCCTTTTTCCGAGAGAAGTTTTTTTCATTTTACTCCTCCTCTTCCGTCAGGTCGGAAAGTTTTTCAAGCTCATCGCTGAAGGAGCTGTAATCGCCGAAGAGACCGGAATACTTGCTCTTTTTCATAACGTGAATCGCGTCGGGCTCAATTTCGATTCCTATCTTCGACCCGACAGGATAATAATCCGTAGTCTGGATCATCCATTTGAAATTTTGAATATCAACTATCATTTCAAAATGAACGCCCTTGAACGTGTTCGAAGTTATCGTTCCGATAATCGCGCCCTCCTTGACAGGCACAACGTCAACGTCTTCGGGACGAATGACTATATCGACCGATTCGGAAGAAGCGAAGCCCTTGTCAAGGCATTGGAAAACAGCGCCCGAAAACTTGGCTTTGAAGTCGTCGAGCATTACGCCGTCAAGAATATTGCTTTCGCCGATGAAGTCCGCAACGAACGCGTTTTTCGGCTCGTTATAAATATCGAGAGGCGTTCCGATTTGTTGAATTTGACCTTCGTTCATAACAACGACTCGATCCGACATCGAAAGCGCTTCCTGCTGGTCGTGGGTAACGAAAATGAAGGTTATTCCAAGGCGCTTTTGAATGTTCTTCAACTCGACCTGCATATCCTTTCTGAGTTTGAGGTCGAGCGCGGCGAGCGGCTCGTCAAGAAGAAGCACCCTCGGTTCAACGGCGAGAGCGCGGGCAATAGCAACGCGCTGTTGCTGACCGCCGGAAAGCGAAGCCACGTTGCGGCGCTGAAAGCCCTTGAGGTTAACGAGGGTCAGCATTTCTTCAACCTTTTTGCTGATTTCCTTTTCCTTCATTTTCTTGTTGCGAAGGCCGAAGGCAACGTTTTCATAAACATTGAGGTGAGGAAAAAGCTGGTAACGCTGAAAGATTGTGTTCACCTGACGCTTATGCGGCGGCAAGTTATTGATGTCCTTACCTTCAAAAATGACCTTTCCGCTGTCGGCTTCAAGAAAACCCGCAATTATCCTGAGCATCGTCGTCTTTCCGCAACCGGACGGACCGAGAAAAGTTATAAACTCCCTGTCTTTGATGTCAAGATCAATATTATCCAAAACGACCTCATCGTCGAATTTTTTGGAAATACCTCTGAGTGAAATGATGGTGCTCTTGTCTTCCATTGTTAACACAGACCCCTTCCCCTGCATAGCCGACCGACGGCCATGCGCGCTCGATTATTTTCATAAAGAAACGTGGCAAAAAAAGAAAAACCGCCGCGAGAACTCCGCCTGACGGACGTGTTCCCTCGTCGGTTACCACGGGTATATTAAGCGACGCCGCACCGGCGCCTACAAAACATACGGTGAATTGACCGCGCACCAAAGGTGCAACAAATTCATCACTAACAATATAAAGCAAAAAGCTCCAAAAGTCAACAGTTTTTTGGAAAATATGCGGCATATTTCTGTTTTTTTGCAGAATAATCAAATTGTTTTGCCGGTCGTGCCATAAAGCGCCACCTCGTGTATAAACCTCGCAAAATCGTTCGGTTCCGCCTTTTTCACGGCGCTCAACAACGGAGCCGTGTCGGCAGCCATCTCGTTCCTTCGCACTCTGGTCTTTCAAATTGCGAGCGTTTTGCTCTTGCCGATATGGTTTGGTCTCAACGGAATCTGGTATTCCCTGTTCGTTGCGGAAATTCTTGCAACGCTCGTGACATTCGTTTTTTATGTTTTGAAAAGAAAAGACTATCACTACGTTTGAGAAAAGAAGAGCTCGTCATTAAACCGACGAGCTCTTTTTAATATTGAAGGAACCGACTTTTCGGCGTTTATCGAATCTTGCCATACGACCGCCGCGCGGCTTTCATTAGGAAGGCTCACTTTTCAATCAGCGGGTCGAAGTCACAAAACCAATTCATAGACCATATAATCCGTCCAACCTGTGTCCTCATAAAACATTTTCAACGTTTCAAGATATTGAAAGCCCATTTTCGTATACGCCCTTTCGGCAGGAACGTTTCCGCCGAGAACGTCCAGTCTTATGGTTTTGATTTTATTTTTCCGCGCAAGGTCAATAACATATTTCACCATCATTTTGGCAAAGCCTCTGCCGCCATATGCGGGATGAACACCGAGAGCGTGAACGACAAACAATTCGTCATCAGCTGCTTCAACCGACCAACGCACCTTTTTGTAGCCGTCGTTGTATTTGTTATTCACCACCATACAGGCAGCTATCCCCTCTTCAAGTTCCATATAAAACAGCTGCGAGTTTTCAATTGAGTCGAGAAGAAATTCACGGGTCGGATAAACATCTCTTTCCCACCCCGGTTTATATTCGGCTTCTTCCATGGCGTCTATCAAAGAATAATAAAAATCTCTGACGCGCGGATAATCTTCGAGAGTTGCGGCTTTGATTTCCATTGATCGCTCCTCCTTAAGTTTCTTCGCTTTTTCAAAATTCAATCAAAGCAAAACGTTCAAAAACTCAGGTATATGGGAATGAATGATCGCGAGAAGGTCTTTCAGTCCTTCTTCGTTCAATTCGCCGCCGTTGCAGACAACTTCAAACCGTTCGCCTCGAAGGACGGTGTAGCGTCCTGTTTCGCGAAAACCGTTGCGCAGATAGAATCGCCGTCTGCGCAGCCTTTGGTCATAATTTTCGGCGTTTTCGTCAATCGCTTCAAAATCAAGAACCAATTGAATTTTATCATACTTTTCGTTCAATTTCTTCAACGCGGCGCTTCCATAGCCCTTTGAGCGCACACGAGTGTCAATAGCATAAAAGTAGATATAACCGCAACGGTCGTTTTTCATCACGACAACAAAGCCCACAGGCTTTGTGTCATCATAAATTCCAAGCACATCGGTATCGGTCTCCGAAGCAAAAGCGAAAATTTCTTCCATGCTCATGCGTTCCGAAGGAGGAAACGCTTCGTCATTCATTTCGGTGAAAATATTGAGGTCTTCACTTTCGGCAGTGAGCTTTTTAAAATTAATTTGCATTTTTCCCTTCCTCGCTTACTCCGTGACGGCGATTTTAACGACGCCGTCAAGTCTGTTTTCAAAAATTCGGTACGCTTCTTCGATATCCGCAAGAGAAAATCTGTGAGTGATAAGCGGCGTTGTGTCAATTTTTCCCTGCTCTATAAGGCTGAGAATTTCGCCGCAATCGCATCCGTCCACGCCACCGGTCTTGAAGATGAGGTTCTTGCCATACATATCCGGAAGCGGAAGAATTTGCGCCTCGTCATAAAGAGCGACCACCGTTACAACGGCGTTGGGTCTGGCGCATTCCCACGCGAGAGCGAAGGTATCCTTCGCCCCAGCAACCTCCAGAACCACATCCGCGCCGCCATGGTCGGAATTTGCGCGAACAAATTTTTCGCATTCCTCAGGTTCGCAAAGCAACACTTCGGGATATCTTTCCCGAACGAACTGCGCTCTTAACGGATCTTTTTCACAGACGATTATTCGTTTCGGCGCTTTCAGCATTACGCAAAGCAACGTACAAATGCCTGTCGGACCTGCGCCGATAATAAGAACGGTGTCTTCGCTTTTAATTTCGGAAATTCGAGTCGCCCAAAAGCCGGTTGCAAGAATATCGCCAACAAACAAAGCCTGTTCATCCGTAACCTTATCGGGTATTCTGTCAAGTCCGCAGTCTGCATAAGGCACGCGAACAAATTCGGCTTGACCGCCGTCAATGCGACAGCCGAGCGCCCAACCGCCGTTTTTGTCGGTACAATTATTCACATAACTGTTTTTGCAAAAGAAGCATTCACCGCAAAAAGTTTCAACGTTGACCGTCACCCTGTCGCCCGGTTTGACGGTTGTCACGTCCGCGCCAACCTCTTCAACAACGCCCACCATCTCGTGACCGACGGTAATTCCTGGAACGGCTTTCGGCACGGAGCCGTGCTTTATATGTAGGTCACTTGTGCAAATGCTGCTCAACGTCACACGGACAACAGCGTCCCGCGAATCAATTATTTCGGGCTTCGGTTTATCCGTCAGGGCAAACTTTCCGCGTTCAATATAGGTCAATGCTTTCATCGGCTTCCTCCGTCAACAGAAAAAGTTAAACAACGGCGACGTTGACAGCGGTTCTTTTTTGAAAAAGAAGGCGCTGCAACGAAAAATGTCATATCGTTGTTTATAATTGTAACACAATTCGGTTTTGTTTTCAATGGTATGTAAAATCTGCCTCACGCACGCAGTGCGCATCATGTTCCGCAAGGAACGCATCATTCAAAAAACCTCTTTTGTCTTTCGTGGCAAAAGAGGTTTTTTGTGCGTAGAGTGCGGTGAGAAAAGCGCCCGGATTATTCTCTCTCGGATAGGGAGGTTGCGAGATCAATATCGTTAATTGCGGCAATAGCGACAATATTAAGTGATAGGTGATGTCGCTATGCTGTGATAAGTGATGCGATGCGTTCCTCTCACGCACGCAGTGCGCATCATGTTCCGCAAGGAACGCATCATTCAAAAAACCTCTTTTGTCTTTCGTGGCAAAAGAGGTTTTTT
>CAYOEN010000026.1:0-11494 GCA_964403085.1 uncultured Faecalibacterium sp. | reverse complement strand
GCAGATTTTCGCAACGGCATTGTAAAAATCGCCGCCACAAAGGTTTCTGCCGGTGTATCAACAGGTATCGGCGATCACGACAGCAAATACAACGGAACCGAAACAGATGCACCGCAGGGTGACGAACAGTTTGAAATTGACGACAATCGCAGTCTCGTCAAGATGTATCGGGATATATCCGAGGAAGGCTTGCAGCCGGTTCTCAACGACTATCTGTATGTGTAAGGAGTGAAAACAATGAACTTTGATCCGAGTTTATATTTTATAACCGATAGTACGAACTACACCGAGGAAGAATTTCTTTGCCGTGTGGAGCAGGCGCTCATGGGCGGCGTAACGCTGATGCAGCTTCGGGAAAAGAACCGCAGCACCCGAGAATATATAGAACTTGCCGAAAAGGTACACACCATTGCCAAACGCTATGATGTTCCTCTGATTATTGATGACCGTGTGGATGTGGCACTTGCCATTGATGCCGAAGGCGTTCATGTAGGGGCATCGGATATGCCCGTGGCGATTGCAAGAAAACTTATGGGCAAGGACAAAATCGTGGGTGCAACGGCAAAGACAGTGCCGTGGGCAAAAGAAGCTTATGAACAGGGCGCGGATTATCTTGGCATAGGTGCGATTTATCCCACGACCACCAAAGTAAAGACAGTTCTTACTTCTACCGATACGCTTCGAGATATTTGCAACGCCGTCCCCATCCCCGCAAACGCCATTGGCGGCTTGAACAAAGACAACATTGATGTCCTGGAAGGCATCCCCATTGCCGGTATCTGCGTGGTTTCTGCCATTATGAAAGCAGACGATCCGAAGAAGGCGGCAACGGAACTTAAAACAAGAGCAGAGGAACTGAAATTATGCAAATGAAAACAACATTAACCATTGCAGGAAGTGATTGCAGCGGAGGCGCCGGTATTCAAGCAGACATCAAGACGATGACCATGAATGGAGTTTATGCCATGAGCGCGATTACCGCATTGACAGCACAGAACACCACCGGCGTAAGAGCGATTCAGGAATCTACACCTGAATTTTTGAAAGAGCAACTGGATGCTATCTTTGAAGATATTGTTCCCGATGCGGTAAAAATCGGCATGGTATCTTCCACGGAATTGATCAACGTGATTGCTGAACGGCTGCAATATTACGAAGCAAAGAACATTGTGGTCGATCCCGTGATGGTGGCAACCGTCGGTTCTTCGCTGATCAAAACCGATGCGGTTCAGACCCTTGCGGCGAAACTGCTTCCGCTTGCAACATTGATCACGCCCAACATCCCCGAAGCGGAGGTCTTATCCGGTATGACCATTCGCAGCAAAGAAGATATGCAAAAGACCGCCAAATATATCGGAGATACATACGGCTGTGCTGTTCTCTTAAAAGGCGGTCACAGCATCAACGATGCCAACGATTTGCTTTATTCAAACGGCTCCGTGCGCCGATTCGAGGGAAAGCGAATAAATAATCCCAACACGCACGGAACAGGCTGCACCCTTTCCTCCGCCATTGCCGCAGGTCTTGCAAAGGGTTACTCTTTAGAGGAATCCGTGATGAAAGCCAAAAAGTATGTTTCCGGTGCGCTGTCTGCCATGCTGGACTTGGGAAAAGGCTCGGGCCCCCTGATGCACAATTTTAATTTGCAGGGAGAATACGTTCGATGAAAGCAACGGAAAGGTTATATGATCTTTTCGTAAAAAGGAAAAGTCCGAAACCGATTGAATAACGGTTTCGGACTACTGTGGTCCGAGTGACAGGACTTGAACCTGCGGCCTCTTGACCCCCAGTCAAGCGCGCTACCAAGCTGCGCTACACCCGGATGTGTTTTAACCACCTGGATATTATACTGACTACGGGTTCAAAAGTCAAGTCTTTTGGAAACTTTTTTTGAAAACTTTCCGGAAGTCACGAAAGCTGCTCTCTTTTAAAAATGACTGCGCCCAAAGCGGTGAGAAAGATTAGAAAACCGAGGCTATAATAAACGTCGGAATATTTATAAACATCGGTCGCTTTTTCGATTTTAATATTGTCACTGTAATGAGGGGTGAAATATATTCCGTCTTCGTCATTGAGAGAAACGCTGATATTCGAAACAACGGTCAAATGTGAAGTCGGGATAAGTTCGGAAATCAACTGAATAATTTCCTTCTTGTTCCCTGTCAGATAGTTCGGATTCGGACTTGTGACCACATTGTAAGTTTCATCGTCGGAAAAACCTGTTACACCGGTTACCTCTTCAATATTTGAGACGTTGCTCTTAACAAGGGAAGCGGCGTTCGAAGTTGTGTTGGCGGCAACCATCTCGTATATAAATTCAGGCTCTCCGAGTTTTGAACCGAGATAGGAAGAAAGAAACATCATTCCCGCAAGCAAAAGGACGACCAGCACACCCGGCACCGCCTTGCCGCGGATAATAAAAGCGAAAAATGTTGCCATGGCACCCGCCGCAATTATCGAGAGAGCGCCAATCGAAATCATTGCAAAAAACACGCCTGCGGAGATGACATCATGTTTTATCAGATCTATTCCGACTATCGAATATATCGCGCAATAAAGCACGGAAACGACGGCGGAAACTATGCTGTTTGAAAGATATATCTGCACTTTCGAATAACCGCAGCTCAACTTGTTTCTAACCGTGTGACTGCTGAAATTACTGCCGGAAAAGAACGCGGTGCATATTGCAACCAGAAAAGCTATTGCGGGGATAAACTCAAGCGGATAATAATTAATCGACCCTTGCGCTTTAATCATATCCTGATGAGCGCTTATTGCATAATAAAGCGATATGGCCAACGTAATGACGGCAGTAAAAAGAAACGCCTTGTTTTTCAAAAGTCGGGAAAAGTCCGCTTTCAGTAGATTTTTCATTGTTTTTCACCTCCGACAAGATCAATATAATAATCTTCAAGACTTTCGGTTTTTTCTTTGATTTCTTTGATCAAGCACCCTCTTTCGCTGAGAAGAGCAATGAGCCTTGAAAGGTCAAAGTTTCCGAAAATTTCAACCGCCGAGTCTTTCAAAGAATACTTAAGACCAAGTTCACGAAGGACAGCAAGCAAGACAGCGGTTTCATTAACCACAACGACAGTTCGCTTTTTTCTTTGGTTTTGAAGTTCTTCGCTGCTTATTTCTTTGACCATTTTGCCGTTGTCAATAAAGCCGTAGTGCGTTGCTATTTTCGCAAGCTCGTCAAGGATATGGCTCGATATCAAAATCGTTGTTCCCTTTTCTCGGTTCAAACGCAAAAGCAACTCTCGCAACTCTATGATCCCCTGCGGATCAAGTCCGTTCATCGGTTCGTCAAGAATCAAAAATTCCGGTTGCGAAAGCAGCGCAATAGCTATCGCCAGCCTTTGTCGCATTCCCAAAGAAAGACGACCGGCGTTCTTTTTTTCCGCGTCCTTAAGCCCGAGAAGTGCGAGCACCTCGTCGATCCTTTCGTGTCCTTTTACGCCCAAAAGTTTTGCCTGTTGCGAAAGGTTGTCAAAAACAGTCATGTCATTATAAATAGCGGGCGTTTCAATCAGCGCGCCGATTTTCCTTCGCGCAAGATAGATATCCCTTGTGCCCGAACGCGCGCCAAAGAGAGCGAACTCACCGCCTGTCGGTTCCTGCAAACCGCAAAGCAGGCGTATCAATGTGGTTTTGCCGGCGCCGTTTTTGCCTATCAGTCCGTATATCGCGCCCTTTTCAACGTTAATCGAGAGATTTGACAACGCCGAAAAACCTCCGTATTCTTTTGAAAGATCGGCAGCTGTAAAGATTTTTTCCATTTGCTTCACCTCGTATCTTATTTGAATGATTTCAGTATATCCGAAAGAAATTAAGATTCGCGAGCAAAAGCATTACGGAAATATTACAATTGTAAAACAAAAACCTTAAGCAAAAAACACAGAGCCGCCGAAATGGCAGCTCTGTTAACTGTGACATCCTGCTGTTAAAGCATTTTTTTCAAATATTGTCCGGTATACGAAGCTTCAACTTCGACAATCTGCTCCGGTGTTCCCTCGGCAACAATGTATCCGCCGCCGTCACCGCCTTCGGGACCGAGATCGATTATATGATCCGCGGTTTTAATGAGGTCGAGATTGTGTTCGATAACAATGACGGAATTGCCCGCATCGACGAGTGCGTGGAGAACATTTACCAGTCGGTGAACGTCGGCCGTGTGAAGACCTGTTGTGGGTTCGTCAAGAACATAAACCGTTTTTCCGGTCGGTCTTTTTGAAAGTTCGGTCGAAAGCTTGACGCGCTGCGCTTCGCCACCTGAAAGCGTTGTCGCCGGTTGACCGATCTTGATATATCCAAGACCGACATCATACAAAGTTTTGAGCTTGTTATATATTTTCGGAATGTTTTCAAAAAAGTTCATTCCTTCGACGACCGTCATTTCAAGAACGTCATAAATTGATTTTCCCTTGTACTTAACCGAAAGCGTTTCGCTGTTATATCTTTTCCCTTTGCAAACATCACAGGGAACGAAAATATCCGCCAAAAAGTGCATTTCGATTTTTACGATACCGTCACCGCTACAGGCTTCGCACCTGCCGCCTTTAACGTTGAAGGAAAAACGACTCGCGGAATAGCCTTTCATTTTTGCGTCAACCGTGTTCGCAAACAGGTCGCGTATATCGTTAAAAACGCCGGTATAAGTTGCCGGATTGGAGCGAGGCGTCCTGCCGATAGGTGATTGATCAATGCTGATTATCTTGTCGAGATTTTCGACGCCTTCAAATTTTTCAAATTTTCCGGGGAACTTTTTTGCGTTGTTCAATTCGGAAGCAAGGTGCTTATATAATATTTCGTTTATCAAAGACGATTTTCCCGAGCCGGAAACGCCGGTCACGCAAACAAATTCACCGAGCGGAATTGTAACATCAATGTTTTTAAGATTGTTTTCGGAAGCTTTAAGTATACGCAAAAACTTTCCGTTTCCGTTTCTTCTTTTCGAAGGAACGGGAATTTTTTTCTTTCCGCAAAGATATTGTCCGGTTACGGAACTTTCACAGGAAATTATGTCTTCAATGCTTCCGCTGCATATAATCTCGCCGCCGTTCACACCTGCGGCAGGGCCGAAGTCAACAATATGATCGGCGCTTCGCATGGTGTCCTCATCGTGTTCGACAACTATCAGGGTGTTACCGAGATCTCTTAAATGCCTGAGTGTTGCGATAAGCTTTTCGTTGTCTCGCTGATGCAACCCGATTGAAGGTTCGTCAAGAATATACAAAACACCCATGAGCGACGTTCCGAGCTGAGTTGCAAGGCGGATACGTTGGCTTTCGCCGCCGGAAAGAGTGGCAGCCGAACGAGCCAGTGTAAGATAACCGAGACCGACGGAAGACAGAAAGCGCAATCTGTCGGCAATTTCTTTAAGGATTATTCTTCCGATCATCAATTCGCGCTCATTCAAAGAGGTGCTTAACGATTCGGTGAATTCAAGTGCCTTATCAATTGAAAGGTTAGCTACGCTGTCGATATTCCTTCCGCCAACCGTGACGCTGAGCGCTTCTTTGGAAAGTCTCGCTCCGCCGCAGTCGGGACATTTTTCGGTAGTCATCAACTGCTCAATTTCGCCGCGCGAAGCTTCGCTAGTTGACTCGTTATATCGGCGCTGTATATTGTTGATAACGCCCTCAAAGTCTGTATAATACATACCGCCGCCAAAAGACGTTGGGCGTTCCATTTTCATTTTTTCGCCGTTCGTGCCGTAAAGAATCGCGTTGACGGCTTCATCGCTCATTTCATTTATCGGCGTATTGAGATCGAAGCCGAATTTCTTTCCGAGCGCTTTATAATACATGGCGGCGATTGAATTGTCATTGCCGACATTCCCCCAACCGTGAGCGTGTATTGCCCCCTGCTTTATCGAAAGAGTGCGGTCGGGAATGACTTTGCGCTCCGATATTTTCATAAATACGCCCAAACCGGAACACTTTTTGCAAGCGCCAAACGGATTGTTAAAGGAAAACATTCTCGGTGTTAGCTCGTCAAAGCTTATTCCGTGTTCGGGACAGGCATAATTCAAAGAAAAAAGCTGTTCGTCAACACCGGGACGTTCAACAAGAAGAAGACCGCCCGAAAGCTTTGTCGCTGTTTCAACCGAGTCTGCAAGCCTTGAGCGTATTGAGTCTTTCATAACAAGCCTGTCAACAACGACCTCAATGTTATGCTTTTTGTTTTTTTCAAGCTTGATTTGCTCCGATAAATCGTAAATTATTCCGTCTATTCTCACTCTGACAAAGCCGCTTTTTCGGATTTGTTCAAGCTCTTTAACAAATTCGCCCTTCTTTCCGCGAGCGATTGGAGAAAGGAGCTGAAATTTCGTTCCTTCATCAAAGAGCATAATTTTATCGACAATAACGTCCACCGTTTGGGGCTTTATCTCCCTTCCGCAAACGGTACAGTGCGGAACGCCTATTCTCGCGAAAAGGAGCCTCAAATAGTCATAAACCTCCGTGATGGTTCCGACTGTTGAGCGCGGATTTTTTGACGTTGTTTTCTGGTCGATTGATATCGCCGGAGAAAGCCCGTCAATCAAATCGACGTCGGGCTTTTCCATTTGACCGAGAAATTGCCTCGCATATGAAGAGAGGGATTCAACATATCTTCTCTGACCTTCGGCATATATGGTGTCGAACGCAAGCGAAGACTTTCCCGACCCGGAAAGTCCCGTGAATACTATCATTTTATCGCGCGGCAAAACAAGGTCAATGTTTTTCAAATTGTGTTCCCTTGCGCCTTTGATATATATGTTTTTTTCCGCCACGCCTTGTCACCTCATTTTAATGATTTAAGTTTTTCTATCTTGTCGCGCAAAAAGGCAGCGTGTTCAAACTCGAGAATTTTTGCCGCCGCACGCATTTCCGCCGTGAGCTGTTTTATTACCTGCTCCCTTTCAAGGCGGGACATACGTCTGAAGCTTTTTTCGTCGTCGGTGCGCTTTGAAGATATTTCAAGAACCTCATGAACGTCCTTAACTATTGTTTTCGGCGTTATGCCGTTTTCTTTGTTATATTCGTTTTGTATTTTTCTTCTTCGCTCGGTTTCGGTTATGGCGCGCTCCATTGACGGGGTCACGCTGTCAGCATACATTATTACCTCGCCGTTGGCGTTTCGGGCAGCTCGACCTATTGTTTGAACAAGAGAGGTTTCGGAGCGCAGAAAGCCTTCCTTGTCGGCGTCGAGTATCGCAACGAGCGAAACTTCGGGAATGTCAAGTCCTTCTCTGAGAAGATTGATTCCGACAAGAACATCGGTTTCGCCAAGCCTCAGGTCGCGAATAATTTCCATGCGTTCGATGGTATCAATATCATAATGCATATATCGAACATTGATGTCGAGATTTGAAAGGTAATCGGTGAGAGATTCCGCCATCTTTTTTGTCAGCGTCGTTATAAGGACCCTTTCTTTCCGCGCAGTGCGTTCAAGAATTTCACCGACAAGGTCGTCGATTTGACCTTCGGTCGGTCTCACGGAAATTTGCGGGTCAAGCAGACCTGTCGGTCTTATGATCTGTTCAACAATTTGCGCGCTCTTTTCTTTTTCAAATTCGCCCGGTGTTGCGCTCACGAATATTTTTTGCTTGACGATATCATAAAATTCATCGAATCTAAGCGGTCTGTTATCATAAGCCGAAGGAAGACGAAAGCCGAAGTCAATCAGGCTTTCTTTCCTTGCGCGGTCGCCGGCATACATCGCTCTGACTTGCGGCAAGGTAACGTGCGACTCATCAACAAACAAAAGAAAATCATCGGGAAAATAATGCAGCAAAGTGAACGGACTTGACCCCTCGGGGCGGCCGGACATGACGCGCGAATAGTTTTCAATGCCTTTGCAAAAACCGGTCTCGCGCAGCATTTCAAGGTCGTAGCTTGTCCGTTGACGAATTCTCTGGGCTTCAAGCAGCTTCCCTTCTCTCGTGAATTCTTCGGCTCGTTTTTCCATTTCTTCGTGAATTTCGGTGATTGCGCGTTCCATTTTTTCGCGACCGACAACGTAATGCGAAGCGGGATAAACGGCAACATGAGAAAGAGTTGATATGATTTCTCCCGTCAGGGGGTTAATTTCACACAAGCGGTCAATTTCATCGCCAAAGAACTCGACTCTTATTGCAATGTCGTTTGAATAGACAGGATATATTTCGACAACATCGCCGCGAACCCGAAACTTGTTTCGTATAAAATTTACGTCGTTTCGTTCGTATTGAATTTCCGTCAGTTTTTCAATTAATTCATCGCGACTTTTTTCCATTCCGGGGCGCAGGGAAATTACCATGCTGCGATAATCAATCGGGTCGCCGAGCGTATATATGCAAGAAACGCTGGCAACGATTATAACATCGCGCCTTTCGGAAAGAGCGGAGGTCGCCGAATGGCGCAGTTTGTCGATTTCATCGTTGACCGCCGAGTCTTTTTCGATGTATGTGTCTGTTGTCGGAATATAAGCTTCCGGTTGATAATAGTCGTAATAAGAGACAAAATATTCAACCGCGTTTTCGGGAAAGAACTCTTTAAATTCGGAACAAAGCTGGGCAGCCAGCGTTTTGTTATGAGCAAGAACAAGTGTCGGTCTGTTTAATTTTGCGATTATATTAGCCATTGTAAAGGTCTTTCCTGAGCCGGTGACACCCATAAGGGTCTGCTCCATATCGCCGTTTTTAATTCCGGCAACGAGTTTTTCGATAGCCTGCGGCTGGTCACCTGTTGGCTTATATTTTGAAACGAGTTTAAATTGATCCATATGTCATTCACCTCGCAAAGAAAACAAATGTTCTGTTTGATATTGTACCACATAATTTTATAAAAATAAAGAGTTGCGGGCAAAAAAACAAAACCACCCGAATGAATCGAGTGGTTTTTCGTTTTTTCACTTGAGCTCTTCCAAAAACGAAAGGCGCGCAAGATTTAAAGTTCGCCTGAACGTGAGAACAAGGGCTTTCGCGAGAACGGCGGCGCCGAAGTTCGAAAGCGCAGATTTGACATCGTCCGCCGTGATATAAACGGGCTTGACGTTCGCCGCCACGATCGGCGAAGAGGCGTCAAAGGCAACGTTTTCTTCTCCGTTGACTGTGAAGTTAAAACGCCTCATTCCGATTGAAAAAACAGCGTTATCTTTAAGGTAATAAACGGTAACGGTGAAATTTGTCTTTCCGCCGTCGGTGATCGGAACGGAAAGAGGAACGCTGAGCTTTTCGCCGAGAGCTATTTTCTTTCCGGCAACGGAGTCGAATTGAACGTCGGCTCCTTCGACCTCAATCGCAACAAGTTCAAGTCCGCTTTTCGCAGAGATATTTTCAATGACAAGAGTGGTGTCACGAGAGGAAACAAAGCCGTATGACGAAGCGTCAAACTGTGCGTGAACGCCGTATTTCGCGTTATAAGTGGTTTCAAACTGGGGATAAGTCGGGTCGGAATAAACGTTTTCGAGTTCGTCGGTAAGCAGGAGTTTGTCGGTAAGCGACGCCGCGTATTCATCAAAGGCATACTGTGCGTGATATTGACCTTCGATGAACCAGGTGTTATCCGGAAGATAAGCATATGACGCGTCAAGATCCATTCCCGGAGAAACGTGGTTATGGGTCTTGTCGGTGCAATTGACCTGACTATCCGTGAGGTCGGTGGTATAGCCGTTCGCGAAGCGATAGCCATAATCGGTAACTTTTGCGCCGGAGGCGGTCTTCGCCGCAATTATGCTGTCCCCGGCGGCGGAAGAACCGGTTGCGGTGGCAACGCCTGTTCCGCAGATTATGCTTACATTGACGCCGTTATCCCTCGCGTAAGAAAGCAAGGTGTCAAGCTGCGGCATGACGGTATAATGAGCGAAGTCCGTATTTTTGAGCATAGGCGCATAGGCGGCTGCCTTTTCTTCGTCGGTGATATATTTTTGCCTTATCTCGTCATAATGTTCGACATCGACAAAATCCCACAAGCTTCCGAAGGAAATCAGCGTTGACGAAAGGTTTTCGCTCGCAAGGCAAAGGTTAACAAGCTCGTTAATTCGGTCAAACTTCGCAAAAAAGAGCAGCCATTCCAAATCGCTTTCCGAAACATAACCTTCCGTTCCGGCGATAAAGAAATACGGATTCATTCCCTGAACGAGCTCAATGATGGTCGGAAGGTCAAGATGCACCGAGCACGACAGGAAGTCATACGCAATTTGAACGCCGCCGATGGCCGGTGAATTCAAAACGGCGTTATTGATGTTGTCAAGGTTAAAACATTCTTTAAGCTCCTGCTCGGTCATATCGAGAAGAGAGGCAAGTTCCCTCGCCGCTTCGCCGCCCTTTTCAACAAGCGAGCAAAGGGCGATATAAGTTCCCGCTGTTTGACCTCCGTGGCTCTCACTGAGGATATTGACCTTTTTTGCGCCTGTGTAAGAAAGAACGTCGTTAATATATTCGCCAAGGTCACGCGCGCAGTAGATTATCTCTTGACGCCAGTCAACGCAAAATTGAAAAACGTTTTCGGCGCCCACCTGTCCGCAAAGGCGGTCAATATACGCTTCTTCATGAATAGTTCCCTCGAGATACTCGATTTTATCCATGTTATCGTAGATATACTGCATATTGCTTTCTTTCGCAGAAGTCGGCCAAACGCCTGTGTTATAAGCGGGCGTTCCGTTCGCTTCGCGGCGCATCGGTTCAAGAATATTATAGACAGAAAGCGAAAACTCTTTAGTGAGAGTTTCCATGCTTCGGCTTTCCATATATTCGGCAGCGCCTTCAAGAAGGCCGGGTGTCTGGCGAACGAGCTGTTTCAAAATCGAAAGGATATCAAGATCCCAAATTCGTTTTTCTATGTTGCCCTCGTCATCGAAAAGGAAGATTTGAGAGGTCATGTATCCCGAATCAATAACAACGGGACAGGTTTCTTCCTTAGCGAAAGCGGAAAACGGCAAAACCGTGACGAGCAACACCGCGGAAAGAAGCAGGCAAAGTATTCTTTTTTTCATAAAAAAACACGCTCCGATAATTGAATTTTGGGAAATATTCACAATTTTTCAACGTAACCATTGTACAATGTGAACAGACAAATGTCAATAGAATATTTAAAAAAAATTAAAGAACTTAAATATTTATCTATATCGGACGCATTTTCGTAATTATTTTTCAACTTCGGCAAATGAATTTCAAAAATGATTTTTTAACGGCAAAATAAATCACCCCGACCATCTTCATGACAGTCGGGGTGTGTTGTTGATTATCAATAATGTCTTGCGCCGCATTTGCAGGTTTTGTTCTTCTTGAATATTCTCTGGAAGATGAGAACAATCTTGAAGACGAGTTTCTTTATGCCCTTTTTGTGGCAATTACAAGAGCAGTTTGCGCTCGGGTTTGTGGGCTCGGGCTGAGGCTCAGGTTGAGGCTCGGGCTGAGGTTCGGGTGTGGGCTCGGCCTCGGTTTCTTCAACAACGGCGTAGTAACTGAAATGAGTCGTTTCGAAAACGATATATCCGTTTTCAACGCGGCTGTTGAGCTTTTCGCGCG
>CAYOEN010000025.1:10916-13262 GCA_964403085.1 uncultured Faecalibacterium sp. | reverse complement strand
AGACAAGGTTTACATGGAGCCCCTGACTCTTGAATATATCGCAAAAATTCTTCGCTACGAGCGCCCGGACGCAATCGTTCCCGGAATCGGCGGACAGACGGGTCTTAACCTCGCGATGCAGCTTGAAAAGAAGGGCGTTTTGAAAGAATGCGGCGTTGAGCTGCTCGGAACAAAAAGCGACAGCATCGAGCGCGCCGAAGACAGAGAGCTTTTCAAGGAAATGTGCGAAGCGATCGGCGAACCTGTTATCCCTTCAAAAGTCACCTATGGAATTGAAGAAGCGAAGGCGGCAGCCAAAGAGATCGGATATCCAGTCGTTCTTCGCCCGGCGTTCACGCTCGGCGGAACCGGCGGCGGCTTCGCGAACAACGAAGAAGAGCTTTTTGAAATCGGTTTGAACGCTTTCAAGCTTTCGCCCGTTCATCAGGTTCTTGTTGAAAAAAGCGTCAAAGGATACAAGGAAATCGAGTTCGAAGTTATGCGCGACTCCAACGACCACGCGATAACGATTTGCGGAATGGAAAACATTGACCCGGTCGGCGTTCACACCGGCGACTCGGCTGTTGTCGCTCCGATTCTTTCTCTGAACGACCACGATCTCAAAATGCTCAACGACAGCGCAATCAAAATCATTCGCGAGCTGAAAATCGAAGGCGGTTGCAACGTTCAATTCGCGCTCAACCCTTATTCAAGCGAATACTACCTCATCGAAGTCAACCCCCGCGTTTCACGTTCTTCCGCGCTGGCTTCGAAGGCGAGCGGCTATCCCATTGCGAGAGTGACGGCAAAAATCGCCCTCGGCATGGCGCTCGAAGAAATTCCCGTTGCCGGAGGCACGGCTGCAATCGAGCCGAGCCTCGATTACATCGTTGCGAAATTCCCGCGCTTTCCGTTCGATAAATTCGCGGACGCGCCCAACACTCTCGGCACACAAATGAAAGCCACCGGCGAAGTTATGGGCATCGGTTCGACGCTCGAGGAATGCCTGCTCAAATCGGTGCGTTCGCTCGAAACGGGTGTTTGCCATTTCAGAATTGCAAAATTCGACAACATGAAAGACAAAGAGCTCTTCGATTACATCGGCGAATTCAAAGACGACAACATCTACGCTGTCTTCGAGCTGTTGCGCAGAAACACCCCAATCGAAAAGCTTCACAAGGCAACGATGATAACTTCCCTCTTCCTCGAAGCGTTCGAGCGCATCGTTAAAACCGAAAAAGAACTTTCGGCGAAAAAGGGTGATGTCGATGTTCTCAGAAGCGCAAAAACGCTCGGCTTTTCGGACGAATACATCGCCTCCGTTTGGAACGTGAAAGAAACCGAGCTTTACGCGCTCAGAAAAGAAAACGGCATTGTGCCGATATTCAAAATGGTAGACACGCTCCACACCGGAAAGTATATCGCTTATCTTTATTCTTCCTACACCGGAGAGAACGCTTCGCGCCTGACCGACAAAAAGAAAATCGTTGTTCTCGGCGCGGGTCCGATCCGCATCGGTCAGGGCGTTGAATTCGACTACTCAACCGTCCACGCGGTACAGACAATTCGCCGCGCGGGTTACGAAGCCATCATAATCAACAACAACCCGGAGACGGTTTCAACCGATTACACCACGGCAGACAAGCTTTATTTCGAGCCGCTGACCCCGGAAGACGTTATGGCGATAATCGACTTCGAAAAACCGGAAGGCGTCATCGCTTCGCTCGGCGGTCAAACAGCTATCAATCTCGCCGAGCCGCTCATGGAAAGAGGCGTAAAAATTATCGGTACCGACTGCGACGCAATCGAACGCGCGGAAAACCGCGACAGCTTTGAAAAGATTCTCGAACAGTTGCACATTCCTCAGCCCAAGGGAAAGGCCGTCACCAGAATCGAAGACGGCGTTGCCGCAGCGGCAGAGATCGGCTATCCGGTTCTCGTTCGCCCGAGCTTTGTTCTCGGCGGAAGAGCAATGCAAATCGTTGCGGACGAAGCCCAGCTTCGCCACTATCTCAAGACGGCGGTTGAAATTGACGCCGACAAGCCCGTTCTCGTTGACAAATACATCCAGGGCAAAGAGGTTGAGGTTGACGCAATCTGCGACGGCAGGGACGTTTTTGTTCCCGGAATCATGGAGCTCGTTGAACGCACGGGAATCCATTCGGGCGACTCGATAAGCGTTTATCCGACATTCAGCATTTCGAACAAGGTCAAGGGAATCATCCTCCAATACGCAAAGAAGCTCGGCCTCGGAATCGGAATAATCGGTCTTTACAACATCCAGTTCATCGTTGACAAAAACGACGACGTTTATATCATCGAAGTCAACCCGCGCTCTTCAAGAACCGTTCCCTTCCTTTCAAAGGC
>CAYOEN010000025.1:0-10906 GCA_964403085.1 uncultured Faecalibacterium sp. | reverse complement strand
GTTACAGCCTTGCGGACATCGCAACGGAGGTAATTCTCGGAAAGACGCTCAAGGAGCAGGGAATTTTTGACATCTATCCCGAAGAGAAAAAGCGCCACTACGTCAAGGTTCCTGTCTTTTCCTTCAACAAAATCAAGGGTCTCGACGCTTACCTTTCGCCCGAGATGAAATCTACCGGCGAAGCGATCGGCTACGACGACAAGCTCAACCGCGCGCTTTACAAAGCGTTGCAGGCAGCCGGAACTCACCTTCAAAACTACGGCTCCGTTTTTGCGACGATATCCGACAAAGACAAGGACGAAGCGCTTCCTCTCATTCGCCGCTTCTATAACCTCGGCTTCAACATTCTTGCAACCGAAGGCACAGCGGCCTTCCTCAAAGAAAACGGAATTCGCACCCACGTTCTTGAAAAAATCAGCAACGGCAGCGAAGAAATTCCCGACGCCATTAGGCAGGGTCATATTGCCTATGTTATCAACACGCGCGACATAGGAGCTTCATCGCAGGAAAGCGACGGCATGAAAATTCGCCGCCTTGCAACGGAAAACAACGTCACGATTTTCACCTCGCTTGACACCGTGAGAGTTCTTCTTGACGTTCTCGAAGAAACAACGCTCACAATTTCAACGATTGATTCTTAAAAGGAGCAAAATGAAACAGGGAATTTTTGAAATAATCGAAAACAGCCGGCTCACCGAAAACGTTTTCAAAATGCGCCTTGCGGGTGACGTGAGCGACATCACTGCCTGCGGTCAGTTCATAAACATCAAGCTCGACTCGTTCTTTCTTCGCCGTCCGATATCGGTTTGCGACGTTGAAGAAAACACGGTGAGCATAATTTACAAAGTTGTCGGAAACGGCACAGAGCTGATGTCAAAAATGAAACCGAAAGAAAAGCTTGACGTTTTGACCGGCCTCGGAAACGGCTACGACCTTTCGCTTTCGGGCGAAGAACCGCTGCTCATCGGCGGCGGTGTCGGTGTTCCCCCGCTTTACATGGCGGCAAAAGAACTTTCGCGCCAAGGGAAAAAGGTCAGCGTCATTCTCGGTTTTAACACCGAAAGCGAAGTTTTTCTCGAAGATGAGTTTCGCGCTCTCGGCTGTAATGTTACCGTTACAACGGCAGACGGCAGCTACGGAACCAGAGGTTTTGTAACCGACGCCCTCGGCGAAAATTACAGCTACTTTTATACCTGCGGTCCCGAGCCGATGCTCAAAGCCGTTTTCAAAGCAACAAAAACCGACGGACAGTTCAGCTTTGAAGAAAGAATGGGCTGCGGCTTCGGCGCGTGCATGGGCTGTTCGTGCAAAACAATCACAGGATACAAAAGAATTTGCAAAGACGGACCCGTTTTGAAAAAGGAGGAGATACTTTGGGAAGACTGAGCGTGAACTTATGCGGAACGGAAATTGACAACCCCATCATACCCGCCTCCGGAACATTCGGCTTCGGTTACGAATTTGCGGAACTTTACGACATAAACTGCCTTGGCACCTTTTCGTTCAAAGGCACAACAAAAGAACCCCGCTTCGGAAACGAAACGCCGCGAATAGCGGAATGCACCGCAGGCATGATCAATGCGGTCGGACTCCAAAACCCGGGCGTTGAAAAGGTCATCTCCCAAGAACTTCCAAAACTCAGCCGTTGTTTCGGCAAAAAAGTCATGGCAAACGTCAGCGGCTTTTCGGTCGAAGATTACGCCTATACCTGCGAAAGGCTTGACTCTCAGGAGCAGATCGGCTGGTTTGAAGTTAACGTAAGCTGTCCGAATGTTCACGGCGGCGGAATGAGCTTCGGAACGGATCCGAAAGAGGCGGCTAAGGTTGTCGAAGCCGTCAAGAAAGCTACAACAAAGCCGGTCATTGTCAAGCTTTCGCCAAACGTCACCGACATCGTGAGTATTGCAAAAGAATGCGAAAGCGCGGGCGCTGACGGCATCAGCCTTATCAACACGCTGCTCGGCATGAGAATCGACCTCAAAACGAAAAAGCCGGTGATTGCAAACAAAATGGGCGGCTTTTCCGGCCCGGCAATTTTCCCCGTGGCGGTAAGAATGGTTTATCAGGTTGCGAACGCCGTGAAGGTTCCCGTTATAGGAATGGGCGGCGTCTGCTCGGCGGAGGACGTTATCGAAATGATGCTCGCCGGAGCAACAGCTGTCGAGATCGGCGCAGCAAATCTCGTTGACCCGTTCGTTTGCCGCGACATTATTGAAAAACTGCCGTCAGTCATGGATAAATATAAAATTAACAATTTGAGCGACATTATAGGAGGAGTTAACCATGGGTAAGGACGTTATCATAGCCTGCGACTTTTCAAGCAAAGAAAAAACCATTGAGTTTCTTGACAAATTCAGCGGCAGGAAACCGTTTGTCAAAATCGGCATGGAGCTTTTTTACGCCGAAGGACCGTCAATAATTCACGAAATCAAAAAGAGGGGTCACAAAATCTTTCTTGACCTGAAGCTTCACGACATTCCGAACACGGTCAAAAAAGCGATGGCTGTCCTTTCGGGACTGGACGTTGATATTTGCAACCTTCACGCCGGCGGAACAACCGCAATGATGGAGGCCGCCCTCGAAGGACTGACAAGACCCGACGGCAGCCGTCCGCTGCTCATCGCCGTCACTCAGCTTACATCCACAAGCCAGGAAAGCATGGAAAAAGACCTTTTGATTCACGAGCCGATTGACAAAGTCGTAATGCACTATGCGCTCAACGCGAAAAAAGCGGGGCTTGACGGCGTTGTCTGCTCGCCGCTCGAAGCGGGAAAAGTTCACGAGGTTTGCGGAAGCGAATTTTTGACCGTAACCCCGGGCGTTCGCTTCGCGGACGGCGACGTCGGAGACCAGAAGCGCGTCATGACCCCCGCGCAAGCAAAGAAGATAGGCTCCGATTATATCGTTGTCGGAAGACCCATAACGGCGTCCTCCGACCCCGTTGCCGCATACGAGCGCTGCGTAAAAGAATTTGTTGACTGAGAAAGGAGTTTTGGCGAATCATGGAAAGCTACAAACGTGAATTTATCAAATTTCTCGAAGGAGCCGGCGTTTTAAAGTTTGGCGACTTCACGGCAAAAAGCGGAAGAAAAATTCCGTATTTTATCAATGCCGGTGACATCAAAACCGGCGAGCAGATTTCGAAGCTCGGCGAGTTTTACGCAAAAGCGTATCTCGAAAAGTTCGGAAACAAAAAAGCCACTCTTTACGGCCCGGCGTACAAAGGCATCCCTATTGCCGTTTCGGTTGCGTGCGCACTGGCAAAAGAGGGACTTGACGTTCCGTTCTTCTTCAACCGCAAAGAAGAAAAAGATCACGGCGAAGGCGGTGTCTTCGTCGGTTGCAAGCCGCAAAGCGGAGACGAAGTTGTCATCACCGAAGACGTTATCACCGCCGGAACAGCCATCAGAGAGAGCATGGCAATCCTTTCAAAGCTCGACGGCGTAAAGGTTTCGGCTGTATTCGTAATGGTTGACAGAAAGGAAAAGGGACTCACCGACAAATCTGCCATGGCAGAAGTCAGCGAAGAGTTCGGCTTCCCGGTCTTCTCGGTTGTTGATGTTTATGACATCATCGAATACCTCGAAGAAAAAGAGGAAAACCGCGAAAACGTTGAGCGAATCAAGGCATATCTCGCCATAAACGGCGCAAAAGCGCAGTAAGAAAGGAGCCGCCATGAGGAGCATTATTGACATTTCAGACCTTACTGTTGAAGAAATTGACGAGCTGACAAAGACGGCTCTCGATATCATTGATAACCCCGAAAAATATTCCGCCGTTTGCAAAGGCAAAAAGCTGGCGACGCTCTTTTTCGAGCCGTCCACAAGAACAAGACTGAGCTTTGAGGCGGCGATGTATGAGCTTGGCGGCAACGTTATCGGCTTTTCGGAATCGCAGAGTTCTTCGGCGGCAAAGGGCGAAAGCATTGCAGACACGGCGAAAACCGTCAGCTGCTACGCCGACATAATCGCAATGCGCCACCCGAAGGAAGGCGCGGCGCTCGTTGCGGCGAACAACGCTTCGGTTCCGGTGATCAACGCCGGAGACGGCGGACACTGCCACCCGACCCAAACCCTCGCCGACCTTTTGACAATAAGCCGCGAAAAGGGACGCTTCAACGACCTTACGGTCGGCTTTTGCGGCGACCTCAAGTTCGGAAGAACGGTGCATTCGCTGATAACGGCACTCAGCCGATACAGCGGAATTAAGTTCGTTCTCATATCTCCGCAGGAATTAAAATTACCAAGCTACGTCAAAAAAGGCGTTATCGCCGAAAAGAACATCCCCTACGAACAGACTACCGACCTCGAAGCGGTCATAGGCAAGCTTGATATTCTTTACATGACCCGGGTTCAGCGCGAACGCTTTTTCAACGAAGAAGATTATCTTCGATTGAAGGACAGCTATGTTCTCACGCCGGACAAGCTCAAAAACGCAAAAAGCGACCTTTCAATTCTTCATCCGCTTCCGCGCGTCAACGAAATCAGTGTCGCTATTGACAACGATCCGCGCGCCTGCTATTTCAAACAGGTGCTCAACGGCAAATATATGCGTATGGCGCTGATATTGAAGCTTTTAAAGGAGAGTGGAAAAATATGAACATTGACTCAATAACAAACGGCGTTGTTATTGACCACATAACGGCAGGCTGCGGCATGAAGCTTTATGAGCTTTTGGGGCTTGACACGCTTGACGCTTCGGTCGCGATAATCAAAAATGTTACCAGCCGCAAAATGGGCAAAAAAGACATCATCAAAATTGATGCCGATATACCCGTTGATTTTGACGTTATCGGCTATGTCGATCCCGGCGCAACAGTAAACATTATCAAAAACGGTCTGCTTTGCGAAAAGCGCAGCATTGATATGCCATTGATGCTCACGAACGTCATAAAATGCAAAAATCCACGTTGCATAACGTCCTGCGAACAGGAGCTTGACCACGTTTTCAAGCTCACTGACAGGAAAAACAAAGTCTATCGCTGCATTTATTGCGAAACAAAAGCATAAGTTTGACTCTTTAAGCTGACTCTCGTCAGATTAAGAAAAGGCTGCTGCAAGACGAACGTTCGTCTTGCAGCAGCCCCTTGAATTTTTTGAGAGTTATTTCATATTCTTCTCATATGATTCGATCATTTTCTTGACCATCTGGCCGCCAATAGATCCGGCTTCACGAGAGGTGAGGTTGCCGTTGTATCCCTGTTTAAGATTTACGCCAACTTCCGACGCAGCTTCCATCTTGAATCTGTCAAGAGCATCGCGTGCTTCGGGAACCATACCCTTTGAGCTACCGCTTTTTGCCATTGTGAACACTCCTTACTTATCATATTTCTTGCGTTTGCCCTATTATTTTGCGTGAACGTCAAATCTTTATGAGCGGTAATTTATGTTAGTTTTTTTTAAAAACGTTGCGTCGGAGTGAAAGTGTGGTATAATAGGCGCAGAAAGTCTTGCGCAGAAAGTCTTGCACAGCAAGCCGACGAGAGTCGAATCAATTTGCCCGAACGCCGCTTTCGGCGTCCGCGGCAAAAGTTACAGAAGGGATCACAATGAATATTATTGACAGCTTTACAGATCTTATCGGCAACACTCCGCTTTTTAAGCTTAAAAACATTGAAAGCAAAAATCTTTTCGCCGAAATTGCGGTGAAGCTTGAATTTTTCAATCCCGCCGGCAGCGCAAAAGACCGCGTTGCGAAAAACATGATCGAAGAAGCGGAAAAAAGCGGCGCACTGAAAAAAGGCGCAACGATAATTGAGCCGACGAGCGGAAACACAGGCGTCGGGCTCGCCGCCGTTGCCGCCGCAAAAGGATACAAGGTCATTCTTACCATGCCGGAATCAATGAGCGAAGAAAGGCGCAAACTTCTCAAAGCGTTCGGTGCGACGCTCGTTCTCACCGACAAAGAAAGGGGCATGGCGGGCGCAGTTGAAAAAGCGGAAGAAATTTCAAAAGCAACGCCGAACAGCTTTCTTGCCGGTCAATTTACAAACCCCGCAAACCCGCAGGCTCATTACGAAACAACAGGGCCCGAGATTTGGCGCGACACCGACGGAAAAATTGATTTTTTCGTCGCCGGCATAGGTACGGGCGGAACCATCAGCGGAACAGGACGATATCTCAAAGAGAAAAAGCCGCAGCTTAAAGTTGTGGGCGTTGAACCTTTTTCCTCTCCCCTCCTTTCAAAGGGCGTTTTCGGCCCGCACCGCCTTCAGGGCATCGGGGCGAACTTCGTTCCCGAAACGCTCGAGCGTGAAATTCTCGACGAAATAATCGCCGTGAAGGACGAGGAGGCTTTTGACTGCGGTCGGCGCCTTGCTCAACGCGAGGGTCTGCTCGTAGGGATAACTTCAGGCGCAGCGGTCTGCGCGGCCGTTCAGCTCGCAAAGCGCAGGGAAAACAGCGGAAAGCTCATCGTTGCTCTGCTGCCGGATACCGGCGAACGATATCTTTCAACAGAAATGTTTGAAGAACAGGAACAATAAATCCGCGAAAAGCGAGAACACCTTCAACTTTTAAAAAAGCCGCAACGAAGTGTAAAAGGACTGATTCCATGAAAAAACAAGATTCTATAATAAACGCAAAAATTCCCGCAGAGATTGCCGCCATGCTGAAAAGCGAAAGCGCAATAAGCACAACCCCATTCGAAAAAAAGAACGACATTCTGACGAACAAAGACCTTAAAAGCGAAGTCGGTTTCGCCAAAACGGAAAGCGGAGATTACATCGTTTCGATGATATGCCCCCTGCCGGGCGTGACCGCCGAAATGGTCGAACGCTGGTTTTGGTGGCATCCGCAAAAAAGCGAACGCTACAGACGTTGGTTCCCCGGCGAGCATTACTTTGTCGGTTACAGCAGAAAAAACAGGAAATATTTTTCCGCTCCCTCCATGCCGCCGTTTGAAAACAACTCACAATTTCCGATTGAAAAAATCGGGAAGATAGTCTTGCCGCTCAGAATTGATTTTGTGTCTGCCAAAGAATTCGGCTTTTCGGCGAATGAAATCGAAAAAGGCGGCGTTAAAACAATCGTCTGCGGTCACGTCAGCGCAATGTACGGTCTGGTAAAGCACACGGAAATGGCTCATATCTTTTTCGAAGCTGAGGACGGTCTTTTTCTCGTCAGTCGATTCTGGTTGGGAAAAAATCTCAAAAACCCGCTGCTTCGCAAGCTCATCCTTACAGACGAAACAGCGAAAGGTATGGCGCAGCATTGCTGCACGGAATATCGCAATTTGGCAAAACTGTTACCGAAAATATTTTGAATTTAAAAAACACGGAGCCGTTCACCAAAAACAGCTCCGTGCATTTTTATTATTCAGGTTTGCGCAGCGCCGTCAACCGAAACAATGTCTCCGGTGACGTAGCTTGCAAGGTCGCTGGCGAGGAAGAGGAAAACATTCGCAACTTCCTGCGGCTCTCCGATTCTTCCGAGAGGGATTGGAGCGGCAACGCGTTCCACCATCTCCGGCGGCAAAGCGGCAACCATATCCGTTCTTGTTACGCCCGGCGCGACCGCATTGACGCGAATGCCCGCACGACCAAGCTCGCGCGCGAGGCTGCGTGTGAGACCGTTAACGGCGAACTTGCTCGTCGGATAACCGACGCCGCTCGGCTGACCGTAAAGGCTGACCATTGAGCTTGTATTGATTATGCAGCCACCTCCGGCTTCGCGCATAAACGGTTCGACCGCCTTGCAACCGTTGAAAACAGCGGTAACATTAAGGTCCATTATCTTTTTGAAAGCTTCGGCAGAATATTGAGAAAGAGGTTCTCTTGCGGATATGCCCGCGTTATTGACAAGAATATCCACCTTTCCGAACGTGGCAACGACCTCTTTGACAGCGGCGTCAAGAGCTTCAAAATCGGCAAGGTCGGGATACATTCCGATAACTTCATAATCCGCATTCTCGCTCTTCAGCTCTGCGAGAGCATTGTCAACAGTCTCCTTGCGGCTTCCGAACATGGCTACCTTTGCGCCGTTTTGAAGGTATGTCCTGACGACGGCAAGACCTATGCCGCGAGTTCCGCCGGTAACGATTGCAACTTTTCCTTTAAGCATAACAACAATTCCTTTCTTTGCATACAAGCGCAGCCGTCTCACCACAAAGAAAAAGGCAAGCACGCAAGCATATGCACAAAAATAATTTATCCGTCACGATGAAAAATATTCCGCCGAGAAAGCGTACATTCTCACCCTGCAACGAATAATAGTATAAAAGCAAAAGCAAAAAATGTCAAGCAAAAAACCGACGCCTCCGCTCGTTCGAGCGGAAAACGCCGGTTCTTGTCTTTGTGTGAATTTATCTTCGTTTTTAACGACGCGGTCAAAGTGACTGAGAAGCGTCGATGTATCTGCACGCATTGACCGCGGCGACAGCGCCGTCGGAAATTGCGGTTGCTATTTGGCGAACGCTTTTTGTTCTGCAATCACCGGCAACAAAAATGCCCTCTGTGCCGCTTTCGCACTCTTCGCCTGAAATTATATATCCGTTTTTGTCAAGCGAAGCAACGGCGGAAAACGGCTCGTTTTCCGGCACCTGGCCGATTGCAACGAAAACGCCGTCAAGTTCAAGGCGGCTTTCCTTTTCCGTTTCGGTGTTTTTGACGACAATCGCGTCAAGCTTTTCCCCGCCGCAAAGCGCCGCAACGACCGAATCGGTAACGAACTCAACATTGTTTTTCTTTTCAAGTTGAGCCAAAAGCTTTTTTTCGCCGGTAAAGAACGAAAGATTTTGAACCAGCGTAACCTTTTCACAAAGGTCGGAAAGCATGACGGCTTCCTGCAAGGCGGTGTTTCCGCCGCCTATAACGGCAACCTTCTTTCCTTTGTAAAACGCGCCGTCGCAAACAGCGCAATAGGAAACGCCCTCACCGACAAACCTTTCTTCGTTTTCCACGCCGAGAGAGCGATGCTTTGAGCCGGAGGCGATAATAACGCTTTTCGCTTCAAAAACATTGTCCTTTGCAATGACTTTTTTCATATTGTCGGCGTTTTCAATTCCGACAACTTCGTCAAGCTCTATCTCAACACCGAGCGAAAGAGCCTGCTCAATAAGCTTTTCGGCAAATTCGTTCCCGCTCATCCGGAGCGTTCCGGGATAATTTTCAACCTTCGGAGAATGAGTTATCTGTCCGCCAAAGGTCTCCTTTTCAATAACAACAACGCTTTTTTCGGCGCGTCCGGCATAAACCGCAGCCGTCAAACCGGCAGGCCCGGCGCCGATTATCGCTATATCATACATTGCTTCATCCTCCATAACCTCAAAAGACGGGAGCCGAAAGCGTTTTCGCGCCCGGCTCCCGACGAATCACTGCTTTTTATCACTGCGCAGCGGTTTCAATAAACTTTCTGATGTTTGAAACGTTGCCGATTTTTTGAATATCGGAACCGTTGACAATAACAAGGGTGGGAGCCATCGTTACGCCAAACTGTTTTGTGATATCGGGATTTTCATCGGCATAGATCTTTTCAAACGCGATTCCGGCTTTGTTGAGGAAGGTCTCTGCCATTTTGCAGTTGGGGCAGGTGCGCGTTGCGAAAAGGAAGGTTCCGTCCTTAACTTCGCAAACAGTCTCTTTCACCTTTTCCTGCTCTTCGATAACAGCCTGGGGGTCGGTTGATTTTGAAAGGTCATAAACCTTACGATCCTTGAACTCCTGGGTCTTTCCGTCGTTCCAGTTGCGAACGGGACGGTAATAACCGGTTATGCGGCTGTAGACCTCGGTTTCTCCGCCGCAAGTCGGGCAAACGTGCTGCTCACCGGCAATATAGCCGTGATCCTTGCAGACGGAATAGGTCGGGGAAAGAGTGTAATAAGGAAGCTTGTAATTATCCGCAATCTTTTTAACAAGCTTTGCGGCAGCCTTCCAGTTCGGAAGCTTTTCGCCGAGGAAGGCGTGGAAAACGGTTCCGGACGTGTAGCGAGTTTGAAGGTCGTCCTGAATATCGAGAGCGGCAAAAACATCTTCGGTGTAGCCGACGGGAAGATGAGAGGAGTTCGTGTAATACGGTACTCCGCCCTCTTCGGCGGCGGTGATGATTCCCGGATACTGCTCAACGTCGTGCTTTGCGAAACGGTAAGTGGTGGACTCGGCAGGCGTAGCTTCAAGGTTATAAAGGTCGCCGTACTGTTCCTGATAATCCGAGAGGCGCTCTCTCATATGGTCAAGAACCTCTTTCGCGAAGTCCTGAGTTTCTTTATGAGTGAGGTCGGCGTGAAGCCACTTTGCGTTAAGACCGACTTCGTTCATGCCGATAAGTCCGATGGTTGAAAAATGATTTTCGAAGGTTCCGAGATAACGCTTGGTATAGGGATAAAGACCTTCGTTAAGAAGCTTCGTGATTATGGTTCTCTTGACTTTAAGCGAACGCGCGGAGATATCCATAAGGTGGTCAAGTCTCTCATAGAAATCCGCCTTGTCGGAAGCGAGATATGCAATACGAGGCAAGTTGATTGTAACAACGCCAACAGAGCCAGTGCTCTCACCGCTGCCGAAGAAGCCGCCGGATTTTTTGCGAAGCTCGCGAAGGTCAAGACGAAGACGGCAGCACATACTGCGAATATCGCTCGGCTCCATGTCGCTGTTAACGTAATTCGAGAAATACGGAGTTCCGTATTTGGAGGTCATTTCAAAGAGAAGACGGTTGTTTTCCGTGTCTGACCAGTCAAAGTCTCTTGTTATGGAATAGGTCGGAATCGGATATTGGAAGCCGCGACCGTTTGCGTCGCCTTCAATCATCGTTTCGATAAACGCCTTGTTTACCATATCCATCTCTTTTTTGCAGTCCTTGTATTTGAAGGGCATTTCTTTTCCGCCGACTATTGCGTTGAGCTCCGCAAGGTCGTTGGGAACGGTCCAGTCAAGAGTGATGTTTGAAAACGGAGCCTGCGTTCCCCAGCGAGA
>CAYOEN010000024.1:0-13334 GCA_964403085.1 uncultured Faecalibacterium sp. | reverse complement strand
AACAACCACACTTCGGGAATTATATAAATTTACGCTGACTTTTGCTCCGCAGGGGTACTTTTGTCGAATGTTACAAAAGTACCCAAAAAAACGTTTTTTCATACGGCACACTTGGAGATCAAAATTTGTCTTTTCTCACCGTAACCCCAACCGTGGCAAAGAAACGGCGAAAAGAAAATTATTGACTCCGGTGTGCCTACCGTCAGGAGCTGCCTATCTTCCCTTTCAGTGACGCCGCTACCGTGATGCCCTTGGAAAACTTCTACGGTACGAAATCAGGTTATCTTAATGGATAAGCTCATCATCGCTCATCGCGGCTGGTGGGTGAAATCTTTTATGCTTTTTTAATCTCCGCGTTTCGTAGGGGCGGCCTTCAAAGCCGCCCATTAATATAATGTTGTTGTGTTTTTGAAAAAGCTGCCTTTTTAACGAACAAAGCCGACCTTTTTCATGACCTTTGAAAGGGTGCGGTTTGCAACGAAGGAAGCCTTTTCCGCGCCCTGCGAAGCGAGGGAAAGCAGGGCGGCGGTGTCTTTCATGTAATCGTCAAACCGTTCGCGAACCGGGCGAAGTTCTTCGACAACAGCTTCGCCGACGGCGAGCTTGAAGTCGCCGTAGCCCTTGCCCTCAAACTGCTTTGCGATTGCGTCAAAGTCAAGCCCCGTGCAGCAGGAATAAATCGACATGAGGTTGTTGATTCCGTCCTTGTTTTCGCCGTAATAAACGCTGCCTTCGCAGTCGGTGACGGCGCTCTTTATCTTTTTCATTATAACATCGGGAGAATCGAAGAGAGAAATATAGCTCTTCGGGTTCGGGTCCGATTTGCTCATTTTCTTTGTCGGATCCTGGAGAGAGAGAATTTTCGCCGATTCTTTAACAATGTACGGCTCCGGAATGGTAAAGGTCGGGGAATAGACCGTGTTGAAACGAGTCGCGATGTCGCGAGCGATTTCGAGATGCTGCTTCTGGTCAATGCCGACCGGAACGAGGTCTGCCTGGTAAAGAAGAATGTCCGCCGCCATGAGAACGGGATAGGCGAAAAGGCCGACGTTGACGTTGTCCGCGTGCGCCTTCGACTTGTCCTTGAATTGGGTCATTCGCGACATTTCGCCAAACTGCGTGTAGCAATTGAGAATCCAGGCGAGCTGAGAATGAGCGGGAACGTGGCTCTGGATGAAAACGATGTTCTTTTCCGGGTCAAGGCCGAGCGCAAGCAAAAGAGCAAACATTTCGGTTATCTGCTTTCTGAACTTGGCGGGCTCCTGCCTTACGGTTATTGCGTGGAGGTCTGCAACGGCAAAAGCAGAGTCAAAATCATCGGAAAGGGTTTTCCAGTTTTTCAGCGCGCCGAGATAGTTTCCGAGGGTCGGCGTTCCTGTCGGCTGAATGCAACTGAGTATTTTCTTTTTCTTTTCGGGCGCGTTGTTTTCCATAAGCTTGACTTCCTTTCGCGGTTCGATAAGGGCTAATCCCCAAAATATACATCCTTTTAATTATATCATACTTTGTTTTTCGGCGCAAGGGGAAAAAGGCGGTCGGCTCTTTTTCGCGCGGAAAAAGACCTGCTTTTTCCGTTTTTTCCTGTTTTTAACATGGATGTTAAAAACCGAGCGCCTCTTTCAACACAAAACAAGAGTCAAAAGACAGCGAAAAACAAAGGAAAAACAGAAAAAGAACAAATGTTTTTCAACATTTTCCACACTCTTTTCAACATCATCCAAACTTTGCGACGTCGGGAATATTGTTGCTTTTGCGGAGAAAAATAAATCTATCAACAGCAAAAAGGAGGACTTTTTCGTGATAAAAGGAGTTAACCGACAGGTGGTCGAAGTGAACGAGACCGACTGCGATTATTTTGAAAAGATAATGTTTTTTGTGAAGCCGGAATACGCTTCGGTGAGCGAGGGGAAAATTCGCGAACGCGCCGGGCTGATTGCGGACTCTTCTGCGCTGCCGCCGCCGACGAAGCTGAAAAGCAACCGTGCGTTCGGCGTGTTGAAGGTTGTCTTTGCTTTTTTGTGCGGCGTTGCCGCTGCGCTGGCGGCAACAAAGCTGTTTTTTTAAAAAGCGGGTGTAACCGAAACGTTGTTGTCTCCCTTTCGTAGGGGCGGTTCGCGAAGCCGCCCGGGGAACTCACCCTCAACGCATTTCATTTATATATGGTTGCGCGTTCGTTTGGCGAAAGGAACGTCAACCGCCACGCGGACGTTATTTATTAACGTTACGCCTGTTTCGCGGAGAGATAAATGGCGAACACCGAAAAGGCGTTGTTTGATTTTATGGACACGGGCGGCTTCGCGAGCCGCCCCTACGAAACGGAGAAACACAAATCACCGCGCGGACGTTATTCGCAGAGCGATAAGCCGAACAGCAAAAAGGGATTGTTTGATTTTATGGACACGGGCGGCTTCGCGAGCCGCCCATACGAATAACAAACAATAAAAGCGCCCTGCCGAAGGGGTTCCTTTCGGCGGGGCGCGGTGTTTTTCGCGGGGAATCAAAGAGTTCCGAGCGCGGAAAGGTCAACGTCAAAGTTGCTCTGGTCCGCGGGGGACTTGAAGTCCTTGATGGTGAAAATCGTCGTCATGGTCGGCGAGATAACGGTTATTCTGAAAAGTTCGCCGTCGCGGAAATAAAACTTTCTCAGGTTGCCGTCGCTGCCGCGGATGCTGTTAACGGTGCAAAGCTTTCCGCCGACCGACTCAAACGTCGGGGTGAGACCGGTTGTCGGGAACTGGAAGGTTCCGGAGAGGTCTTCAACGTTGAAGCTGTTGTTGTTGAAGAGCCAGTAGGTCTTGTTCGCGAGAATCAGATAGGTTTGACCGTTGCGCTTGTCATAAAGAACGCGAACCTGACTTGAGTCGACCTTTGTTGAAACGGCAACATAGCTGTTCCTGACGGCGAAGGTGAAGGTCTTTCCCGAAAGCTCGGGAACGTTCGTCGTGAAGGTCATCTGATAGTTTTGCGAGCGCGTCATGGTTGCGTATTTTTGAATTTTGTAACTTCCGTTGCTGACGGTTGCGCTGTTGAGCGGCGAAAGCTCGCCGACGAGAACGTCGTTTCCGTCTTTTTTGTAAGCCGCAACGCTGAAACTGTAAGTTCCGTGGTCAAGGTCGGTGACGGTGTAATTGGTGCTGTTGCCCGCGTCGGCAAAAAGAATTCGATAGCCGAACTCCGGTTGATAAACATAAACGTAATATCCGCTTGCACCGGCGACCGGGTTCCAGTTGAGCCTGAGCGAGCTGCTGTTCGGATAGGTGAAGGTTATCTTCGGCGCGGCGGACGGTTTCGTTGTGGCTTTGAGCAAAGAGCTGTAAGCGGAGCGGTAATACTTGTCTTCGTCCTCTTTATAGGTGTATGCCCTGACGGAAAGGCGATATATCGTTCCAGGGGAAAGACCCTTGAGGGTGACGCTGTTCGTTTTGCTGAGCGCGAGGCGAGTGTATTTCTTTGTCTTTGTGTTATAGGAAAAAATCGAATATCCGGTGGCGAGCGGGCTCTTGTTCCAGGTGAGCTTCACCGTGTTCGCGGTGACTTCGCCGAGAGTCACTCCGGTGACGGCCTGAGGAAGAATCGTAAACTTGAGAGTTCTGGTTCCGGTATAGCCGCTGTTTTTCTTCGCGGTCAGGGTGATCTTCGCCGTGCCGACACGCCTGTTCGAAGAATATTTCACGGTGAAATGAGTGCCCTGGCGAAGAAGCCTGTTTCCGTAAGTAACGATAACGGTCGGCTTGATGTACTTTCCGGTGTAAACATAAGAGCGGGTGTATTCCACCTTGCACTTTGAAAGTTTGACGGTTTTCGACGCCTTTGTCTGCGCGGCGCTGACCGTCACCGAAAACGTCGGAGAAACGGACGCGGCGGAAAAAATCATCATTGCCGCCATGAGGGCGGAAAAAAGTTTAAGACACAGGTTTTTCTTTTTCATTCAAAAGCTCCTTTTGTTAAAGATAAGCGGCAACGGGGTTTGTCATTTCACGCTTTCGGCGAAACGAAGGAACCCTGCCTTGCCCTCATCGGTACGTTTGTAAACGCCGGCGTGTTCGAGAACTTTCGCAAAAACGACGCCGATCTCTTTTTTGAGGATCTCGACTGTATTATCCTCCGTAAAGTTATAATCAGCCTTAAAAGAATCTACCCACGCTTTGTGTTTCGCGAGCATCGGGTCGGCGGAAAGGTCCGCGCCGGAGAGGATCGCGGTTTTGAGCGCTTCGATTTCGTTTTTGAGCCTTGCCGGCAAAACGGCGAGACCCATAACTTCGATGAGACCGATGTTTTCTTTTTTGATGTTGTGAAGCTCGGGGTGCGGGTGGAAAACGCCGAGCGGATATTCCTTTGTCGTTATGTTGTTTCGAAGGACGAGGTCAAGCTCGAAGTCGGTTCCCCTGCGGCGGGCAATCGGCGTTATGGTGTTGTGGCTTTCGCCGTTCGTTTCCGCAAAGATGAAACAGCTTTCGTCGCTGTAAGAGCGCCATGCGTTGAGAATTTTTTCCGCAAGTTGCGCAAGGCGGTCTCTGTTTTTGCCGCGAAGCCTTATTACCGACATCGGCCATTTGACAATGCCCGCCTCGATGTCTTCGAAGTTGTCGAAGGAAAGCTTCGTTTCGATGTCGGCTTTCGCCATTGCGAATTCATATCTGCCGCCCTGAAAATGTTCGTGAGAGAGAATGGAACCGCCGACTATCGGAAGGTCTGCGTTTGAACCGATGAAGTAATGCGGAAACAGCTCGGTGAAGCTGAGAAGCTTGACGAAGGCGCTTTTGTCGATTTTCATCGGGATGTGCTGTTTGTTGAAAACGATGCAATGCTCGTTGTAATAAACATAGGGCGAGTATTGAAAGCCCCAGTCTGCGCCGTCAATGGTGATGGGGATTATTCGGTGATTTTGCCTCGCGGGGTGGTTCATCCTTCCGGCGTAGCCTTCGTTTTCGGGGCAGAGAAGGCATTTCGGATATCCGCTTTGGACAGCCGTTTTCGCCGCGGCGATTTCTTCGGGCGTTTTTTCGGGCTTTGAAAGGTTGACCGTGATGTCAAGCGTTCCGTAATCGCTCTCGCTCTTCCACTTGAGGTCGCGGCAGACGCGGTAGCGGCGAATGTAATCACTGTCGCGGGAGAGCTTGTAATAATAATCGGTCGCATCTTCCGGAGAGGAGGCGAAGAGGGAATAAAATTTTTCGCTGACGAAGGACGGACGCGGAACAAAAACGCTCATGAGCTTCGTGTCAAAAAGGTCGCGACAGGTGACGGTGTTTTCGATGATTCCCTTTTCGACCGCAAAGTCAAGAAGCGAAGCGAGAATGTTTTCAAGCTCTGCGCTTTCGCCGCAAAGGTCACAGTCTTCAAATTCATCGAGCCCGAGAAGCTCAAGAAGACGATTGGTGCAATATACTTCATCGCCCTTTTCGATAAGACCGCAGTCAAGGGCGTAATTCACAAGAAGCTTGATTTGTTTGAATATCATAAACGACCTCTGTTTCGGACGAAGGATTTTGCGTTTTTTGCAGCCGCCCGAATATACATTATAATAATACACCAAAACGCAAGCGGAAATCAATAGAAAAGAAAAAGATTGTTTTCGAAGGCGCAATTTACGGCTCTCTTCTATTTCGTCGAAAAAAATAATATTTATATGTAACCCACCGTTTTTTCATAAGGAGGCGCAAAGCAACGATGAACAAACCGACAGCCGCCCGAAAAGAGAACAAAAGAAAAACACGCTCTTTCGTTCTTGAAAGCGCTTTTTCCGCGTTCGCGGTTCTTCTTTCGGGCTTTTTCTTTTTGGCTTATCCGCAGCAGGTTGCCGCCGGAGTGAGCGACGGAATAAAGCTTTGCGTAACGGCGCTCGTGCCTTCGCTTTTTCCGTTCATGGTGATTTCAAACTTTTTTTCGATGACCGACCTTTGCGAAAGACTGAGCGGCGCGATGAAAAAACCGCTCGGCTTTCTTTTTTCGCTCGGAAAAAACTGCTTTTGTCCAGTGGTTGTTTCGCTCTTCGGCGGCTATCCCGCTGCCGCCGTCTGCGCCGGGCAGCTTTACGAAAACGGAAAAATTTCGCAAAACGAGCTTCAACGGCTGCTTCTTTTCGCAATGGTTCCCTCGCCCTCCTTCGCCGTCGGAACGGTCGGCAGCGCCATGCTCGGTTCGAAAAGAACGGGAGCTTTTATCTGGCTTTCTTCGGCGGCGGCTTCGCTTTTGCTCGGCGTTTTTTCGCGCTTCGTAAAAACCGGAGAGGGGGCACACCGAACCGAAAAACGGCAGACCGCCGCACCGCCGACACTCTTTTCGCTTTTCACGAGGTCGCTTTCGAAAAGCGGAAACGCAATGCTTTTCGTCTGTTTTTCGGTTTTGTTCTTTTCCGCCGTGCTCGCTGCGTTCGAGGTCGTTGTTTTTGATGAGGGCGCGATGGTTTTTATTGCCGTGCTTCTCGAAGTGAGCTGCGGCTGCAAGCGCGCGTGCGGCGTTTTGCCGCCGGAAATTATTGCCGGCGCGGTTTCCTTCGGCGGGCTTTGCACTCACTTTCAGGTGATGAACGAGGTCACGCTCTCGGGGCTGAAGGCAAGGGTCTTTTTTGTTTTTCGCGTTTTGCACGGCGCGCTTTCGTCTGTCCTCTGTTCGCTTCTTCTTCGCTTTTTTCGAGAGCCGGAAGCCGTCTTTTCGCAAAGCGGCGGCGTTTTGCCTTTCAGCGGCGAAAGTCCGATGCTTTCGCTCTGTCTTGTCGCGATGTGCGTGTTGCTGCTCGTCGGCGAAGAAAGACTGACTTTTTCGCCGCGCCGAAAAAAGGAAACTTAAAAAACGTATTAAAGCGAAAAGCTTTTCCGACTTTTGCCGAAAGGGCGCAAAAGCTGTTGAAAAATTGTGACTTTTATGATACAATAATTTCGTGGAGTTTTGCTTTCGCCGCGTTTTGCGGTGCGCTTTCTCCGCGGTCTGTTCTTTTTTTGAAAAAGGAGGCGTTTGTTGTTCATGGGTCAAAAGCTCTTTGACGGAAAAAATTACGAAAAGCGTTGCGAAATCTGTCTTAACGCCAAACTCCCCGAAGACAGAAGCGTTGTCCTTTGTCGAAAACACGGCGTTGTTGAACCCGGTTCTTCTTGCCGCTCTTTTCGCTACGATCCGCTCAAGCGTTCTCCCGCGCGTGTCAAGCTCGGCGGGCAGTTCGACGAAGAGGATTTCAAGCTTTGACGCTCGCTTTCGGCTTTGTGCATTCTGCACAATTGACCGTTGCTAATTTAAATTAAGTTTAACAGAATATAATCTTGTAAATTTCGACTCGTTTTGATAAAATTAGCTTGTTCGGTGTCGGCTTTTCTTCGGTCGGCGGCGGCGAACGGGCATTTCGGCGAAAACAGGAAATGTCCTTTTCAATTTTTAGAAGGCGGTGATTTCGATGGTTCTTCTCGAAGAAAGAATCCTTAAAGACGGAAAGGTTTATCCCGGAAGCATTCTGAAAGTTGATTCGTTCCTCAACCATCAAATGGACGTTACTTTGCTCAACGAGATCGGCAAAGAATTTAAAAGATTATATTCAAACTGCGAGGTTAACAAAATCCTTACCATCGAAGCGTCAGGAATAGGGATAGCGTGTATAACGGCGCAGTTTTTTGATTGTCCCGTTCTTTTTGCGAAAAAGACGAAGACAAAAAATATCGCCGGAACGGTATATAAAACCCAGGTCAAATCCTATACCCACGGCACCACATATGACGTTATCGTTTCGAAAGAATTTCTCGGCAAAAACGACAAGGTTCTCATCGTTGACGATTTTCTCGCCGAAGGCAACGCCCTTCTCGGTCTTATTGACCTTTGCCGCCAGGCGGGCGCAGAGGTCGTCGGCTGCGGAATCGCCGTCGAAAAAGGCTTCCAGCCCGGCTCGCAGCGAATCAGGAACGCCGGCGTTCGCGTCGAGTCGCTCGCCGTTATTGACAGCATGGACGACGGCGAGATAAAATTCAAATAAAAGCCCCACTCACTCCGGTAACCACCGCAACAGCGGTTACAATATCAATTTTGCCGTTTGGCAAACAAAATTTATGGAGGAAAGAAAGTATGAAAAAGTTCCTTGCCATCCTGCTTGCAGCAGCACTCCTGTTCTCGTTTGCTGCCTGCTCGGGAAACACAGATGACACCACCACCACCGAACCGAAAAGCAGCGACGCTGCAAATTCAGACGTTGACTATTCAAAAGTAAAGGTTGGCCTTATCTGCCTTCACGACGAAAACTCAACTTATGACAACAACTTCATTCAGGCTCTTAAGGACACTCAGGCTACTCTCGGCCTTTCCGACGAGCAGGTTCTCATCAAGACCAACGTCGGCGAAAACGATGCTTGCCTCACCGCCGCTCAGGAGCTTGCTGACGCAGGTTGCAACGTAATCTTTGCAGATTCCTTCGGTCACGAGACTTACATCATGGAAGCTGCCAAGGAGTTCCCCGAAGTTCAGTTCTGCCACGCAACCGGAACTCACGCGAAGACCGCAGAGCTCAAGAACTTCCACAACGCTTTTGCCGCCATTTACGAAGGCCGCTATCTTGCAGGTATCGCAGCAGGCATGAAGCTTAACGAAATGATCAGCGAAGGAAAGATCAAGGCTGAAGACGCCGTTATCGGTTATGTCGGCGCTTTCAACTACGCGGAAGTTGTTTCCGGTCTCACCTCCTTCTTCCTTGGCGCCCGCTCCGTTTGCGAAAGCGCAACCATGAAGGTTACCTACACCAACTCCTGGTTTGACATCGCTCTCGAGCGCGAAGCCGCCCTCAACCTCATCGAATCAGGCTGCGTTCTTATCAGCCAGCACGCTGACTCCGAAGGCGCTCCGAAGGCCTGCGAAGAAAAGGGCGTTCCCAACGTTGCTTATAACATTGACACCTCTTCAATGGGTCCGAACACCGCAATCATCTCTTCGAAGATCAACTGGTCTCCTTATTATGAGCTTATAATCAACGCCGTTGCAAAGGGCGAAGAGATCCCGACCGACTGGTGCGGAACTCTTTCAACCGGCTCCGTTCAGCTCACCGCTCTCAACACCAAGGTTGCCGCCGAAGGCACCCAGGAAGCTATTGACGAAGCGAAGGCAAAGCTCGAAAAGGGCGAAATCGCCGTTTATGACACCGCAACCTTCACCGTTGACGGAAAGGCTCTTGACTCCTACATGGCTGACGTTATCCCCGACGAGAAATATGAAAAGGATACCGAAGTTGTTAAGGACGGAAAGTTCATGGAATCCAACGTTGAAGACATGAGAAGTGCTCCGTACTTCGACATCATGTACATCGACGGCATCAGCGAGAAATAATTCTTCCCCAAACCTGACCGGGCGAGGCGTTTCGCTTCGCCCGTTTTTCGTTTTTTTGAAAAGAGACCGGGCTTTTGAACCTGCTTTGTTTTGAAAAAAATGAAGGAACAAGCCCTTTGAACGGAGGCAGATAAACTTGGCAATACCGGCAATTGAATTAAAAAACATCAGCAAAACCTTTGGCGACATCAAAGCGAACCACAACGTCAACCTCACCGTCAACAACGGCGAAATTCTTTCGCTCCTCGGCGAAAACGGAAGCGGAAAGACCACGCTGATGAACATGATCTCCGGAATTTATTTTCCCGACGACGGTCAAATCTTCATCGACGGAAAAGAGGTCGTCATCCGCTCCCCGAAGGATGCGTTCGACCACAAAATCGGAATGATTCACCAGCATTTCAAGTTGGTCGATATCTTCACCGCCGCCGAAAACGTTGTTCTCGGTCTTGACGACGGAAAGAAGTATAACCTCAAGCAAGTTGCGCAGCGCGTTTCCGAAATCAGCTCGAAATACGGCTTCGACCTTGACCCGATGAAAAAGATTTACGATATGTCCGTTTCCGAAAAGCAGACCGTTGAAATTATCAAGGTTCTTTATCGCGGCGCGAATATCCTCATTCTGGACGAGCCCACCGCCGTTCTCACTCCGCAGGAGACGCAAAAGCTTTTTGCCGTCCTTCGCCGAATGCGTGACGACGGAAAGGCGATTGTTATCATCACCCACAAGCTCCACGAAGTTCTTTCGCTTTCGGACCGCGTCTCGGTTTTGAGAAAGGGCGAATTCGTCGGAACGGTCAAAACCGGCGAAACAAACGAATCCGAGCTTACCGAGATGATGGTCGGCAAAAAAATCAGCCTCAACATCGAGCGCAGCGAGCCGAAGGGCTCTCAGGACAGGCTCGTTGTCAAAAACATAAACTGTCTTAACCGCGAGGGCGTCAAGGTTCTTGACAACGTTTCGTTCTCCGCAAAGGGCGGCGAAATTCTCGGAATCGCGGGAATCGCGGGCAGCGGACAGCGCGAACTTCTGGAGGCTATTGCGGGCTTGCAACGCCTTGACTCCGGCGAAATAACCTATAACGACCCGAAGACCGGAAAGACCGAAAACCTTCGCGACAAGACCCCGCTTCAAATTCGCGAGCTCGGCGTTCGCCTTTCCTTCGTTCCCGAAGACAGACTCGGAATGGGTCTTGTCGGCAATATGGACATTATCGACAACATGATGCTTCGCTCCTATCGCCGCGGAAAGTCGATCTTCCTCGAGCGAAAGCAGCCGAAGTCGCTAGCGGAAAAAATAATCGCCGACCTTGAGGTTGTCACCCCCGGCGCAACGACACCGGTAAGAAAGCTTTCCGGCGGAAACGTTCAAAAGGTTCTTGTTGGCCGCGAAATTGCGGCGGCTCCGACCGTTCTGATGGCGGCGTATCCCGTTCGCGGTCTTGACATCAACTCGTCATATCTCATCTATAACCTTTTGAACGAGCAGAAAAAGCGCGGCGTTGCCGTAATCTTTGTCGGCGAAGACCTTGACGTTCTTGTTGAGCTTTGCGACCGCATAATGGTCATCGGCTCGGGCAAGATCACCGGCATCGTTGACGGAAGAACGGCGAACAAAAACGAAATCGGTCTTCTCATGACCAAAACCCACGGAGGTGAAAGCGATGAGTAACAACAACACCCGAAAGGTTCACGAACCCCTTTTTCATATTGCAAAGCGCTCCGGACTCGTCTGGTGGAAGTCGTGGCTCATTCGCGCCGTTGCGATCCTGGCTTCGCTTCTTGTTTGCGCGCTGATAATCGTTCTTCTCACGGGTCAAAACCCTCTTGAGGTTTACGCAACGATGTTCCGCGGCTCGTTCGGAACGAAGCGAAAGGTAATGATCCTTTTGCAAAACATGGCAATCCTTCTTTGCATCGCGCTCGCCGTTACCCCTGCGTTCAAGATGCGCTTCTGGAACCTCGGCGCCGAAGGTCAGGTTCTTGTCGGCGGCCTTGCCAGCGCGGCGTGTATGTTTTACATCGGAGACAGACTTCCGAACGTTGTTCTCGTTCTTATAATGCTCGTCGCTTCGATTCTCGGCGGCGTAATCTGGGGCTTCATTCCGGCTTATTTCAAAGCCAAGTGGAACACCAACGAAAGCCTTTTCACCCTCATGATGAACTACATTGCAATGCAGCTCGTTTCCTTTGCGATAATGGTCTGGGTTCCGAGCGGTTCGAGCGTCATGGGAATTATCAATGCAGACACGAAAAGCGGCTGGATGCCCGACCTTTTCGGTCAAAAGTACGTTTTCAATATCCTCATCGTTGCGGCTGTTACAGCGCTGATGTTTGTTTATCTCAAATACAGCAAGCACGGCTATGAGCTTTCCGTTGTCGGCGAAAGCCAGAACACCGCGCGCTATATCGGAATTGACGTCAAAAAGGTCATTATCCGCACGATGTTGCTTTCGGGCGCGGTCTGCGGCCTCGCCGGTTTCCTTCTCGTTTCGGGAACCAACCACACGATTTCAAAGACCCTCGCCGGCGGAAACGGCTTCACGGCGATAATGGTCTCCTGGCTCGCGAAGTTCAACCCGATCATGATGACGCTGACCTCGTTTTTGATTGTTTTTCTTCAAAGGGGCGCGGGCGAAATCGCGACGAACTTCAGGCTCAACGAAAGCGTTGCCGATATTCTTACCGGCGTGATAATCTTCTTCATAATCGGCTGCGAATTTTTCATTAATTATGAAATCAAGTTCCGCTCAAAGCACAAGGAGGAGGTAAAATAAAATGCTTTCAACAATAGCTTCTTTTATCAACGCTTCTATCATTCAGGGCATTCCGCTGCTCTTTGGCGCAACGGGCGAAATCATCACCGAAAAAAGCGGAAACCTCAACCTCGGAATCCCCGGAATAATGTATATCGGCGGAATTTCGGGAATAATCGGTGGCTATCTTTACGAGCACGGCAACGCTGACCCTTCGCCGTTTTTGTGCATTCTCATTCCGTTTCTTTCCTGCATTCTCGGTTCGGCGCTCATGGCGTTCATTTATTCCTTCCTCACCGTGACGCTCAAAGCGAACCAGAACGTTACCGGTCTTGCGCTCACAACGTTCGGCGTCGGCGTCGGAAACTTTTTCGGCGGCTCGCTTCTCAGCTTCTTCGGCGAGAGCGGTTCAATTTCGCTCATCAACACCGGCCTTGCGTATAAGACAAAGCTCCCCTTCGCCGACAGTCTCGGCCTTTTCGGAAAGACATTTTTGTCTTTCGGTTTTCTTGCTTATCTCGCCGTCATAATAGCGCTCGTTGCTTCCTATGTTCTGAGCAAAACGAGAATAGGTTTGAACCTTCGCGCAATTGGCGAAAACCCGGCAACGGCGGACGCGGCGGGAATCAACGTTGACCGCTATAAATACCTTTCAACCGTAATCGGCGGCGCGATAGCCGGTCTCGGCGGTCTGTATTTTGTTATGGACTACACCGCGGGCGCGTGGACGAACGACGGTTTCGGCGACAGAGGATGGCTCGCCATCGCGATAGTTATTTTCGCTCTCTGGAAGCCGAAGTCGGCGATTTTGAGCTCGTTCCTTTTCGGCGGACTTTATATCATCTGCGTTTATATTCCGGGTCTTTCTTCGAGCGCAAAGGAGCTCATCAAGATGCTTCCTTACCTTATCACTATCATTGTTCTCGTTACGGTCAGCGCGCGAAAGAAAAAAGAGCACCAGCCCCCGGCAAGTCTCGGCCTCACCTATTTCAGAGAAGAAAGATAATAAAAGAAAACCTTCGCCGCTCGGCAATCTGCTTTGAGCGGCGAAGGTTTTTAAGCTGACGAGAGCATACTGCTGCATGGAAAGACAAAAAAGGCGAACACCAAAAGGTTTTGTTTGATTTTATGGAAACGGGCGGCTGCGCGAGCCGCCCCTACGAAATGCGGAGATTAAAAAAGCGTAAAAAATTTTCACCCACCAGCCGCGATGAGCGATGTTGAGTTTATCCTTTAAGATAACCTGATTTCGTACCGTAGAAGTTTTCCAAGGGCAACACGGTA
>CAYOEN010000023.1:0-14125 GCA_964403085.1 uncultured Faecalibacterium sp. | reverse complement strand
CCGGTAAGGATGGAAAGGCGAGGTAAGAGCTCACCGGCGTGCAGGAGACTGCACGGCCATGTAAACCCTATCCGAAGCAACACCGACCGAATGCAATTTTTTTGCGCGTCAGCTGGGCGTATATTCAACGGGTGGCTTGAGCGTGCAGGCAACTGCACCCCCAGAAAGATGATTGCCTTAAAAGACAGAACTCGGCTTACAGATCTACTCACATTTATGGCCGCTGACTCAATTCAGAACCGACTTTTTCCGAATTGAGTCAGCGGTCATTTTATCAAACTGCGCCCCTTTTTCATATGATAAAGCGAGGTGATACATATGCTTGAAAGCATTATCTACGCTTTTGCGCTCGCTTTTATCCTTTGCGGAATGCTCTTTATCTGCCTTCTTATCTTCGACAAGACGACTTCTCCGAAGGGCAGGGAAAAATATTTTCTCCTTGTTCCCGGAAGGCACGGAGACGAAACACTTCCCGAAACGCTGTACCACACGGTTTTCAGCGCAAATCTCATGACGCTTTCAAAGCGAAGCGAAGTTGTCGTTCTTGACATGGGGCTCGATGAATTCGAAAAAAGAGCCTGCGAAAATATGCTCGCCGGATTCGGAACGGTCATCTTTTGCACAGGAGACAAAATTGAAGATTTATTTGTTGAAACGAAAGAGAAAAAGTAGTATAATATTTGTTCAGTAACATTCAAAGGAGGTTCAACACTTATGGAAAGCAACGGCGCCGAAATTCTCACCGGAACGGTTGAAGGCATAGTTTTCAGAAACGCCGAAAACGGCTACAGTGTTCTTGACATAAGCGCAAACGGAAAGCTTATCACAGCCGTCGGAATGCTCTCCTGTGTTGAACCGGGCGAAGAGCTTAAAATGCGCGGTTCGTGGGTGGTTCACCCAACGTTCGGAAAGCAGTTCAAGGTTGACTCCTGCGAACGAAAAATTCTGAAAACCGCCGACGATATGCTTCGCTATCTTTCCTCCGGTGCGATCAAAGGCATCGGACCCGCAACGGCGCTTAAAATCGTCGAAAAATTCGGCGACGAAACATTTGAAATTTTAGAAAATTCACCCGAGCTGTTGGCGCAAATAAAGGGAATATCCACGGAGAAAGCCGCCGACATCTGCGAAAACTTTAAAAAGCAATTCGCCGTTCGCGAAGTGATGATATACCTTGAAAAATACGGCATGAATCCCACCGAGTGCCTCGGTGCCTACAAAGTTCTCGGTTCGAACGCGGTTGAACGCATTACGGAAAATCCGTATCTGCTTTGCACTCAGAAGATCGGTATAAGCTTTTCGCGCGCCGACGAAATTGCGGGCGCGTTTCACGGAATCAATCCGATATATCGCGAAAGAGCCGGAATCGTTCACATCGTGAGCCACAATTTGCAAAACGGTCACACCTGCCTTCCGAGAGAAAAAATCGTTCCTCCGTCCTGTGCCCTTCTCGGTTGCAACGAAGAGCAGGCGCAAAAAACGATTGACGACCTTCTTGAGGACAAGGAACTCATTGAAAAAGAGATTGAAGGAAAAAAGTTTTTGTTTCTTCCGTCAATGTACCTCGCCGAAAAGAATATTGCCGACCGAATGAAAGTCATGCTGCGCTTTCCTCCGCCGCAGGGACGCCCTGTTGAAGAAGACATTGACACCATTGAACAGCAGCAGAACATCAAGTTCGAAGACAAGCAGCGCCTTGCGATAATGACCGCCGTCAAAAAGGGGCTTCTCGTTCTCACCGGCGGACCGGGAACCGGAAAAACAACAACCCTGAACGGCATTCTCGCCCTTTACGAAAAGCGCAAGCTCAGAGTTTTGCTCGCCGCGCCGACCGGCAGAGCGGCAAAAAGAATGAGCGAGGTTACCGGCAGAGAAGCGAAAACGTTGCACAGATTGCTTGAAGTTGTCTGGGGCGACAACGACCGCCAACGCTTCACCAGAAACATGGAAAATCCGCTTGACTGCGATGCGGTTATAGTTGACGAGCTTTCGATGGTAGACGTCCATCTTTTCTGGGGACTTCTCGACGCGTTGCCGCTCGGTTGCAGACTTATCATGGTCGGTGACAGCGACCAGCTTCCGGCTGTCGGAGCGGGCAATGTTTTGCACGACATAATCGACTCGAATCTTTTGCCGGTCGTTTCGCTGACAAGAGTGTTTCGCCAGGCAATGGAAAGCCTCATTGTCACCAACGCACACAGAATCGTCAAAGGCGACTATCCCCTTACGGACGCAAAGGACAGAGATTTCTTTTTTCTTTCGAGAGACAACATTTTTTCGGCGGCGACGACCGTTGTTGACCTTTACACAAACCGCTTGCCCAAAGCCTACGGCTACAACAGCATCAACGACATTCAAATCATCTGCCCTTCAAGAAAAGGAGAGCTCGGAACGGTCTCGCTGAACCGTTCGTTGCAACAAATGCTGAACCCGCCCTCAAAAGACAAGGACGAACTCGTTGTCGCAGGAAAAATAATCCGCGAGGGCGACAAGGTCATGCAGGTCAAAAACAATTACGACATTATCTGGGTCAAAGACAGAAAGGCTTCCAGCGGAATATTCAACGGCGACATCGGGACAGTGATCACCGTCAACCACAACACCCGAACGATGAAGATTGATTTTGACGACAGAATTGCAATTTATCCGTTCGACAACGCGAAAGAACTTGAACACGCATATGCGGTGACCGTTCACAAAAGTCAGGGCTGCGAATTCGAGGCAGTCATAATGCCTGTTTGCGGAGTTGTTGAACAGCTTTGTTACCGCAACCTGCTTTACACCGCAGTGACAAGAGCCAAAAGCATGATTGTTATAGTCGGCAGCAAGGCGGAGCTTTTTTCAATGGTTGACAACAACAAAAGAACAAGGCGCTACACCGCTTTGAAACATTTTTTGACGGAGGGTGTTGACGTTGAGCCTGAAAAGAACAATCAGGAGAATCTTTTTTCCTGAAAAATGTCGCGACTGCGGCGAAATAATACCGATTTCAAAAGATCGTTGCGACTGCTCTCTTATTGACAGAACAAGGCTCAGCGATTACTGCTGCGAACATTGCGGTTCGGAAAAAGAGCTTTGCACCTGTCACCTCACCTCTTCGCCGTTTCTTATTCATATAACGGCGCCGTTCCTCTATTCGGGAACGACAAGAAAAAGATTGCAGGATTTTAAATTTAACGGCAAGACCGACGAAGCCGAGTTTTTCGGCCGCGAAATGAGTCGGCGTTTTTCAAGAATATATCCGAACGCAAAAGCGGATTATGTTACTTTTGTGCCTTCGACCGAAGAAAAACAGAAAAGCCGCGGATACAACCAGAGCGAACTTTTGGCGAACGTAATCGGCAAAGAGCTCGAAACCGATGTCGCGACGCTCCTTTTCAAAACCAGAGAGACTCACGACCAGCACAGCCTCATGCAATTTGACAGACTGACAAACCTGAACAACGCGTTTTCACCCAACGAAAAATATGACATTCGGGAAAAGACTGTCATTCTCGTTGACGACATTAAAACAACCGGAACAACGCTCAAAATGTGTTCAAACGTTCTTTATGCCTGCGGCGCGAGGGAGGTTTTCTGCCTTTGCGCGGCGACAACCGAATACTTCACCCCATTCGGACAGGTGATCATTAAATAGCAAAACAAAGGGAGTATTATAATTGAGAAGTCCAAACAACATAGCAATTGACCTCGGGACAAGCATGATAACCGCTTATGTGTGCGGAAAGGGCATTGTATACAAAGAAGCAAACGCCATCGCTCTTGACACTTTTGACAATCGCCCCGTGGCTTTCGGAAACGAAGCGGCAAAAATGCATTCAAGAACGCCCGACTCTCTCGAACTGATTCAACCGATGCGCGACGGCGCCGTTTCAAGATATGGCGTGATGAGCCTTATGCTCGAAAAAATCATCAACGACATTTGCAAAAACAGCATAATAAGACCGAACGTTATAATCAGCACACCGGTCGGCATCACCGGACCGGAAAGGCGAACAGTGGCTTCGCTCGCCTGTTCCGCCTGCGCCGCCAAGGTTTCAATAATCAACGCTCCGGTTGCTTCTGCGCTCGGTTGCGGAATTGACGTTTTCGAGCCGCACGGTTCAATGATAGTTGACATCGGCGCGGGAACGACGGATATCGCCGTGTTGACCATGGGAGAAGCCGCTCAGTCGCGCTCCGTTTTTTGCGCCGGTGACGCCATGAGCGAAGCGATAATTCAACACATCAAAAGAAACCGCGGCTACGACATCGGAATACCGACAGCGGAAAAAATCAAAAAAACACTCGGTTGCGCCGTTCTTCCGAACGAGGAAATTGAGCTTTCCGTCGCGGGAAAAGACCACACAACGGGAATACCGCTTTGGTTCTCCGTAACGACAACAGAAATTTACGACGCTTTGAAGGATACCGTCAACACCATTTGCGACAAAATTGCCGAAGTTTTCGAAGAGACTTCTCCGGAATTATGCGCCGACATTTTTTCGCGCGGGATTCTTCTTTCCGGCGGAGGTTCAAAGCTTTTCGGTCTTGACAAAGCCTTGAGCGAAAGGCTTTCGGTGGCGGTAACGCTGATGGCCGACAGCGAAAACTGCGCCGCAAAGGGCGCAGGCTACGCTTTCAAGTATCTCAAACAGCTTGAAGACAACGGACTTTCATTCCGCGTGCGCGAGCAAATTGACGCCGTTGTTTGAAAAAAACCGCCCGAAAAACCGAAGCTTTCAAAAAATGCCGTCTCGGAAAAGAGCAACAACACGGCATCGAAAAATTCGGGTTTAAAAACCGCATGAAGCCCGGCTTATTCGTCAGCTTATTTGTTCAAATTGACCATTTGCATTCCCGAAAATTTTGTGCTATAATAGACTTGTTATTAAAGTTTTTGCGGTTTACGATACTACGGAAAGGTGGCTGTTTATGTTTAAAGTCGAAGAGATTATTGTTCACCCGAGTGCGGGCGTATGCAAAATTTGCGACATACGCTTTGAGCGATTCGGAATGATCAACGAAAAATACTACGTTCTGTCTCCGGTGTATTCAACAGCCCCAACGAAGATTTATGTTCCCGTTTCAGGCGAACGAGTCAAGCTTCGCTATCCGCTTTCAAAAGACGAGATCTCTTCCGCTATTGAAAACTCGGTCGAGATCGGCGACCAGTGGCTCGACGACGACAAACAGCGCGGCGAACGCTTTAGCAACATATTAAAAGCCAAAGAGCCGACGGCGGTTATTGAAATGATTTGCGAGCTTCACCGAAAGAAGCGCGAGCGCGCCCAAATCGGAAAAAAGCTCAGAAGCAACGACGAACGGATCCTTTCCGAAGCGGAAAAGCTTATTCATCAGGAGTTTGCCTACGTTCTCGGAATTGATCCCGACGACGTCGCGGCATACATTATGGAAAAACTTTCAATCGCTGCCTGCTGAAAAGGCGCTGTTATGACAACCGAACAACAAAAAATCAGGGGACTGTTCTCATCGGAACAGTCCCCTTTCTGTGTTTATTTTCGCGGCAAAAGTGCGTTTTGATTAATAGCCGAAGTACTGACGGAAGAAATCTTCAAAGCTTCCCGAGCCACCGCGATAATAGCCGTCTTCGGTAACGGGTTCGGTGGCTTCTTCGGCGGTGGTGCCCTTATCTTCAACGAGAGTCAGCGTTACATCAAACTCTGTCGTTTTATAAGTTCTGCTTTCTATTCGGCAAAGAGTGAGGGTTATCGAATCGCCAACCGCTCCGGTGTTGATGAGGTCAAGAAGAACGCTTGAATCGTCCATCGGAGTGCCGTTGACCGCGATGATGAGATCGCCGACCTCAGCCTTCGTTCCGACGAGGGAGCTGTCGGTTGAAATGCCTGCGATGACAAGCGAGCCCGAAGGCAGACCCTTGATGGCAACGACCATGCTGTAAAGCTGATAAGAGCTGACAGAAGCATATTCTATTCCAAGCTTCGGTCTGTTGGGAACATAACCATACTCAATAAGGTTTTCCGCTACGGATTTTGCCGTGTTTATCGGAACAGCGAAGCCCATTCCTTCGTAATCGGTAGCTGCTATTTTTGAAGAGTTGATACCGATTACCCTGCCGTAGGAATCAATGAGCGCACCGCCTGAATTTCCGGGGTTAATGGCGGCATTATGCTGAATGCAGGTCATGTTATAAGTTGAAGAGATTGAACGGTCGATTGCGGAGATGATTCCGTCCGTCATTGAGCCGAAGTATTCCGAACCGCCGGGATTACCGATAGCGTATACCGTTTCGCCGACCTTGAGCGAAGAAGAATCGCCAAGCTCTGCAATCGGGATATCCTTGGCTTCAACCTTCAAGACACCGATATCGGTTCTTGTGTCATAGGCAACAAGAGAAGCTTCGTATGACTTTCCGTCAAGAGTTTCAACTCTGTAGGTCACGTTCTTTTCGTTGATAACGTGGGCGCAAGTAAGGATATAGGTGAAATTGCCTGTGGTTTTGTCGAGCGCCATGGCAACTCCCGAGCCTTCACCGGCAAGAGTTCCGTTCGAATAGAGCATTACACCGACCACGCTTTTTCTCGCCTTTTCGGCGACCTCAACGGCGGAAAGTTGCTTCGTTTCGCCCGAAGAGGTTGAATATTCAACCGGGGCGGTGGTCGTTTCGCCTTCGCCGGACGAAGAAGGAACACCCTGCGTTTGTTCGGTGACAGACTGCGACGAGCCCTGAGAGCCATTATCGTTACGGAAGAACGAAACGGTTATCGCGGCAATGGCGACAACGATTACAACAGCGATAGTTATCCAGACGACTTTCTTTCCGCCCTTTTTGACCGGCTTTCCGGACTGCGGCGGAGTTACGCCGTTATAGCCATAAGGTCTGTACTGCGGCTGCGGCGGCTGTTGAGGCGGCTGCTGATACGGCGGTCGATTATTGTATCCATACTGCGGATTTTGAGAAGCATAGGGATTCGGGTTCGGAGCCTGTCTCGGCGCTGACGGCGGAGGAGTTTGAGCGGTTTGTCCGTAAGGAACATACGGTGCCTGTTGCGGCTTTGGCTCCGCGTCGGAAGCGGGGTTCGAAATCGGCGTTTCGCTTTCGGCGGAAGGCGAAAGCGACGGTTCGCTTTTTTGCTCTTTCTCCGGCGCGCTCACATCACTTTCACCACCGGCTTCGGGCGAAAGCGAATCTTGCTCATGACTGTTGTTTTCGTAATCATCTAACATATTTTTTGCTCCTTTCAGATGAAAACAGAAGCTATTTGCTTTGTTGAAAATACTATAATTCCTGTCGCTAAAAGTAACTTAAAAGCAGAGCTAAATTTTGCTTAAAAGTGAAGCCCGCGGGAAAGAGAAAAACGACTTTCGAAAAAGGCTTCGTTTTTATTTTATTCAAGAGGTATCCTGAATGAAAATTCGGTATACTCGCCGTCCTTGCTACAGGCTTTGATTTCACCGTCATGCATATTGATTATTGTCTTCACGATATAAAGTCCGAGACCGACGCCTTTGACGTCGAAGCTTCGGGATTTATCGACTTTATAAAAACGTTCGAATATTCGAGAGATCTCTTCGTTCGAAACGCTGACTCCGCTGTTGCGAATGGTGACGCAGGTCATTTTGTTTGAAATTTCGGCAAAGACAGCTATCGAACCGTTGTTCGGCGTGAATTTCACGGCGTTGTCAAGCAGATTATATATGACCTGCTGAAGAAGGTCTTTATCGGCATAGACAGCGACGGAGCCCATCTCTTCAAAGCCTTTTATTACGATATTCTTTTTCTCTATCTGCCTTTCAAAAGTCAGGAGCGTGTCGAATATCTGTTTTGAAATGGCATACCTCGCGGGAGAAAGAGCGACCTCACCGGCTTCGATTTTTGAAAGATTGAGCATTGACACCACGATACGCGCAAGGCGCTTGACCTCACTCGAAACAATCTGGAGATATTTTCTTTCTTCGCTTTCTTTTATCGTGCCGTCAAGAATTCCGTCGATGAAACCGCCGATTGTTGTCATCGGAGTTTTGAGTTCGTGCGAAACATTGGCAATGAAGCTGCGCTGCGCTTCTTCGTTAATCGCAAGCTCATCCGCCATTTTGTTGAGCGCGGCGGCAAAAGTTTTAAAATAGCCGCGTTTGTAATTTTCGTTTGCGCGGTGGTCAAACTCACCTTTCGCGAAGTGTTTCGTGACTTCTTCCATTTCTTCGAGCGGAACGGCGATTCCTTTGCAAAGTTGATAAATCATTATCAGACCCAAGCCGAGAAGAGCGATTGTTGTGAAGAAAAAGACAATGAGAATACCGAGAACATAAGGCAGCAGTCCTTCAACCGCGTTTTCGACCGCAAAGACTGCGCCGATGTTCCCCTCCTCCGGCGTAGCCGCAGATATCGGAACGGCAACGACAAACTTTCCGCGACCGAAAAGGTCGTCGCCGACATAATCGGTGAAACCTCCGTTGAGGGCGCGCTCCATATAATCATCGGTGAGCTTCATGTTCTTATGTTCGGGACAAACGCCGTTGATGCTGTTTTCGCAGGCGAGAATGTTTCCCTTGGTGTCCGTTATAAAATAATCGGATTTCGTTGCAACGGACATTGTGCTCAAAGCACTCGCCAAGAACTTTTGAGACCGAACTTCGTCTTCATTCTCGGAAAAATGATATTCCTTGGCGATGCTGATTATGTTTTTCGCGTTGCCGACAAGACTCTCCGTTTTGTCGTTCCACCACTGACTGGAAACGAAGATTATCATTACGAAACCCAAGACGAACATACAGGCAATAACGATCGACGCCGTGTAAGCGAAATAGCGGCGAAAGACCGAGCTTCGCTTATAAAGCGGCTTAAGTTTTCCGGTTCTTGTTTTTTGTTTTCTTCCCTTTTTCAATGTTTTTCGCTCCTTTCAGAAAAGACACTGCCTCGAAAAAAAGCAGTGTCTCGAATTTATCAATCCCTTGTTTCGAATTTATAGCCGACGCCCCAAACCGTGCGAAGCTCCCACTTGTCGGAAACACCGTCAAGCTTTTCACGAAGGCGCTTAATATGAACGTCAACCGTTCTGGAATCGCCGTAATAATCAAAGCCCCAAACCTCGTCAAGAAGCTGGTCGCGCGTAAAGACCCTGTTCGGGTTCTTCGCAAGATGGAAAATAAGTTCCATCTCTTTCGGCGGCGTGTCAACCTGAACGCCATTGACGCGAAGCTCATAATTGGTGAGGTTTATCGAAAGCTTGTCATAATGAACTTCTTTGACTTCATCCGCCATGCTCGAAGCGGAGCGGCGAAGAACAGCCTTAATTCTCGCAATAACTTCTTTGGTGTCGAACGGCTTGACAACATAGTCATCCGCGCCAAGCTCAAGGCCGAGAACGCGGTCGAAAACTTCGCCCTTGGCTGTGAGCATAATTATCGGCACTTCGGAAAACTTTCGAATTTCGCGGCAGACCTGCCATCCGTCAAGTTTCGGCAGCATTATGTCGAGCAAAACGAGTGCCGGATTTTCCGCATTAAAAGTTGAAACCGCAGAAGCGCCGTCATTGGCAATAACAACGGTGTAATCTTCCTTTTCAAGATAGAGCCTCAAAAGTTCGCAAATATTAAGGTCATCATCAACAACAAGAATTTTTTCAGCGCTCATTTTTTATCCTCCAAAACAAACAAAATATTCAACATAAGTATGCCACGAATCACATGAACTGAAACTTAAAACTCAGTTAACGAGCAAACATTCTTTCCGCTAAGGTTGATTTTATAACAAAAAACATTAAAAGATATTAAAATTCTTTGAATTTTTGAAATGTTTATTCAAAACAAACAAAGAAAGCGTTATCTGTCACATTCTTTCGGGTGCATCGACCTTAAGAAGATTGAGAACGTTCTTCATCGTGCTGCGAACGCAGATGCAAAGGAAAAGTCTCGCCTGCATGAGCTCTTCGTCTTCAACGTTTACGCGGCAGGCATTATAAAACTTATGAAACAGCGTTGCCAACTCTATTGCGTAATGAGTAACTTTTGCCGGGTCATAGTTTTTGGCTGCGCTGACAATTACACCGGGGAGCGAAGCGAGGTGAGTGATGAGGGCGCGTTCCTCGTCTTCGCGAAGCCTTTCAAGCTGCTCGCAGGTGCAGTCGCAGGCACTCTTGCCTTCGGATTCAAGCTTTGCCAGAATGCTGCAAATTCGCGCGTGAGCATATTGACAATAATAAACCGGGTTTTGAGAGCTTTGTTTCACGGCGAGGTCAAGGTCAAAATCCATGACCGAGCCCGGTTCCTGCATATTAAACATAAAACGAACGGCATCAATCGGAACTTCTTCGAGAAGGTCAACAAGAGTTATGGCGTTGCCGGTACGCTTTGACATTCGGACAACGCTTCCGTCGCTCATCAGGCGAACGAGCTGCATCAGAAGAACGTCAAGGCGGTTTTCGTCAATCCCGACAGCCTTCATTGCGCCCTTCATTCTCGCAACGTGACCGTGGTGGTCGGCGCCCCAAACATCAATCGCCTTGTCAAAGCCGCGCTTTTGAAGCTTGTTTCTGTGATAAGCGATATCGGCGGCAAAATAAGTCGGGTTTCCGTTCGTTCTGACAAGAACATCGTCTTTAAGTTCAAGCTTGTCTATATACTCCTGACTCTTACCCTGCTGTTTGAGCATAGCGGTCTGAACCTCGATATTCTTGTACCAGAGTGCGCCGTCCTTTTCATAAGTATAGCCGCGCTCTTTGAGAATATCAAGAGTTTCTTGAAGCTCGCCGCCATTATGAAGCGTGAGCTCGCTGAACCAGGTGTCGTAATCAATACGATATTTTTCCATGGCTTTTTTCATGTTTTCGATATTCTTCGGAAGAGCGAAATCAACCAGAGCCTTTCGCCTTTCGGCTTCGCTTTTTTGAAGGTATGAGTCACCGTAAACCGCGGCAAATTCCTGCGCGCGCTCTTTGATATCGGCGCCGTGATAGCTGTCTTCGGGAAGTTCGACGCTTTCTTCGCCTTTGTAAAGTTGCTGATATCTGATATCAAGCGAAAGGGCAAACTTGTCAATTTGATTTCCCGCGTCGTTAACATAAAATTCGCGACTCACGTCAAAGCCCGCATATTCCAGAACGGCGGCAAGACAATCGCCGAGAGCTCCTCCGCGAGCGTTTCCCATATGCATAGGACCGGTGGGGTTTGCGGAAACGAATTCAACGTTTATCCTTTTTCCGTTGCCGTAAGCGCTCTTTCCGTAGTCGCTGCCGCAGCGTTTAACGTCAAGAAGAACGTCGGCATAATAGCGGTCGTTGAGATAAAAGTTGATAAAGCCCGGACCCGCAACCTCGATTTTTTGAAAATATGTGCCTTCGAGCGAAACGAAAGAGACTATGATATCGGCAATTTTTCTCGGCGGAAGGCGAAATGACCGTGCGTTCACCATTGCGGCGTTGGTCGAAAAATCGCCGTTGACCTTATCGGCAGGAACTTCGATTTTAAAGTCTGCGCTCTCTTGCACGGGAAGGTCGCCGTTTTCGCAGGCTTCGGTTATTGCGGTTTTTATCAGGGAGGTTATTTGTTCCAGAGCTTTTTCCGTTGTCAGTTTCATAAATAATAAATCCTTTCCTTGACGCTCAAAATTATCGTTGCTCAAGCCTTATATTAAATTCGATCTCGCCGAGCGGATGCATATCAATATCGGTTGAATATTTAAAATTAAGCGTTCCCCCGTCCTTTTTCATTTTGGAGTTGATGTTAATTGCACTTATTCCGAGAGAGAACGAGCCGTAAGGCGTGTTGTGGTGAGATATGTGTCGAACGTCCTTTTCAACTATCATATGCGAATCATAGCTGCCGTTGCGACTTATGGTTATACAACGACCGTTTTCAACGTGGAGCGTTGTTATGCAGCCCTTCATGTCGCCGTCCTCATCGGTATAGGTGATATAATAATCATTTTCTTCACCTTTCAAGGAAGCGCCGGCGGTCATGTCAATAATCTCTCTTTCGCCATCGGTATCCTGAATCGTATGGAGCGTTATTAGATAGTTTTCTTTCAAAACAGAAAGTCTCCTTTGTGATAACATATACCAAGATATATTATCACACTTTCTTAAAAAAAGCAAACATTAAGAAAGGAATTTGCATTTTTTGTCAAAGCGCACAAAAAGCCGTAATATTCGCTTTTACATTACAATATTTTTCATGGCGCAGGTTTGATTATTGCGGTAAAACGTGGTATAATCTTCAAAACGCGGCAAGTCGATTTGACCTGCCTGACTTTTTCAGCAAAAGGAGACAACCATGATGAAACTCAAAAAAACATTGAGTCTGGTTCTTGCGCTCGTTCTCGCTTTCAGCGGACTTTGCGGACTGACGGCTTCGGCGAAAGAAATCAGCTACACCAAAAACTGCCCCGTTGTTTACGTTATCGGCTTCATGAGCGACGAGCTTTACAGAAACCCCGGAACAGACGAGCAGGAAGTTATCTGGCCGCCTTCAACGGAAAGCATACTCAGCGCCGTTAAAAGTGTTATCCCCTCCCTTCTTGAAGTTTCGCTGACCAAGGATTGGGACAAATTTACCGACGCGGTTATCCCCGCGGCGAACAGCATTCTTGCTCCCGCGTGCCTCAACAAAAGCGGAGAGGTTGACAACAACACGGGAATAATCTTTGAATATCCGACCGAAGAAGAGGTCAAAGCCGGAGACGAATTCAGCTTTCACTATGACTGGCGTCTCAGTCCGCTCGAAATCGCAAAAGAGCTCAACGACTTCATTGAATATATCTGTCGCGTGAGCGGAAGCGAAAAGGTCTGTCTCAGAGCTCATTCATACGGCGGCGTCATTACTCTTTCTTACATTGAGCTTTTCGGAAGGAACAGAGTCAGCGGCGTTGTTCTCGATTCAACAGCAATCTTCGGCGAAACATATACCGGTGAGCTCCTTAACGGTCAAATCGTGCTCAGCACAGACGCAATCACGAGCTTTCTTGAATTCGCTTTTTCCGGTTCGGATTATGAGTGCTTGCTCAACGCGGTAATTGACCTTCTTGAAAAAGCCGGTGTGCTTGACTTCGTTCTGGATTTTGCGGACGAAATGGTTGCCGGAATAAGAGACAGAGCCATTCCCGAAGTTGTCATGCCGCTGTTTTGCTGCTGGCCGACAATTTGGGCAATGTGTCCGGACGAATATCTTCAAAGCGCATATCACTATGTTTTTGACGAAGTTTGCGGCAGCAACAAGAGCGATTATTCAAAGCTCATCGAAAAGCTCGAAGCTTTTGACAAAACCGTCAGAGCCGACAAAGTTTCACTCCTGACCGAAACCGAAAAAGAATGTCGCTTCGGCGTCTTTTCTGCCTACGGCTACAGCTCGATTCCCATAACGCCGTCATGGTATTCATTGGGCGACGGTGTTATCGACACAAAATATACCTCCTTTGGCGCCACCACAGCCACATATAACGCGACGCTTGACAAAGATTATCTTGCAGGCAGAGACGAAAAGTATATCTCTCCCGACAAAGTTATTGACGCTTCAACCTGTCTTTTCCCCGAAAAGACCTGGTTCATCCATTCAATGAAGCATTCCGGCGGACGCAAGGCACTGAGCGAACTTATGAACGCGATTCTTTTCGGCGACGAAGAAGTTACCGTTGACACATATGAAGCTTTTCCGCGTTTTCTTGAATTTGACAGCGAGAGCGAAACCGTCAAGCCGGCGCAACAAGACACTCTTCTTTCAAAGCTCGTTTCCGCCATCAAGCTGATCGTTGAATATTTCAAGAAGCTTCTTTCCGGAATGCTCGGGTAACGGAAAAGTTTTAATGCTCGGAAACAGACGCTTTTTGGTTTTTTGCAAAGCAAAGAAACAAAGCTAAAAAACTGTTTTGTTACCGACAACTTTTATTATAGAGCCCCCAAAAACGCCTTTGTCAACACCCGATTTCGGGTACTGTCGGAGGCGTTTTTAAATGTTTATATATCTTTTTTTCCAAGGCTCTTGCAATTTCCGCTTTTCGGGCATATAATATAAACAACAAAACACAGGGGAGCTTGTAGAAGCAGGCTGAGAGGAAGTCATCAAACTTCGACCCTTTAACCTGATGCGGATAATGCCGCCGTAGGAAGTCGATATACGAGATTTTTTACAGGAGGCATCCAGAGGGTGTCTCCTGTTTTTGTGTAAAACTGAA
>CAYOEN010000022.1:0-14360 GCA_964403085.1 uncultured Faecalibacterium sp. | reverse complement strand
CCATTTTAACGGATTTTTGCCAAATATGCTCTACTTTTTGGAAATCTTTTTCTTTTTATGATAGAGGCAAAAAAGCTATGACGCTCCCAAAAGGAAACGTCATAGCTTTTTCGATTTTCATTTTATGCTCAATACCTTCAAGTTGTGCTCCATAAGAGAAAGATATGTTTCGCCGCGTTCAAAGTCATCTGCCGCTATAACGTGACAGGAATACAGCGTTTCTATCTGCGCTCCCGTGCTTTCCGCAATCGAAGCGGCGACCGTGCCTGTGCTCAGATCGACCTTGAAAACGACCGGAATGTTTTCCTGCTCAACTTTGTTTGAAAGGTAGGCAATGGTTGTCGGGTTCGCTTCGCTTTGCGCCGAACAGCCGGGAAAAGCGGCGTAAAAATTGAGTGAATATTCGTCCGCAAGGTACTTGAACGGAAAACGGTCGCCAACCACAAAGTGCTTTCCGTCGGCTTCGGCTGAAAGTTTTCGAAAGCTTTCGTCGAGCGCTTCAAGCTTTTCGAGATATTCCGCAGTCCTTTTTTGATAGCGGCTTTCGTTCTTTTGGTCGCGTTCGCAAAGAGCGAAGCTTATCGCGCTCACTATTTTTATCGCGTTTTTCGGCGAGGTCCAAACGTGTTCGTCGTATTCTTCTTCGTGTTCGTGGTCGTGCTCTTCGGCTTCCATGCCTTCAAGAGCTTCCTCTTTGAGGTTGTCGGTCACGTCCATCATTCTTATTACACTCATGTTTTCGGTGTCTATCGAGTCGAGCATGGAATTTACCCATTCGTCGCTTTCGCCGCCGCCGTAGATAAACAGGTCGCAATTTTCAATTTTTATAATATCGGCAGCCGTCGGTTCGAAGGTGTGACTCTCTTCTCCCGGGGCGAGCAGCATTGATACTTCGGCGTCTTCGCCTGCGATCTGTCGCGCAAAATCATACGGCGCGAATGTTACGGCAACAACGCTTGTTTTTTCTTTTTCATATGTTGTTACGGTGCCGGAAAGGGGAATCGCGAGTGAAATGACGAGTGCCGCGGTTGCTATTGCAACGGCGAGGGGACGTTTTCCGCTTTTGATTGCCGAGCTGTTCAAGACGGCGCGAATCAACGAAAAAACGGCGAGGGCAAAAATATTAACGCAAACCACGCTCGCTCCCGTCGGCGCTTCGAATCGAATTGAAACGAGAAGCCCGGAGAAAAAGCAGATAACCGATATCAGAGCGGAGGTTACGATAACGCTTTTATAGTTTTTGCATATTCGCATTGAGGTGACGGCGGGAAAGATTATGAGGCTCGAAATCAGAAGTGCGCCCATCATTCTCATGCCGATAACTATTGTCACCGCCGTGAGCGCGGCGATAAGCATATTATAAGCTCCGACTTTTGTTCCGGTCGCTTTTGCGAAGCTTTCGTCAAAGGTCACGGCAAATATCTCGTTGTAAAAAACGAGATAGAGAGTGATAACAACAACGCTTAAAACAACACTGAGGGCAACGTCTGCCGTTGTCATCGTCAAAATGCTGCCAAACATATAGTTGTAAATATCGACGTTCATTCCGGTCGTCAGTGACGTGACCATAACGCCGACCGCCAAAGCACCGGTGGAGATCAGTGCAATTGCCGCGTCGCCTTTTATCTTTCCGCTTTCGCTCATTCGCAAAAGCAGAAACGCTGCGATAACAACAATGGGCAACGAAAAATAAAGCGGGGCAACGTTTGCTGCGCAGGCGATAGCCAGCGCGCCGAAGCCGACGTGCGAAAGACCGTCGCCAATCATCGAAAAGCGCTTCAAAACAAGCGAAACGCCCAAAAGCGCCGCGCAAAGCGAAAGGAGAACACCGGCGACAAGAGCGCGAAGCAAAAACGGTTGCGAAAGGATAAGTTCAATAGCTTCAGGCATTGCGCTCACCTCCAAAGGCTTTGTAAACATCGCTTTCAAGATATTCGCTCACCGTTCCGAAGAAAGCGCCGTCTTTTTTCATGTGCAAAATATGTGTCGCATAGGTGAGCGAAGAGTAAAGGTCGTGAGAGACCATGATGACGGTTATTCCGTAGTCGCGGTTGATTTTTTCGATTATTCGGTAAAAATCCGCCGTGACAACCGGGTCAAGACCTGTCACCGGCTCGTCAAGCAAAAGAAGCTTTTTGGTTGCGCAAAGCGCGCGCGCCAAAAGAACTCTTTGCTGCTGGCCGCCCGAAAGCTCGCGATAGCACCTGCTTTTCAGCGAGAGAATGTCAAGCTTTTTGAGGTTTTCTTCGGCGAGCCGCTTTTGTTCTTTTGAAAAGAAAATTCCGCTTTTCGCCGCGAGGCAGCCGGAAAGGACAACTTCAAACACCGAGGCGGGGAAGTCCATTTGCGCCGCTTTTTGCTGCGGCAAATATCCGATCTCGCGTTTTTTCAGTCCGTCGCCCATATGCAGGTGACCGCTTTCCGTTTCGATAAGTCCGAGAAGGGACTTGACGAGTGTGCTTTTTCCGCTTCCGTTTTCGCCGACTATGCAAAGGTAATCGCCCTTTTCAACGCGAAAGTTCAGGTTTTCGGCAACAATGTTGCTGTCGTAACCGAGCGAAACATTTTTACAGTCTATGAGCGCCATTTCGGTGCCTCCTTTCCGTTGGGGTTCGGCTCATTTTGTCTGCGCCGATTTTGCTTTTGGGTCAAGACCCATGTCTTTCAGCTTTTTAACAGCCCTGACGCCGACTATCAAAAACAGCATCAGGAACACATGGAACACCATGTCGATAATATCTTCCTTTTCGAACGGCTCGAAAACTCCGAAAATCTCTGTTATCAGAAGCACCGCCGTGTCAATGCTGTATAAAACGAGCAATATCCACAAGTTTTTCGGATTCTTTTGCGAAAGAAGAATGCCAACAATGTAAAGCGCAAGATACAAAGCGATTCCGATGCACGGCAAAGCAATGCTCTCTTCAAAGTCCTGCTTTTGAGCGACAAGCTTCAACAGTGAGTGAGTGACAGCTGTGTCAAAATAAAAGTAGCTTTTTGAAATCAGCAAAAATATCACGTTTATCAAAGTCAAAATGAGCGACATGGCGCCGACTCCCTGCGCTGATTTTATGTCTGTGCGATATCTTTTTTCGAGTCGGTTACTGTTCTTGTTCGGTTGCATAGGTTACCTCTTGCATTTCAACTGTTTCCTTGTCGTAAAGAGAAACATATTTATCCTGGTAATAGTTTTCGCTGTGGCAGTCAAAGCTTCCGTCGGGTTCGATTTCAATAACGGTGCAACCGCGCTGCGAGCCGAGCTTGTAAATTCCGACATAAGCGAGATAGTCAACGCTCATTCCGTATGTCAGGCGAATGCCCTTGTATTCAAGCGAGAAGTTGTTTTTGTGGTCGTGACCGACAAAAACGCCTTTGGTCGAACCGAGCTCCTGCATGGTCTCGAAAAGGTTGTCGTCGTGCATACCGCAATAAACGACCTTTCCGGTTTCTCCGGCAACACCATAGATATATTTGACGTTTTCGGTGTCGCTATAGCCGTTGTCGGCGTATTCATACCATGCGTCGCGCTGTTCGGTGAGAGCGATATGGAAAAAGGCGAGCGATTTTACGTTCGAAGTCTTTTTGATTCCTTCTTTTTTGTAAAATTCGTTGTTCTTTTCGTTGACTGCGTTGACGCAGTTTCTGTACCATTCTATCTGGTTTTCGTGAATGTTGTCGTATTTCCACATGATGCCGAGGAAGTCGCCGTCGGTGTAAGAGTGGCTGTCGAAAACATAAAGCGATTGAGTGATTTCGCCCTTGGTGTTTTTGATGTTGATGAGCTGGTTGCCGTAACCGTCAATGTCTTCGGGGCCGCTCTTGAAAAGACAGTGCTCGAAACCGCTGTTTTCGTAAAAATTCGCAATGCTCTCGCGCGAGAAAAAGCTGTATAATTCGGAGTCGTGGTTGCCGAGAGCTACCGTCCAGTAAACGCCGAGCTGTTCCATCAACGCGGCGAAAACCTTTGCGGACGCCTTGTTGTTGAATGTGCCCGCCTGGAAGGGCACCGGGTATGCCATGTCGCCGGTAACGATAACAAGGTCGGGCTTTTCGGCTGTGACCATCGCTGCAACGGCGTTGAGTGCCATCGCGTCTTTCTTGAGGCTCATCCAACCGCCGCCGATGTGAACGTCGGTGAGTTGAAGAACCTTAAACTGCCTGTCCGTTGTGAAAACCCAGTTTCCGTCTTCGTCTTTTTCGGGAACGAGGACGTCGTCTTTTGCTACCGCTTCAAACGATTGAGCTTTTTCCGTGTTCGCCTTGTTTCCGACAACGCTTATCGTGGCCGTCACGCCGATAAAGGCAACGAGAACACACAGAAAAACGCAAAGTATTTTCAAGAATATTTTGTTGCGTCTTTTTCTTTTTTGGCTGTTCTTTTCTTTTTTACTCATGTTGATTCTCCTTTGATTTGTTTTCTTTGTAAGTTATAATGTTAACCCCTGCTTTTTCAAGGCAGAGCTGTTTTAATGATTGTTCGTTCAAAACGCAGTCACCCGAAAGCTCAATGAGGGCGACCGCTTTTCCCTGACCTTCAAGCGAAAAGCTGATTTGCGAAAACTCAACTTTTTCGCTTTCGAGAATTTCAAAAACCTTTTCGCGTTGCTCTTTTTTGATGAGTCCCAAAACACCGCGAACTGCCGTGACGAGCATTTTTATTGCGTTCACTGTGATGAAAACGCTGATTGCGATTCCGAAAAACGCGTCAATGGCAAATTCAGTATATCTTGTTAGCGTGAAAGAGATGAGCGAAGTCAGCGTAATAAAAAAGTCAAGAAGGCTGTCCGTTTTCATTACGCCGATGACCGAAGAGGGGGCTTTCTTTTGCCATGAAGACAAAAGGATGAAAAGAAGAAGCTTGGCTGCTGCGGTCGCCGCAATGAGAGAGGCATATTTCACCGTGAACCAGATTGGTGTCGGATACATCAATCGCTCCAGCGAAGAATAAGCAAAGCCCGCTCCGACGATTGCAACGGCGAGCGAAAGCAGCAACGAAAGGAGCCTCTCGAGCCGCCCAACGGCAAACGAAAGACCGCTGCGAATAAACTTGACGGAAAGCAGCATACACGCTGCGCTGAAAAGGCAGGAAAGGCTGTCCGCGAGACTGTTGACCGCGTCCGACCATATGCTGATGCTGTTCGAGGAAAGACTGACATAAAGCTTGACAAAAAACAACGAAAGGTTTATTGCTGCGCAAATTCCGCAATAAAGCGAAATTCGTTTTTCTCTGTTAATAAAAGCTCACCTCCGTTACCATTCGAATTTTGTGAGCTGCCCTGCGTTTTTCAATGAGGGATATCCCCATTGACGAAGAACCTCAAAAACCCCAACGGCAACAGTGTTTGAAAGGTTGAGACTGCGAGCTTCGCTTCGCATCGGCAATCTGACGCAGCTTTTCTCGTTTTCCTTCAGCAATTCTTCCGGAAGCCCTGCGTCCTCTCGTCCAAAAACGAGATAGCTGTTGTCGGGGTAGGTGATATCGGAATGAACGTGTTGTCCTTTTGTTGAAAAATAAAAGAAATTGCCGCCTTTGTTTTTGAAAAAGAAATCGTCAAGATCGTCGTAATATGTTATGTCGAGCAAATGCCAGTAATCAAGACCCGCGCGCTTCAGCTTCTTGTCGTCAACATGGAAGCCCATCGGTTCAACAAGATGCAGCCGTGCTCCCGTGGCGGCGCAGGTTCGAGCGATGTTGCCCGTGTTTTGCGGAATTTGCGGTTCAACAAGAACGATGTTGAGGGAAGGCAAGGTTTTCACGTCCTTTCGTTAATAACAATCTATTATATCATTAAAACTGTTCTTTTCAAGGTTAAAAGATAAAAAAGGAAAATTTTCCTGTGAATTTTTCGCTCTTTTGTGCTAACGCTATTCATATCAATCAAAAGGAGTTGCTTAATATGAAAATGAAAAGTATCATGACAGGTATCGGTATCGGCATGGCGGTCGGCGGAGCAGCCGGAGTTCTTGCCGGGGCAATGGGTGATCCCGCCGCGAAAAAGGCATACAAAAAGAAAGCCGGGAAAGCTTTGAAAGCCATGGAAACAATGTTTGACGATATGCAGGATTTTTTCAAATGATCTTCTTTTTCGAACGAAAGGAGGCACATCTGTGAAAAAAACAATCGCTTTGATATTCGCCGCGCTGCTTGCTTTTCTTCTTTCGGGCTGTAACAATGACGGTCAAAAGCTTTCGGAAGCCGATCCTTCCGCTTCGCGCCAAGGCTCTTTTTCCGTTGAAAGCACAGTCGAACGCACCGAGCCGATGAACAAACCGACTCAGGTCAGTGTTGAAAGTGAAACGAATGTTTCGCTTTCGGGGTCTGACGCGCCGATGGTGCTCACCGGTGCTTCCGGCGCCGATACACTCAGCGGTTACGCTCCGCTTGAAACGGTGCAATACACCGTTTCCGACCCGAAGAACTCTGCCGGCCGTTCAACAAAAAAGGTTTCGCATTCTCACGGCCCGGCTTCCGGAGGAGAGGCTCATTATACGGTTGTTGAATTTCAAAAAACTTTTGATAAATACGGGGCGCTGACGCTTGACACAAAAAGCGAAAAAAAGGTTCTTTACCTGACCTTCGACTGCGGCTGGGAATACGAAAATCTGACTTCGACCGTTTTGGACGTCTTGAAGGAAAAGGGCGTTTCGGCTGCGTTTTTCTGTACTCTTGACCATATCAAAAAGCAACCGGAGCTGATAGCCAGAATGATAAAGGAAGGGCATATAGTCGGCAATCATTCCGCAACTCATCCTTCGTTTGCTTCAATAAGCAGGAGCGAGATGAAGGACGAAATCGAACAGACGGAAAACTATTTGCGCGAAAACTTCGGCTATTGCGCAAAGTATTTTCGCTTCCCGGCGGGGGAGTATAACGAAAACGCACTGGAGCTCGTTTCGTCGCTCGGATATATGAGTGTTTTCTGGTCGGTGGCATATAACGACTGGAACGTTGAGCAGGTAAGAGGAAAGGACTACGCCGTTAAAACGGTCGGCGAACGCCTGCACCCGGGTGCGGTCATTCTTTTGCATTCCGTTTCAAAAGACAACGCTGCCGCGCTCGGCGAGATAATAGATAACGCCAGAGCTGAGGGCTACAGCTTTTCACCGCTTTCCGATTATTGCTGAAAAGCCGTTATTTATGAGGAACGGTCTCGGTTCGAATTTTGGTTGTGTTGTCAAATTGCGGGCGACTTTCGGGCTTTTGTGTTTCTTCAACCTTTTTGAGATATGTGTTGTATATCAGCAATTCATGCACCGGGTCGGTTGAAAGCAGGGTCAGGTAATATTCTTTGCTTTCCGCGTTGCGCTCTCCGCTTTCAAAAAAGCTGTGTTCTTCGCTCATTCCGAGCGAAGAAAGCAGAGCTCTTCCCTCTTCTTCGTTCATTCTCGAAAACGAGCAAAGCGAGTAAAGGCACGCGTCAAAAAAGTGCTCTTCGTCGTCTTTCCCGAGTGAGATTGCTCCGTTCTCGTCGCGCCTTGCAATCAGAATTCGGCATTCGTAAAGCTTTTTGTCTTTGTCGGCAAACAGCTTTACGAATATTTTTTTGCTTTCGTTTTCGTCTTGAAAGGCCGTGAAGCTGTATTCGTTTCCGCTTTCCGTTTCGCTTCCGAATATTTGACTGAAGGCGAGCTCCTTTTCGGAAATTTTGCCGTAACATTTCGCGAAGGAAGCAAGGTTCGGCGTTTCGCTTCTGCCGCACGCGCAAAGGAAGAATGCAAGCAGTAAAGCCATCGCTAAAACGAAAGTTTTCTTCATTCAAAACCACCTCAAACAAAAAAATTGCAAAGATAACGCCTTTTCATGTCTATTCTTCCCGAGTGAGTTTTACCACAAAAACAGCGCAGCAGCCACCGCTTGGTGACTGCTACGCCGTAAGAAAAGATTTATAGAAAGGGGAGAGAAGAAAATCAAACTCAGGCAACGACCGAAAGAATATCCTTTTCGCCGCCGTCCGAAAGCCACGAACGAATGACCGAAGGGTTTTCGAAAATTTCATCGAGTCGCTTCATAAAGGGAACGGTTTCGCCGAAGTCAAGCGCGCGGTGGTCAAAAGCGATGCAAATCGGAAGAACGCTTCTCGCTTCAACTTCCTTCCTGCCGTCGCTCTTTTTGACAACGACCGGTTTGTCAAGAACGGCGCCGACCGAAAACGCGCAAACCTGCGGCGGAACGATTTCGAGAAGAGCGGTCGCTCCTCTTTGTGCGAGATAGGTTGAGCCAACGTTCGAAACGGTGACGGTTCCCTGCTCAAGGTCTTTTATGGTCAGACGCTCTGTTTCGGGAATTTTTTCATATTCGCGTTTTTCTTTTCCGCGGAAATGTGAAATTTTGCATTTGCCGAAGTTCGCGCCGTAAAGTCTGCCAATGGTCTGGAAGATTCTGCCCTTTTTGAGGTTCTTCATCGTGTTGTCAAAAGAGACCGAATACATCGCTTCGGTGAGGTTGGTCTTTTCGGCGCGGCGGCGAATGTCGTTGATGTATGCCGTCATGTCGTCGAGGTCTCTGTTTCCGAAATCGCGAAGGTTGATGGTCATCATCTGTCCGTTCGGAAGTATGGTGGGCATTGAGATGTTGATATCCTCGAACGTGTCAATTCTTCCGCGAACGAGCTTTCTGTCAAAGTCAATGTGTGAATTCATTATGGGGGCTGCCTTGAGACCTTCCGCGATAACCTTGAGCATCAGAGTGTTAAAGGTTATTCTTTCGTCTCCGGTGCGGTTCTTGTTGAGCTTTTTGAATTCCTTAAAGAACGCCGTGACGTCGGGTTCATACATATAGGTGACGTGGGGGATGTTCTGCCATGATTCGGTCGTCATATTGGCAACTATTTTTCTCTGGATACCGAAATATTCTGTGTTTGTAACTTTCATGTTGCCGTCTCCTTTCGTTAAAAAATGAACGAGTGAAATTAATTGTTAACTTTATGTTAATATTATATCGCTTAATGTCAAAAAAATCAACGTCGGCTTTGTATAATATGCGCACAAATCTAAAATTATTTTATGCACAATGACCAATTTTGTGAGTCATCGTTCACCGACTGTCAAATTATGCCACATCCTCTTTAATAAAACTTTAAAGACGTGAAATTCTTTTGTTATTCTTGTGTTAAATTTCTGAAACATTCCCTTTGCTGCCGAAACGGCGTTGACATTGGCTCAAAAGGAGAGGTATAATAAAAAGCGAAAGGTGGGTGAACTTCGGTGAAAAAGCGGCTTGGCAGTGATTCGATTAAGTATTTGGCAATTTTCGCAATGTTGCTTGACCATATTGCGTGGGTCTTTTTGCCGTTTTCTTCTCCTGTTTCTCAGGTCTTTCATTTTTTCGGGCGAATAACAGCTCCGATAATGTGCTTTTTTATTGCCGAAGGTTTTCGCCACACAAAAAACGTTAAGAGATATCTTTTGCGCCTTTTTGTTTTCGCTCTCGTTTCTCAATTCCCGTGGTGTCTGATGCATTCGCAAAGCCTTGAAAAACCGTCTTTCAATATGATGTTTACCCTCTTTTTCTCGTTGCTTGCAATTTATGCTGCCGAAAGTTTTTCTTCCGTTTTTCTGAAATGTGCTGCGGTTTTTCTTTGCGCCGTTTTGACGCTGTGGTGCGACTGGCAGCTTTTTGCGGTGCTCTGGAGCGTTTCGTTTTATTATTACGGTTCGAACGGAAAAAAGCTTTTCGCTTCCTTTTCGGCGATATCTTTGATGTATACGGCGTGGTTGGTTTATCAAAATTCAGCCGTCGGGAACAGCTTTTCCGTTTCCCTGCTTTCCTCGTTCTTCAGTCTCGGAACGTTTCTTTCCCTGCCGCTTATTATTGCTTATGACGAAACAAAGCGACCGAATAAATTCAGCCGCCTTGTTTTCTATTTGTTTTACCCTCTTCATATGCTTGTTCTCGGATTGTTAAAAGCTTAGAAAATTGACAAGCACAGTCTTTTCTGATAAAATTAACCTTAAAGAAAGGAAGATATTCATGAAAAAAACATTGAGCTTTATTCTTGTTGCGGTTTTGTTTTTCTCCTGTTTGGCGTTGCCGTCTTTCGCCGCGGTGGGAGACGCTGTTCCTTTTGAAAACAGCGACTTTTTTGAACTTGGTGATTATAATATTCATTATCGAACTTACGGTGACCCGCAGTTCAATCGCGGAAAGGTGATATTGCTTCACGGCTTTGGTCTTTCTTCGGCGTGCTTTGAAGAACTTGCCGCTTTGTATGAAAACGAAGGATACTGTGTTGTGACTCCCGATTTTCCGAATTTCGGCTATTCAAGCCGCGAGACCTCCGACACCGAGCTTGTCAGCCGTGAAGATTTGATCTTTGCCCTGATGCAATCGCTCGGCGACAAATGGATAGTCGGCGGTCATTCAATGGGTGGCGGTGTAGCTGTCAATATAGCCGTTGACCACCCCGAAGCTGTGACGGCTCTCGTTCTTTTTGCGCCGCAAACGAGCACGGAATCTACTGGTGTCGTTTCCGCTTTTATGAAAAGCCGCGTCATGCAGCTTCTTTTCGGAGGAATAATTTCGCTTGCGGGGTGTTTTCCGAAGCTTGTTTCTCCTCTTGTTGCGGTGAGCTTTTCGAGCCTTTGTTACGCAAGGGATTATGACGTTTCGAAAATTGCCGCGCCTTTGTCGCTGAAGGGCACCGGCGCGGGGATGGCGGTGATGTCGTCTCACACTCGCGGCTGCGATTTTGAAAAGTTTTCTTCGCTTGAAATTCCCGTTGTTATCGTCACGGCGAAAAACGACCTGGTTGCAATCAAGTCAAATCTTAACGCGCTAATTGCCGCCGCTCCGAAAAACACAACCCTTGAAACGGTTGAAAAGGGCGGACATATGATGATGGAATATGACCCGAAAAACGCAGCGGCTCTCACGCTGCCCGTTATGGCGCTCGCCTAAAACCGAAACACACAAAAGAGCAGTAAAAAACACACGTTTTTTTACTGCTCTTTTTCCTGCTGTTTGCTATCTGTTATTTGAAAAACCGTTCGCCGCAGCCGTATTTTTCAAAAACGTAGTCAACGTCTTTGTCTCCGCGACCCGAAAGGTTTGCGAGAATTGAACCGGAGGAATGCTCCTTTGCGTATTTTATGGCGTACGCCACAGCGTGCGCGCTTTCGATTGCGGGGATGATTCCCTCATATCTCGAAAGAAGGAAGAAAGCTTCCATGGCTTCGTCGTCGGAGACGGAGACATAATTCACTCTTCCGAGGTCACGAAGGTTGGCGTGCTCCGGACCGACGCCCGGATAATCCAATCCGCTTGCAATGGAATATACCGGCAACGGTTCTCCGTTTTCGTCTTGAAGGAGATAGCTCTTGAAGCCGTGGAGAACGCCCTCTTTTCCGAATTGCATCGAAGCTGCGTGGTCACCGACGGCTGTTCCTCTGCCAAGGGGTTCAACGCCGTAGATGTCAACCGGGTCTGCGAGGAAGGGAACGAACATACCGATGGAGTTTGAGCCGCCGCCAACGCAGGCGCAAACGGCGTTCGGCAAAAATCCGGTCATGCTCTTGAATTGGTCTCTTGCCTCTTCGCCTATGATGGATTGGAAATCGCGAACCATTTTTGGAAACGGATGCGGACCGAGCGCGGAACCTATGCAGTAAATCGCGCTGTCATATTCTTTCATGTAAGCGTCAAAAGCTGCGTCAACAGCTTCTTTGAGCGTTTTCAATCCATGGGTGACGGGAATGACGTTCGCGCCGAGCATTTTCATTCTGATAACGTTCGGGTGCTGCTTTTCAATGTCAACCTCACCCATATAAATGTCGCACTCAAGACCGAAATAGGCGGCAGCGGTTGCGAGTGCAACGCCGTGTTGACCTGCACCTGTTTCGGCAATCAGCTTTTTCTTGCCGAGATATTTTGCAAGCAGACCTTCGCCCATGCAGTGATTGAGCTTGTGAGCGCCGGTGTGATTGAGGTCTTCGCGCTTAAGATAGATTTGGCAGTTTCCGAAAAGGCGCGAAAGTCGCTCGCAGTGATAGACCGGTGTCGGTCTGCCCTGAAACTCCTGTCGAATTCTGCGAAGTTCGCCGATGAACTTTGCAGAATGGCAAATGGCTTCATATGCTTCGTCAATCTCTTTGAAAGCGGGAACAAGCTCCGGCGGAAGATAAGCGCCGCCGTATTTGCCGAAGTATCCGTCGTTCGACGGATACTCTTTGAGATAGTTGTCGAAATCTCTGTAGTTATTCATCGTAAATGTCCTCTGTTTTATTTAACAATGCTTTCGCCGGTCATCTCTTCCGGTTGCGCAATGCCCATAATTTTGAGCATGGTGGGTGCTATGTCGCAAAGCTTTCCGCCCTCACGAAGCGAGCAGTCGTGACCGACAACGATGAACGGAACGGGGTTGGTCGTGTGCGCGGTGAAGGCGGTTCCGTCTTCTTCGAGCATTTTGTCTGCATTGCCGTGGTCTGCGGTGATGAGCATAACGCCGCCAACTTCCGCAATTGCGGAAGAAACTTTTCCGACACATTCGTCAACCGCTTCGACGGCGGCTTTCGCGGCGTCAAAAACGCCGGTGTGACCGACCATGTCGCAGTTCGCAAAGTTGAGGATGATTGCGTCGTATTTTTCGCTCTTTACGGCTTCAACAACCTTTTCGGTGACTTCGTATGCGCTCATCTCGGGTTGCATATCATAGGTCGCGACTTTTGGCGAAGCAACGAGAATTCTGTCTTCTCCGGCGAACTGCTTTTCAACGCCGCCGTTGAAGAAGAAGGTGACATGAGCGTATTTCTCTGTTTCCGCAATGCGAAGCTGGGTGAGACCGAGGTCGGAGATATATTCGCCGAAGGTGTTCTTGAGCGACTGCGGTTTGAACGCAACGTGAACGTTCGGCATGGTTGCGTCGTATTGAGTCATGCAAACGTAATAAAGAGGGAAGAAGCCGTTTCTTCTTTCAAAGCCGGAGAAGTCTTTGTCAACAAACGTTCTTGTGATTTCTCTCGCTCTGTCGGGACGGAAGTTGAAGAAAACAACGGAGTCGTTTTCCTTGACCGTTGCGTTTTCGAGGCAAACCGTTGGAAGAACAAATTCGTCCGTGAGGTGCTTTCCGTCTTCGTCAATGGTTTCGTAAGATTTTTTGATGGCGTCAACGGGGCAGTCGGCCTTGATGCCTTCGCCGTATACCATCGCGGCGTAAGCTTTTCCGACTCTTTCCCAACGGTTGTCTCTGTCCATGGCGTAGTAACGACCCATAACGGTGGCAACCTTGCCGACACCGATTTCTTCGAGTTTTTTGATTGTTTCGGCAACATAATCCGCGCCGGAAGCCGGGGGAACGTCGCGACCGTCAAGGAAGCAGTGAACAAAGACTTTCTCAAGCCCCATCTTTTTCGCGAGTTCAACAATGGCATACATATGAGTGTTGTGGCTGTGAACGCCGCCGTCACTCATGAGTCCCATAAGGTGGAGTGCTGAACCGTGCTTTTTGCAATTTTCCATTGCGCCGAGAAGCGCCTCGTTTTCGAAGAAGTCGCCGTCACCGATGGCCTTGGTAATTCTTGTGAGCTCTTGATAAACAACGCGGCCCGCTCCGATGTTTGTGTGGCCGACTTCGCTGTTGCCCATCTGTCCGTCCGGCAAACCGACGTCCATTCCCGAAGCGCCGATATAGGTCATCGGGTTTTCGCTCATGAGACGGTCAAGATTCGGTGTGTTCGCTGCCGATATAGCGTTTCCGTAATCGGACGGATTTTTTCCGAAGCCGTCCATAATGCAAAGTAAAACAGTTTTTTTCATTGTGATCTGACCTTTCAAAAAAGGGCTGCAAAGCAACCCTTTTGATAATTGATTAAAAAAGTTTTCGCGAATTATTTGCTTGCGGCCTTAACTATGACCGAAAAGTCCTGAGCCTTGAGCGAAGCGCCGCCGATAAGTCCGCCGTCAACGTTAACTTTCGCAACGAGCTCGTCTGCGTTCTTTGCGTTCATCGAACCGCCGTACTGAACGGTAACAGTTTCCGCAACGTCTTCGCCGTAAGCTTCGGCGATTGCGGCTCTGACAAAGCCGTTGCCTTCGTCTGCCTGGTCGGCGGTTGCGGTGACGCCTGTGCCAATCGCCCAAACCGGCTCGTATGCGATTATAACGTTCTTGAGCTGTTCGGCGGTGACGTTGGTGAGAGCCATCTTTGTCTGGAACTTAAGGAGGGTCTCGGTGTAACCGAGCTCTCTTTGCTCGAGCGTTTCGCCGACGCAGATGATAGCTTTGAGACCTGCGTTGAGGGCGGCGAGAGAGCGAAGGTTAACGGTCTGGTCGGTTTCGCCGAAATAGGTTCTTCTTTCGCTGTGACCGATAACTACATATTCAACGCCTGCTTCTTTGAGCATATCGGCGGAAATTTCGCCGGTATATG
>CAYOEN010000021.1:0-16674 GCA_964403085.1 uncultured Faecalibacterium sp. | reverse complement strand
TCTCCGCCGCGGATGATCATGTCTTTAAGTCTTCCTGTGATGCGATAGTTACCTTCCGGTGTTTTGCAGGCAAGGTCACCGGTGTGCAACCAACCGTCTTTGTCAATGGCGGCGGCGGTAGCTTTCGGCATTTTGTAATAGCCCTTCATTATGTTGTATCCTCTGGCAACAAATTCACCGGTTTCGCCGACAGGCATTTCTTCGCCGGTCTCCGGGTCGACGATTTTGCATTCGATTTCCGGCATGGCGCGACCGACGGTGGAAACGCGAACCTCGAGCGGGTCATCGGTGCTGCTCATGGTGCAACCGGGAGATGATTCGGTCTGACCGTAAACGATGGTAATTTCGCTCATGTTCATCTTGTTAACCACGTCGCGCATGACTGATATCGGACAGGGTGAGCCTGCCATGATGCCGGTACGCATATACGAAAAGTCAGTTTTTTCAAAATCCGGGTGTTCGAGCATTGCGATAAACATTGTCGGAACACCGTGGAAGCAGGTGATTTTTTCGCTGTTTATGCAGGCGAGCGAAGGCTTCGGCGTGAAATACGGAAGCGGATAAAGCGAAACGCCGTGCGTCATTGAAGCGGTCATTGCGAGTACCATTCCGAAGCAATGGAACATCGGAACCTGAATCATCATTCTGTCTGCTGTCGAAAGGTCCATTCTGTCACCGATGCATTTTCCGTTGTTGACAACGTTGTAGTGCGTGAGCATTACTCCCTTCGGGAACCCCGTTGTTCCCGAAGTGTACTGCATGTTGCAAACATCGTTCGGGTCAACCGTTGCCGCAATTCGTCTCACTTCCGAAAGGGGAACGTTTTCGGCTCTGTCCATCGCTTCTTCCCATGTTAAGCAACCTTTTTGCTTGAATCCGACCGTGATGACGTTGCGAAGGAAGGGGAGGCGTTTTGAATGAAGCTGTTGCCCTTTCTCCGTGGTTTGAAGCTCGGGGCAAAGCTCATTGATTATTGCCGCGTAATTTGAATCGCGATAGCCGTCAATGAGAACGAGAGTGTGCGTGTCCGATTGGCGAAGAAGATATTCAGCTTCGTGAATTTTGTAAGCGGTGTTCATCGTGACGAGAACAGCGCCGATTTTTGTTGTTGCCCAAAATGTGATGTACCACTGAGGAATATTCGTTGCCCAAAGAGCAACGTGGCTGCCTTTTTTAACGCCGAGCGAAAGCAGCGCGCGGCAGCATTCGTCAACATCGTCCCTGAATTGAGAGTATGTTCTTGTGTAATCGAGAGTAGTATATTTAAAAGCGTATTGATCGGGAAACTCTTCAACCATTTTGTCGAGAACCTGAGGGAAGGTCTTTTCAATGAGCAAATCTTTTTTCCAGACATATTTTCCTGTTCCGCGATTGTTTGAATAAAGAAACGACTTGTTTCTCGAAGGTGTTTGAAAACGTTCCATAAAGCTTGAAAAATGAGCGAAAACGACTTCCATGTCAGTCATTTCAAGCATCCATTGCGGTTCCCAGTCAAGCGAGATATATCCGTCGTAATTTATGCAGGAAAGTGCGTTCATGATATCTGAGATTGGAAGCTCGCCTTCGCCTATGAGGCAAAATTTTCGTTCGCCGTCAACGCAGACCGAGTCTCTCATATGAACGTGTTTTACATAGGCGCCGAGGTTTTTGATCGTCTCTTCCGCGTCTTCTCCGTTGAGAACACACGGAGAATAAATATCCCAAAGCGCTGCCAGGTGATCGTCCGAATACTCCATAAGAAGTTCAAGAAGCTTCTTCGTGTCGGAATAAAGTCCGGAGGTCTCAACGAGGAGGGTGATGCCTTTTTTTGCTGCCGTCGGCAAAACGCAGGAAATGATTTCACGAACGTTTTTTTCGCTGTTTTCGCTGCTTCCCGAGGCGTAAAGACGAACGTGGTCAATTTTTAAAGCGGAAGCCGAAAAGATGAACTGTTCAATTTTTGCCGCCGTGTCGTCAACGCTGTCTTCCGAAAGATCAACGTCGCAATCAGCGCAAACAAGCGAGATTCCTTTGTCGAAAAGCTTTCTTAATGTTGCGGCGCAGTTGTATTTTGAAAGCGGACCGTTCTTGTCGGTGAAGTCCGGACCGGCGAGCGAGCCGAGCTCAATCCCGCCGAAAGAAAGCTCCTCGGCGGTGGAAACAAAATCTTCCCACTCATAGCCTTTCCATCCTCTTGTTGAAAAAGAAAGCTTCATTATTCTTCCTCCTCGTAAACTATCTTGTTGAGTGCATTGACGTAAGCTCTTATGCTTGCGCCGACAACGTCGGTCGAAATTCCGTTACCGGCATAAACCTTTCCGTTTGAACGAAGGCGAACAAGGGCGCTGCCCATTGCTTCTCTGCCTTCTGTTACGGCCTGAATCTGGAAATCATCAAGTTCATAATGGTGACCGGTGATTTTTTCGATTGCGAGGAACGATGCGTCAACAGGGCCGTCTCCTGCGCAAAGACCGCTGATGCTCTTTCCGTCCTTGGAAAGCGTAATGTGTGCCGTCGGTGTGATGATGTTGCCGATGTTTACAACGTAGCTTTCAAGGAAATATGTGCTCGGCACCTGAAGAGCTGCCGTTGCAACGATAACGTCAAGCTCCTTTGCGGTCACGCTCTTTTTGTCGCTGATTCGAGAGAACGCTTCGTAAACGTTTGCGTTCTCTTCGTCCGAAAGGTCGTAGCCGAGGCTTTGAACGGCGGCGGCGACTTGCTGCGGTGTGTCGTATTCACTGAGAACGAAGCTCTTGTTTGAGGCGGAGACACCGGTCTCAAAGGGCGTTGTTTTGCTCTTTTCGGCTTTTACGATTCTTGTAACCTGGCTTGCAATGCGTTCGAGCATTGTTGTTTTGATTGAGCAGGAAACCGAAAATTCACTGCCGCGAACGGCGAGAAAACGGCAAAAAGCTTCAACGGAAACTGAGTTTTCGCCGCAAACCGCTGTTTTAATCTCTTTCGCTCCGCCCGCAACGGCAGAGATTGCACAGGCGCAACCGAACGAAAATTCATCGCTGCACTGAGCCGCGAGGTCAACGTCGGCGAGCTCGGGAACGTCGCTATAAAGCTTTTCGATGAACGCGGAAAACTCGTTGCTGGTCATGATGCCGGCGTCGTCGCAAACTGTAATTGTTTTAGCGCCGCTTGCTATTGCCGCCGTAAGTGCCTGGCAAAGAAATTCGTGTTCGCTTCGCGTTGCATCCTGAGCGACAAACTCAACGTCGTCGCAATATTTTTTCGCCTGGGCAACGAGAGTCGTTATCATTGAAAGGACAAGGGGCGGCTTCTTTTTGCAAACATATTCCATTTGCACCGTCGAGGTCGGAACAATAAGCTGGAGCCTCGGTTTTGCTGCCTGCGATATTGTTTCCCATGCAGACTTGACACCGCCTTCCGAAAGCTCGCAGGGGAGGGCAAGAACACTGAATTTTACTGAAGAACAGATTGATTTTGTCAAAAGAAGGTCGGTCTTGCCTTCTGAAATCGGAGCGAGTTCGATTACGTCTATCGAAAGTTTGTCAAGCAACTTTGCAATTTCAATTTTTTCTTTAAAGCTTAGTGAGTGGTGGCGGTCTTTTGATGCCAGTCTAAGCGTTGCGTCTGAAATTCTTAATTTTTTCATTGTTAAAAACCTCCTGAAAAATAAAAAATCCCCGAAACAGCCGTTTGCTGTTTCAAGGACGAATAATCTTCGCGGTACCACCTTGATTGCCGCCGATGAGGGCGACCGCTCTTCAAGACTCAAACAAGTCTTTAGCCATGATAACGGGGCTTCCGTAGTTGCTTACACAGTAAAAAACGTTGGGCAACTCTGCTCGGGAACGAGACTGTTTTTGCATTCGGCTGCCGACTTGCACCAAAACGCGGCTCTCTGAAAGTCCGGAAACGCAAAACATAATTCCGTCGTTGCATTTGGTTGGTATAATAATCGCTGTTTAGCAGTGATTGTTTGATATTTTAACAGATTAAATCGTGAAAGTCAACAGGAAACGCAAAAATTTTTTCTGTTTCCAATGAAAATGTTAAAGGGGCCGTCCGCAAAAGCGAAACAGCCCCATGGATTTAAAAGAGCATACCCCTGAATTCTTCGAGGTTGTCAGGAGTGATTTTTCTTTCGCCGCGCTCAATTTCGTGTATCATGGCGGTGAGCTTGGTGTTGACCGGAGTTTCAATGTCGTAGTCACGGCCTAACTTTGCGATGTAACCGTTGAAAATTTCAATTTCGGTTATTTCGCCCTTTTCAAGCGATTGAAGGGTCGAAGGCTTGACCGAAGCATATTTGAGCTTTGAAACGAGCCAGACAACGTAGCGGCAAATCGCGTTGTAAGGTGCATTGTCAGCAAGCATGAGCAGCTTGTAATTGAGAAGCTTGCCATACTTGGGTACGTCAAGACCCATCTTTTTCGCAACGTGCATCGCCTCGCGTGCGATTGAAAGATAAAGCGTTCTTGCGCGCTTGTCTTCAACCATTTTTCCGAGCGTGAGACCTGTAATGGCAGCCGAAGCGTTGATGCAGGAGTTTATGATGAGCTTTGAATACTGCTGTCGAAGAATGTTGTCGGAAATCTCGGTGGGCAATACCGAATTGTACATCTCTCTGAGATAATCAAGATTTCCGGGGTGGTAGCCGTCGGTCATGCCGATATACATTTCGCCGAGAGAAGTCATCGTAACATCATTGTCTGTGTTCCTTGTTGCACCAAAGCCGATCATTACGCCGACGGCGCGTTCCTTGCCGACGATTGCGGAAAGTTTATCGGTGAGAATACCGTTTTGCATTCCGACAACGAGCGAGTCGTCTTTGAGATTACCGAGCACTTTTTCCGCAAGAGCGGAAACTGCCTGGAATTTTGTCGCGATGATAACAATGTCAAACTTTTCGTCTTTGAATTCATCGAACGAAGCGTAGCATTTGAAATTGACTTTGTGTTCGCCCTTTGCTCCGTGGAGCATAAAGCCGTTGTTTTCAATGAGTTCTTTGATCTCCTGATTGTAGCAGAGGATAGAAACATCATATCCCGCTTCCTTCATGAGAACCGCCATTGTTCCGCCAATGGCGCCCGCGCCGATAAGAAGTATTTTTTTCATTTTTTATGACAATTCCTTTCAATTAGTATTTCATTCTTACTCGCTCTGCGAAGCACATGAGATCCTTGACTTCAAGAACCGTTCCGTCGTCGAGAACAGCCTTTCCGCTCATTCTTCCGAAAACCTGGTGTTGGTCTGTTTCTATGATCTTAAGGCTGATTTTTGCGTTGCGGTCAATGACCGGTTTGAAGTCCATCTCGAACCTGCCGTTGCTTGACGTGAATGTCCACGGGTTGGTATAACCCGATGCAGGAATGTTGAAAGAAACATCGTCAAGCTTGTGTGCAACACCGTCATAGAAGATGACGTTTTCCGAAGCGGCGGTGGTGTCGCCGAAGCCGTAACCGATGTTAAAGCCAAACGGTTTGTTGTTTATGATGCCGTTTCCGCTGCCCCAGTTCCATGTGTTGTCGTATGTCCAGACGCCGCGACCCCAGTCAAGCGTACCGAAATCCGTTTCGGGGTTAAACTCATAGCGAACGCCGTCAAATTCGGCGTAACCGGAAGCGCGCATACAGTTGATTTTCTGGTTGTAATAAAAGGCCTTTTTGTTTTCCTTCCACGGAGTCGCAATTACCATTGTGTCCATCGGCGGCTGGTCGAGCGTGACATCGACCTTGAGCGTCTTTCCGTCTTTGAAGTTGCGATATTCGCCGACGATATGGCGCGTTCTGCCATTCTTGACAAAGTCCATGTCAAGCGTTTTGTCGTGATAATGAAGGTCCCCTTTTTCGGAAGTTCTCGGCAATTTGTATTTACCCATCGGGAAGAAATTCAAAACGGAATTTGTGATTTCCCACGGGTCTTTTTCGTCGAAGACCAACAGCGAAGCCGATTGCATTCCGATATAACCGTCGTCCGAAAGCGTCAGCGCAACGGCGTGCTTGTCGGCAAGAATGAGATAATAATCCCATTCCTTGATGCGGAATTTAGGAGCTTTGATGTTTTCGCGGTTATAGACTTGGACAAGACTTCTTGACCAACCCGGTTCGGCAAGAGTGCCGTCGTGGTTTAGAAGGTTGTGCCTTTCGGTAACTTCATGGTTTCTCGCCATACTTCATCCCCCTGAACTAAAAATTTTTCGCTGTTTATTATACTATATTTACCGTGATTATTAAAGCACATTTGAAAAATTTTAGAACTTGTTACAAAAAACGACTCGTTTTTTTGTGTGATTTTTCCAGTCGTTTTTTGCTAAAGTCTGAATTTTTTCTGTCAGTTTACTTAATTTCTTAAAAACAGCTTGCGTAATTTTCTCTTCTATTGTAAAATGGCTGTACTTTATGAAGTGTCTGCCCCGGATTTTAACTCGGGGAAAAGCTCGTTTCGAGCTGAAAAACCTTAAAATGGGAGTGAAAACGGTGGATGATATTTATTTTTCCGACCGAAAGAATAATAAACGAAAACCCGAAAGAACCGCAAAGGACAGATTTTCGAGCGAAACGCCGATGGCGCCCGGAGGAAGGCTGAAAGACGAAAGCCGAAGCGACAGTGATTTTGTTGTTCATCTTCCGGAAGAAACAAGCTTACCTATAAGCAGAACGCCGAAAGGACGCCCCGTTGCCGAAAGCTCTGTCGGTGAAAGAGAATCTCTTTTCGTTCCGGAGTATAAACCGACCGCAAACACCGATATGTATTCCTTTTCGCAAAAAAGCAGAACGCCGTCCGGCGCAAGAATCGACGGAAAAGTGACCCCTTCTCGCGGCACGCAAGGCCCTTCGCGAAAGTCGAACGGCTCCGTAAAAAACATTAAAACCAAAAAGAAAAAGCACGTCGGAGTGAAAGTCGCGGGTGTGGTTTTCGCTGTTCTCGTTCTTGCACTCGGTGCGCTTTTTGTCTATGGCTATTCGATTCTCGGAAAGGTTTCATACGACACGGAACTTGTTGACGAAAACAGCTATATTGACGAGTCTTCGCTTTATCAAAGCGAAGATGTCAGAAACATTCTTTTTATCGGCAGTGACGCACGCAGCGAAATTGGCGGTCAGCGTTCAGACACAATGATGCTTTTTTCAATAGATAAAAAGCACAGAAAACTGAAACTGACTTCCTTCCTTCGCGATTCATATGTTTGCATACCGTCAAGCGGCTACTGGAACAAATTGAACGCTGCGTTCAGTTATGGCGGTGTTCAACTTGCGATTGACACGCTTGAATATAACTTCAAGGTCAAGATTGACGACTATATTCTTGTTGACTTCGATGCTTTTGAAAAATTCATTGATCTTTTGGGTGGCTTGACAATAGAGGGCGTCACGAAAGCGGAAGCGAAGTATCTTCGCGAAGAAGTGAAAATCAAGGCTAAAGCCGGAACGAACCATTTTAACGGTTGGCACACGCTTTGGTATTGTCGAATTCGTTATCTTGATGATGACTTTAACCGCACCGCAAGGCAGCGCAAAGTTATCAGCGCCATAATCAAAGAGATCACCAAAACAAACCCGATAAAGCTTATGCAAATAATGGAAGAAGTTCTTCCGATGATAGAGACAAATATCACACGAAACGAGCTTGTCTCTCTCGCTGTTTCGGCTCTTGTCAGTTATTTGCATTATGATATTCTTCAAAGCAGAGTTCCTGCCACTGGAACGTGGTCAAACCGCAGCATCAGCGGCGTTGGTGATGTGCTGTATATGGATATGGACGAAAATGTCAGCCTTTTGAAAAATTTTGTTTTTGATGCGGATAGCGCAGAGGATGACGACAAAAAATAAACCGAACCGTTTTGAAAGAAGGTGAGCCTTACGGAAGAAAAAAAGAATGTCGGTACTTTGCGCGATATGCTTTATTATAACGCGATACGTTACGGTCTGAGAACAGCGGTGGAACTTCCCGACGGCTCAGCCGTCACATATAAAAGGCTGCTTCGTCATGTGAATTATCTCGGAACCGCGCTCTTGAAAAAGCTCTCACTTTCCGGGAAAAACGTGGCTCTTTGCGGAAAAAACAGTTATGAATGGTGTGTTTCTTATTTTGCCGTTTCCTGCGGAAACTCCGCCGTTGTTCCGCTTGACCGAGAAATGGATGCCGAAGGGATATGGAATGCAATCGCCTTTTCCGGCTGCAAGGCTGCAATTTGCGACGAAAGAGTTTGCCAAAAGCTTCTTTCCGCAAGGAAACGTTTGCCGCATGGATTTAAATTGATTTGCTTCGGTGAATCGCAGCTTCCGAACGTTCTTTCCTTTGGGGAGCTTTTGTCTGAGGGCGAAACCCTTTTAAAGGGCGGCTGTCGGGATTATACCGGGCTTGAACTTCCGAATGACAAAATGAGGTTTCTGATTTTCACATCGGGAACAACCGGAAACGCAAAAGCGGTCATGCTTTCTCACGAAAATCTGATATCCGACCTTCAGGGCGTTCTTGACCGCATCGGTCTTTCGTGTTCGGACAGCACTCTTTGCGTGTTGCCGTTGCACCACACTTATCAAACAATTGTTATGCTTGCCGTTTTGTATATTGGCGGCTCTGTGAGTTTTTGCTCTTCTTTGCGACATATGAGTGACGATCTTTCCCGTTTCAAGCCGACCGTTTTCGTTACGGTTCCTTTGATGCTTGAAAAAATGCACACGCGCATTTTGAAAAAACTTGCGAGCCAAAGCGGACTTAAGAGAGTTTTTACTATCGGAAAAGTTTCGCAAACGCTCGTGAAACACGCACCGGAGCTTAAAAAGGTCATGTATCACATTATTCATGAAGCGTTCGGCGGTCGTGTGAGAATGATAATCTGCGGAGCTGCCGCTCTGAATATCGGCGTTGCGACCGACTTCTTTTCGTTTGGTTTGCCTGTTGTCATCGGCTATGGACTCACCGAATGTTCGCCAATCGTGATTTGCAACAGCGCCGCCTCTCCGCGAGCTGACAGTGTCGGAACGCCGCTCGACAACTGTGTCGTCACAGTGGAAGACCCCGATGATAACGGAATCGGCGAGTTGTGCGTTTCCGGACCGATGGTGATGCTTGGCTATTACAAAAACAAAAAAGCCACTTCGATAGTAAAAGAGGGCGGCGTTTTTCACACGGGCGACCTTGGATATTGCGACAAGGACGGTTATTATCATATTACCGGAAGGAGCAAAAACGTCATTGTTACCAAAGGCGGAAAGAATATCTATCCGGAAGAAATCGAGTTTTATTTGAACAGCGACCCGGTCGTTCTTGAATCGCTTATATTCGGCGAAGAAAAACGAGGGGACGAAGCCGTTGTCGCCCAGGTTGTTCCCGATGAAGACGCAATTAGAGAAAAGCTTCAAAAGCAGGAGCTTACTCACGACGATATTGAAGGCGCGGTTTCCGACGTTGTCAAAGGAATAAATAAAAAGCTGCCTTCTTACAAGAGCATCCGCCGTTTCAGCATAAGACGCCGCGAGTTTGAAAAAACCTCGACCCAGAAAATTAAAAGGTCGTCACCTGAAAATTCGGATATTGACGAAGAATAAAAAACTTTTTCTTCAAAAACACTTGCATTAATCTGCGGTTTGTGATAAAATACCAGAGCATTTGTATCCACCGCTTTGCGGTGTGGTGGTGCCGGCTGAATTCAGTCTGTAATATTAAAGCGGTCCTCTGCTCTCTTTTTGGGTATGAACGTGGCAGAATTTAGGAGGAATAACCAATGGACGCACTCAAACTTATCTCGGACTCAAGCCTTAAGGCTGAAGTACCTGTAATCAACATCGGTTCTACCGTTCGTGTTCACGTTAAGATCCGTGAAGGCGAAAGGGAAAGAATCCAGATGTTTGAAGGAACCGTTATCGCCAAGAGAGGCAGCGGAATTTCTTCAACCTTCACCGTTCGCCGTGTTGCTTACGGCGTTGGTGTTGAAAGAGTTTTCCCCGTTCATTCACCGAACGTTGTTGCTGTTGACGTTGTCAGAAACGGTAAAGTTCGCAGAAGCAAGCTTTATTATCTTCGTGACAGAGTCGGTAAGGCTGCAAAGGTTAAGGAAAAGCTCGGCTGATAAAGCGTTCAAAGTGGGGAGAGGCTTTCGCTTTCTCCCTTTTCTCATTTTTTCAGGCTAAAGGTGATTTTTATGGATATAACCGAAAAAGAAAAAAGTGAACTTACTTTTCGCGAAAAATCGCTTATTAATCTTTATGATATGGCGTCTGTGCTCGCTTCGGCAATTGTTACCATCATGATCGTTTTTACCTTTGTTTTCCGCGTTGTCGGGGTTCAGGGCTCTTCAATGGTTCCGACCTTGCACGATGGCGATTGGCTCATCGTTTCGGCGTATGACAAACAGGTCGAGTACGGTCAGGTTGTCATTATAACCCAACCCAACTGGTTCGATGAACCTATCGTTAAACGCGTCATTGCAACGGAGAATCAAACGATTGACATTGATTTCAGTAACGGTGAGGTTTCCATCGACGGAGTCGTTATTGATGAACCGTATATCAATAACCTCACCCTTAACAGCGAAGGCGTTTCTTTTCCGTTGACGGTTCCCGAAGGTCATGTTTTCGTTATGGGCGATAATCGTCAGGGCTCGACCGACAGCCGCAGTGACAAAATCGGTCTTATTGATGAAAACTATATTATGGGTGTTGTAAAATATAAGCCTTTTTCCGCCGATACGACTTACGGCTCAAAGTTGAAAATAACTCCTCTCAAGGAGTGGAAGGTTGAAAAAGCCGAGTTCACGCCTGTTGAACAGAGCTGATAAAAACGATTAACAAGACGCGGCTTTTGAAGAACGAATGTTGATTCTTGCCGCTTATGATATCGGCTTTTGAGCTGCCGAATGCCGGCAGCTCTCTTTTAATTTCGTTGGTGAGGTGATTATATGGCAGACTCGCAAAAACAGATTGTTCAGTGGTTCCCCGGCCACATGGCAAAAACGCGCCGTCTTATTAAGGAAAGCTTGCCTCTCGTTGATTGTGTAACAGAACTGTTGGATGCTCGAATCCCGATGAGCAGCCGAAATCCGGAACTGGATGAATTGACGCAAAACAAACCGCGGATAGTTCTGCTCAATAAATGCGACATGGCTGACGAAAAAACTACTCGGGACTGGATCGAATATTTCAAAAAGCAAGGTCAAACAGCGATTGCCGTTGATTGCCGCAGCGGAAAGGGACTTTCGCAATATCACTCTCTCGTTCGCCGTGTCCTTGCCGATAAAATTAAAAGCAACGAAGAAAAAGGAATGCCCGGCAAGGCTCTGCGAGTTATGGTTGTCGGCATTCCCAACACCGGAAAATCATCGTTCATTAACCGAATGGCAAAGAGAAACCGCGCTCAGGTCGCAGACAGACCGGGTGTAACGCGGCATAATCAATGGTTTGCCATAGGCAACGGAATTGAATTGCTTGACACTCCGGGCGTTTTGTGGCCGAAATTCGACGACCCTGCCGTCGGAGATAAACTTTCGTTCATCGGTTCTGTCAAAGATGAGGTCGTTGACAGCGAAACCATGGCAATGCGCCTTCTCGACGTCCTTTCGGAAGATTACGCTTCTCTGCTTTGCGAAAGATATAAAATCTCACCTCAGGATCTTTCGCTTGAAACTTATGAGCTTTTGGAGCTTATTGCAAGAAAACGCGGAATGCTCATAAGGGGTGGTGATGTCGATACCGAACGCGCCGCCGTTATGATTCTTGATGAATACCGCTGCGGAAAACTCGGAAAGATATCTTTCGAACACCCATGACGTTTTTGATATAATTGACAAAAAGAACTTGACACGTTAAAAAAGATGTGGTACAATTCACATATATTAAGCGGACGCAGAGGATTCTTCTGCGTCCGCACGCAGTTTTTGTTCAGCTTACGGAGGACAAAGTAATGACTTCGCTTATTCCTTTTTTTGACCCCATACGCGGTATCAGTATGACCGGTCTTGTGGTCAAAATGCTTCTTGCCGTTGTTTTTGGCGGACTTATCGGTCTTGAAAGGGGACATAAGCACCGTGCGGCAGGCAGCCGAACATATATGATCGTTTGTCTCGGGGCGGCGTTAACAATGATACTCAGCCAGTATGAAAGCTGGCTTGTTACCGATGTCTGGCGTGAAATATCCGATATGCTCGGAAGAAAGGTCGATGTTTCGCGTTACGCGGAGAAGGTCATCAGCGGCATCGGCTTTCTCGGTGCCGGCACCATAATCCTCACCGGAAGGCAGGAGATCAAAGGTCTGACGACCGCCGCCGGGCTTTTCACCTCAACTTGTATGGGTCTTGCAATCGGTTCGGGGTATTATGAATGTGCCATACTCGCGTTTTTCCTGATTCTTTTCACCACCGTTGTTCTTGAAAAGGTGAGTGCATGGGTCATCTCCAAAGCGCGAAACATGTATCTTTATATCGAGTTTGAAAAGATAGAAGATCTCGGAGAAATAATCAATACTATAAAAAGCATGGATATCCAGATTTTCGATGTTGATATTCAACGGGAAAAGCAATCAAACGGAGTGACGGTCGGTGTTGTCGTTTCCGCCAGATTGCCTAAGAGAGAGACGCATTCCAACGTTATGTCGCGTATTTCTAAATTTGATTTCGTGACTGTTGTCGATGAAATATAAAGCGGAACGGAGGTGCTCTGATGCTTGAATTTTTGGATCCGCTTAGAGAGATAACTCTCGTTTCGGTTTTTGTGAAAATGTTCTGCGCCGTGATCTGCGGCGGCGCGATCGGTATTGAACGCGAAAGCAAGCGCCGTACCGCCGGCTTTCGTACCCATATACTTATCTGTCTCGGTTCTGCGATGACAACAATGATCAGTCATTATCTTTTCAGGTATCTTCAACTTGACGCCGATGTTTCAAGACTCGGTGCTTCCGTTGTTGCCGGTATCGGTTTTATCGGCGCCGGAACGATAATTGTTACAAAACGTCGTCAGGTCAAGGGACTCACAACCGCTGCGGGACTTTGGACCTGCGCAACGATAGGTCTTGCGATTGGCGCGGGTTATTTTGAAGCGGCTGTTCTTGCAACAATAATCATTCTTTTTGCCGAGATATTTTTCTCGTGCTTTGAATATTGGGTGCTTGATAACGCAAGAAACATAAATATTTATGTCGAGTATACGGGAAACGATAATCTCGATGCCATGATTCTCCTTATGAAATCTTATCGTGTTATCATTCTCGACCTTGAAATTACAAAATCAGGTGCAAATTCCTGCGCAATATTTCAGCTTCAATTGCCCAAAAAGCTTTCGCACGATAAGCTTATGACCGTCGTTTCAACTTCCGAAGGAATTATTTCGGTTGAAGAGCTGTAAGAAATTTGAGAAACTGTCGCTTCGCGGCAGTTTCTTTGTGTATATGAACAAAAAGCACTTGCTATTTTTGTGTAAATCGTGTATAGTTAACTGGTTGCCGTCGGTAAAAACGTTAGTTGACGGCGATTTGAATTTTGAAATTAAAGTGGGTGCGTGTCTTGAAAGAACGCGAAAAAAACATACTGACCCAAGGCGGGTTTGGCTTGACGGCATCGGCTAAGGTTCTTTTTTGTTCTCTGGCTGCCGTTTCGTGTCTCTCGTTGAATATTTACTATGCGCTTATAACGTCGCTCGTTTGCATTGCGACTTCGATTTTTTTGAAGAACAACCTTCTCACCGTGAACGCGTTTCTTATGGTTCCGGTGATTTTCGCCGTCGAAAATTCAGGGCACGCAGCTTTGTCGCTCGCCCTTGTGTTTGCCGCTCTTTTGGTGCTTCTTTTCTCTTTCTTGCCGGTGCGGGAAATACCCGAGTCGGTAAAACTCGGCGCCGCCATTGGGCTTGCGTTTTCGGTTACGGCTCTTTTAACGACCTATTATTTCGGAATCGGAGCGACAGGCTCTTATACTTTTCAAATTTTAAAAAATTATCGCTATCTTGGTTTTCATCCGAATTGGCGCGGTGTTTTTTACGGAACCATAACCCTCTTTGCCATGATAACCTATCCTTTTAAATTTAAAAAGCTTTCGCAATATCTTCCCGCGGAATTTGTTTCGGTTTTGATGCCTCTTTTGTTGAATCTTGTTTTGAATCCCGAAGCGTACAGCACTCCCATTCTTGAACTCGGCTCGCTTTCGAATATAAATCTTCTTTCGAGTGCGAAAAGCTTTTTCCCTCTTTCCGCTTTCTTTTCGGAACCGAACGCGGCGGATGCTGTCGTTGCTTTTAAATCGGGTTTGGCAATGGCTGTTGTTTGGCTGCTTCTTAAATCCGAAGAAAAAAAGGCTTCTCTTGCCACGGCTGCTTCCGATGCGGCTTCTGCTTTGCTCGGAGGTTTACCTGTTTCGCAAAACAAGATCAAATCCTATTCGCCGATTTCGGCGGTAACCGCGCTTTGCGCAACCGTTCTCGCCTGTGTGTTTTTGTCACCGCTTTTTGCAAGAATACCAATTCATTCTCTGGCGGTGGTTCTTATCGTTTCCGCCTGGAAAACGGTGCCTTTTTCGAAGATCGGCAAGCTGTTTGGGCTGCATCGTCCGTTTGACCTTTTCGCTTTCTTTGCGGTGATTCTTTCTTTTGTCTTTTTTGATCCTTTTATTGCAAGCGGCGTTTGTGTCTTGTTAGTCTTAGTCGGCAGGAGGGTGAAATGATGGCAAAAAATAAAACAGACAAAAAGCCTGTCGATAAAAAGAAGCTTGCCAGGGTTGTCGCCACGAAGGTCATTACATTTATAATGGCTTCTGTCTTTCTTCTTGATATCTATACCCTGATTCTTTGCAACAAGTATGAAAAGCTTTATGACTTTACAACCGAAACCTTTGATTGCGAGAACGGTGACGACCGCATTCACTTTTTGAACACGGCGAACTCCGATTGCATAATCATCGAAAGCAACGGGCATTTTGCTCTTATTGACTCGGGCGAGGGCAATGATAATCCGCGAAAAAAGACTCAATATCACGGCTTCAGAGACGAAGTCATATCCTACATAAAAAAGGTCGCAACAAAAGAAGACGGAAAAGCACATCTCGATTTTATTCTCGGCACGCACTGCCATTACGATCATGTCGGCAACTTCGAAGATATAATAAAAGACACCGATATCGTTATCAAAAAAGCATATTTTAAACGCTTTGATCAGTCCGTAGGAACAGACCTTGAAAGTGAAGGCTGGGGCAATGCTCTTACATACAGCAAGATTATCGCCGCTCTTGAAGAGAGAAATATTCCGGTGATATCGGAAATTCGGGACACGGAGTTCACTTTCGGTGACTTCGACGTCGAACTGTTTAACACCGTCACTCCGGAGGAACTTAAAGGTAACGGAGAGAACGCTTCGAGTATCGGAATGAAATTGACAAAAGGGGAAAGAACAGCTTTCCTTGCGGCGGATTTTACCGCTAATTCCGGGCTTGAGCAGTATTACGGTGACTCCATAGGTGAGGTCGATTTGCTAAAAATCGGCCATCACGGTTACTTCGGCTCGTCGTCGGGCGCCTTTTTGAAGAAGCTGAAACCGAAAATAGCGATCGTTACCAACTATCTCGGGAAGATATATCCAAATGTAAAATGGAACCTTACCGTTACCGCCGGTGTGCCGATCTATTCCTGCGTTAACCACAACGGAATAATCGCAACCTTTACAGATAATAATGATATTATTCTGACTGATGAGATTATGTGAATTTTTTTGAAAAATCACTTGACAAACATCGAACGATGTAGTATTATATTCGGGCAACAAAGCAGAGCATTGTTTCGTTCTCACCTTCCGAATCTCGTTTTTGAAGGTCAATAAACTTTTTTCTTAAGGCTTATTGCGCGTGAATGGAGAAACTCTGTTCGCGCTTTTGTTTTATAGAATTTTTTGGAGGTGTATGAACATCGCTATCAAAGAAATGCAGATCAATGAGGAAATTCGCGACAGGGAGCTTCGTGTCGTTGCCGCAGACGGTGAACTTATAGGTATCATGTCTGCTGCGGAGGCTTTGAAAATCGCCGAGGAAAAAAATCTTGATCTCGTCAAAATCGCTCCTCAGGCCAAGCCGCCGGTTTGCAAAATCATGGATTACGGAAAATATCGCTTTGAACAGACAAAACGCGAAAAGGAAGCCAGAAAAAATCAGCGTGTGATTGAAATTAAGGAGATTCGTCTTTCCCTTAATATCGACAAGCACGACTTTGAAACCAAGGTCAATCACGCAAAACGCTTTCTTGAAAGCGGAAATAAAGTCAAAGTCTCGATTCGATTCCGCGGTCGTGAAATGGCACATCCCGAAAACGGTCTTGTCACTATGAGCAATTTCGCGGAAGCCTGCGCCGATTTCAGCTCGGTTGAAAAACCCGCAAAGCTTGAAGGCAGGTCAATGCAGATGTTCCTGGCACCAAAAACAAAAAAGTAATTACAGGAGGAAGAATCATGCCTAAGATTAAAACTCACAGCGGAGCTAAAAAGCGTTTTAAGCTCTCTAAGAACGGAAAGCCCATGCGTGGCCACGCTTACAAATCACACATCCTTACCAAAAAGAGCACCAAGCGCAAGAGAAATCTTCGCAAGACAGAAGTTGCCGACGTTACCAATCAGAAGCAAATCAAACGTCTCGTTCCTTATAAATAAGATTAATTTTTCAACAACTTCTGATTTCAGAGAATTTTAACATTTTTTAACGGAGGAACATTATCATGGCACGTATTAAAGGCGCAATGATGACTCGCAAGA
>CAYOEN010000020.1:0-17017 GCA_964403085.1 uncultured Faecalibacterium sp. | reverse complement strand
TGCTCAGCCTGCCAGCCTTCCTTGCGACCTTGGTTGGAAGCAATACGAAGAGCAAAGCATTTCTTTCCGAGAAGAACGTTTCCGCCGTAACCTGAGTTGACGGAAATGATTGTGTTGTCCTGCGGGAACTGGCAGATATATCTCTTTTCCGCGTCGATGTCGCAACGGCAGTGAAGGCCGCGAACCCAGTCGTCGCTGTCGCCGAGAACGTCAAGAACGTTGAAGCCGACTCTTGTCATGATGCACATATTGAGAACAACATAGATTGAATCGGTGAGCTCGATTCCCGCCTTGGAAAACTTCGAGCCGACGGGGCCCATCGAATAGGGAATGATATATGCGGTTCTGCCCTTGTAGCTGTCCTTGGCAATGTCATAAAGCATTTCATAAGCTTCGGTCGGATCCATCCAGTTGTTGGTCGGGCCGGCCTCTTCTTTTGTCGGGGCGCAGATAAAGGTTCTCGCTTCAACACGGGCAACGTCGTTAACGGCGGTCCTGTGAAGGTAGCAGTCGGGGAGAAGCTCCTGGTTGAGCTTTATCATTTCTCCGGTTTTGCAGGCTTCGGCGCGAAGAGCTTCAATTTGTTCTTCGCTTCCGTCAATCCAGACAATTTTGTCGGGATTAACAAGATTGAGCTTGTCTTCAAGCCATGCAAGAACGGTCGGGTTCTTTGTCGGTGCATTGTTGAGCATTGTGATCTTCCTTTCATATTTTGAAGAATAAAATTACTTTAAGTAGTAAACGGCGAAAACACCGCCGAAAATGCTCCTTGTTCTCCATACTACTCATGTTAATTAACATTATACTTTTTTTGCGCCGCTTTTTCAAGAGCAAATTCAACAAAAGATAAAAATTCTCCGAGAATCTCTCTTTTGACTAAATTTAAAACTTTTTTGCTCGTTTTTTGATGTAATGTATTGGGCGGCGAATTGAAACGGCGCGTCGGCAAAAGAAGAAAGTTTTTTTCACTTCTTCAAATTGAAAACTCTTGCACAAACTTTAAAACGGTGCTATTATATTGAACGGTCAAAACGTTGGAAAAAGAGGGGACTTTCGGTTGGATATCATAAAAAAGAACGCGGCTGCTGCCGTTGAATATATCCTCGCGGTGTTAAAATGGGTCGCGGTGGCGGCTGTTGTCGGTGTTCTCGGAGGAGGCGTCGGCGTTGCGTTTCACGTCAGCGTTGAAAAAGTTACCGAGCTGCGTTTGCAAAACGGTTGGATAATATTTTTGCTCCCGGTCGGCGGCGTTGTAATAGCCGGTCTTTATCGGCTTTTGAAAATGGAAAAGCTCGGAACGGATAATGTAATCGAGTCCATCAGAACCGATAAAAGCGTGCCGTTTTTGTTGGCACCGCTGATTTTTGTTTCAACGGTCGTCACTCATCTGTTCGGCGGTTCTGCCGGTCGCGAGGGTGCGGCGTTGCAACTCGGCGGAAGCATCGGCGCTCAGGTCGGTCGCGTCTTGCGATTTGACGAAAAGGATATGCACCTTGCAACTCTTTGCGGAATGAGCGCGGTCTTTTCCGCTCTTTTCGGAACACCGCTGACGGCGGCGTTCTTTGCCCTGGAAGTCATCTCGGTCGGAATCGTTTATTATTCGGGAATAATTCCCTGTCTCACCGCCTCGCTCGTTGCTTATTGGATAGCCGCTCTTTGCAAAGTCGAACCCGTAAGATTTAACCTTTCCGCCTTGCCGAAGCTTGACGCCGGTTCGCTTTTCGGTGTTGTTTTGCTTTCGGCGCTGTGTGGCGTGTTAAGCATCGTTTTTTGCCTTTTGATGCATTTCTCTCACAAGGGAGCGGCGAAACTTTTCAAGAACAGCTTTCTTCGCGCCTTTGTCGGCGGTGCTGTTGTTGTTTTGCTGACTCTTCTTTTCGGTCGCGATTATAACGGCGCCGGAATGAACATAATCGAAAGCGCCGTTTCAGGAAGTGCCGCGCCCGCAGCCTTCGTTTTGAAAATGCTTTTCACCGCAGTCACAATAGGCTTTGGCTTCAAGGGCGGGGAAATCGTCCCGACCTTTTTTATCGGCTCGACCTTTGGCTGCGTTGTTGGCAGTCTTATCGGTCTTGACCCCGGTTTTTCGGCGGCGATCGGTCTTGTTGCCCTTTTCTGCGGAGCGGTCAATTGCCCTGTGGCTTCGGTCTTTTTGAGCATTGAGCTTTTCGGTGCGCAGGGAATCGTGTTTTTCGCCGTTGCGTGCGCCGTCAGCTTTGCGCTTTCGGGATATTTCGGTCTTTACGGCAGCCAGAAAATAATATATTCGAAAACAAAAGCCGAATTTATCAATATCACGACCGTTCAGGAAATCAAATAACCCTTTTGTTTTTCAATTTAAATACGCTTTTAAAGGCTTTCCCGAGGACTTCGCGCCCGAAGGAAGGCCTTTCTTTTGTGTGAAGAAGCAAAATCGAAACGCCTTTCGTTGCCGCCGCGAATAACGGAAAACGATGAACAAAAAAACTTTCGTCTTGTCACCGTGAATATTTTTTCGTGTCTTTGCGACCTTCGGTGAATAAAATTCTTTCTTTTGCAAATAACCAAAATAAATATCCGAGCACCTTGAAACCGAATTTTCTTTGTCGGTGTGAGTGCTTTAAAAGGAGAGCGTTTTATGCAATATTTGCAGGTCGTTTTAACTTCTGTTTTGTCGGTTGTCGTTTTGTTCGCAATAACGCGGCTTATAGGCTACCGTCAGCTTTCGGAGCTGAGCCTTTTTGATTATATCAACGGAATAACGATAGGCTCCGTTGCCGCGGAGCTTGCAACCTGCGAAAGGGGCGAGGTTTTGCAAATTCTTATCGCCATGGTCATTTACGGTCTGTTTGCCGTTCTTGTTGCAATGCTGACCGATAAATCCGTTGTTGCGCGCCGTTTTATTGTCGGCAATCCGACTTTGCTCATGAAGAACGGACGGCTGTATTACGAGGGCTTTAGAAAGTCGCATCTTGACGTCAATGAGTTTTTGATGAAATGCCGCAATAACGGATATTTTGATATCACGCAAATTGACACGGCGATTCTTGAACCGAACGGAAGAGTTAGCTTTTTGCCTGTTTCAAAAGAACGACCGCTGACCGCGAACGATATGAAACTTTCTCCCGTTCAAGAGCAATTAGTCGCAAACGTAATAATCGACGGAAAAGTGATTGAGCGAAGCCTTCGCTGCATTGAAAAGGACAGAACCTGGCTGATGAACCAGCTCAAGCGGCAAAAGCAGACCGACCTTTCAAAAATTCTTCTTGCCTCCTGCGACAGTCACGGAACGCTGACGGTGTTTTTGAAAAGCGACAAGAAGAGCGACAACTGTCTTGGAATTTGAGCCGAGTTCGATTTAATGCTTTGTTTTAAACAATTTTTAACAACAAAAATAAATAATTAAATTAACGTTACAATTTTGTAATTCTGTAGACTTTCAAACGAAAATAATATATAATTAACCTGAATAACCGAAGAAAACCATTCAATTTCCGGTTGTTATTGGAGGTAATTATTTTGAAGTCAAAAAAAGTTTTAATCATTGTTGTGGCTGTTATAGCAGTCATCGGTTTCCTGGGCGGCATCATCGCCGGAAGTTACAACTCGCTTGTTGAAGCGCAGCTCTCGGTTGAATCGCAACAGGCCAATATTCAAACCCAGCTTCAACGCCGCGCGGATCTTATTCCGAATTTTGTTGAAACCGTAAAGGGTTACTCGAATTTCGAAAAAGAAACGCTTTCCGCCGTGACGGAAGCGAGAGCGGCCGTTGCGAAAGCGTCCGACGCCGCCGAGCTTTCCGAGGCGGGCGAACAACTTGACAGCGCAATCTCGGTTTGGGTCAACGCCGTTACCGAAGCTTATCCCGAACTCAAGGCGAACGAAAATTATATCGCTCTTCAGGACGAACTTGCCGGCACCGAAAACCGAATCGCTACCGCGAGGAAGGATTACAACGAAGCTGTCCAAGATTACAACACGTCAATAAGAAAATTCCCGAAGAACATCTTTGCCGGTCTGTTCGGCTTTGAAAAAGCAGAGTTCTTCAACGCAGACAGTGACGCTCAAACCGCGCCGAGCGTCAGCTTTTAACGGATAATGAAAAAGAAAATATCGTTTATATCTGTTCTGCTTGTCCTATTATGGACGCTTCCCTGCGCCGCTTTTGCTGCCGATATACCGAATCCGACAACGGAGTTTTTTGTCAACGACTTTGCCGGAGTGATAAGCGAAAGCGACAAAGAAGCAATGCAGCAACAAGGGGAAAAGCTATATGAAAGCAGCGGCGCGCAGGTCGTTGTTGCAACTGTCGAATCGCTTGACGGTGAGGATATCGAAACTTACTCGCTTGAAATGGCGCGTTCGTGGAAAATCGGAAGCGCGGATAAGGACAACGGAATTCTTCTTCTCCTTGCGGTTGAAGACCGCGAGGTGAGAATCGAGGTCGGCTATGGGCTCGAAGGCGCGTTGCCCGACAGCAAAACCGGAAGAATACTTGACAATTACGGCGTGGACTATTTCCGCAACGATGATTTTTCAACGGGGCTCGCCTCTGTTTATAATTCTCTTGTGAACGAGGTCTATCTTGAGTATGACCTTGAACCCGAGGAAGATTATTCCGGAGTTTCAGACGACGATGAATTCGATCTTTCCGACGCTTCGACTGAAGATATCATCGAAACTATCGTGATTTTGATAATTCTCATCATATCTCTGATAAACTTTTTCCGCAGACCGCGCGGAAGAAGACGTGCCTTTTTCTTCTTCGGAAACGGCGGCTCGAACCATCATCATGATGGCGGCACCTTCTCGGGTGGCGGAGGCTTCTCGGGCGGAGGTGGCTTTTCGGGCGGAGGCGGCTTCTCCGGCGGCGGAGGCTCGTTCGGCGGCGGAGGTTCTTCACGCGGATTTTAAAAGAACAAAAGGGGGAGCTTTTATGAAAAGGCTCTTGAAGTGTGTGCTCGCTTCGGTGGCGTTGCTTGTGCTTGCTTTCTCCGTAACTTTTTCTTCAACCGCCGTTGCGCAAAACGCAACGCTCAAGGCGCCGCGAATGAAAGGCGTCCATAATGTCAAAGACGGTTTGGCGGTTTCCTGGAAGAGTGTGGATAACGCAGAAAGCTATATTGTTCTGCGTCAAAGAGAAGGAAAGGACGGCTGGCGACGCGTCTGCGTCGTTGCTGCGCCCGAAACCGCCTGCGTTGACTCAAGCGTGAAACATTCGCGTACATATAAATACGTTGTTAAAGCGGTGAACGGCGAACAAAAAAGCAAAGCGAGCCCCAATCCGAAGACCAACACCTTTGTTGTGACTCCGAAGCTCAAGTCCGTTTCAAACGTCAGAACCGGCGTTCGTTTGCGCTGGAAGGCGAACAAAAACGTGACAAGCGTGACTGTTTATCGCAACACGCGTGGCAACGAAAACTGGAAGCGCCTTGCTGCCCTTTCGGGAGACAGCCGTAGTTTCATTGACACAACGGCAAAAAGCGGTGTCAAATATGCCTATCAGGTTCGCCAGTCAATAGGGAACGTCATGTCCGTTCGCCACGGAAGCGTGAAAAATCACTGCTTTGTTGCAACGCCGAAAAACCTCACCGCAAAAGACGGTTACGGCTCGATCGTTCTCGGCTGGAACGCGGTCGGCGGCGCAAAGGGATATCTGATTTATCGAAAGGTTCAAGGCGAGGAACAATGGACACAGCTCGCCGCTGTCAAAACGAACGCATATAAAGACAGCACTGCCCCCACGGGAAAGTACGTTCACTATATGGTTCGCGCTTATGTTTCTTCAAAATCAATGAGCGCGTATTCATACAGTGCTTTTTCGAAGCTTCTGGACCCGAAAAAGGCGATGGTTGCCCTGACTTTTGACGACGGACCGTATGCACCCGTGACGAATCAGATTCTTGATGTTCTTGAAAAATATAAGGCCAAGGCGACGTTCTTCGTTGTCGGTTCAAGAGTTTCGAACAACAGCGAATGCATCAAACGCGCTTCTTCGCTCGGCTGCCAGATAGGTAACCATACTTACAATCACAAGAATCTTACGGAGGTATCCGATTCTCAACTTCAATCGGAAATCGCTCTGACCAATTCCGCCATTGAACGTTTAACAGGCAAACCGGCGTATGTTGTTCGCGCTCCGGGCGGAGCCGTCAACAGCCGCGTGCGTTCGCTTGTCGGCTATCCGCTTGTCGGCTGGTCGGTTGATACGCTTGACTGGAAGCACAGAAACACCGCAAAGATAATCGCTTCCGTTAAGTCCGACGTTACCGACGGCTCCATTGTTTTGATGCATGACCTTTATTCAACAACGGCAAATGCCTGTGACGTTGTTGTTCCCTGGCTTATCAATCAGGGATATCAGCTTGTCACTGTTTCGGAATTGATGTATTATAACGGAATAAAGATGACCGCAGGGAATCTTTATACCCACGCATGATAATAACAGCCGAATTTTCGACGAAAAAATCCCATCGGGAGCGCTTCGGTGCGTCCGATGGGATTTTTTTCATTTCTTTAAAAGCTTTACTGTCGCTATTACCGCGCCTGCCGCCGCAGCGGCGAGGGCGAGCTTTTTCGCCGCTTTTTCAACCTGTTTTATCGAAGAAGGCGTGTGGGTGTAAATAAACTCGCTCAACGGTTTCGCCGGTTTGTAGTCGCAAAGGTCTTCCATTGTGACGGTATAAGTTTTGTATTTTTTTACGTCGTTTTCGTCAAGCTCAAAAATTCGAACGCCCCTTTTCGCTCCGGGGCCGTAAACGTTAAAACCGGCGCCCTGCGTATATCCGAGGTCAATTCCCCGAACCGATTCAACGAAACTGTTGATGTGGTCGTGACCGAAGAAAATTCCGAGAACGTCACCCTTTTCCTTCATTGCGTCAAATTCGCCGTTGTTTATGTCGGGTGCGGCGGGGGATTCGTGCATGAAGCCGCCGCGTCTCAGCGTTTCGTCGTTCAAAACATAAAATTCGTTGCTGTGGGAATAAAAGGCTTCAACGGCGCCTTTTGTGCCTTTCGGAACTTTTTTGATGGCTTCAAAGATTTCCGGAACCGGAATGTGCTGAAAGACGAGAGCCGGCAAATATCCTCCGTGCTCTGCGGCGATTCGGTCTCGCTCCTGTTTGTACCAATCAACCTGAGGCTTGAAAACAGGGGAGTATGCGCCGTCTTTTTCTTTCGAGTTCGAGTCAATAAGATAAAGACAAAAGACGGGCTCGGTGTTCTCGCTGTTGTTGACGAGAAGGGAAAACGTTCCCTTGTCGTCTTCGCTTCGCCCGGCTGAAAAAACGAAGCCGGGAAAGCGCTTGTAAATTTCCATTTGCTTCGCGTTGTCAATTCCGCAGTTTCGGTCGTGATTGCCGAATGTCGCGGTGAACGGAATTTCGCGCTGCGTCAGGGGCGCAAAAATGTCGCCGAGCGTTTCGGTGATTTTTCTTTCGGTGTCGCCCTTGAACGTTGCGGAATATCCTTTGATCTGGTCACCCGTGAAAACAACGAGGTCGGGCTTTTCGCGCTCGACGGCGAGCGTGATGAGCTTAACCGTGTCGCTGTTAACGCGGTGCATTTCCTGTGTGTCCGTGACCTGCATTATTTTGAATTTTCCGTCTTTGAAATGTAAAGCTCTGTTCAATGCTTTGCTCCTTTTTTGCCGTGGTCGTAACCGACAAAATTTTATTTGAAGTACATGAATAACTGACATTTTATCATGCCGTTATAAAGCTTTCTGCGCTTGTCTGCCTTTCTTCCGAAGAAAACCTCAAAATCCTCCGATGGGCTGATGATGTAATATGCCCAGCCGCGCTTTTGAATGAACTTTTCGCCCATAAGCCGATAGAGGCGTTCCGCTTCCTTGAGGTCGAGAAGTCTTTCGCCGTACGGCGGATTGCAAAGAAGAGTTCCCTTTTCGCTGCGCGGTTCAAAATCCTTAATGTCGCGTTGCTCGAAGGTGATGAATTTTTCAACGCCGGCGCGTTTTGCGTTGGCGGCGGCAATTTCAAGACAGTGAGGGTCAATATCGCTTCCGTAAGCGACAAGGCGGCTGTCGTTCAAAACGAGGGAACGCGCGCGTTCGCGCTCTTCTTTCCAAACGCTTTCGTCGATATTTTCCCAACGTTCGGCAGAAAAGCTTCGGTTAACACCGGGAGCGATGTTGTTTGCGAGCATCGCACCTTCAATGAGAAGGGTGCCCGAACCGCACATCGGGTCATACAGCGTGTGATAGTCGCGAACTCTTGCAAGAGTGCAAAGCGAAGCGGCGAGGGTTTCTTTGATTGGTGCGCCTCCGGCTTCGAGGCGATATCCGCGCTTGTGCAGCCCTGCACCCGATGTGTCAAGAAGAAGGCTGACTGTGTTTTTCATAATCGAAAACTGAATCTGGTGAACGGGACCCGTCTCGTCAAACCAGTTGATGTTGTATTTTGATTTCAGCCGTTCAACCACAGCTTTTTTGATGATCGACTGGCAGTCGCTGACCGAAAAAAGGGCAGAATTAATGGAATAGCCTTTGACCGGAAACGCGTCAAGCTTGCCGAGCCATTGCTCCCAGGGGAGCGCTTTCGTTCCCTGAAAAAGCTCTTCAAAGCTCATGGCGGTGAAAGAACCGACAAGAATTTGAACTCTTTCGGCGTGACGCGAGCAGATGTTTGCGCGCGCAAGAATGTGCTCGTCACCGGAGAAAAGAACGCGACCGTTTTCCGCAACAACGTTTTCGGCGCCAATAGCCCTGATCTCGTCCGCAATCGGTTTTTCGAGCCCCAAAAGGCAGGGGATAACAAAATTCATCTGCATGGTCGAACCTCTTTCGTCAGTAAAAAATCGGCGGTGTTCACCACCGCCGAAACATTTTATCACATAATAAGGTTTAAATCAAGTATCAATCCTCGTCGGGAATAATGAGACCGTAGCCGCCGTCGTTCCTTGCGTAAACGACACAGATGCGTTCGTTCTCGCTGTTGAGGAACATATAAAAACGGTGGTCGAGAAGGTTCATTTGAAGAATGGCTTCGTCAACGCTTTGCGGTTTGAGAACGATGTGCTTCGAACGAACGACTTCAAAGCTTTCTTCGGCGTCGAATTCGTCAATCGCGTCAAAGGCTTCGAAAGCGCCGGAGCGAAGCTTCTTTTCGACTCTGGTCTTGTTTTTTCTGATCTGGCGAACGAGAGAGTCAACGCAACGATCGAGAGCATCGTTCATGTTTTCTGCGCGCTCCTGCGAACGGAAGATCATTGAATTATAAAAGACGGTCACCTCGACGATCTGCTCATTGCGCTCAACCGTTGCGGTTATTTTCGCTTCGGCGTCGGGACCGAAAAACTTTTCGATTTTTTTCAGCCTTTTGTCGGCGCGATCTTTGAATGAGTCTCTTGGTGTACATTTTCGTCCGATGATGGTTATTTTCATAACACAACCTCCTTTATATATAACCCCCGAAGCGGTGACGCTCAAGGGGGGAATTACCTCCTTGACTGTATTTGTATTATAGCACATTTGTACATAAAAATAAAGCCCTTTTTAATATTTTTATCACAGTTTACCAAAAAACATACAAATCACACGGCTTTGTCAGTCGATTGCTTCGCAATATTCAAGGCTGACCCAACCGCTCGGAGTTTTTCCCCAACCGTTTTTCGTTTCTTTCACCGTGAAGACCGTGCCTTTTACATATCCGTTGACCCTTGCGCCGAAAAGGCGAAGAATCTGCGCCTGCGCGTTTGCCGAAAGGTCGCCGAATTTGATATAGGGGTAAGTCGTTCCGGGTCCTTTTCGAACGTTCAAAACGGCGGCTTTTGTGACTTTGTATTGACCGCTTTCGGTTTGCGTTTCCTTTTCGGTTTCTTTTTCGGGCGTTCCGGCTTTGTTCGAAAGCTCTTTGAAAACGAGCCCCTTTGAGTCTATCACTCTCGTGAACGAGCGGTCAAGAAAGAAGAGCTTTTCCGGCTTGAAAGCTCCTTTCGTTGTCGAAAGCACCCATTTGCCTTTGGAGTTCAAGAACCAGCCGTTTCCCGTGGCAACGCCTTTTCCCCCGCTTATATGCAGATGATTTCCGTTCGCGCCGTCTGTTCCTTCGCGACAGATTTTTTCTCCGCGCTTAAATTTCTGTCCGACGCTCAGTCGCCGAAGGTCATCGTCGTCGGGATGTGTGACCTGCATTGTGAAAAAGTCTTCGCTCGAGTCGGCGAAGATGACCTTTTGTGTTGATTGCAGCCAGATTGTGTTTGTTCCCCTGTTTCCGACGCCGTATATCCTTGTCAGTTTCATTTCGTCGCAGGGGCAGTAAAGCCATTCGCGCCCGGAGTCGCTGCAAGCCTCGTCAATGGGATAGTCGGTCGGTGTGCCGGTTGTGTGGGGATAGTGAGAGACCGTTCCGAGATAGGTCTGGGTGATTCTCATGACCTTTGTCGGATATATAAGATAGTTCTTCATGCTGCTTTGCTCCTTTCGCTATATTATTATACGAAGGCAAAAGCCGCGTGACACATCGAAAAAAGTTTTTGAATGTACTTTGTCAAAAAAAAGAAAGCTATGACTCACACCGCAACCGTGTTTGAATGCAGACGAATGTCATAGCTTTGTTTTATTTTTTTTGTTCGTGATTACATAAAGTTGTAAACTTTGCCTTTTTCCGTTATGAATTCGGTGACGCCGTTTTCGAAGGACGTTTCAATTTCGCTTTTGTTTTCGTCTTCGACAATTGCGACCTTTCCGTCAATATATATTCTGCATTTTCCTCCGCAGGCGGAATACACGCTTGCGCTTTTCAGCCGTCCGTCCTTCCATTCGGCGGAGACTACGAAGCCGCCCCTTGCGCAAAGACCTTCAAATTTTCCGCTTCGCCAGTCCGAAGGTATCGCCGGGAGAATTTTTATTACGCCTCCGTGACTTTGAAGCAGCATTTCGGTGACACCGGCGGTGAAGCCGAAGTTTCCGTCAATCTGGAACGGGGGGTGAGTTCCCCAAAGGTTTTTGAGAATTGTCGTTTTTAAGATTTGCTCAATGATTTTGTCGCACTCCGCTCCCTGACCGAGCCTTGCGCGGCAAAGCAGTCGGTGAGCGAGCGCCCAACCTGTGGTCTTTATTCCTCTGTCGTCAAGCGAAGCCTTCGCCGCCGCTTGGAGCTGCGGCGTTTCGTCTGTTATGTAATCAAACGGATAAAGTCCGAGAAGGTGGGAAATATGGCGGTGTTGCTTTTGAACGCCCTGAAATTTGCCCCTGAATGGAAAACGATCCTCGTTTGCCCATTCTTTAATGAATCCGTGTTTCGTTTTGCTGTATGGTTTGAGTTTTGATATTTGTTCTTTCAGCGTTTCGATGAGCTCTTTGTTGACGGCTTCTTCCCTGCCGTTTTCGGTGAGGGTGTCTGCGAAGCTTATCACCGAAGAAAACAGAGCGTGAATTATGCTTTGCTCAAAAGTTCCGCCTGCGCTGACGGGGCCGTGCTCCGCCGAATAGCAGGGCGAAACGATCAGTCTGTCGCCGCCTTTTTCCTTCACGAGCAGCTTTGACCACAAAAGAGCGGTCTCCTCCATCGTCGGATAAATATCTTTTTCGAGCTTTTCAATGTCTCCGGTGAAGGAGAAATATTCGCCCATTTCGTGCGCCGCCCACGCGCCGTTTGTCGGAGCCCAACCCCAACGCCAGCTATAGCCGGGGGCTACGATGCCGAGCGGGTTTACCATTGTGTGACAGACCCAGCCGGTGGGCTTTGTGTAATCCGCGCTGCCGTCTTCGCGCGCTTCGCCTATTCCGAAGGAGTTATACGCGGCAACTCTTCCCGGCTTTTTGAGCGAATTTATGAAGTCGATATAAGGCAGTGCCGTTTCCGCAAGGTTCGCGGAAAACGCGGGCATATAATTCATCTGCAAGTTGATGTTAAGGTGATAATCGCACTCCCACGGCGGATTGTTCTTCGCGTTCCATATGCCTTGCAAATTCGCGGGCAAGGAGCCGTCTCTTGAAGACGCAATCAGCAAATATCTTCCGTATTGATACAAGAGTGTGATAAGGTTGCGCTTGAACTCTCCTTTTTTTCCGAAACGTTCGAGCATATAATCGGTCGGGTGAGTGCTTTCCTCTTCGCCGAGAGAAAAGGACACTCTTTCAAAAAGCACTCTGTAGTCCGCAAGGTGCGTTCTGTAAAGCTCGCCGAAAGATTTTTTCGCCGCGTTTTCAACTGCCTGTCTCGCTTTTTCGAGCGGGTCAATGTCGCTGAAAAACTCGGGATAATCGTTTTTGTAGTTGGTGGCAAGGCTCATTATTACGAGAACGCTTTGCGCGTTTTCGATTTTGATGTGTCCGTTTTCTTCTGCGGTCACTGTTCCGCCCGCGGTCAAAAATTTCACCACGCAGCCGTATTTCATGGAGTTTTTGTTCTTTCCGTCCGGTTTTCCGACTCCGTTGTTGTCGTTGACCGTTCCGAAAAGAGAGATGGTGTCGTTGTCGCTTTTGACGGTTCCGTTCTGTTCCGAATCGAGATACGCTTCAACTTCGAACGGAAGGCAGTTTTTTTCGTTGTCTTCGAGGCTTATTCTTCCGACGAAAACGTTGTCCGGATAGCTTATGAAGTAATGGCGCATATGGTTCGCCTTCCCTTTTCGGAACGACACCATGGCGGAAGCGGAAGAAAGGTCAAGGTCGCGAACGTAGTTGTCGCCGCTGTCGTCGCCGAAGTTCAGGTAAAGATTGCCGAACGCCTGGTAAGAACCGAAGCCGACATGGTTGCCTTCGAGCTTTTCCATGAGGGCGGTCGCTTTTTTCTCGTTGCCTTCGTCAAGGGCTTTTTGAACGTTTTTCAGGTTCTCGCCCCTGCTCGTGTCGGAGATGCCTCCGTTCCAACCGGGGACATCGCTGCCGCCTGACCAGAGCGTTTTTTCGTTGAACTGAATGAGCTCGCAGCCCTTGCCGCCGAAAATCTTCGCTCCGATCTTTCCGTTTCCGAGCGGAAGAGCTTCGTTTTCCCAACCGAAGTAGCTCATGTTGGCGGGTTTGTTATAGCATAAAAACATTCCAAAATACCTCGCGATGAATTTGTTCGACGGCTTTTGCCGTCTGTTTGATCATTATATAATCTTTTTGCGCGTTCGTCAAGGAGCAAAGCTTTCTGCGTTCGGAAGAACAAAATTAAATTTTGGCGCAATTGCATTGCCAAATTCTCTCGTTTGTGCTATTATTTATGCGTGTAGTGCTGTCGCTTTTCGGCAGCGAAAAGCCGGCGCTTTTGCCGGACGATGTTTTTGGAGGAGATACGATGTCAGTGATTGAAAAGATTTCTATTGAGCGCGCGGAAAGCGCGGAATCCGTTGGCGTTTCCTCAAAGGTGGTTCAGGCCTTTGTTGACCGATGCATGGAGCTTAACAAGGAGCTTCACTCGCTTATGGTCATTCGCCACGGAAAGGTCGCCTGCGAGGCGTACCGTGACCCCTTCGGACCCGAATATAAGCATATGATGTATTCGGTCAGCAAGAGCTTCACCTCTACCGCAATCGGTTTTGCCATTGACGAGGGATATTTCTCGCTTGACACAAGGTTCGTTGAAATTTTTCCCGAAGCCAGGGGCAACAAACCCGACCCCTATCTTGAAAAAATGACGGTCGAAGACCTGCTTTCGATGCGAAGCGGTCTTTCGGTCACCCCCTTTATGGACAAAACCAAGGATCGCTGGTTCCATGACATAATCAACAGCGCGTGGGTCAGTGAACCGGGCACCGAGTTTTTGTATATCAGCGAGAATATGTACCTTCTTTGCTGCATTATTCACAAGGTCACGGGAATGAGCGTTATCGACTATCTCACGCCGCGCTTCTTTGAACCGCTCGGAATAATCGACCCATATTGGGAGACCTGCCCGCGCGGAATCGAGACCGGCGGTTGGGGACTTATGATTCGCACCGAAGACCTCGCAAAGCTCACACTCTGCTATCAGCAGGGCGGTCGCTTCGGCGGAAAGCAGATAGTTCCCGAATGGTGGGTAAAAACCGCAACGTCTTATCATTCGGATAACAGCAAGAACGAAGATCTCGATTCGAGACAAGGATATGGCTACTGCTTCTGGCGCAACGGAGGATACAAAAACTCCTATCGCGCCGACGGAATGTTCAGCCAGTTCGGCATAGTCTTCGAAGACCTTGACGCCTGCTTCGTAATGACGGGCGGCGAAATTGACGAACAGAGAATGCGCGACGTTGTTTGGGAATACTTCCCGAAAGCGTTTGACGACAACGCTTCGGTTGAAGACGCGGTCGAAGTCACGATCCCGGCGTATCCGCGCCTTCCGGCGAGACCGCGCGCGTTCACCGAAAAGCTCATCGAAAACAAACGCATCACTTTTGCAAAATCTCCGATACTCAATGTTGCCGGCTTCCCGACAAGCGTTCTCACCCTTCCGGCGACCTTCATGGCGAGAGATAAAGCGGGAAACGTAACGAATATCCGTTTTGAATCTCTCGAAAACGAGCTGCTTATGGAGTGGTCGGAGGGACCGGAGGTCAACCGTATACATATCGGTATGGACGGCGAATATCGTTGGGACAATATCATTCTTGGCCATAATCCGTATACCACCTGTGCAATCGGTTGCTGGAACAGCGAATGCGAGCTTGAGGTTCACATCAGGGCTATCGAAACAACTGCGGAGCGCGTTCTTGTTTTCCGCTTTGCGGACGGAAAGGTCACTCTTAAACCTTCAATGCGTCCCGAAAGCGCTGTGATGGCAATTACGCTGAAAAACTCGGTCAAAAACGTTGTCAAAAACGTTTTCCTGCAAAACGTCGTGAGTGAAGCGCTTCCGTATGTTGTTCCGGTGGTTGACCTCGCTTTGCACGGAAAGGTCGAAAAATAAAAGGAGGTTCGTCATGTTTTTTAAAATTTTATTTGTTGTTGCCGTTGCGGCGGAGTTTGTTTTTGTTCCGCTGTTTTTGAAGTATTCCTGGCCCGATAAATGCTGGAAATCGTTCGGCTTTAAAATGGTTTGCTCCGCGTTGTTTTTCTTTGCCGGTCTGCTTGCCACGAAAATCAGCGGTCATTCGGCCGAAGCTTCGCCTTATACCAAGCTCATTTTGTGGGGCTTGTTCCTCGGTTGGGTGGGAGATATGTTCCTGCACCTGATTACGGATAAGATCGCCGTTTTCGGTGTCGGCCTTTTTGCTTTCCTCGGCGGACATATCTGCTACATTTTCGCTTTTCAAAAAGTCATCGCGCAAAGATATCCCGACAAGCCGTTCTTTGCCTGGTACGAGATAGTCGGCGTCATCGTTCTTGTTGCTCTTGTTCTTCTTTTCGCCGTGGTCAAGAAGATAAAGGCAAAGGCGTATATGGCTATTCCCGTTGTTCTTTATGCCGGAACGATAAGCGCAATGCTTGCGAAGGCGATAAGGCTTTGCGTCGGCGAATGGCTTTACGGTCTTAACGACAATATCGTAATGATTTGCATAACCGTTGCGCTCGGCGCGGTGCTCTTCGTTCTTTCGGACGGCAGCCTCGGTCTCATTCTCTTCGGCGGTCAAAAGAAGAACAGACCGTTGAAGATATTCAATATCGTAACTTACTTTACGGCGCAGATACTTCTTGCGTCCAGCATTTTCTTCATTTACACTCCGGTGCTTTACGGAACGTGATAAAAGTTGGTTTTTTACGGATGTCGGGTATGAAGTTATCCGACATCCGAATTTTGAAAGGCGGTCAACAATGAATATCAGCGGAATACAAAAGCTCACCCTGCTTGACTTCCCGGGTAAGCTTGCCTGCACAATATTTACCGAGGGCTGCAATTTTCGCTGCCCTTTTTGCCACAACGCTTCGCTCGTCCTTCCCGAAAAAAGAGGGGAGACCCTGACCGAAAACGAGGTGCTCTCTTTTTTGAAACAGCGCGAAGACCTGCTCGAAGGTGTTTGCATAACCGGCGGTGAGCCGTGTCTTCAGCCGGATATCGAAGATTTTGTTCGTCTTGTGCGTTCCTTCGGCTTCGCCGTTAAGCTTGACACCAACGGAAGCTTTCCCGAAAAGCTCGCCTCCATGCTCGAAAAAGGACTTCTTGACTACGTTGCAATGGATATCAAAACTTCCGAGGAACGATATCTCGAAGTTTGCGCGGTGACAAACGAAAAGCTTTTGGAAAACGTCAAAAAGAGCGTTGAAATATTAAAAAGCAGCCGCGTTCCTCACGAGTTCAGAACCACCACGGCGAAAGAACTTCAGTCCGAACAGGATTTCGAATGCATCGGAAAATGGCTTTCCGGCGAAGAAAACTTTTTCATTCAGCAATACGTTTCTTCCGGCGAACTCGTCGGGAAAGAGATGACTCCGTATGAAAAATCCCAACTTGAAGCCTTTGCCGATATCATGAAAAAATATGTGAAAAACGTTGAAATCAGAGGCGTTTAACGCTTTTGACGCTTTTTTACAAATCAAGATATAGTAAAAAAGTCAAAGAAAAACGCAAGATATTGTGTTTTATCTATTGACTTTTTTGTTTTGCTGTTATATACTTGTCGGGCACGGAAAAAATTACGGCTGCAAAAGAGGTTTTCCCCGTTTTGCTTTGCTTAATAAAGAGAGGAGTTTATACAAATGTTTGACGTAAGAAAAAGAGACGGAAAGTTTGTCGGTTTTGATATTTCCAAGATTTCTGCCGCTATCAAGTCTGCGTTTGAAGCCCAGGAAGTTAATTTTAACGATGACCTTATTGATTTTATCGCGCTCAAGGTCACGGCAGATTTTGAAACGAAAATTCAGGACGGACATATCAGCGTCGAAGATATTCAAGACAGCGTTGAAACCGTTCTTGTCAAAGCCGGTTATTCCCAGGTTGCCAAGGCATACATCCTTTATCGTAAACAGCGCGAAAAACTTCGCAACATGAAGTCCACAATTCTTGACTATAAAGCCGTTGTTGACAGCTATGTGAAGGTAACCGACTGGCGTGTTAAGGAAAATTCGACCGTTACCTATTCTGTCGGCGGTCTTATTCTCAGCAACTCCGGCGCTATTACCGCAAACTACTGGCTTTCCGAAATTTATGACGAAGAAATTGCGAACGCTCATAAG
>CAYOEN010000019.1:0-22747 GCA_964403085.1 uncultured Faecalibacterium sp. | reverse complement strand
AGTGTGCGGAAAATCAGATTCTTCGGGCGTATGGTGTTCGACTCTCGTCAGCTTACAGCTTTTCAAATGAATTCACAACATCGAAATCATTCACGGCAAAAGTCGGAAAAAACAAGTGTCTTCATTTGAAAGTTTATGTTGTATATCGCCGAACCGATTTTGATATCTACAGAATATTGGGTGACAAATTTGTCGAAAGCGCATATTCGGGAAAACCTGTCGGTCTGGCTTTTGTGCAGGAAAGATATGATGTATGATTTTTTGTTTCAATAAATTAAAGGGTGCTGAAAAACGGCACCCTTTTAATTTTTTTCACCAAAGCTCGCAGGCGAGCTCTTCAATGTCTGCGAGAGTGCTTTCCTTGACTGCGGAGCGAACCGTCACGGTCTTTTCGCAGAAGGTGAGCGCCTTGCATTTTTCGAGGTCGGCTTTCATCTGCTTTGCCGCCACAGGTGCCCAAGAGCCGTTTTCGATAAACGCCACCGTTCTTTTTTGATAATTGTGCTCGACAAGGTGGTCAATGAAATGCTTCATGAACGGGAAGTAGCGACCGTTATAAGTTGTCGTTGCAAGAACAAGCTTTTCGTGGCGAAAAGCGTCTTCGACCGCTTCCGCCATATCTTCGCGCGCAAGGTCAACGGTGAAGGCTTTCGGGCAACCGCGCTTTTTAAGCGCTTCGCAAAGCAATTCCGCCGCCTTTTTTGTGTTTCCGTAAACCGAGGTGTAAGCTATCATAACGCCTTTTGTTTCAACGTCATAGCCCGACCAGATTTGATATTTTTCGATGTAGTGTTCGAGGTTCTCGCTGAGTATCGGACCGTGAAGGGGACAGATGATATTGATGTCGAGTGCTTCGGCTTTCTTGAGAAGGGCTTTTGCCTGAACGCCGAATTTTCCGACGATTCCGATGTAATATCTTCTCGCTTCGCAGTCCCAGTCTTCCGAAACGTCAAGCGCGCCGAATTTTCCGAAAGCATCGGCGGAAAAAAGAATTTTGTCGTGCGCGTCATAGCTCACCATGACCTCGGGCCAATGTACCATCGGCGCAAAAACAAAGCTGAGCTCGTGCGCGCCGAGCGAGAGCGTTTCGCCGTCCTTGACCGAAAGCTTTTTCCCTTCGAGCGAAAACGAAAAGTAGTTTTCCATCATTGCGAAAGCTTTTTCGTTCGAAACGATTGTCGCTTCCGGAAAGGCGGAAACGAAAGCTTCGATGCTTGCGGAGTGATCCGGTTCCATGTGGTGAACAATGAGATAATCGGGCTTTCTGCTTCCGAGGGCGGCGCGGATGTTTTCGAGCCACTCGTTCGAAAAAGCGCCGTCAACGCCGTCAAGAACGGCCGTCTTTTCGTCGAGAATAACATAAGAGTTATACGCCATTCCGTTCGGCACGATATACTGACCTTCAAAAAGATCTATCCGATGGTCGTTCACGCCGACATATTTGACGTCATCGGTAATAATAATTTCGTTCATTTTGTTCGGCTCCTTTTTGATATCGGCAACGCAAAGCGCCGCGCGGCTGCTTTCGGTTGCCTGTTCTTTACCTGTAATTATACTTTAGCTTTCAAAAGCCTGTCAATAGAAAAAACAACAAACTTTTTGTTGACCGCTGAAATTTTGTGTGTTAAAATCATTACGAAGTGTTGAACACACCAAAGAACAGGAGGTTTTTTAATGAAAAAAACTTTGATCGCTCTTTGTCTGTCGTTGCTCCTTCTTTTTGCGCTTTGCGCCTGCGGCGAAAACGAGCCAGACACAACTTCGTCTCAATCGCAGCAAACCTCCGAAAGCGCAGAGAATAATTCCGACGGCAGCACCGAAACTGCCGACGAAAGCAAAAAAGAAGAAAGCACGAAAGAGAGCGCGGAAGAAAGCGAAAAAACGGAAAGCACCGAACCCGTCAAAAAGGAATACGAAGCCTTTCCCTCTTTCTCAACCGAAGACATCTTCGGAAAGAAGGTCACGAGCGACGTCTTTTCCGAAAACGAGTTGACCGTTGTCAATGTTTTTGCAACCTGGTGCGAACCGTGCAAAAGAGAGCTTCCCGAGCTTGCGAAGCTTGACGGCGAACTTGACGACGTCGGTTTTGTCGGAATCGTTCTTGACATCAACGAGGGCGACGGCATTGACGAAAACGCGTTGAAGACCGCAAAGCAGCTTTGCAACGACGCCGAAGCGGAGTATCCCTACCTCATAACGGACGAAGCGCTCAACGCTTTTTGCGGCGAGATCTATACCGTGCCGGTAACATACTTCGTAAATCGTGACGGCGAAATTGTCGGCGACCCGATTTTCGGCGCGAACGATGCGGAAACATGGATCGAATTTATTAACAATCATCGCGGCTAAGCTGACGAGAGCCGAACACCATACGCCCGAAGAATCTGATTTTCCGCACACTGCACCGTTTTTTGCCTCACCATACGACAGTATGTTTTCGTCAAAGAAACGCCGCATTGCACAAAAAATCAAATTCTTCGGGTGCGAGCAGTTTTTTAAGAAAAGATTTTTGTCAAGACAAGGCGAAAACCGCAGGCAATGCTGACGCATTGCGAGGATTTTCAACGCAGTATTGGCAAAAATATACCTTAAAAACCGTATGGGGTTCGACTCTCGGCAGCTTAAGGAAAAGGAAAAGCTCCGTCGGTTTTGACGGAGCTTTTTGTTCTGAAGTTTTATTATTTTTCCCATTTCATTATGGTCTTTCCGAAGGCCTTTTTCGTGTCGAGTTCAAACGCTTCGGTCATGTCCTTAATGTTTCGAACTGTTTTGACAACGCCGACCATATGCGAAAGATATTCGATTATTTCCGGATATTTGTCATACATATCGACTGTCTTGACAAAATCTTCGCGGCCGCTGCGGCTGCTTCCGAACATTCGAAGCCCTTTTTCGAGAATCATTCTTGTGTTAACCGGAACGGGGTATTCGCTGACGCCGAGAATGGAAATCGTGCCCTCGGGATTAATGAAGTCGATTATCTGTTCAATGGCGACTTGAGAGCCGTTTCCGCCAACGCATTCAAACGCGTGGTCAAGTTTAAGGTCTTCGGGGATTTCGGTCGTCAGGAAAGTTTTGTCAACAAACGTGAAATCGGCGAGCTTTTTCGGAACGATGCCAAAGACATATACCTTCGTTTCGGGGAAGAACTTTTTGAGAAAGATGCACGTCATGTAGCTGAGGTTTCCGTCGCCCCAAACGCCGATGACCCGACGTCTGCTGTGAGCGATTTTGTCAAAGCGCGAGATTGCGTGGACGGAAACGGAAACGATTTCCGTGAAAGCCGCAACTTCGTTCGGAATTCCGTCCGGCAGCAAAACGAGCCTGTTCGACGGAATTTGAACGTATTCCTGCATGAAGCCGTCGAAGCCGCTTGCGCGGAACTTGCTGGAACGGCGATAGTTTTCGGCAATGACGTCGTCCTCTTCGGTCGGCGTGTTCGGAATCATGACAACTCTGTCGCCGGGCTTGAACGAACCGTCCGGCGCATACACGACCTCGCCGATACCCTCGTGAATGAGAGCCATCGGGAGCTTTTTCGCGAGAACTTTTGCGTCGCGCGTTCCCTGAAAATATCTCTGGTCCGCGTTGCAAATCGAAAGATAGGTCGGTTTAACTATTACGTCGGGAGAAAAAATATCAATCTCGTTAAAGGCGATTTCAATTTTTCTCGGCTGAGTCAGTCTGTAAACGGTATTAAGCATGATAAAATTCCTTTCGCCGCTCAGTCGGCAATTTCCTCGTCAAGAAGGGCTTTTGCAACGCGAAGATCATACGGATATGTGATCTTGATGTTGTGAACTTCTCCTTGAACAAGGTGAACTCCGTGACCCTTCATGCTGAAAATTTTGCAGGCATCGGTGAGGATGTTCTTTTCGTCCTCGGTGAGGCTTTCGTAAAGCTCTTTGAGCTGCTTCGCCCGGAACGCCTGCGGCGTTTGACCCTGATAAAGGCGGCTGCGGTCGGGGATTGAAGAGATGGTCTGCCTGTCTGCGCTTTCAACGATGGTGTCCGTTGCCGGAACAACGGTGTCCGTTGCGCCGTATTGCAGCGCAGCTTCGATGTTTTCGTCAATTATGCGCGCCGAAACGAAGGGACGAACCGCGTCGTGAGTGACAATAATGGTCTGTTCGTCAAGGCCGTCGGTCTCTTCGATGTAGCGAATTGCGTTCATAATGGTTTCGTTTCGGGTCGGGCCGCCCTTGAGAACAAGAACGCGGTCGTTTTCCGGAAGATATTTTGAAAGAATGTTTTTCGTGTAGCTTACCCACTGGTCGGGGCAGAGAATGATAACTTTTTGAAAAGCACTGTTAACATAAAACTTTTCAACGGTATGAACGATTATGGGCTTTTCTTTTAAAAGAAGATATTGCTTCGGTTTTTCAAGGTTGCCCATTCGGCTGCCGATTCCGCCGGCGGCGATAACTGCATATATCATTATATCTCACCTCAAATTAGTTTTAACATAGCACGCTTATTTTACACCATACGGCAGAATTTGTCAACTTTGCCGAAACGAACAAAAGCCCTGCTTCGCAAAAGAAAAAGAAGATTTTTTTCACTTGTTTAGTTACATTTAAAGTTAGTGAAATATACTTTCATTGTGCGATGGGGATCGCAGGTGTTTTTTCCGATTTTTCACCTGCCCCCTCCTCCCCACCGCACTCCCCTCTCCTTTCAAATAGATGATGCCCGATGCTGCTGTCAGAGTGTCGGGCATCATTCTTTTCTTGAAGCAAGACACCTGCCGACTTCGAGCCGACAGGTATCTTTTTTTGCTGTTTGAAAGCCGTGGAATGGGTTGAGTCGGTCAGCTTATCCAAAAGCCGGTGTAATTGATTTTCCATTCACCGCCGCTGAACTTTGCGGTGCAATTGTCGCAACCGGAGGCGCAAAGTCCGCCGATCCACCAGCTTATTGCGAAGCTGTCGTTTTCGTTTTCTTTGAGCGAGATGATAACGCCGTCGCCGTCGTCAAAATTGTAATCGTCGGTAATTCTTCCCTGAGCCATGAGCTCGTCGTAGCTTGAGCGAATCACGTTCTTTTCGCCGAAAGAGAAAACGTAGTTTTTTAGCAGGTATTCGATTGCGCTTTTTTTGCTTTCGTCCAGCGAGGATATTCCGGTGAGGTCAATAGCGATCGTCTTTTTGTTTTTGTTCTCTTCGGAGTCGTCAAAAATATATTTGAGCGCCTGAGTGTAAAGCGAGACCTTGTCTGCCTGCTGCGAAACGACAAGAACGGTTTCGGCGTCGTTTATCCGGCCGGGATAGGTTTCGAGAATATTTCCGCTGTAACCTATCTTTACCGTCATTCCGCTTTCGAGGTCGGTGTTGCTTATCGTCTTTCCGTCTTTTTCAACGGTTGCCGTGTCGGTCGAAACGAAGAGAAGGCCTTCCTCTCCGGTGACGAGCAGCGAGCCGTTGTTGTTTTCGACAACATACGCGGTGAGCTCGGCGGCGGACGTCTTTCCCGAAGGGGAATCGTCCTTGCCTGTGGCTTTGCCGACTGTGCAGCCGGAAAGAACGGAAAGCGCGAGCAGCAAAACGCAAAGTGAAACAATTGTTTTTCTTTTCATGGTTATTTCTCCTTTTTCGGTTACTTCTCTTTCGGAGCTCTTGTTGTTTGCCAAAGGGTGGTTTCGCCCGAATTCGGATACAGCGGCTTTGTGGTTTGAGCCGCATTCGTGGTGGTTTCGCCGTTGTAGTCAACTGCGGACTCTTCGGTGAGAGACTCGGCTTCTTCGCTCTCTTCGAAGTATTCGAGCGAAGCGAGAAGCTCTTCGCTGTTCATGTCAAACTGTTTGATATCGCTGTCGCTGACGGTATAAATTCTGTCTGAAATGAAAGTTCCGCGGAAGAAGACGTAGCCATTGTCGTTGGAACCGTGAACATAAACGTTCTTTTCGGCGAACTTTCCGTTCTCCACGGAAAAGACCTTGAACGCGAGCGTTTGGTTGAACTGACCTTTCGAGTCATAGGAGTTGTAGCAGACCGGTATTCCGAAAGTGTTTTCGTCAATCGTCAGGAATGCTTTCGCCGAAGAGGAGTCGATGTCGCAATAGGCGTCCTTGATTATGTGCGAGTCGAGCTCTTTGGGGTTCTTCTTGTCGCTGACGTCAAAAAGCGAAATTTTAATTTTGCTGAAATCCGCGTTCTCTTCATCGCCGCTGTAGCCGATTCCGACAAGGAGCGTTTCCGAAAGCGGATGAAGATATTTTGAAAAACCGGGGAGCTTGACAGAACCGAGCACGGCGGGATTTGACGGGTCGGAAAGGTCAATCGCGAAAAGGGGGTCGGTGTTTCGGAAGGTAACGACATACGCCGTGTTGCCCATGAAGCGAACGCTTTTTATCTGTTCGTCCTGTGCAATGTTTTCGAGCTTTCCGATAACGTTGAGGTTGCTGTCGAGAACATAGAGGTTGCTCTCGTCCATGTCGGTCTTGATGTTATAGAAAGTTGTGGCTATTCGAAAATATCCACCGCTTTGATCCATCATATACTGACCGCCGGTTGCGCCGGGGACGCTTCCGCTGCCTTTGTAGGCAACAACGCCGTCTTCGAGAGAAAAGGCGTGAATCGCGGTTGAGGTCTTGCCTGAGTCATAATATTCTTCGGTGACGTAAAGCGTATCCGAAGAGCAGTATACGTCTTGACCGTAGCACAAAACGGAGACCTTACTGACGGGACTTTCGGTGTTCGCTGTGTCATAGCCGGAGAGAACGACATAGGAGTCACCGGCTTCTTCGGCGTCTTCGATGTATATTTCCGAAGCGCCGAGCTTTTCGCCCGCAACGGCGGGGACATAGGTGTTTTTGTCTTCGAGAACATCCAAAGAATAACGCGTTGCAACATAGAGATAAGTTCCGACCATTCTTGAAGAAAGGACACTGCCGTCCTGCCTGACGCGGCGAAGCTCTTTAATGTTTGCGCGGTCCGAGATATCAAAAACAATCGAGACCGAGTTTTTCGCGGACCAATACGAATAATAAACACTGTCGTCGTAGATCACGGTGCCGAAAGAACTGTCTTCAATACCGTTGTTTTCCTTTTTTTCGTATTCGTAACCGGTGGCAACGAGTCGGTCGCCGTTAACGTAAATATCCGAAACGGAGATTTCAAGTTTCTTTTCCGAAGAGGAAAAGTCCGTTTGCGAAACGAGGGTCATCGTTCCGGCGTCAACGACGAAGAGCTTTTGGTGGCTGAGAATATAAAGAAAGTTTCCGTCGTTTTTAATAATGTCCGCTTCGTCAACGCCGACGACCTGAGTGTTCGTTTTTCCGTACTCGATGTTTTCGGCTGTGTCGTCTTGCGGTGCAAGCGGCGGGGAAGTGTTGAACGTTGAGGAACTTTCAGCCATATCGAAGCCTTGGTCAATATTTACGGAATCCTCTTTTGCGGCGGAGAAGAAGCCTTTGATAATGTTTTCTCTGTAGTTCTTTTTGAGCTGTGCCGAAATATTATAGAAGTAATTTTCGAGATCCTTTTGCGAATTGAAGCTTGAAAGCTTCACGGCTTTTGTTCCAACGTCAATCGGCGTGTACGTCTTGAGGTTGTCGTAAAGCTCGCTTTTTTCCGTGTCGGCGGTGCTTTGTTCTGCCAATGTCACTTCGCGCTTGACAACGGGAATCTTTTCGTATACAAGGAACGAACCGGTCAGAACGACGGCGAAAGCGGCTGCGGCGGCAACGGTGCGAAGCATGATGCGCGAAAACTTATGCGCCTTTTTTTGTTTCACGTTGCTTTGTTTAATTTTGTTGACGACGCTTTGTTTCGAGAGTGATTCGGGAAGTTCGACTTCCTTCGAAAAAAGGTCTTTCATGTCGTCAAAATTTTCTTTGTTCATATCATCACCTCATCATTTCGCGCAGCTTGTTGACGGCGCGGCTTTTTTTCGAGCGCACCGAGCTGCTGTTTAAAGATAGCATTTTTGCGATTTCACTGCCGGTATATCCGCCGATAAAGGAAAGAAGAAGAATTTCTTTTTCTTCGCTTTCGAGAAGGGAAAGCGCCGAACGAAGCGTTGCGGTGTCCGGTTTTTCGCTTTCGGGCAGGTCGCGAATTTGCGAAAGTTCGACTCGCTTCAGCGAAAGCGCTTTTTCGCGCTGCTGCTTTTTGCAGCAATTAAAAAGGATTGAAAAAAGCCATGATTTAAAGGCGGAGCGCTTTTTGAGCTGACCGATTTTTTCAAACGCCGAAAGGGCGGCGTCGCTGACTGCGTCTTCGGCGAGGTGGCTCGACCCCGTGTAATAAAGCGCGAAGCGATACATATCCTTCGCAAAAACAGAGTAAAGTTCACCGAAAGAGTCGGCGTCTCCCTTTTGCGCTTTGGCGACCAGATTTTCGATAAGGTTTGAGCTCATAAGTTATCACCATCCGTTCGATATATTAGATACAAAAATTCGGTGTTTTGTTGCATTAATTTTACAAAAATTTTTTCGCTTTTTCAACACATAATACTGAAAGCGAGGTGAAAGAATTGAAAAAGCAGAAAAAGCAGCCGAAAAAGCCGCAAAGCCAAACCGTTGAAGAAATTGTAAAAATCTGGCGGCCGCGTTCGACCGACGGAAACACCGACGTTCTCGGTTCTTACACCGGAACGGCTGAAAGTGAAGACGGACGTCCGGTTCAGGATGCGGACGACCTTTGACGGAAAAGGCCGAAAAGCGCGGGGCGGATATAAACAGAGAAAGGCTTTCTTTCGGAGACAAAACCGAGAGAAAGCCTTTTTGAATTTTGAAAAATCAAAACGATTGAGGTGATTTTACGCCTTGAAGTCTGCCAACAGTTTTGCGAGGTCTTCCTTTCCGAAGAACTCGATTTCAAGCGTTCCGCGGTTTCCGGAGGAGACAAAGACCTTCGCCTTGCGTCCGAGCGATTGCGAAACGGCGAGCTCGACTTCGTCGTAATAGGTGTCGCGCTTTTTTGCGCGCTTTTCGTGCTTCGCCGTGTTGTCTTTAAGCAGTGATTTTACGGCTCGTTCCGTTTCGCGAACGGAGAGCTCTTTTTTAATAATCTCCGCTGCCAGAGCGGTGATTTTTTCGTCGCTTTCGAGCGGAAGGATCGTTCTTGCGTGGCCGGCGGAAAGCTCTCCGCGCTCAACCATGGCGAGAACCTCGTTCGGCAAAGAGAGAAGCCTCATTGCGTTCGCAACGGCGGGACGGCTTTTTCCGACGCGCTTCGCCGCCTGCTCCTGAGTGAGACCGTAGGTTTCCATCAAGAGCGCAAGTCCCTGGGCTTCTTCAATCGGATTGAGGTCTTCGCGTTGAAGATTTTCAACCAGAGCGAGCTCCATGGCTTCGCTGTCGGTCATTTCGCGAATGACAACGGGAACCTCGGTCAGCCCGGCGAGCCGCGAAGCGCGCCAACGTCTTTCGCCGGCGATGAGCTGATAGCCGCCGTCCGGAAGCGGACGAACCAGAAGCGGCTGAATAACGCCGTGGGTGGAAATGCTGGCGGCGAGCTCTTCGAGCGCCTGCTCGTCGAAGCTTTTTCTCGGTTGTTCGCGGTTCGGCTCAATGTCGTTAAGCTTCAGCATAACGGCGGACTTCGCCTCTTCCTCCATTGAATTATCCATAAACAGCGCGTCAAGACCTTTGCCGAGACCGCCTTTGTTTTTTGCTGCCATTTTTGCTTTCTCCTTTTAATTAAGCGGAACTTTTCCGTTTTTCTTTAAGAATTCGTTCGCAAGGTCGTCATACGCCTTGCTGCCTTTTGAAGCCTTGTCGTAGTAAGCAACGGGTTCGCCGAAGGACGGCGCTTCGGAAAGGCGAACGTTTCGCGGAATCACGACCGAAAACACCTTTTGCGGAAAGAAGCGTTTCACTTCGGAAACGACCTGTTGGGTGAGGTTCAACCTGCCGTCGAACATCGTGAGCAAAACGCCCTCAATGTCAACAAGGGGGTTGTATTTTCGCTTCACCTGACGAACGCTGTTCATGAGTTGGGACAAACCTTCGAGCGCATAAAACTCACACTGAATCGGAACGAGAACACTGTCAACCGCGCAAAGAGCGTTGATCGTGATAAGCCCGAGAGAGGGAGGGCAGTCAAGAAAAATGAAGTCATATTTTTCCTTCAGCGGCGCGAGAGCGTTCTTGATTCTCGCTTCGCGGGAGTCAAGGTCGGCTATCTCGATTTCCGCTCCGGCGAGATCCATGTTCGCCGGGAGAAGGTCAAGGTTCGTGAAGCGGGTCGTTTTGGTGATATCCTCCGCGGTCGCCGAACCGATCATCATGTCATAAGTTGAACGCTCGGTGGTTTTTTTGTTAAAGCCGAGACCGCTGGTTGCGTTTCCCTGCGGGTCAATGTCAACAAGGAGCGTCTTGAAACCCTTCATGCCGACGGCGGCGGCGAGGTTCACGGCGGTCGTGGTCTTTCCGACGCCGCCCTTCTGGTTAACTATCGCAATCGTTTTTCCCATATATTGCCCTTCTTTTCGTTTTCCTGTTTTCTCGTTATACATATCTAAGTATAACACAACGTCGCTCTTTTTTAAAGAGAAAGCGAAAAAATATCGCGAAAAAAACAAAGCGAGGGTCGGCGGTCGGTCGCCGACGGTGATTTTTTGTCAATTTTGTATAATTTTGGGCGGAATGCAAAAGCTATTTTCTACGACAAATAAACCATAGGTACTTGCTATGAATTTGTTTTAGTGATATACTACCTTTGCAGTAGGAATTGAAAGGCGGTGAAAGAATGAAGATCTCTACCAAAGGGCGCTACGGCTTGCGGATAATGACCGATATCGCGCTGAACGAAGTCGGCGGCTGCGTTTCAATTAAGGACATCGCCACACGCGAAAATCTTTCGGAGAAATATCTTGAACAGATAATCAACCTGCTTTCGAGACAGGGACTCGTCAAGTCCGTTCGCGGCGCAAAGGGTGGCTATCACCTTTCCAAAAGCGCAACGGAAATCACTGTTGAGGAGATCCTCCTTGCCACCGAAGGGAGTCTCGCTCCGGTCGCCTGCGCCGCCGACAACGAGTGCTGCGAAAACTATTGCGACTGCGTGACCTCGTTCATCTGGACCCAGATTTATGACGCGGTGATAAACGTTGTTCGAAACATTTCGCTGGCGCAACTCGCCGAGCGAAGCCTCAAAAGCGGAAAATGCACCGCAGACTGTAAACCGCAAAAACAATGATGACCATATCTTTAAAGAAAGGGAGCGGTGACAAACACCGCACGGTAAGAATATGAGATTTGTATATGCAGATAACGCCGCAACAACACCGATGTCAAAACACGTTGTTGACGAGATGCTTCCCTACATGACCGAGCATTTTGGCAATCCGTCAAGCCTTTATGCGATCGGTCAAAAGACCCACCGCGCAATCACGAAAGCCCGCGCGCAGGTTGCGTCTGCCCTCGGCGCGGACGAAAGAGAAATCTATTTCACCTCGGGCGGCTCGGAAGCCGACAACTGGGCGATTCGCGGCGCCGCTGCGCTCGGCGCGAAAAAAGGCAAGAAGCACCTTATCACCAGCAAGATTGAGCACCACGCTGTTTTGCACACCATGGCGGCGCTTGAAAAGCAGGGCTTCACCGTCACCTATCTCGACGTTTATGACAACGGAATCGTTCGCGTTGAAGACGTTGAAAAGGCGATTACCGACGACACCTGCCTTGTTACCATAATGTACGCAAACAACGAAATCGGAACGATTCAGCCGATTGCCGAAATCGGAAAGCTTTGCCACGAAAAGGGCGTTCTTTTCCACACCGACGCGGTTCAGGCTGTCGGTCATGTACCCATCGACGTTAAAAAGGAAAACATAGATATGCTTTCCCTCTCCGGACATAAATTCCACGCCTCCAAGGGAATCGGTGCGCTTTATTGCAAAAAGGGCATCGTGCTCCCGAACCTCATTGAGGGCGGCGCGCAGGAAAGCGGAAAGCGCGCGGGAACGGAAAATGTCCCCGGAATTGTCGGTCTCGGCGTTGCGATCACCGACATGGTCGAAAACCTTGACGAAAACATGAAAAAGGTCAGCGCTCTTCGCGACAGACTTTTTGACGGCGCGTCAAAGATATATCGTTCAAGAATAAACGGCGACAGAGAACACCGCCTGCCCGGAAATTTCAGCATGTGCTTCGAGGGTGTTGAAGGCGAAAGCCTGCTTCTTATGCTCGACATGAAGGGTGTTTGCGCTTCGAGCGGCTCCGCTTGCACTTCCGGCTCGCTTGACCCGAGCCACGTTCTTCTTGCAATCGGACTCAAGCACGAGGTTGCCCACGGTTCGCTTCGTCTTTCGCTGAGCGAAAACACCACCGAAGAGGACGTTGACTATATTCTCGAAGTCCTTCCGCCGATAATCGACCGCCTTCGCGATATGTCTCCGCTTTGGGAGAGATTGCTCAAGGAAGAGAAAAACGGCTGAAACACGCCGCCGAACCGAAAAACGAAAATCACTCTGCCGCTTTCGGCAACAAATTTTTCTTAATGTAAAGGAGCATATATATGGAATATTCAGAAAAAGTTATGGAACATTTTGCGAACCCCCACAACGTCGGAAAGCTTGACGACGCGAACGGAATCGGCGAAGTCGGAAACGCAAAATGCGGCGATATAATGAAGATGTATCTCAAAATCGAAAACGATATCATCGTTGACGTAAAGTTTAACACTTACGGTTGCGCTTCCGCCATTGCAACCTCTTCGATGGCAACGGACCTCATCAAGGGAAAGCCGGTTTCCGAAGCGTTGAAGCTCACAAACAAAGCCGTTGTCGAAGCGCTTGACGGTCTTCCGGCGGTCAAGATTCACTGTTCCGTTCTCGCCGAACAGGCAATAAAAGCGGCTCTCGCCGATTATTACAAGCGACAGGGCATTGACCCGACCGAAATTATCGGTGAACTCACCGAATGCGCCGAATGCGGCGAATGAAAAAGAAAAAGGCGCCTTGCGAGTTGTTCGTCGCGAGGCGCTTCTTTGTTTAATGTCATAAAGACGAAAGTCGCCCCGTCGAAAAAGGCGGGGTGATAATTGTTCAGCAATTAAAGAGAGTTTTGATTAAATCGAAAACGGTGACTCCGGTCATGTCAAGTTCCTGCGGAAGCAGGGCGTTCGTTGTGACCGCGCTGACACCGAGAAGATAAAGCCTTTGAGCGGCGGCCTTGCTGTCAACCGTCCAGGCGATGAGCTTCAAGCCGCAGGCTTTCGCAAGGAGCATTGAAAGGGCGGTGTTCTTTGTGTAATTGAACGATATTCCGTCAATGTTGTGCTGCTTGCAAAAACGTATGTGCGAGGGCATGACCTCGTTCGCGAGCATCCACATTTCAGCCGTCGGCAAAAGCTCTCTCAACGGAGCGAGATATTCCCAGGTGAAGGAGATGAGCGTATATCCGTTCGAAAAGCTTCTTGCGCTCAGGAGCTCTGCCAGCGAAGGCATGTCTTCCTCTTTGCCGCCCTTGACTTCGATAACGGGGTGAATTTTGCATTCTTCGCAAAGGTCGAGCGCTTCTTCGAGGGTCGGAATCTTTTCGTTGGGATAGCTTTCGACATTGTTGCCGGCGTCGATTTTCATTGCGGAGATTTCGTCATAGGTCAAATCGGAGATGTTTCCGGTTCCGTCGGTCATTCGGTCAACGCTGTTGTCGTGATTGACGACCCAGACGCCGTCCTTCGTCGGGTGAATGTCAAATTCACAGGAGGAGTATCCGTTTTCGCTCGCGAGTCTGATTGCCGCGAGGGTGTTTTCCGGGGCGGCGGCGCTGTAGCCGCGGTGAGCAACGGCGTCGAGAGTGCGCGTTTTGCAGCGGCTTTCCGCCGCGAGGCAGGCGCCCGAAAGCGAAACGGAAAACAACACGCAAAGCACCATGCAGACAATTCTTTTAAAAAGCTGTTTTTTCATTTCTTTTAACCTCTCTTCCTGTCGGTCATTCGGCGTTGGCAGCGAGCGCGTCAAGCGACTGCTTTTTGAGATAAGCGTTTATGAAGCCGTCGATGTCGCCGTCCATAACCGCGTTTATGTTACCCATTTCAAAGCCCGTTCGGTGATCCTTTGCGAGAGTATAGGGCATAAAGACGTAAGAGCGAATCTGGCTGCCCCAGCCGATTTCCTTCTGGTCGCCTTTGATGTCTTCGATTTTGTCAAGGTGTTCGCGCTCCTTGATTTCAATCAGCTTTGATTTCAGCATTCGCATACAGACCTCGCGGTTCTGGTGCTGGCTGCGTTCAACCTGACAGCTGACAACGATGCCCGTCGGGATATGGATGAGGCGAACGGCCGAAGAGGTTTTGTTAACCTTTTGTCCGCCCGCGCCCGAAGCGCGATAAACTTCCATTTTAATGTCTTCTGGGCTGATTTCGACTTCGATTGTGTCGTCAATTTCCGGCATAACTTCAAGCGAGGCGAAGGAAGTGTGCCTTCTTCCGGAGGAGTCGAACGGAGAAACGCGAACCAGACGGTGAACGCCCATTTCGCTTTTGAGATATCCGTAAGCGTTTTCGCCTTCGAGCAAAACGACAGCGGATTTAAGACCCGCTTCGTCGCCGTCGAGGAAGTCGAGTGTCGTGAATTTATAACCGTGCTTGGTTGCCCATTGACCGTACATTCTGAAAAGCATCTGACACCAGTCCTGGGCTTCGGTTCCGCCCGCGCCGGCGTGGAAGGTGAGAATGGCGTTCTTCGCGTCGTATTCACCGGAGAGCAGAGTTGAAAGAGTTTGCTTTTCGAGCTCCGCTTCAACTTTTTCAACGCTTTCGCGGCATTCGTCGACAAGGTCAAGGTCGCCCTCTTCGTCCGAAAGCTCAATCATCATGAGCGCGTCGTCATAAGCGGTTTTGAGTTCGTCATACGCCTTGATTCGGTTCTTGAGCGAAGCGATGCGCTGAAGGACCTTTTGCGAATTCGCGAGGTCGCCCCAGAAATCTTCGGCGGCGGTCTTTTCTTCAAGCTCCGCAATTTCGGCGCTCATGCTTTTGAGACCGAGCGCGTCGGCAAGCTCCGAAAGAGGTTTTTCGCTTTCCAGAAGGCGAAGCCTGAGTTCTTCAAATTGAATCATAAAAATTATACATTCCTTTCATTGATAAAGGGATATTTCGAAAAAAAGCTTCCGCTTAACCTATATATTATACACAATTATTCGCAAAGAGCAACCACAAAAAATAAATTAGCAAAACTTTTTTTGAAAAAAATGTCTTTTTCTTCTTCGCTCGGTCAGAAAAGAACAAAATGACCGAAAAATGTTGTTGCAAAGCGCGCAAAAATCTGATATAATGCCAGTGATTAAAAGGCGGTCAACCGCCGGAAAAGGAGCATAATACAACATGAAAAAATTACTCAGTATTGCACTCTCGATCCTGATGATCTTTGCGCTGTGTTCGGTTGCTTTCGCTGCCGGAACTCCGGACAAGCTCTCCTTCAACGAGGACGGCACGTTCAAGATTCTTCAGCTCAACGACACTCAGGATATCGACAACCTGAACGACAAGACGGTCACTTTCATCAAGGCCGCCATCGCCCAGGAACAGCCCGACCTTATTGTCGTTCCGGGCGACGTTCTTTCCGACACGTTCATCGGCGCAAACCAGAAGAGAATCAAGGCTGCCCTTCGTGAGCTCGGCGATATCCTCAACGACGCGAAGGTTCCCTTTGCGGTCACTTTCGGAAACCACGACCATGACCTTGAAGACAAGCTCTCCATTGCGGAAATGATGGAAGTTTTCAAGGAGTATGAATATTGCGTTTCTTCGGCGGGCACGACCGCAAACGACCCCGGTTCTTATTCAATCCCGGTTTATTCATCAAAAGACAGCAGCAAGATGGCTTTCAATGTTTATATGATGGATACCAACAACAAGACCGACCTTGCCGGCGGTTACACCGGAGTTTATCCCGAACAGGTTGAATGGTACAAACAAAAGAGCGACGAACTCAAAGCCGCAAACGGCGGTCAGGTCGTTCCCTCGCTTCTCTTCCAACACGTTCCGGTTAAGGAGATTTATCAATTCGTCGAAGAAGTAACTTACAAAGAAGCGGATCGCGCTCTGTTCAGCCTTGACGACCGCAAGTGGTACGCGCTCAACGAAAGCTCAAACCTTATCGGTGACGACAACGTTATGGGCGAAGCACCCTGCTCGGAATCGCTTGACCACGTCACCGGTCAGTACGAAGCCTGGCTCGAAAAGGGCGACATCGTCGGCGCTTTCTTCGCTCACGACCACGTCAACAACTTCGTCGGAAAGACCGACGACGGAATCATTCTCGGCTACAACGGCGGAACAGGCTTCCGTTCCTACGGCAGAGGCGACCACAGATCAATGAGAGTTTTCAACATCAACGAAAACGACATTGAAAACTTTGAAACTCATTCAATCTACTATTGCGACGTTGTCGGCGACAGCTTCAGCTTCTACTTCAACGACCTGTTCACCCCCGCAATCGTAGGCGACATCCTTCGCGTCATTCTCAAGATGTTCTTCATCATCTGACAGCAGGAATAATTTTAACGCGCTCCCGGAAAACTCCGCGGAGCGCGTTTTTGTTTTTGGTCGAAGCCGAATCAGAGATTTTCATATCCGGGAATGGCGTGAATAAGCGGCAAGATTCCCGAGTCCTTTCCGGAAAGATTGTGGTTTTGAATCATGTCGTATCCGGGCAAAACGTTGCCCTCGATGAGAATGGGGCCGTTTTCGGTGATTGCCGCGTCCCAACCGATGTAGCCGACCTGAGGAACAAGCCCGGCAGCTTTTTTGCAAAGCTCGACCGCTTCGCGATGAAGCGGAACCTCAAAGTTCAAAAGGTCAACGCCTGTCATCGGGTGCGTTTCGTAAAAGAGCCCCGTTTTGTCGCAAAAGGCTTTTGAGGCGGAGCGACCGTTGTTGTCGAGCAAAAGATACAAACCGCCGCTCGTGATGTTGTCAACCGCTTTCGTTCCGTTTCCAAAGCGAAGGAGCGAATAAAGGTGGTGAACGACGCCGTTTTTGTCGCGCAGCGTAACTATTCTTACGGAATTGACCGAGCTCGGGCAAAGCTTTTTCATCGTCGGATGCTGCTTAATCTCCTCTTCGACGAGAACCTGACCGCTTTCTTTGAGCTTTGAGTAAAGCTCCGAAAAGTCCGTGTTCTCGTCCGTTTCGAGTTTTTCGATCTGCTGGCCGCCGAAGGAACGCGGATACTTTGCGAAAACGGTTTTTTCTTCGCGGCAAAAGGCGGCGAATTCTTCTTCGCCCGCCTTTTCAAGGTTGAGACACTTCCTTCCGATGAAGTCGGAAAACTTTTCGTCAAAGAGAAGCTTGTCCTTGAAAAACGGAGTGTATTGCGGATCGTTCGCCGCCGAAGAAAGGGCGATGTTTTTGTTATAGGTCAAAAACGAGTCGCGCTTTTTTCCTTTCACTTCGGCGAAGCCGAACACGGTGTAGTCAAGATAACCGACGCCCCTCGTGAGGGCGCAAAGGCACATATCGCAGGCAGTGAAAGCCCGATTCGCGCCGTAGGTTTCGTGAATTTGTGAAATGTACATATTCATGCGCTTAAAGCTCATTGACTTTATGCGTCGTTTTAAATTTGAAAGACTGCTCATTTTTCCCTCTCGTATATAAATCAATTATATAATGATTTTATCACGCTTTCAATCTTTGTCAACAGGTTGAAGGAATTTCTTACAGACTTTTGACAAATTAATTCGATTTGAGGTTTTTGAAAAAGACAAAAGAGCGCGCCTCGCAGTTTTTGCGAAGCGCGCTTTCGTTCAAATCAAATTTGAATTTACGTCCGTTTTATCAGGCGTTTCCGGGATAAAGCATCTTGTAATCAAACGTTGCGGAAAGGCTCTTGTCGTTCATGAACGCAAGCTTGATATTAACGTGCTTAACGTCTGCGATGGTGATGAGGGTGTAATCAGCCTTGGTCATCATCTTGGTCGCCTTGTCATAGGTAACCTCGGCGTAGCCGCCGTCGCAGGTGAGAACAACGTTTGAATCGGTGTCGCCCTCTGCCCAGGAGATGAGGCTGATGCCGTCAACGGTGCCCTTAACGTCTTCCATAACGTTGAACATCTTTCCCTGTGCGTCGGAGAACTTCTTCGAGTTCGTGCAGGCAACGGGAACGATCTTTATGGTTGCGGTGCCGTCGCCGTTGTCCTTGTAGGTAGCGGTTGCAACGTCGTCTGCGGTGATAAGGCATTCCTTAGCCGGGTTGTCGTCGGAATACGGCGGAAGCTGCATATCCTGACCGCTGGCCTTAACGAAGCTTGCAGCGAGCTTTTTAACGGTGGAGTTGTCGCTGCCGTCGATCATAACGCTGGTAAGATCCATTGTGTCGTGACCGGTGAAGGTTCCGGTGGCCTTTGTGGTGTTATAGACCTTGATATATTCGGCAACGATCTCTTCCTTTGAAGAGGAAGCGGAAAGTTCCGAACCGCTGTTTTCGGCGGGTTTGCTTTCTTCGGCGGGCTTGCTTTCTTCGGCGGGTTTGCTTTCCGCCTCGGGAGCTGCGGTCGAAGGCTGGGTTGCGGGCTGAGTCGCGGGCTGAGTCGGCGCTGCGGTTGCGCCTGCGTTTACCGTTCCGGAAGCGGAGCCGGCGGTGTTGTTTGTGACATTGATGTTCAGCTTGATCGTGCAGCCGGAGAGAGCCGAAACCGCAAGAACGAGACAAAGAACAACTGCAAGGATGCGAACTGTCTTTTTCATGGTTTTTCTCCTTTATGATGGAAAATTTTTCGTCCCGTTGTCAAAGCGCCACGGTCAGGAACCGAAAACAGCCGCAACAGAACACACTTATGGGTCTATTTTATAATAAAGCACCCTGTTTGTCAATGCTTTTTTTCGACAAGAGGGTGCTTTTTGTTTGGTTTTTTGTCGGATATCTTCAAAAACTCGCGAAAACGAGTTTGTCGAACACTTTGTTTTGCGCTCAGACGTTGAAAAGGAAGTGAACGACGTCGCCGTCTTTCATGACGTATTCCTTGCCTTCGGAGCGAATGAGACCTTTTTCTCTCGCTGCCGCGAGTGAGCCGCACTCAATGAGGTTTTCGAAGGTGATGACCTCCGCGCGAATGAAGCCGCGTTCAAAATCGGAGTGAATTTTTCCGGCGGCCTGGGGAGCCTTGGTTCCGTTCTTTATCGTCCAGGCTCTGACTTCCGGTTGACCTGCGGTGAGATAAGAGATGAGACCGAGAAGGTGATAGCACTTGCGAATGAGAAGATCGAGACCGCCTTCTTCAACGCCGAGGTCGGCGAGGAAAATCTCCCTGTCCTCTTTCGAAAGCGAAGAAATTTCCGCTTCGAGTCCGGCGCAAATCGGCAAGACCTCACTGCCTTCTTCGGCGGCGAGGGCACAGACGGCCTTGTAATTTTCGTTTTCTTCGATTCCGCCGGTGAAGTCCTGTTCGCTCATGTTGCAGGCGTAAATAACTTTTTTCGCGGTGAGAAGGCAGGCGGAGTCAAGAAGCGCTCTTTCGTTCTCGTCGCATTCCACGCTGCGGGCGGGTTTTTCGTTTTCGAGAGCCTGTTTAACGCGCTTGAAGAAATCGAGCTCAAAGGCGAGCGACTTGTCGCCTTTCATTGCTTTTGCGGTTCGGTCAATTCTTCGGTCAATCATTTCAAGGTCGGAAAGAATGAGCTCAAGATTAATTGTCTCAATGTCGCGCTTTGCGTCAACGGAGCCGTCAACGTGAATAATGTCTCCGCTTTCGAAGCAGCGGACAACGTGGACGATCGCGTCAACCTCACGAATATGCGAAAGGAACTTGTTTCCGAGTCCTTCGCCCTTCGAAGCGCCGCGAACCAGACCGGCGATATCAACGAATTCAACCGTTGCCGGAGTGAGCTTCACGGGGTTATACATTTCCGCGAGGCGGTCAAGCCTTGCGTCCGGAACGGCAACAACGCCGACGTTCGGCTCGATGGTGCAGAACGGATAGTTTGCAGACTGCGCGCCTGCATTGGTGATGGCGTTAAAAAGAGTACTCTTGCCGACGTTCGGCAAACCGACGATACCTAATTTCATTTTATTTTATGCTCCTTTGAGATTCCTTTGTTTTCGGCGTTTTGGCGTTTCGGCTGTTGCGCAAATTTTCGAACAGCGCCGTTTCGCGATGAGCTTTGAATTACATTTATTCTTTACTCTACCATAAAAACGAGTCTTTTTCAAGACTTTTCGGCGTTTTTTGCGCGCGGTGATGTGGGATTGTCAATATGAGTTGCAAAATTAAGCAGAAAGAATTTCGCCGGTTGTCAGGAAGCAATCTAAAACTTCTGCGGGTGTTTTTAACCAGGTGGACGCATGGGAAAATTATTGTATCTTCTGATGTGAACAGCCGGTTGCTTTTTAAATCGTCAAATGAATTAAATTTGTGCGTTGACGAACGAAAGAAATTTCCGCATCGGTTAATTTTCCGTTTCTAACTGCTTTATTTGTTCTTTGTTAAATCCAAGTGCTCTCCCACCTATCTTTGCGTTAATTTCCGGTCTTTTAATTCGATCATTTCTTTCCCACATATTTTGATGTGTTTATATTCTTTTGCCACAAAAATCCTCCTATGGTTTTTATTATACCATAGGAGGGGGACTCTTTGTTGTCCGTGTTTACTGAACCGGTTCGCTTTTTACTTCCATTCCTCAGCAAGAAGAAAATCTCGGATATTGCGGTGCTTAATGCCGTTTCGGCTCATGTCGAACTCGTCCAGAGAGACAACATATTTTGGGTAATTATCCCGAATATTATCGTACACGCCGAATTCACGCTGAACGGTGTCTTCCGAGGCAAGCAAGTAGCTGACCTGCACATACAGCTTTTCCCCCTGTTTGTCGCAAACAAAGTCGATCTCTTTGTCGCCGATTCTACCCACAGTGACATTGTAGCCACGGCGCAGAAGTTCAAGATAGACAATGTTCTCCAAAATGAGATTGATGTCACGCATATTGCCGCCAAAGACAGCCTCGCGGATGCCGTGGTCGGCAATATAATATTTCTCGTTGGAAGACAAAATCTGCTTGCCTTGCAAATCCTCACGCTTGACCTGATAGAACAGGTACGCATCAGAGCAATACTTGATATAATTCAAAATCGTTTCCGGTGCAACGGTACGCTGCTCGTTTTTCAGGAACTTGGAAAGTGAGTTTGCGGAGAACGTGGTTCCCACATTGGCAATCACATAGGAAATAATGCGTTCCAACAGATCCACATCCCGAATTTTGTTTCGCTTCACAATATCCTTGAGCTGAACGGAGTTAAACAGATCGTGGAGGTACAGCTTAGAGGGCGCATCCTCATAACGAATGTTGGCAAGGTACGGCATACCGCCGGAGAGAAGATATTTCTGGAAGGCTTTTTGAACTGGTTCGTTGGGAGAAATTGGATGATACAGCTCCAAAAACTCTGCAAAAGAGAAAGGATAGATGACGAACTCCACATAGCGACCGCCCAGATAGGTGGAAAGCTCGCCGGACAGCAGTTTGGCGTTGGAGCCGGTGATATAGATGTCGCAATCCAATGTCACACGGAAAGAGTTGATGCACTTTTCCCAGTCCTTGACCTCTTGAATTTCATCGAAGAAAAGATAGACCTTGCCGTTAATATCCGCAGCTCGTTTGGTGATCTCGTCGTGGAGTGCCTTGGCTGTTTGCAAATGGGCATAGTTCATATCCTCAAAGTTGATAGAGATGAACTGTGTCGGACTGACACCGGATTCCACCAGTTCTTCTTTGATCAAGTCCAGCATAACGGACTTACCGCAGCGGCGAATACCGGTCATTACTTTAATCAGCTCCGTTCCGATAAACGGACGGATTCGTTTCATATAAAGCTCTCGTTTAATCATGAAAATCAGCCTCCTTTTTCGTGGCTGATGATAGTCTATCACATTTACATCTGTTTTTCAATGATAAATTTGTGAAATTATCAGTTATAACTGATAAAACTCAAAAACTGACAAGAAGCGACAGTTATAATGTTAAACCGCCACACAGCACACAGGTAAGAAATTCGTCTATATTCGCCTTGTAATGATACACCCCAGTCACAGTTTTAGAATGTGACTGGGGTGATTGCTTCATAATGGTTTATTCCGTTTTTTCCAGCAAAGCATCGACTTCACAGCAAAGTGCCTTGGAAAGCATGACCAGATACTCTGCCTGTGCTTTATTGATACTTTTCTGCCGCTGCTCATACTGCTGGATGGTGCGCAGGGGAACGCCGGACATTTCGGACAGTTCCCGCTGACTAAGACCTACAGATTTTCGCAGGCGTTTCAGATTCGTGTCCGGCTGAGCGGAACGATACAGGGCGTTCATTTTGTCCACAAACTGCCGAATGTCCATTTCGTGATAGGGAGAATACAGGGCGACAATATCCCGGATAGGGATATAACGGACGATTTCTGCAAAGGGCATGGCGGTTTCCCACTGATAGTAGGCAAGTGCCCAACCCGTCCAGTATTCCTCACTTCGGTCAATGGTGTAGTTGGGAGTGATTCGCTGAAAGGAAATACCCGATCGTTCCAGAACAAGATAAGCCAGTTCAACGCCGGACATTCCGGCAATAACGGTATAATCGCCATTTTCAAATCGACTGGCAACGCCGGAGGTGAGGAACAAATCGAAAAAGGCAGATAAATCATATTTCAGGTCATACACGGCAAAATCCAGCATTCGCCCAAGGGCGGTGCGGGCTTTTTCCAAATAGACCTTATCGTAAGCGTGGATCATCGGCTTTCATCTCCTCGTCCATGATTTGTGTGATGTACAAATCGCCACGCTGCCGCTTATTTCGCTCTACGCTGAAATACTCCCGCCGGGCGGTT
>CAYOEN010000018.1:0-23025 GCA_964403085.1 uncultured Faecalibacterium sp. | reverse complement strand
AACCCACACGACCAGCTTGGAAGGCTGGGATTCTACCATTGAACTACACCCGCACAATGCTGTGCAACGTTAGATATTATATTAAATTTAGTTGCAAATGTCAATAGTTTTAGCAAAAAAAATCAATATTTTCTCAATTAATCTTCGAAGAGTTTTCTGTTCGGAAAAAGAAGTGCCGAAAGTGCTTGCTCTTGGGGCGAAAAAAAGCTTAACGCTCCAAGAGCTTTAAAAATCAAAGATACTTCATTTCGAGTTTATCGTCGCAAACCTCGATGTTTATCGCGCTGAGTGAGGACTCAAAATTATCAATAATTATGGTGGCTATCATGTCCTCGATCTCCTTGCGGATAATATTACGCAAATCGCGAGCTCCTCGCCTTCCGCCGACCGCTTTTTTTGCGAGATAGACGGGAACGTCATCGTTCCAGGAAAGTGCAATCGTCTTTTCAGAAAGGGAGGCTTTAAGCTCGTTCAAAAGCAGAACGGAAATTTTTCTGTAATCATCTTCGCTGAGCGCATTGAAAACAGCAATCTCGTCTACTCTTCCGAGGAACTCGGGACGAAGGAAATCGGAAAGCGCTTTCATGATACGCTCTCTTGTGGCGTCACCCTTATCTTTTCCAAAGCCAAGGGCGCCGTTTTTCTGCTCACTGCCGGCGTTTGAGGTCATAACGATTATTGTGTTTTCAAAATTGACCGTTCTGCCCTGAGCATCGGTTATACGTCCTTCGTCCAGAATTTGGAGAAGAATGTTCATAACATCGGGATGCGCTTTTTCGATTTCATCGAAAAGAATCACAGAATACGGCTTTCTTCTTACCTTTTCGGTAAGCTGACCCGCCTCGTCATAACCGACATAACCCGGAGGAGAACCAATGATTCTTGAAACACTGTGCTTTTCCATAAATTCAGACATATCAAGTCTGATAAGTGTTTCGGGCGTATTAAAAAGTTCTTTCGCAATTTGCTTAACAAGTTCCGTTTTGCCGACACCGGTGGGACCGACAAAGATGAAAGAAGCAGGTCTGCGGCGAGGACTTATCTGAACACGGCTTCGTCTTATAGCGGCGGAAATCGCTTTAACCGCTTCATCCTGACCGATAACACGCTCCTTGAGCGTATCTTCAAGTCCGGCAAGACGTTTTAGATCGCTTTCAATGACCTTGCTTGCGGGAATGCCCGTCCAAAGCTCGATAACTCTCGCAATGTCTTCCTCGGTAACAGCGTTGTCCGAAGCTTTAATTTCAAGCTCTTTTTGCGCGTCTTCGCACTTCACGATCTCCGATTTGATGTTTGCGATAGCCTCGTAATCGACATTCTCCGTTTGAGCGAAGAGCTCTTCTTCGTCAAGCTTTAAGTCTTCGAGCTTTTGTGCGTTGAGCTGATAGTCGCTTATCGCTTTGTTTCTGAGATTCGCGCAGGTACACGCCTCGTCAAGAAGATCTATCGCCTTATCCGGAAGAAAACGGTCGGTTATATACCGTTCCGAAAGAACCACGGTTCTTTTAACGAGAGCATCGGAAATTCGAACGCGGTGGTAATTTTCGTAATATTCCTTAATGCCGAGCAGAATTTCAGTTGCGTCGTCAATTGAAGGTTCTTCAACCTTTACCGGTTGGAAGCGCCTTTCAAGAGCGGCGTCTTTTTCAATATTCTTTCTGTATTCGGTGAAGGTCGTTGCTCCGACGACCTGGATTTCTCCGCGTGAAAGCGCCGGCTTCAAAATATTCGCAGCGTTCATTGAACCTTCCGCATCACCGGTACCGACAAGATTATGAACCTCGTCAATGAAAAGAATGATGTTTCCGTTTGCCTTAACTTCATCGACAAGATTTTTGATTCTGCTTTCAAATTGACCGCGGAACTGCGTTCCAGCAACAAGAGCTGTCAAATCGAGAAGATGTATTTCCTTATCGGCGAGTCTCGCAGGCACTTCACCGCGAGCTATTTTGAGCGCAAGCCCTTCAGCTATTGCGGTTTTACCGACACCGGGTTCACCGATAAGACAGGGATTGTTCTTTGAACGGCGGCAAAGAATTTGAACGACACGCGCAATCTCCTTGTTGCGGCCGATAATATTATCAATTTTACCCTCTCTCGCACGCGCAGTAAGGTCGGTGCAATAGAGAGTAAGGAACTTTCTCTTTTTTGCATCAGCCTTGCGCTGCTTGCGGGTTGCTCGTTCGTTACCCTTCGGCGGATTGGCTTCGGGCTCAGAAGCTCCGGAGTTCTCGTTCGGCTGCCCTTGCATATTCACAAGACCGTTTTGAAGATCGCCCAAAAGACCCTGCAAAAACGGAACGGTCGGCGAGCCGCCGGACTCAAAGCCCCCCTCTTCATCGGAATCGGGGAACATATTGCTGAATTGCTCCGAAATGGAGTCAACATCCTCTTCGGTAATTCCCATCGAGTCCATCATCTGCTTGATAGGACCGATATTCATTTCCATTGCGCACTGAAGACAAAGCCCCTCCGGAACGGTTTTTCCGTCGATGATCTTTGAAATAAATATCACAGCAGGACGCTTTTTGCATCTGCTACAAACCACTTTTTTCATTGTGTACTCCTTCGATATGAGGCTTGGCGTTGAATTAAAAGCCGTGTAACGACCGCCTCATGAATATTAAAACAGTCAGAACCGAAAATCACTTTGTCGCTTTTTCAGCTTTCTTTTCTCTGAAATGGTCGCGGAACTGTCTGTAAGTTTCCGGCATATAACTTGCAAAAGCGAAAAGGCAGGTAAAAGCAGCCAAAACAACAAGAATACCGGTCAAAACATCGGGCATTGTCCAAAGCTCGGTAAAAACGCCGACGTCGGGACCAAAGGCAATGATAAGAATCATTACGGCGTAGAAGGTAAACGTTGCAACCTTTCCCGGAAGCTCGGCTGCACCCGGACGTATGTTCATAAGGAGCATCACAAGTCCGCCGATTACCATCACAGCTTCTTTAATTAGGAAAACGAGGAAAACCCAACCGAAAGCATTGATCATGCTGCTAGAGGATTTTCTGAAGCAAACAAAAAGGATAATGGCAATGGTTATCTGAGTGAGCTTGTCGGCAACGGGGTCGAGTATCTTTCCCATTGCGCTGACCTGATTAAAGCGGCGGGCGATTTTACCGTCAAAGAGATCGGTAAGTCCGGAAACCGCAAGAATTGCGATTGCAACGAGCTGATTTCCGCGAAGATACATAACAGCAAAAACGGGAATGAGTGCAATACGGATGACCGAAAGCAGATTCGGTATCGTCAAACAGCCTTTAAATAAATCCTTAATCATAAATAATCCTCCTTGCGATCAAACGGGAACATATCCGCTGATCGACTTTAAAAGTCCTTTAACTGTATCAATTATCAAAGAGTCTTCTGCCGCCTTGATAAAAGCATCATTACCGGTGAGACCGGCAACCACACCGACAAGCAGCGCGACAATGATTACAACGAGAACGCCCTTAACTGCACCAAGAGCAAAGCCGAGACCAGAATTGATCCGCTTGACGGCGGGGAGCTTCTTTATCACTTTGTCAAGCAAACGAACAACGAGCTTCAAAACAAAGGAAAAAGCAATAGTCAAAACGATAAAGAGAATTGTTCTTATTACAGCAACACCGACCGGCTGGGCAATGTTATCCATAATATTGTTAATCAGATTTTCTCCCGAAATGTCAGCGTTTGACACCTGCTCAACCAGCTGAGCGCGATCAATACCGATGAGTTCCATAACGCCCGAGAGAGAATCGGGAATGGATTCAATTGCCGATTCAATTTGAGCGGAATAATCAGCCGTGGCAACATCGCCGAGAGAGGAAGTGATTCGATCTTTTATATACGTCTCAAAATATTGAGTAAAGATTTTCGGAGCAAAAGAGGAAGAGCAAATTTTCGCGGCAACGAAAGAAACGACGTAACCGGCGAGGTCAAAAAGCGTCGCAAAAAAGCCTTTCTTTGCGGCAACAACAGCCGTAACGACCAGAACGGCGACAAGAAGAATATCAATAATATATGACATTTTTGTCCTCCAGCAAAATATTTAATCCAATGGTTTTTTCGGTTTTCACCGATTATAGCATATCAAGCGACAATTAACAACAACAATTTTGACATTTTTGACGCTCGAAAATTAATTTTTATAAAGGCGGTTTAAAGAGTAATAATAGAGCTTTCCGCCGGCGAAACACAACCCAAGACCCGAGGCTTCAAGCTCGATTCGCCTGCTTTCCGAGCCAAAGGTGTTCACGCAAATTATCTCGGTTTCCGTTAAAAGATATGATTTCTTTCCGGAGCAAAAGACCGATATAACTTTACTGTCGGTATTGAAGGTATAATTGACGCTGTTTGAAGGCGAATAATTTTTAATTTCGTAACCGCCGAAAGAACCGAATTCCGTTGTCAGAGTAACCGAATATCCGTTTGAATCGGTGTAAGAATGAATAAGATCGGTCGGATAATCATTCCTTGAAAGTTCGGTGCTGTTTTTGCTGTCAATGAGCAACCTCGTGTTATTACAAAGCAGCGAAAGTCGGTTTGTCGACGCGAAAGAAAGTTCAATCGCCGCCGAACCCTTCACCGTGTATTCCCACTGTGTTTCATCTGAATATATATCAAGTCGATAAAGCTTTGTGACAATTTCGCCGTCCTGCGCCGAAAGCGCCGCGCACGCAAGGTCACGACCGTTGGAAGCGATCGCAACGGAAACGATATGCTCTTTGCTGCACGCCCAGGCAAAACGGGCTTCGCCTTTTTTGCTGTAGAAAGTCAGAATGCTCGCAGCGTCTTCGCCCCTTGAAACGAGGGCATATGAACCGTTTGAAGAAACCTGGGCGGTAACAATTTGCGCTTCGTCTTGGGTTTGGCCGGAAAAAATCACCTTTTGCTTTGAAAGGAGAAGATACTTTCCGCTCAGTCGGTCGAAAACGACTCCGTAATTACCGTTTGTTTTCATAACGGGCTCGGAAAAATTTATGACTCGATGAAAAACAAGTTTTCCCGACGGTGAAATGCAAAAGAGAACTTCGTTCGAAAGAACATATACATAAGAGCCGACAGCTTTCACATCAACAATGTCATTGCTCGAAAAAGAGAGCGGAAAGCCTGCGCCGCTTTGTGAAATATCGTTTTCGTTTTTCACGGCGCTTCCGGTGAGAGACGCGGCTTCGCTCGTGTTGTTTTGCGCTTCGTCGGCTGAATTCGAAAAATACTCAACCGCCGCGACGGTTGCAACGACGCAAAAGACTGCCAAAAGCACAAATAAAACCCACTTTTTAATGTTTCGTGACTTTTTATTCTGTTGCAAATCGTTCCACCTCCGAATAGAAAACTCTGTTTAAATAAAGACCGTCCGGTTTTGCGGTCACACCGGCCCGCTCGCGATCCTTTGACGCTATAACATCGGCGACCGCAAAACGGTCGATTTTCCCTTCGTTGACAGCGAGAAGAGTTCCAACCATGATACGAACCATGTTATAAAGAAAGCCGTCTCCCCGAACGCAAAAAGTTACCATATCCTTGTCGCGAGTCACAAAGCAGTCAAAAACCGTTCTTTCGGTCGTTTTGACGGACGAGCCGCTGGCGCAGAAAGCCTTGAAATCATGAGTGCCGATAAATTGCGCGGCAGCGTCATTCAAAAGCTCGGCATCGAGTTTAAAGGGATAAAAAAGAGCGTGACCTTCCAAAAAGGGATTTCTTGTTTTTGAATTCAAGATTTTATAGATATACTCTTTACCGATGCAGTTATATCTGGAATGAAAGTCTTCGGAAACATCCTCACAGGTTTTAACGGCAACTCCCGGCGGCAAAACAGCGTTAAGACCGCAAAGCAGCTTTTCGGTGCTCCTTGTTGTCTCTGTTTTAAAATTGCAGCAAAAATCATTTGCGTGCACGCCGGCATCGGTGCGACTGCACGAAACAAGCTTAACTTGTTCACCGATAAGTCGCTGCAATGCTTTTTTCAGTTCACCCTCCACGGTGACAAGCTCGGGCTGAAATTGATAACCGTGAAAGCGGCAGCCGTCATACATAAGAGTCAGTTTTATGTTCCTTGCCATATTAAACCTCAAATAAGATGACCAAAGTAATGATTAAGCACAATGACACCGGCAAGCGAGGAAGCAAACACCGCAAGCGAAGCAAAGTCCGAAACGCGAAGCTTCATTTTTTTCATTCGCGTTCTCCCCTCTCCGCCGTGATAACAGCGGCAGGTCATTGCAAACGAAAGCTCATACGCCCGCCTGAAAGCGGAAACAAAAAGCGGAATAAGGATCGGTATCATGGCTTTAACGCGGCTCATAAATTTTCCGCTTTCAAAATCGGCGCCTCGCGCTTTTTGAGCGTTCATTATTCGCTCGATTTCTTCAATAAGGGTCGGAATAAATCGCAGCGCCAACGTCATCATCATTGCAAGAGAATGAACCGGAACGTGAAAGACCGAAAGCGGAGAAAGGAGCCTTTCAATGGCATCGGTAAGCGCGGTCGGAACGGTTGCATATGTCAAAAGAGAGCTGCACATGATAAGCGCGATTATTCTGACCGCCATAAAGACCGCGGTGAAAACACCTTTTGAAGTGATTTCAAGCTTCCAGACGGAAAGAAGAACAGTTCCGCCTTTGATATAAAACATATTGAGGATAACGGTGAACAATATTATCGGCAAAAGCGGCTTTATGCTTTTGAAAAACATTTTGAACGGAACCCTTGAAAGAAGAATCGAAACGAAAGTCAGCAAAAGCATCAGACCGAGAGAAAGAAAGTTTTTGCAAAGGAAAATTATTACAATGAACATAATGGTCAAGATTATCTTCATTCTCGGATCCAACTTGTGAACAAGCGAGTCACCCTTATAATACTGACCGATGGTGATATCACTGAGCATCGTTACCCCTCCTTTCGAAAAGGCGAAGAAGCTCATCTTCTGCCTGTTGAACCGTATAAATATCGGTTTTTACGTCAAAACCGGCATTTTTCAGTTTCAGGAAAAGCTGCGTGAGCTGCGGAACGTCAAGACCCATTGAAAAAAGTTCATCGGCATGGGAAAAAACGTTCTTAACGTTGTCGTAATAAGCAACCCTCGAATCGTTCATCACGAGAATCTTTGTTGCTATCTTGGCGATATCTTCCATGCTGTGGGAAACAACGACAACCGTGCTTCCTGTTTTTTCTCTGTAACGAACGATAAGGTCAAGAACAGTGTTCCTTCCGAGAGGATCAAGGCCGGCGCAAGGTTCGTCAAGGACAAGCACTTCCGGTCTCATCGCCATGACACCCGCGATGGCGACGCGGCGCTTTTCTCCGCCCGAAAGGTCAAACGGTGATTTTTCGAGATAGCTTTCGTCAAGACCGACAAAAGCGAGCGATTCACGGACGCGAGAAGCGACATCCTGTTCGGAAAGTCCCATATTCACAGGACCGAAAGCAATATCTTTTTCAACGGTATCTTCAAAAAGCTGATACTCCGGATATTGAAAGCAGACGCCGACCTTAAAACGAACCGAACGGATATTCTTTTTGTCCGCCCAAACGTCATTACCGTCGAGCAAAACCTGACCCGACGTAGGTTTCAATATGGCGTTAAAATGCTCAACGAGAGTGCTTTTTCCCGAGCCTGTGTGACCGATTATGCCAACAAGCTCTCCTTGTTCAATTTTTATGTTAATGTCATTAATCGCAGCGACCTGACTCGAAGTTCCCTTTGAGTAAAGAAAGCTGAGATTTCTGGTTTCAAGAACAGTAGGGTTCATTATGCCTCCAAAATAGCCTTTATATTTTCAAACAGCTCATCAACATTGAGCGCATTATCCGCAATTTTAACCCCGCGCGCAGCGAGACGCTTTGAAAGTTCGGTAGCTTGCGGAACATCGAGACCGGCTTTTTTCAAAACGTCATCGTTCGAAAAAACCTGACGCGGTGTACCGTCAAGCAATATCTTTCCTTTATCCATAACCACAACCCGATCTGCTTTTGCGGCTTCGTCCATATAGTGAGTGATAAAAACAACAGTGATTCCGAATTCACGATTCAGCTTTTTCACAGTGTTCATAACTTCGCGCCTGCCACGAGGATCAAGCATGGCGGTGGGCTCGTCAAGAACGATGCATTCCGGTTGCATCGCTATTATGCCCGCAATGGCAACGCGTTGCTTTTGACCACCGGAAAGCTTATGCGGCTCGAATTGACGAAATTCATACATGCCGACGTTTTTCAGCGCTTCATCCACTCTTCTTCGAATCTCCGTCGGTTCAACGCCGAGATTCTCCGGTCCGAAAGCAACGTCATCTTCAACAATAGTTGCAACTATCTGATTGTCGGGGTTTTGAAAAACGACGCCAACACGACGGCGGATATCGAGAGTATTATCTTCGTCGGCGGTATCCATTCCGTCAACAAAGACCTGACCGGAAAGAGGAACTTCAATCGCATTGCAAAGCTTGGCGATTGTGGATTTTCCGCAACCGTTATGACCGAGAACAGCAACAAAACTGCCCTTTTCGATTTTCAGATCAAAATGTTCTATTACATCGAACGAAACGTTACCGTTATCATCGGGATAGCCGAAAGTAACATCACGAAATTCAATATATGCCGACATTCGCCAAACACTCCAAAAATTATTTTTTCCAAAAAGCCGAAGCGCCGCAGGGCAAGACCATGCCGCTTTCGGTAACAGGCAAACCAATCTCCGAAGAAGAGACAGAGCCGCCAAAGCGTTCAACAACAATTGAACCAAGTATGTATTGCATAACAGACGGTGAAAGACCTGTTGTGTAAGAATTGATCAGCATCGCAAGCGAACCGCTGTAAAGCAATCGGCTGCAAAGCTCAACAAAAGAGAATATCTCATCTTCAAGCTTCCAGATTTCACCGCCGGGACCTCTTCCGTATGAAGGCGGATCCATAATGATTATATCATACTTGTTGCCGCGGCGTATTTCACGTTGAACAAATTTTACGCAATCGTCAACTATCCAACGGACATTACCGTCGGCAACTCCGCTTGAAACCGCGTTTTCCTTCGCCCAGGAGACCATGCCTTTGGAAGCGTCAACATGGACAACGCCGGCCCCTTCTTTAAGGCAGGCGATCGTTGCCGCTCCGGTATAAGCAAAAAGGTTCAAGACCTTTATCGGTCGGTCGCAGGCACGAATCATTTTTCTCATCTCATCCCAGTTGACCGCCTGCTCCGGAAAAATTCCGGTGTGCTTAAAGCCCATGGTTTTAACATTAAAGGTAAGATCTTTGTAATCAATCGTCCAAAAAGCGGGAAGCTTTTTCCTGACCTCCCACGAACCGCCGCCTGTCTTTGAGCGATGATAAAAAGCATCGGCGTTTTTCCACAAAGGGTTTTTCTTTTCGGTTTTCCAGATGACCTGCGGGTCGGGACGAACCAGAATAATATCGCGCCAACGCTCAAGACGTTCTCCGTCTGAGCAATCTATAAGCTCATAATCTTTCCAATCAAAAGTGTTTCTCATTTTTCACTGTCCTTAAATAAGTCTTGATTTTATAACTTCGGCAATTTCTTTTGCAAGAGTTTCAATTTGCTTTTTGTTCTCGCCTTCGAGCATTACGCGAACAAGAGGTTCGGTTCCGGAAACGCGAACGAGCACGCGACCTTCGTCGCCAAGCTGTTTTTTTGCCTGAGCAATGGCGTTTTTGACTTCTTCGTCATCGGTAAAACGCGCCTTTCCCATTTTTGAAACGCGAACATTTATCATAACCTGCGGATAAACCGGTATCGGCGAGACAAGCTCCGACAGCTTTTTTCCGCTTTTTTTCATAACACGCAGCAATTGAAGCGCAGTGAGCTGACCGTCGCCCGTTGTTGCGTGATCAAGGAAAATGACGTGACCGGACTGTTCGCCGCCTATGGAGTAGCCGTTCTTCAGCATTTCTTCGAGTACATATCTGTCACCGACTTTTGTGGCAACATAATCAATTTTAAGCGAGTCGCAATATTTATTGAAGCCCATGTTGGTCATCACGGTGACGACAGCGGTATTGTTTTTCAGCGTTCCTTCGCGCTTCATAAACGAGGCGCAAACAGCGATTATTTTGTCTCCGTCAACAACGTTTCCGTTTTCGTCAACGGCAAGAAGTCTGTCGGCATCGCCGTCAAAAGCAAAGCCGACCGAGAAATTGTTTTCGGTCACAAATCTTTGAAGCGCTTCAATATGAGTTGAGCCGCAATCTTTATTGATATTGACGCCATCGGGAGAAGAGGAAAGCAAAGCGCAATCGGCACCGAGAGCGGAAAAGAGCTCTTTCGCCGAAACACTCGCAGAACCGTTCGCGCAATCAAGAGCGACCTTCATCCCGTCAAAGCGGCAGTCAACTGTTTTTTTCAGGTGTTCGATATAGTCCCCGATTGTATTGGGACAGACCGTTATTCGACCGATTTCTTTTCCGAGCCTTATCGGTGGGCGGGCAGTTTCATCCAAAATTATCGCTTCGATTTTTTCTTCGAGCTCATCGGGAAGTTTATATCCGTCGGATTTGAAAATCTTTATGCCGTTGTACTCACAGGGATTGTGTGAAGCGGAAATCATCACGGCCGCGTCATATCCATATTCTTTTACGAGATATGCGACAGCCGGAGTCGGAACAACGCCGAGCAACATAACATCGGCGCCAACGGAACAAAACCCGGCAGCAATTGCGGCTTCAAGCATATCACCCGATATTCGCGTGTCCTTACCGATAAGAACACGCGGCTTTTTGCGTGACGCCTGAGTTAGCACCATGGCTGCCGCCTTGCCGATATTCATTGCAAGTTCGCACGATATTTCGGAGTTTGCAACTCCGCGCGCTCCGTCTGTTCCGAACAATCTTCCCATTCAAATAGCCTCCGAATTCAAAATAGCTGTTGCTGTCCCGGCACTGCAATGCCAAGATGCTCATACGCGGCGGGAGTTACCGTCCTTCCGCGCGGAGTTCTGCTCAAAAAGCCGATCTGCATAAGATACGGTTCATAAACATCCTCAATCGTTACAGCTTCCTCGCCTATCGCTGCGGCTATCGTTTCAAGTCCTACGGGGCCACCGTTGTAGTTTTTGATCATTGTTGAAAGAATCAGGCGATCTATCGAATCGAGACCGAGATGGTCAATCTCCATTTTTGAAAGGGCAAAATTCGCGGTTTCTTCGTCAATAACACCGTTCCCCATTATTTCGGCGAAATCCCTCGCCCTCTTCAGAAGACGGTTCGCAATTCGCGGAGTGCCTCTTGAACGGGCGGCAATTTCCAGCGCTCCGTCCTCTTCGATGCCGATTGAAAGTATACCTGCACTTCTTTTTACAATTTGCGAAAGTTCCTCAGGCGAATACAGTTCGAGTCGAAGAACAACACCGAAACGATCGCGAAGCGGAGCCGAAAGCTGACCCGCTCTCGTTGTCGCTCCGACAAGAGTGAACTTTGGCAAGTCAAGTCGTATTGAACGCGCGGACGGACCCTTGCCGATTATTATATCGAGCGCATTATCTTCCATCGCCGGATACAGAACCTCTTCAACGCTGCGGTTGAGACGATGAATTTCGTCAATAAAGAGGACATCACCTTCGGAAAGATTCGTCAAAAGTGCGGCAAGGTCACCTTGCTTTTCAATCGCCGGTCCCGATGTGACGCGAAGATTGACGCCCATTTCGTTGGCCACGATACCTGCAAGGGTTGTTTTTCCCAATCCCGGGGGGCCGTAAAGCAAAACATGGTCAAGACTTTCACTGCGTTTTAAAGCCGCCCGGATATATACTTCAAGGTTTTCCTTGACTTTTTGCTGGCCGATATAGTCTTCCATGGTTCTGGGACGCAGAGAAAGCTCAAGGTCATTATCCAACGGAGTATATTCCGGCGTGATATATCTGTCATCAAATTCCATATCCGGCATACATCACACCCTCTTTGCAAGAATTTTAAGCGCCTGTTTGATAATATCCTGAACCGGAAGCGTCGGGTCAAGCTTACTGACCGCAACGGCGGCTTCCGTTTTGCTGTAGCCGAGCATGGTCAGCGCAGCAACGGCTTCACCCGTGCTTTCCGCCTCTTCGACAGCGGAAACGCTTTCAATCTCAGCAGACGCACCCGAAGAAAAGGCGACGCTTTTCACCTTGTCTTTGAGTTCGAGAATAACCCTTTGCGCAATTTTCGGTCCGACTCCGTTTGCGCGGGTGATAGCTTTAACGTCACCCGAAGAGATGCACAAAGCAAGCTTTTGCGGCGGAAGCTCCGAAAGAATCGCCAACGCCGCTTTCGGACCGACTCCGGTCACCGAGATAAGCAGCTTAAACCAGTCAAGCTCATATTCTGTAGAAAAACCGAACAGGTCAAGGGCGTCTTCGCGCACATTAAGGTAAGTATATAAAGTTACAACAGAGTTTTTGTCAACATCACGAAGGGTATTCGCAGAGGTAAGGCATTTGAAAGCCACGCCGCCGCATTCGACAGCTATTGAATAAAGGTCGAAAAAAACGACCTTTCCGGTAACGCTGTAAAACAAATTTAAATCCCCTTTCTTATTTTGAGCTTTTTAACCGGGTCAAGAAGCGAGCTTCCGGAGTGAGCGTGGCAAATTGCCATTGCAAGAGCATCCGCCGCGTCGTCCGGTTTGGGTATTTCCGAAAGACCGAGAATGCGTTTCGTCATGTCCTGCACCTGCTTTTTTTCTGCTCTTCCGTAACCGACAACACTCTGTTTGACCTGTAGCGGCGTGTATTCAAACACAGGTGTATGAGTCTTTTGCGCCGCGAGCATGATTACACCGCGAGCCTGGCTGACATCAATAACAGTCTTGGCGTTGCTATTATAAAAGAGTTTTTCAACGCTCATTGCTGCCGGTTTATATTTTTCGATTATTTCGGTCAGCTCATCATAGATTATCTCCAACCGACGATTAAAAGGAACAGAAGCATCCGTGGTTATTGCCCCGTAATTGAGCAAGGAAAAACGTGAGTTGTAGTATTCAACAACGCCGACACCGACAATAGCATAACCCGGATCGATTCCAAGAACGACCATAAACACAAAACCTCATTATAAATATCGTTTTATTATATCACAAGAGCAGCACTATAACAAGTAAAATTTGTAAAAACTTGATGACTCCGACAAAAGAAGCGGCAAGTTTTTTTCGCCGTGAAGACAAAAATTCTTGACAAGCTTTTCCCGGACGTGTATAATACTTTTCAGTTGCCGGTGTGGCGGAATTGGCAGACGCAAGGGACTTAAAATCCCTCGGTAGCAATACCGTACCGGTTCGAGCCCGGTCACCGGCACCAAAAAATCCCTTTTGTCAACAGACAAGAGGGATTTTTTCAATATATCCGTTTTTTCGGGACTGAGATATTCCTTCAACATAACGCTGTGGTTGCGTTCATCCGAAAATTATACGCTCTTTCCCATTTCGTACGCTTTTGTTGCGGCAGGAGAACCGTTAACTTCGCCCTTTTCGTAAGCGCCGTTTCCGATGATTACGCCTTTTTCAACCGCACCTTCAACACATTCGGCGTAGCCACGGAAACAGGCAAGCGTTGTGTCCGCAGAGGTCAGCTCCTCATCCGCCATGGTGACTATGTAATAAAACTCTTTGTCTCTCACTTCGAGCCACCTTGCAACCGTGCGGTCTATTACAGCCTTCAACTGAGCGTCAATCGAATAAAAATATACAGGGCTCGCAAGAACGATAACATCGGCATCAATCATTTTTTGAAGAAGCGACTCCATATCGTCTTTTATTACGCACGTTCCACTCTCCTTGCAGGCGTAGCAGCCGCGGCACGGGCTTATATTCTTTTCGGTAACCGACACTTTTTCAACGGTGTTTCCGGCTTCTGTTGCGCCTTTCGCAAAGCAATCGCAAAGAAAATCAGAGTTTCCGCCCTTTCGCGGACTTCCCGACAAAATCAAAACATTTTTAGCCATAACAAATTCTCCTTTACCAGTTCTTTTTATCTTTTGTGCAGTCATGCTGCTTTTTGCGCTCATCAACCATTTTTACAAACCATTCAACCATTGCGGGATCGGTATGAGAGAAAAACGAGCTTTGTTTTTTATCGAGCGCGGCAATCGCTTTCATTTCATCATCGGTCAAGCTGAAATCGAAAACATTAAAGTTTTCCTGCATACGTTCAAAATGTGTTGACTTCGGAATTACAACTATACCACGCTGCAAATGCCAGCGCAAAATGACCTGAGCTACGCTCTTGTTGTGCTTTTGAGCGATAAGCTTAAGCTCCGGAAGTTCGAACATACCTCCCCTTCCTTCGCCAAAGGGACCCCACGCTTCAAGCTGAACGCCGTATTTGTCGTGCCATTTTATGCTTTGAAGCTGCTGGTTGTGCGGATGTATCTCAACCTGATTGACCATCGGTTTTATTCGGCAGAAGGAAGCAAGGTCTATCATGCGATCGGGATAGAAATTTGAAATTCCTATAGCACGAAGCCTGCCCTCGTCGTAAAGATCTTCCAACGCACGGTAAGCACCGTATACATCGGCAAATGGTTGATGCAACAGACAAAGATCGAGATAATCGACTTGAAGCTTTTTCATGGATTCAAGAACAGAGGCTCTTGTGCTTTCATATCCGTAATGTTCAATCCAGACCTTTGTGGTCAAAAATATTTCGCTTCTTTCAATTCCGCTTTTGGCGATAGCGTTACCTACCTCTTCTTCGTTAAAATAGCTTTGCGCCGTGTCAATGAGTCTGTAACCCACCTTCAACGCATCGCATACGCAGCGTTCACATTCGTCTTTTGTGACCTGATAAACGCCATAACCGAGCTGCGGCATTTTCACACCGTTTGAAAGGGTGACATAAGCTTCGTTCGCTGTTTTTGCAGATAAAACAGATTTTTCCATTATTAAGACTCCTTTTAGAATATCGGTTTTCACCGTGCGGAGAAATTCCCGCTTAGTATTTCCATTTACTCAACCTATAAGCTTTTCCATCCAGACAACGCTATAACGGCGACCGAACTTGTTTCCGCACTTATTGAACCGACCAACCGTTTCAAAACCAAGACGAGCATGAAAAGCGGCGCTGTCTCCGGTGAGATATTCGTCATCATTTTCCGGAACGGCAACGCAGGCATAAAGATTTTGAAAACCTCTTTCAAAAAGCTCGGTTTCAAGCGCGGTATAAAGCATTCTGCCAAGACCCGCCCTTCGCGCAGCTTTGTCAAGATATATCGTCAACTCACAGGAACGATAATATGCCGGTCTTGAAGAAAGAGGACCGGCATATGAATAGCCCTCAACTCTTCCGTTTTTCAAGACGACAAGATAGGGATAGTTTTCCATTGTTTTTTCCATGCGACGCTTAAATTCATCAAGAGACGGAGTTTCGTATTCAAACGACACCGCCGTGCTTGTTACATAATAATCATATATTTCAAGAATACGTTCGGCATCATCAAGACGCGCACTGCGAATTTCAACCATAAAGAACACTCCCAAAAAAAGTTTCGGTCATTTTTTGTTGATGAGAACCAGACCCACAAGGCAAAGCGCCACGCCCGCAAGCTTGTTTCGGTTAAGCTTACGCGACTGCTTTCGCAAGCATCACAAAGGTCTTTCTTCAAATCCTCGAGACGTTGAAACGAGGCAACTTTTGAAACCGACCGAACGGCAAAGAGCCGCGACTTCATCAAAAGCAAAATCAAGCGCCTTGACGCAATGAGCGTCGGAGGTTATCGTTATCGGTATTTCGCGTTCAAAAAGGCGCGACAGAACAAAACGTTGCGGATAAGGCGAGCTTCGTTTGCAGCGGAACATGGCACCGGTATTAACTTCGAAAATAATATCCGAACAGCAGTCGCAAATTCCGTCAACGACTTCGAGCGCGGCGCTTTGATAAGCTTTGCTTTCATTATCGAAAAGAGCTCCCCTTTCGTTGAATTTTTCAATCAAATCAAAGTGACCGACTATTTGCGGTTTCCGCTCACATATAAAGCTGTTTACGAGAGAATAATAATGCTTTGCCAAAAGCAAAAACGAACCGTCGAACTCCTCACGAGCGCAATCAAGAAGGACTTCCGCGCTGTAATCGACAGGATACCCGACACCCGAAAAATGCAATTGATGGACAGAGCCGATGGCATAGTCGAAAGCGGAAACATCCACACCGACGCTGTCACGGTCAAGCTCAATTCCGTTAACGATATCTATTTTTCCTTGATACTTCGCCTTCAATCGTGAAACTTCTTTGAGATAATCGGGAAGTTTTTCGCTTTTAAGAGCATACTCATTTTTAAACGGAAGAGGTGAATGAACCGAAAAGCCGAGACTTTCGAAGGAGAGAGAAATTGCGGCGTTCAACATTTCTTCCATAGTGTCACTGCCATCGCAGAAGGTTGTGTGAGTGTGGCAATTTGACAATTGCATATTTTGTCTCCTTTCGAAAAATCATTTTAAAAAGCTTCCGCCGCATTCAGTTACCGTCTCCGGCAAGAAAGATGTTCTTCCGTTCTGAATGCGGCGGACTTTGATAAGCCGATAATTAATTATCAGATGGTGCTGTTTGTCGGTCTCTTGCTGATTCTCATGTTATGCTTATATTTACGCTTTTCACGATGAGACATTTTGTAATTAAAATCACGTTTTTCAACGCGGTCATAAAGAGCGCTGTTAAGACGAATGAGACGATCGTCAAACGTTTCAGTGGCGGCAAGAATGAGAAGTCCGCTATCTGACGGCAAGGTTATTTCGTCAAAGTTCTCGGTATTTATCTCATAAAGGAAGAAATAAAGCTGAGACGCGACGTTATCACCGTTAGTTGCGTGGGAGTGAGTGCATTCCCACGCAAGTTTATCGGTCTTGATAAATGCGGTTTCGGCAAGATTGTAAAGATCCCAGCCGCCGATACGTTCGTTGACGGACTGAACCTTTATGGAGGCTTTGCTGTCGCCGAGCGCAAAGTCATAAACCTTATCGCCATAAAGACTTGCAGCAACAAAATAAAGCCTGTTTCCTGTCGTTTTTATGGTTTGACCGTCACAGAGAAGAGCGTTGTTTTCGGCGTTAACATCACCGGTTTCAAACCTGACACCGCCGCAATCAATAACCTTCGGGAAAAGCTCGGACGGCACGGAAACGTTGATTCCGGGAATCGAGCATTCCGCTCTGTTGCTGTTAAAGGTCGTTATCTTTGTGTTATACGGAAGTTCTACCGGGCGCTGTTCGCGTTTTGACGCTACGCTGCTTGAAAGCAGGGTGAGCGCAAAGGTCTTGACTTCATTCGGAGCAAGCTCAAAGACAAGAGCATTGTTAACAACGTTGGCTTCGCCGATCTCTTCTTCGGACGCAAAAACTTCGCGAGCGCTGAGAATGCCTTTTCCGAGCGAAAGGGCAACCTGCTTTGCGTGGTGACCGGCGCTTTCGTTCACTCTGACGATTATTTCATCGGTATCTTCGGCTTTCTTAATGGCGCGAATGATTACATCGCTATTGCTTATCGAGCCGAACGAATACTCCGTTCCGAGCGCGCCTTCGTGCTTATTCGTTGTGAAAACAGCCATCGGCTGATTGAAGAACCTTGCGTTGAGCTGGGTGCTTTCGGTGAAATCGCCCTTGTGAGAATAGATAGCATAACCGTAACGATTAAGACCAAAGTCCATCATGCCCTGAACACTGTCGTGACGATAGTACCTTTTCGGGGAATGGAGAACAGTCAGTCTGAGCGTGCGCTCATCCTTAACTATCCAACCGTATTTTGAATCGCTGAGGATTGAAACGCCGTAGCCTCTGTGTTTATCGCTGATATCTGCCCATTTTTGAGCCGGTACGCTATAGAGCTTTTTTGTCGCCTTTTTGCGTTCGATAGTTCCGAGACCGAGGTCAAAAACGGCTTTGTCATTCTTCAATCTGAAACTGAAGCCGTTATGGAGCGTTCTGCAAAATTCGCGCCATTCGATTTCGTTATAGACGTTAACTCTGTTTCCGCCGGCGGCAAGAGAAACATAATAGGTAAAAGTTGACTTCCCTGCTTTTTGAGTGACTTTGATGGTTGCCCTTGCGGGGCCGGATTCAACAATTTCAAGGCGGCCTTTTTCCGCAAACTCCCAGGGATATTTCATAACTTCTTTATAGCGCATTTCCCACGCCGGATAAAGCATCGAGCCCTTATACTTATTGAGTTCGTACCTGATCGGTTTGTTGAGAAGCTCAACCTCGCCGAGCGTTTTGTCGATTATCGAAGAGATATCTCCGTTTTTATTGATGGAAACGATATACTTGAAGTTTTCAAGCATATTATCCTTGATTCTTACGCCTGTGTTGATTATGCACGGCTCATAGCTGTAAAGGACATCAAACACCTTAAATCCGAGAGCCGGAACGTTGGCGCAGAACGTTGCCTGAATATAATTATCATCAACGAAATTGACCTGAGAAGGAACCTCTCGACCGTCGGCGTCAAAAACTCTGACAAATTTAAAACCGGCAGACGGAACCGTGATATCAACAGGTTCCATGCGCGGCTGCTCAATGCTGTTTGAAACGACAACGGCAATTCCCTTCGTCCAGGAAGAATCAAGATTCTTTATAACTTCGCCGGCAGCGCCCTCAAAAACATTCGAGAACTGATTGAGAGAAAGAATATAATCGTTCCAGGAACGTTTATATGCACGTTCAACGGAAGTTCCGGTAAGGTCATCGTGGAAAGTATGGGCAATGACACGCTTCCACGCCTTTTCAAGTTCCGTTTTCGGATATTTTGCGCCGCAAAGACAGGTCGCCATAACCGCACTGCGCTCTGCCATATCGGCAAGTTCTTCGTTACGTCTGTTGCAACGCTTCGAAAAAGAACGCGAAGTATAAGCGCCGACGCCGTGATTGGTCATTGACAATTCGTTGTTCCAACGCGGGAGCTTATTGATTTCGGCAAGGTCAAGGGCACTGAGGTCATCAAAATATTCCGACGGAGTGGCAGCGAGAACCTTGATGTCGTTGCTTGCGTTGCTGTCGATTTCGTCGTTGACGGTCTTCGCCGACTGGTCTTTCGGAGCGCCGCCAACATCGCCAACGCCGTGATAACCGTAGGTCCAGCTGAAATCAAAATCTTTTATGTTTTTATTGAGCTTCTTTGTGAGCTTGCTGTTGGTGCGAACCTTTTTATAAACGGTGCAATACGACTTCGGGTCAAGCGAAGCGAAAATTGCTTTTCCGTTAGAACCGTACCACAGACCGGTATCAAAAGGAATACCGTATGCGCTGCCCCAGGAAAGCTTCTGAGTTGAAAAGCCTTTAAGGTTTGCGTGCTCAGCCACAGCGGGAAGAGCCCAGCCGAAACCGAAGCAGTCCGGAAGGAAGATATCGTTGCTCTTCACGCCGAACTTCTTTTGGAAATAGCCGTTTCCGTAAAGAACATTTCTGAAAAGAAGCTCCGGTGACGGAACATTGACGTCGCCGTTTTCGTAGCAGCTTCCGGTAACATTCCATTTTCCCGCCGCTATGTACTCTTTGAGCTTTTCAATCTTTTCGGGATAATACTCTTCAAAGAGCTCGTAGCGATAAGCGCCCTCAAAGTTGAAACGATAGTTCGGGTATTTTTCAAAAAGAGCGAAGTTATCATCAAGTGTTTTTGGCAAGCAGGTGTTGATAACATACTCAAAATCCCAGTTCCAAATCGTATCAAGGTGCGCCGTTGCAATTGTGTAAATTCTTTTTTCTTTATTCATGGTATTCCCCCTGGAATTATTTAGTTCTGTTTTTTTCGTATATTCTTATTCCGCCCTTGCTGTGATAAAGCTTTGCAGCCTCAAGGCAGATATCAAGCGAAAGGTTGATGCAATCCTCATTGATATTCGTCCATGTGTCTTCGCGTGTGTGATAATAGGTTTTCGGGTCGTGATTAACGCCGCAGAAACCACAGGCGCGAATTCCGTGTTTTGAAAAACCTTCGGCATCAACGGCACCGGGATAAATCGAGGCACGCTTCATTTCGAGACCGTTGTTCTTCCCCGCCTCGAAGAGAAGGTCGCCGACAGCTTCGCTGTCCTTGACCGTTCCGGTGCAGCCCTGGGTATAAATTTGCATCTGTTCAATCTCGCGCATAGTGTCGAGTGTGATGGCAACGGTTTCGATGTCTTGAAGCTCTTTTTTGTGCTTTTTCGCAAACGCTTTCGCGCCGCGAAGTCCCGCCTCTTCGCTGCCTGTAATAAGGCAGCAAACATCGGTGTCGGAGAAGCGAAAATCATTGTCTGCCATTTCTTTAAGTACGCCCATAGCAACATAGCAAGCTGAAAGGTTGTCGTTCGCACCGTCAACCACAACGCGCCAGTTGATGAAGAAATACATACAGAAAATGAACGGAACAAAGACGAACATGACTATTCCGAGCGGCTTCCACAAACCGGAAACAATTTCCGGAACGAAGCCGAGTTTCAAAGCGGAAACAAGTCTCGCAAGAGTAACAACAAAAATGAAAAACATTCCGACTATTGAAAAGCCCATTATGGGCGCAAGCGTTTTAATTTGACCGTGCAGGGAAAAGGTCCATTCGTTCGCGGCATCGGCATGACCGGAAAAAATGATTCGTCTTTTTGTTGTTCCGGAAGCTTTTCTGACTGCGAAAACGTTCCTTGACACCCTTTTCGGGAAAAGGAAATCCACAAATTCGGCGTAAAAAAGAAACTCGAAAAGGAACATGAGAATGCTGAAAAGCATCAACACGGGCGGTATCGCCGCTAAAATGAATTCGGCACGCTGACTTCCGGGATAAATATACGTCGGGAACAGCCAATACATGGCGACCGAAACAAGGCTCAACGTTACGGCGATAATGATAAAGCCCATAAAAGCATGGGGGTGAAGCTTAAAATCTTCCATTATTACGTCATCGGCATATTTTTCAAGTTCCGTTTTAAAATATGCCTGCGCGTCACGTTCGCTCTTTGAACCGGGAGAACGGCGCTTAAAATTTTCACATATATATCGAATTCCGTCTTTCATATATTGTCTGGTTTCGGGGCTTGATTTAAAGCTAAACAAAGAAAAAAACTCCTCTCATTTCAACGGTTTACGAAAAAAGCACTTCGATTTCCTCTCTTTTTCAGTTTATCACAATGAGCTAAAAAATACAATAACATTTTTGCATTTTTTCAGCATATTTTGCGAAAAAATCAGAGCGGCAAAAAGCTGAAAAAAACAGCGAAAATCAGCGACGGCAGCATATTGGCAACGCGAAACTTTTTTTCGAACATGAGATTGACACCGAGGCAGAATATCATCATCGAGCCGACGAAACTGATATTGGTAACGGAAAGCTCGGTGAGAACCGGTTCAATGACCTTGGCGAGCAACGTGATGAGCCCCTGAACGGCAGCGAGCGGTATTACCGAAAACAGCGCGCCTTTTCCCATTGCGGAAGCGATGACCATAACTATTACAAGGTCAAGCACAGCTTTGGTAAAAAGAGTTGAATAATCATGGTTGAGCGCGTCCTGAATCGGACCGATGACAGCCATTGCGCCAACGCAAATTGTCAGCGAAGAGTTGAGAAAGCCCGAAATGAAGCTGTTGTCATTTTCGCTTTTTGTCTTCGCCTTAAGCCACGCCGCGAAACGTTCGGTCAAGCCCTGAATATTGATAAGCTCGCCGAAAAACGAGCCGAGCGCAAACGAGACGACCATCAACACGGTTTGAACCGAGCCGTTTTCGAGTTCATTAAGTTCCAGAAGTCTTCCGATGCCGCCGGCGCCGCCGATAAAAATAACGGCAAGCCCCATGCTTTGCGATATAAGTTCGCAAAAACGCGGCTTCAGAGCCTTCTTAAAGATCATTCCGATAACTGCGCCGACAACAACAGCGGCGCAATTTACAACCGTTCCCAATCCTGTCATTTTTTCACTCCTAAAACATCTGTTGCCGCAAAACACCGAAGGGCAACATTAAACCAAAAGCTATAATCCTGTGTCGCGCAGTCTCTTTTTGCGATAACGGACTATAGCTTTTATTTTGTTATCCTGTTTTTTGGCCGGGTCAAAAGACACAGCCACGGTTTTAATTATTCAACAACAAGCTTATTGAACACCTTTTTTCCTTTTTTGAGGATAACATGACCCTTTTCAAAAGCGGAAAGCGGAATAACAGCAGCGAAATCGGTAACTTTTTCGTCGTCAAGCGAAACGCCGCCCTGTTCAATAAGACGTCTTCCCTCTCCTCTCGATTTGATGACTCCGGCTTTGAGCATGGCGTCAATGACGGAAATCGCAGACTCGGTGAAATCCGATGAAGAAAGAACGGTCAAAGGCATATTGTCAATGTCACCGCCTGCACCGAAAAGCGCCTTCGCTGCGGTCTGTGCCTTCAGCGCTTCCTCTTCGCCGTGAACGAGTTTCGTAAGCTCGAAAGCGAGTATCTCTTTTGCGGTGTTGAGCTGGCTGCCTTCCCAGTCGTTCATCTTGTCGATTTCTTCAAGCGGAAGGAAGGTGAGCATACGGATACATTTGAGAACATCGGCATCGGCAACATTGCGCCAATACTGATAAAACTCATAGGGACTGGTCTTTTCGGGATCAAGCCAGACCGCACCCTTTTGCGTTTTGCCCATTTTTTTGCCCTCGGAATTGAGCAAAAGAGTAATGGTCATAGCATAAGCATCCTTGCCGAGCTTTTTGCGAATGAGCTCGGTGCCACCAAGCATATTGCTCCACTGATCATCGCCGCCGAACTGCATATTGCAGCCGTAATCGGTATAAAGACGATAAAAGTCGTAGCTTTGCATTATCATGTAATTGAACTCAAGGAAAGAAAGACCCTTTTCCATTCTCTGCTTGTAACACTCGGCTCTGAGCATATTGTTCACCGAGAAGCAGGCACCGACCTCGCGAAGAACGTCAACGTAGTTAAGCTTCAAAAGCCAGTCGGCGTTATTAACCATAAGAGCCTTTCCGTCTGAAAAGTCGATGAAACGGCTCATCTGCTTTTTAAAGCAGTCACAGTTATGCTGAATGGTTTCAACGGTCATCATGGTGCGCATATCGGAGCGACCGGACGGGTCGCCGATCATTCCGGTGCCGCCTCCGATGAGGGCGATCGGTTTGTT
>CAYOEN010000017.1:10579-27049 GCA_964403085.1 uncultured Faecalibacterium sp. | reverse complement strand
GTCTCAAGAGCGAGACGAGCGCAAGAAAGATTATTGATATGCTTAAGTAAAAAAAAGAAAGGAACGATAATCATGACAATGTTGGAAACGGTAAGGGAAGCGCTTAAAAACCACAACTTTAATGACGACGAAGTCGGCGGTCTCGATGAGCTTGTTGCTTTTGCCTATTATTTAGGTCGTCATGAGTCGGCGCGAAAAATCTGTGACGCAGCGCAGGAAATTTTTAGCGCTCAGATCGAAAGAGCATCTAACAACCGCTACAAAAACGTTTGCACGGCAGCGCAGGGCGGCATCACCCAAATTTACAGTTCCGATTATTCTTTTGGTTACGGCTGCTTCGCAAATGATGAGGTAAGACTTGATTTAGACCGGTAAAAGCGGAATGAGACGAAAAACAACTTGCCCCCGAAGAGCTTGAAAAGCTATTCGGGGGGATGAGGCTAAAGATGTGCATATCTAAAAGCCGTATGCACCTCCATATTGGGCCATTATGATTTTAGCATAAGTCGGATTCGGTGTTTTTATGCTGATTGGATATTGAAGAATCTTATCATATTGCCACACTAACAATCACACTCTCTTTCCCAAGGCCACGGTGATTTTAACCAGAGTTCGCCGTATCCACTCGCCGGAGAAAGAGGACCGTATGCGTTTTCGTATTCTTCTTTAAGGCAACAGTATTTTTCACTGTAGCTTTTTAAAAGTTCGGCTGCCGTTTCGTCGTCGGGATGAGTGTCAAGATAAAGATGCAGATCCCACATTGAAAAGCGAATTGCCTGAAGCCTGAATTTGATGCCGTTTTTGTTTGCTGTCATCAGCAACACCCCGCAAGAAAGGGTTTGTCGAGAACGGGGAAAACAGTACCGACACAAAGTGCTTTGTCGCATTGATAAATATCGTTGCAGGTTTGAAACGGTACGTACGCCATTGCAACCGAAACATTATCCGGCAGGGCCGGTGTTCGGTAGCTCTTTCTCGAGCAAACACAATCGTCCAATTGTCCGCAGGGGGCTTGTCGCTGATAACCATAAGTTGTTTTGTAATTGCCCAATGGTATCACTCCTTTGCCGATTTGTTATCGGCTTTTTCGCTTGAGGTAAATTCCTTTACCCCTCACACTGACATTCTATGTTTTTGAGGTTTGCGGCGTTACAGTCGGGATTGATAAAGCCTCGAAAAAAGCGTCACACCGAATTTTCGGTGTGACGCAACTGAGTCTGTTTTGTGTTTTACAGCTTCTTCATAAGATCTGTATAAAATCCTATGAGCGGTTCGATATTGTCGGTGCGAATTCTTTCGTTGTCACTGTGTATTGTGCCGAGTAAACCGCCGCCCGTAAGGGTCGGAGCAAACTTGTAAATTTCAGTCGCTATTTCATTAAAGAACCGCGAATCAGTTCCGCCCATCATAAGGTAAGGCGATACAACCGTGTTTGTGAAATTGCGGTTTACCGATTCTTTGATCGCTTCCCAATACTTACCTTCGGCTTTGGCGCAGGGTGTTGCGTTGGAATAGTTGACAATTTTGAAGGTAAGATTTGGATCGTTTGCCGCTTTTCTCATGTGCTCAATCGCGCTTGCGGGCGTTTCGCCTTCCGCAAGTCTTATGTTGACAATTGCTTTCGCTTCTCCCGGAAGAACGTTTGCGCCTTTGCTGCCTTCGAGTTGAGTGAAAGCCATTGAAGTTCTGAGCAGCGCAGCGGAAGTTTTGTTGAATTTACAGGCAGTCTTAACAAGAGGGGAAAAGCACCAAAGATTTCCAAGTATAAGTTTTCCGATGTACGGAGTGAAAGGCGCTATTGCCTTAAACATCGACTTTACTGCATAATTCATTTTTGTCGGGAATTGATGATTTTCAATTTTGCAAATGTCTTTTGCGAGAGCACCGACTGCGGTGTGCACCGGAGGCTGAGAAGAATGTCCGCTTTCTCCTTTGACGGTGAGTTCAACATCCATGGGACCTTTTTCGGCTATGCCGACTACGGCAATGTCGTGAGGAAAATATTTTGATGAGCTTGAAAGAATTGTTCCTCCTTCGTCAAGAACAAAAGCAGGGGAAATGTTTCGTTCTTTCAGCGTTGAAACTATTGTCGGCGCGCAATTTCCGGCAACTTCTTCGTTGCAGCCGAAGGAGAGATAAATGTCGTTCTCCGGAACAAACCCGGCGTCAAGCAAAGCTTCGGCGCTTTCCATGATGCCGAAGAGGCTACATTTTGTGTCAAGTGTTCCGCGTCCCCAAAGAAAGCTGTCTTTTACTTCGCCGCCAAAAGGGTCTGCGTCCCAGTTTTCTTCGTCAACCGGAACAACATCAAAATGCGCCATAAGTACCGCAGGCGAACTGCTGCTTTTACCTTTGATTTTGAAAAGCAAACCACCGGCAATATCCTCTTTTTCGCTTTTTTCGTAAACAGTCGGGTATAGTTGCGGCAAGAGTTCACGGAATTTTTGAAACTCGCTTTGGTCGATTTTGGAAGCGTCTTTGTCTGAAACGGTCTTGCACTGAATCATTTTTGCCAAATTCTGTTCTGCGAGTTCGGCGTTGACTTCTATGCTTCCGATCCTTTTTTCAAGATTGAGTTCCGGAGTTTTAATGCGCAAAGCGTTAATATTAATGATGATAATGAATGCTGCCAGCGCAACAAGAAAAACAATTAAAAACGGCATAAAGATAACCTCCGTTTAAAAGAAATATTTACCGCCGACCGAAAAATCGACCGGCGGTTTTGAAGTTGAATTATACCCACTTGAGCTTGTACATAACGTGTGCGCCGACCATTGAAATGGCAACACCGGCAAAAATAAGAATGCCGATTTGAATTGTTCCGGCGAAAACAAGCAGGAGCGAAAGGACCGCAATCGGGAATATTGATATCTTCCAATGCTTGACAAAATAGCTCGCCGCAAGAGCGCCGAATATGGTATAAGTAACTTGTTTGAAAGCGGGTGCAAGTGCGCCTTCGCTCATGACTTTTGTAAAGTTCGGATTGACCGCAAAAATGAGAACAAAGACGGCGATTATGAGAGTCGTAACGATCGCTGAAGCGGCGATTGAAATTGTGGAGATAACTTCACCTTCTTCAGAGTTTGCTCTGACGTTCGCGTTTTCCATCGAATTGAGTGCGCAGGGAAGTTTGAGGTTTGCGATGTTACCGGTCAGGAACGAGAGGTATGTTCCGCCCGAACCGAGCAACGGTGCATAGGCAAAAACTTCTATAACGCCTGTGGGATAAAACAAAACGGCAACGGAGGCAAATCCGCTTGCAACGACACCCCAATCGGGCCACACACCGAGGTGCAAGCACATAAGTACCGGAACAGCCAAAAGAGCAATCAGAGCGAGTATGCACCAGATTCTGCCGTAAAAATGAACTGAATCCATGTAACTTCTTTTCTTCATTTTAATACCTCCATTCTATCGCCGCAAGATCCGGTGCAAAGGTTGAAATGAGAACAACAACACCCATTGCAAGCAGCATACTCAGCGGCATTGCAAGGGCTTCAAGCCATTTTGCGTTAAGCTTCTTGTTGATCAGAGTAAGAACGAGCATGAACACGATTGAAGAAATTATTGCCGAAAGCGAAAGAACGCCCGCGCCGTCACCAATGACAACGTTAACTTTTTCGCCGGCTTCGTTAACGGATACTTCACCTATACCGGCTATGCCCCTTGAAAGGAAAGCGGCAATAAGACCGATGAACGCGGCGGCTGACATGAGGTCTGCCCATTTCGCGTTCTTGTTAACAGCACCCGAAACGCTTTTTTGAACTTTTTTCAATATGATCGGTATGAGAATGAGCGGCAGTATGCAACCGAGTGTCATTACCCATGCGATCGCAACGAAAACTTTTTCGTCCGTAACGGGCACGCCGATTCCTCCGGAAAGACCCGCCGCCTCAATGGCTGCTTCCGCTGCCGGAACTTCATATTGAATAGCTCCGATAACAGAAAGCCTTATCCAGGGAAGCACATATCCGAGAGCAACCGAAAGCACAATAACCGTTATTGCTATACTGATTGCCGGTGCAATTGAAAAAACTGCACTTGAAGTGATTGTGTTTTTAATTTGTTCTTTTGTGATGCCAAGCTCCTTACCTCTTTTAGCGGCTCTTATCATAAAGAACAGCGATTGAGCGATAACGAAGGCAACGATCCCGATGGCAAGCAAATACATGAAACCATCGGATTTGAAATCCTGAAACATTTACACTCTCCCTTTCGGTGATTTATGTGGGTTGATGTTGCGACAAAAAAGTCGAACAGCAACTTTTATAGATTATATCATTCTCGGCGGCGCTTCGTCAACATAAAGAAGAAAAAAACTTTGACATATGGGTGTTTTGTGGTATAATACACGCAGAAAGCTTTGTGAAGCAAACATTTTTTGTTTCCGGCTAAATACACAAAAATCTTGCGTCTCAAGTGAAGGAGCTGAAAAACTTGAACGGGAAAAATACCGAAAAAACAAAACGTCCGGTTCGCCCCGCGCGTATGATCGCTTTGAGCGTGCTTTGCGCCATTGCGGTCAGCACTTTTTTGTTCTTGTTGCCATGCATGACACGAGACGGAAAAGGCCTCAGTTTTACCGAAGCAATCTTCACGGCAACGTCCGGGATATGTGTTACCGGTCTTAATCTTATTGATCCCGTCGTAACCTTATCGAGATACGGTCAAGTATTATTATTGGTTCTGATTGAGCTTGGCGGAATCAGCATGGTAACTTTCGCGTCGTTTTTTATTTTTGCATTTAAAAAGCGCTCGGCTTTCAGAAGTATGCGCCTTGCGCAGGAATATACAAATATTGATGTTTTTTCTCAGGTTAAGCCTCTTGTCAAAACAATTGTTTTGACTTCGTTGGTCAGTCAACTTTTGGGAACAATGCTTTTGTGCGTTCGCTTTATACCTGATTTTGGTGTTAAGGGAATTTGGATTTCGCTTTTTACGGCTGCGTCGGCTTATTGTAATGCCGGCTTTGACCTTTTTGGTGTCAAAGACGGAACCGGTGCGCTCGCCGCGTATAACGGTGACTACTATGTTATGGGCGTCATTATGTTGATGATAATTATCGGCGGTATCGGATTTTATGTTTTATATGATATTTTCACCTATAAAAAAACGCGACATTTGAGTTTGCACACAAAAGCCGCTCTGATCGCCGGGGCTATTCTCACACTGTTTGGCTTTGTTTGTATATTCGCTATGGAATACAACAATCCGAAAACGCTTGAGCCTTTATCGCTCGGAGAAAAAATCGTTGCCGCCCTCTTTCAGTCTGTGACAGCAAGGAGTGCCGGTTTTGCTTCACTGAACATCGCGGATATGGGCGACGCAGCAAAGATTATTATGATGCTTTTGATGTTTATCGGCGCCGGTAGCGGTTCCACGGGCGGCGGCGTTAAAACGACAACGTTTTTTGTTCTTGTGATGACTGTTGTCTCTGCTATCAAAGGCAGGAAAGAAACCGTGATATTAAAAAAGCGAGTAAGCTATTCGGTTTCAACCAAGGCTCTTGCAATTGTTTTTCTTTCTGCCGTTGCTGTCTTTTTCACGTTTTGCGTTCTGCTTTGGAATGTGCCGTCAATGAGCGGTGTTGATCTTCTTTTTGAAGCAGTTTCTGTTTTTTCAACCGCCGGTCTTACAGTGGGTGTAACCGCAAATGCAGGAATTCCCGCTTTGATGGTTATCATTGCTTCGATGTATGTCGGACGTATAGGCCCGATGTGTTTTGTTCTGGCTCTCGGCTCTAAAAAGAGCAACGAAGGCGAGATTATTCCGGAGGGCAGAATAATGATTGGCTGATTCGGAGTAATTTTTCCCTCTTTTAAAACATAGCTATTACCATGTCCTTTTCCGGAAAGGGTGATGGCTGTGGAAGAAAACACAAGGACAAAACCAAAAGAGAAAAAGAAAAGTGACGGATATTTTGTCGTTACGTTGTGCCAGGTGATTTTCACCGTGATAGTTCTGACGGTTTTATTCTTTGCTTCAAAAACCGACGGTCAATTTGCGCAGAACATCAAGGATGATTTTTTAACCTTGATGAGTACGTCCTTTATTGACGGTGATATTACAACCACACTTCGCAATATTGGTCAATACTTCAAAACCGATGCAAACGTATCTGTTTTTAACCTTTTTTCCAAAGAACAAACAGAGGAAAGCACAACGGAAACAGGGGAAACATCGTTTTCTTCGGAATCGGTTTCTTCAACGACGCAGCTTCAGGAAACCACAACCGAAACGTCAAAGCTTGCCGAAGAAACAACGCCTTTGAAAAAGACTTCGCTTTCATCGGGAAAGACGAAAGCAGCAGTTGCAAAAGTGTATAACATTGAAACGACATCCGTTTCAATCGAAAAAACGCAGATCGTTTCGCCGGTCAGCGGCTGGTATTCGTCGTATTATGGCTATCGGACAAACCCGATAACCGGAAATGATGCGCTTCATACAGGTATAGATATTGCTGTTGCCGAAGGAACGAAAATCAAAGCTGCGTATGCCGGCAAAGTCAGAAAAGTCGGCGAAGATTCGCGAAGCGGCAAATATATCTATTTGACACACTCTGACGGCTATGAAACGTTGTACTGTCATTGTAGCAGTATTCTTGCAAAGCAGGGTGCCGTCATTCGTCAGGGAGAGACGATCGCTCTTGTCGGTAGCACAGGCTGGTCAACGGGACCGCACCTTCATTTTGAAATTCATAAAAACGGTGAAAGATTAGATCCGCTGCCGTTCCTTAACGGACAATGAATTTTATTCTTGCCGGTGTAAAAATCAAGTTCGGATTTTCGTTTTTTCTTGTCGCTGCGCTAATGATGCTCTTTTCGGACGGTTCAATCGCCGTTATGTGTTTTTTCTCCTCAATGGTGCATGAGCTTGGTCATTTGTTGCCGATGACGTTGTTTTCGCAAAAAATAAAAAGTATTAGCTTCGGTGCTTTCGGCGTTCGAATTGAATGCTTCGGCGAAGCACTTCAAAGTTATAAAAAGCAAACTATAATTGCCCTCGGCGGTGTTTTTGTCAATTTAACTTTAAGCGGCATCGCTTCGATTTTTTGGTGCGTCACTGCCTCGTCGAATTCGGCGGCATTTGTGTTTGTAAATTTGTTTATCGCGCTTCTTAATCTTATTCCGGCAAAAAGCCTGGATGCGTGGAACGCGCTTTACTGTGTGTTAATGTCAAAATTCGACGAACGGAAAACCTGTCGATTGTTGAGCTTTATCTCTGCTTTTGCGGTCACAGGTTTTGTTATTTTTTGTGTTTGCTACTTTTTTGTTTTTGAGTTAAACATCAGCCTTGTGGCTGTTTGTATATATTTAATTTTTTTATTACTGAAGTAGGTAAATAATGATATCTGCTATTGCTTTCATTTTACCTGCTTAAAAATCAAGGATGGAATTTTAATGGTTAACAAGGATATCGAAAAACTCCTTCCGCTTGTTCAAAAGCCCGGCCGTTATATTGGCGGTGAGCTGAACAGCGTTGTTAAGGAGAAATCAAAGGTTGATTTGCGCTATGCTTTCTGTTTTCCTGACAGCTACGAAATAGGCATGTCACATCTCGGAATAAAAATTTTATACTCCATAGCGAACGAACGAGATGATGTTTGGTGCGAACGCGTTTTTGCTCCCTGGCACGATATGGAGCAACAGATGCGCGAAAATAATGTTTTGCTTTATGGGCTTGAAAGTGGAGATCCGATAAAGGATTTTGATTTAATCGGCTTCACTTTACAATATGAGCTTTCTTATTCAAACGTTCTTAATATGCTTGACCTTGCCGGTCTGCCTGTGAGAGCTGCTGACAGGAAATCACTTACCCCAATCGTTATAGGCGGCGGTCCCTGCGTTTGCAACTGCGAGCCGATGGCTGAATTTTTTGACGTTTTTTCGCTTGGTGAAGGCGAAGAAGTATATGATGAATTTTTCGATCTCTTAAAAGAATGCAAGCAAAACGGCAGCAGTAAAGATGAGTTCCTTCGCCGCGCCGCAAAAATTGAAGGTATGTATGTTCCCTCACTTTACGACGTTGAATACAATGACGACAAAACCGTAAAATCGGTAACACCCAAAGAGGGCGCGCCCGAAAAAATAACGAAACGCATTGTGAAAGATCTTGATAAGGTAAAATATCCGGATAAGTTCATCGTTCCTTATATTGAAGTTGTTCACGACCGTGTTGTTCACGAAATCTTTCGCGGATGTATTCGCGGCTGTCGTTTTTGCCAGGCGGGTTTTCTCTATCGACCGATTCGAGAAAAGTCACCGGATACCATCAACGAGCAATGCCGCGGACTTTGCAATGTCACCGGTTATGATGAAATTTCGCTTTCTTCGCTCAGTACCAGCGATTATACACACCTCGAAGAATTGTTGGACAAGCTTCTTTCCTGGACTATTCCGGAAAAAATCAACATTGCTCTTCCGTCGCTTCGTGTTGATAATTTTTCCGATGAGCTTATGGAAAAGCTTAACAAAGTGCGTCGCAGCGGATTGACCTTTGCTCCGGAAGCGGGAACTCAAAGACTTCGCGATGCGATTAACAAAAACGTTACCGAAGAAGAAGTTTTAAGAACTTCAAGAAAAGCTTTCAGCGGCGGCTGGACTGCTGTGAAGCTTTATTTCATGCTTGGTTTGCCGACCGAAACGCTTGATGACGTTGCCGGAATAGCACAGCTTGCTCAAAAAGTTGTTGACGAATACTATCGTAACCCCGACAAACCAAAAGGAAAGAGCGTCCAAGTCTCAATTAGTGTTGCTTCTTTTGTTCCGAAGCCATTCACGCCGTTTCAGTGGGAACCGCAGGACACGAGAGAAGCCCTTCTTGAAAAGCAGGCGCATCTTCTTTCGAATGTTAAGACAAGAAAAGTCAGCGTGAGTTACCATAAAGTCGATATTAGTTTTCTTGAAGGCGTTTTTGCCCGTGGTGACAGGCGACTTTCGAACGTTATTCTCTACGCGTGGCAGCACGGTTGTAAATTTGACGGATGGGACGACAGCTTTAAATTTGAAACATGGATGGAAGCTTTTGAAAAATGCGATATTGACCCGCTCTTTTATACTTCCAGAAAGCGTGAGTTTTCAGAGGTCTTGCCTTGGGATCATCTTGATTACGGTGTTCGCAAGCAGTTTTTGATCAACGAAAACCAAAAAGCTCATAAGAGCGAAACAACTCCGCATTGCCGTATAAAATGTGCCGGTTGCGGGGCGAACAAATTAAACGGAGGTGACTGCGATGCGCTGCGTTCGAATCTGGTTTGAAAAGAAGGGTAATGTCAGATACATTTCCCACCTTGACCTTATGCGCACAATGACGCGCGCCGTTCGTCGTTCGCGTATTCCGCTTTGGTACACCGAGGGCTTTAATCCGCATCCTTATATGACCTTTGTTTTGCCGCTCTCGCTTGGCATGGAGAGTGAAAACGATGCAATGGATATTCGTGTTGAGGGAGAAATTACGAACGCCGAAATCATGGATTCTCTTTCGGCGGTAACACCCGAAGGGATAAGTATCACTCGCGTGAGCGAACCGAAACTCGATCCCAAGTTTATTGCCTTCGCTTCTTTTGAAATAATTTTTACAGCTAAAGAAACTCCCGATGAGCTTTGCGAAAGAATAAAAGCGATGTTTTCAGCCGATGAACTTATCGTTCAAAAGCTCGGAAAAAAAGGCCACAAAAAGGTATATAAGGATGTTGATCTTTTACCGCATATTAAATCGTATTCACTTTCCGCAAGCGAAGAAACGGTTGTGCTCTCAATCGTTTTTCCCGCCGGAAGCGTCACCAATATCAATCCTTCGCTTTTAGCCGATGAAATAGTTCGCACGGGAAAAGGCGATGATTATTACACGATCAAAAGAAAAATGCTTTATGACAAAGATATGCAGCCTTTTGAATAAAGGATGTTTGTAAGCAGCGAGTTATAATGTTGCGCTATATTAAAGAAACACCGCACTGACATCAAAGTGCGGTGTTTTTATAACTAATGGTTAAATCATTAAAGCTGATTGTCGGAATAGTCTGTTATAATCTTGTCAGATATTATTCAGGTATTCGCGAACAGCGTCCTCCCATTTAGGGAGTCTGTTAAAACCGGCATTGTCAAGCGAAGCTTTTGAAAGCCGTGAGTTTAGCGGTCTGACAGCATTTGTTTTGTATTCGCTTGTTAAAATGGGAATGACCTTTGTTTTGATGTTCTTGACACTGTAAGCAAATTTTGCAAGCTCACACCAGGAGCAAAAGCCTTCATTGGTGGCGTGATAAACGCCGTATTTTTCGCCGGAAGCTATGTTGCAAATGAGTCTCGCAAGGTGCTTTGAGTAGGTTGGTGAACCTATCTGGTCACAGACTACCGAAACCTCATCGCGACTTTCAGCCAAGCGAAGCATCGTAGCAATAAAATTTGTGTTTTTCTCGCCGAACACCCATGATGTTCGGATAATAAAGTGCTTTTCGCATAATTCAAGAACAGCTTTTTCACCGGCAAGCTTGCTTTTGCCGTATACACAAATCGGTGCTTTAGCATCGTCAACTTCGTGAGGTGTTTCTTCTCCGTTATTGAAAAAAACATAATCAGTGCTAACATAGAGGAACTTTGCGTTGGCGAGCTTCGCGGAACGCGCAAGATAAAGCGTTCCGTTTTGATTGACGTCATAGCATTTTTCCTGTTCGGTCTCTGCTTTGTCGACTGCGGTATATGCTGCGCAATGGATAACACAATCAATTGTGTGTTCCGAGAAGAAGGCTCGAACCGATTCTTCGTTTGTAATATCAAGTGTATCTATGTCTGTTGAAACAAAAGATTTTCGGTTCCTTTCGAGTTCTCGACAAACATCAAACCCGAGTTGACCTTTTGCTCCGGTAACGAGTATCATTTAAAATCACTCTCCAAAAACAAAGTTGACATCACTGTCTTTTAAAAGCGGTGCGGTTAGGTCCTTGTTTGAAAGAATCGGTTCAGCGATACCCCAATCAACGCCAATTTCGTTGTCGTCAAAACGTATGCTGCGATCGTTTTCTTTTGAATAATAACTATCGACCTTATAAAGAACTTCAACGTTTTCCGTGAGCGTTAAAAATCCATGTGCAAATCCTTTTGGTATATAGAGATAATTCTTGTTATCCTCACTGAGCTTTTCGCAGATCCATTGAAGATAAGTGGGTGAACCTTTTCGAAGGTCAACGGCAACATCAAGAATTTCGCCGCGAGTGCAACAAATTAGTTTCGTCTGCGCGGCAGGGGATTTTTGAAAATGAAGCCCCCGGAGCGTACCTTTTTTTTTAGAGAAAGAGCGATTATCCTGAACGAAAACAGTTTCTATTCCGAGCTCCTTGAATTTTTGATAATTATATGACTCATAAAACCAACCGCGCGAGTCACCGAAAACATCAGGAATTATGAGCTTAACTTCATTAATAGCAGTGCTTTTGATTTGCATGATAACAACCTCTTTTCGATAGCTAAATTATACTATTTTTGATAATAATAGTCAAGGGAAGAACACTTTTCAGATTTTTCAATTCTTTCTTAGTATTTGTCTCTTCGATTTTTTCATAGAGAAAAGTAATTTTTTTATGACAACGGTTTTATTTTTGAAGTCAATCAATATTTTTAAATTGCTTGGTTAAGTAAAATTACTCTTGCGATATCAAAACGCGTAGAAAAGGTTTTTCACTATTTTGTTTTTTGCCCTAAAAAGCATGGTTTATGATTACTTTCAAAATTTTTCACATTTTTTGAAAAAATTCTGCACAAAGTATTGACAAAACAGCCCAAAAGATGTATTATGTTGTCAAACTTAACATTAGAAATTCGAAAGGGTGTTCATCATGACGGTTTTGAAAGAATCGGAAAAATTTGAATCAATGTATAATGTAAAACTTGAAAACGGCGTGTTAATTTATGTTTTCGGTGAATACGCAAAAGATGAGGACGGAAGAACATATTATCATGTCGGAAAGGAAGAGAACGATATTCTCATAACAGTCGGTTGGTCAAGTGACATTGAAAAGGCTGTTGTTTTATCCTGAAAAAGTGTACACTTCGAAACAGATGAATTCTCTCGTCTGTGTTTCATCAATCAGAAGTTCAAAGTTTATAATCTTAAAAACGAAAACCGCTCACAAAAGAATAAAAAACTAATTCTGAAAAAGGCAGAGCATATTTGAAAAAACTTCGTGAAGTTGAAATGCCAACAACTATGAACGGAGGAAGAAATATGCTCTGTACTCATTTTAGCTGCTTTTCGGATTGCAAAATTTTATCACTATAAGTCATTAAAAAGATTGCTTGAATCAGACAGATGTATCAAGAAGACAAAAAAATAGGCGAGAGAAGACGCTTCGCTCTTGACTTGCAATGGCTTTCATGCTAAAATGAATCGCATGGTTTAGTGCCGTGCTGTTTTTATGCCATCGGGCTTTGAGGAGGATGTTCCATGAAAAAAGATGTTGTTATAATCGGTGCCGGTCCTGCCGGCATTTTTACCGCGCTTGAAATGATTAAAAAAGGTTCAAAGAAAAGCATTGTGATTGTTGAAAAAGGGCAGGCGGTAGAAAACAGACATTGTCCTAAGGACAAGACAAAAGTCTGTGTTTCCTGCAAACCTTATTGCCATATCACTACTGGCTTTTCCGGTGCGGGTGCGTTCTCCGACGGAAAGCTTTCGCTTTGTTACGAAGTCGGTGGTGATTTACCGATGCTTATCGGAGCTCAAACCGCCCAAGAAACCATTGATTACGCAGATAAGATCTATCTTGAATTCGGTGCCGATGAGCACATTGAAGGTCTTGATGATTCCCTTGGAAAGAAGGAAATTCGCATTAAGGCTATCCAGGCAGGATTAAAGCTTGTTGATTGTCCGATTCGTCATATGGGTACCGAAAAAGCACAGGATATTTATTATGCAATTGAGCAGTATCTTCTTAACAACGGCGTTGAAATCATTTTCGGTCATGAATGTTATGATCTCATTTTGGAAAACAACGAATGTAAGGGCGTTCGCCTCAAAGACAGCAGGGGAGCGAATGAAACCGAAATTTTTGCCGATCACACAATCGTTGCTACGGGCAGAAGAGGTGCGGAATGGCTTGAAACGCTTTGCGCCGAATATGGCATAGCGCACCAGCCCGGTACTGTTGATATCGGCGTTCGCGTTGAAGTGCGAAACGAGATAATGGAAAAAGTTAACGAGACTCTTTATGAATCAAAGCTTATCGGCTATCCGCAGCCGTTTAAGAACAAGGTCAGAACTTTTTGTCAAAACCCGGGTGGTTTTGTCAGCCAGGAAAATTATGACAACGACCTTGCTGTTGTAAACGGTCACTCCTACAAAGAACTTAAAAGCAACAACACCAATCTTGCAATACTCTGCTCTCACAATTTCAGCTATCCGTTCAATCAGCCGATAGCGTACGCTCAAAAGGTCGGCGAGCTCACCAATATGCTTGGAACGGGACATATTCTCGTTCAACGCTTCGGTGATATTCTTGACGGTAAACGCACCTGGGAAAAAGAGCTTATGCAATCTAATGTTCGTCCGACACTTCCGGACGCTGTCGCAGGTGATATTACCGCCGCCATGCCGTATAGAGCGATGACAAACATTATCAATTTTATTAAAGCAATGGATCACGTTGTTGAAGGCTTTGCTTCAACGGAAACCCTTCTTTATTCTCCGGAGCTTAAGTTTTACAGCAACCGAGTAAAAATGGATGAAGATTTTAACACAAGCATCAAAGGTCTTCACTGCCTTGGCGATTCAAGCGGTTGGACTCGCGGATTGATGATGGCCTCCGTTATGGGCGTTCTCATGGGCAGAAAGCTTGTTTAATATCACATAAAGTTTTTGCTTTCGTTGCATTCTTCAATTTTCTGTTGATGTTGAAGAATGAAACGAAAGCTTTTTTCTTTTTTCTTTCTCTTTGTGTTTCAAAATTGTTGACTTGTTGTGAAAAAACTGCTAAAATTATTGACAAGAAAAGCAAAAAATATAGGGAGGATTACTAAAATGGAAAACAAACTCAGTCGTGCCGAAGAAGCTTATATTGAATTTTTGCGTGTCAGTTCCAATGTTCTTGAGTGTGGGCTTTATGTTTTGCTATACAAAAAATTCGACAACATCATCGCTTATACCGATATTCGTTATCAGCAAAGTGGAAAACGCACTTATCTTGATATTATTCGCAGCAAACTTTACGCAAGAGAAAAGCTTCCGCTGCTTATCTATATTCATGGCGGCGGATGGGTTTCCGGTCTTCGTCAGGTGAGACGCTTTTATTGCAAAAACTGGGCTGAAAACGGTTATGTCTGTGCGAATATTGATTATGATTACGCAAACGATGCAAAGCACCCCGAACATATCAGGCAAATCTTCAAGGGTATTGAATATGTTCTTGATAACGCCGAGAAGCACGGTATTGATACAAGCAGAGTTGTTGTTGCCGGTGAGTCTGCCGGTGGATATTTCGCCGCACTTGTCAGCGCGATTACTTCTCACAAAGAGCTTTATGATCTTCTTGATATTCCGTTTAAATATAAAGACAACTTTGAAGTCTCCGCAAGTGTGCTTCTCAGCGGTATATATGATCCGGATCGTGCTCTTGACACAAACTTCCCCAATGCAAAATCTTTTGCCAAAGCTTTTTGTGGCTTTTCACCGGCTCAATTGAAGACCGAAGAGGGACGCGAAATGAAAAAATTCCTTGCGCCGTCGTATTATGTTGACGAAAAGTTTCCGCCTGCATTTATCATAGGCTCAAAGCTTGACCCGCTTGCTCCCGAATCGAATGGTTTGCATGATGACCTTGATAAAGTCGGTGTCAAAAACGAATTGTTTACCTGCACCGGAATCAACGGTGTTCACGCCGGTTCGCTTGCCTGCCACGTCGGTTCGGGCAAAACAGCTGTTGAAAAAGCTCGCGCATTCGCAAACAGCGTTCTCAAGGCGAAAGCGAAAGTCTGATAGCTTAAACGCTATAAGGGATTATATTTTAAATGATTTTTGGGAGCTGTAGTTTTTACAGCTCCTTGTTGTTTGTAAATTTTGTTGTTTCGTCTTTTACGGTTTTAGTTATTCATTTTCCTTTTTCTGTGTGGATTTTGATTGCGCTTTGCTTTCTCTTCAAAGAATCGTTTACCGCAATGCGGACAGCAGTATCTGCGCTTTCTTATAATAATATTTAAAGGCATTCCGAATGTTGGAACATCTTCAATAATTTGCGTTCGGTAGTCGTGAATTGTATCTGTTGCGGTACCGCAACAGATACAATTATGTGTTTTTTCTACCGTTTGTTCCTTTTTCTTGATTTTTTTGAAACGCGGTATTATTATCTAAAAAGATTAAGCTTTCTGATGCAATTTAATTTTAAAAATTGATAACCGGAGGAATAAAAATGAAAATCAAAAAAGAATTAAAAAAAGCACTTGCAGTTACAATTGCTTTAATGCTTTTGTTTGCATTGCCGTTTTCTGAGCTTTCCGGCATAAAAATTGATTTTGTTGAGCAGGTGTTCAATACGCAGGTCGGCGCAATTGATGATTATCCTTTCAGTTTTTATGTTATGCTCGGTGGAGCTGTAATTTATGACTGTGATGATAATGTGAGTGGCGAACTTACGTTGCCGGAAACGCTCGACGGATATCCGTTAAATTCAATAGAGACTTCGGCGTTTTCAAATTGTAGTGGGTTGACCGCTATATCTGTTCCGAACACTGTGGAACATATTGGCGAATACGCTTTCAGCGGTTGCGTTAGTTTGAAAAAAGTAACACTTTCAAATGGCGAAACTGATTTGGATACCGGTATTTTTTCGGGTTGCAGCAGTCTTACAGATTTAATTATTCCCAACAGCATTGAGGAAATTGGATCCTCCGCTTTTTCCGGCTGTAGCAGTTTGATTGACATATATATTCCACATGGTGTGAAATACATCGCAGATAATGCCTTCAATAATTGTTCCGGGTTGGAAAACTTAACGGTTTCATCGGAAAACACAGTTTACCACAGTGAAGGAAATTGCATCATAAATACCGCTTTAAAAAAACTTGTCCGTGGATGTAAAACATCGACAATTCCATCAGACGGTAGCGTAACAAGTATCGGCTCCTCTGCTTTTTCGGGTTGCACCGGTTTAACGGATGTAACCATTCCCGATAGTGTAACGAGCATTGCCTATGGAGCTTTTTCCGGTTGCAGCGGTTTGATGAATGTAACCGTAGATTCAAAAAATACTGTTTATCACAGCAGCGAAAACTGTATTATAAAAACGTCTTCAAAAGAATTGATTCTCGGTTGCAAAACGAGCGTTATTCCATCAGACGGTAGCGTAACAAGTATCGGCTTCTCTGCTTTTTCCGGTTGCACAGGTTTAACGGATGTAACCATTCCCGATAGTGTAACGAGCATTGCCAATGGAACTTTTTCCGGTTGCAGCGGTTTGATGAATGTAACCGTAGATTCAAAAAATACTGT
>CAYOEN010000017.1:0-10479 GCA_964403085.1 uncultured Faecalibacterium sp. | reverse complement strand
TTATCACAGCAGCGAAAACTGTATTATAAAAACGTCTTCAAAAGAGCTGGTCTTCGGTTGCAAAACAAGCGTTATTCCATCAGACGGCAGTGTGACAAGCATCGTAAGCAAAGCGTTTTCGGGCTGCACACAACTTACAACAATGTCAATTCCCGAGGGTATAACCGATATTCAGAGTTCAGCTTTTTACGGTTGCACCAATTTGAAAAGTGTAATATTTCCAAACAGTTTGACTACTATTGCTCAGTCAACTTTTGAACTTTGCGTTGGCTTAACCGACGTTCAATTTGCTGATGGTTTAACAACTGTTGCTGTGAATTCCTTTAAGGATTGTTCAGCTTTAACAGATATAAACATACAGGGCGATCAGCTGATTATTTCTTCTGATGCCTTTGAAGGCTGTGTTGGATTGACGCGTATTAATATCGGCAGTGGCGTGGTTAGTATTGATTCGTCTGCTTTTTATGGATGTTGTGGACTTGAAAGTATAGTCGTCTCACCTGAAAATCCGGTATATCACAGCTTGGATAATTGCATTATTGAAACTTCAACCAAAACACTTGTATCAGGTTGCAAAGCGAGTATTATCCCTTCTGATGGCAGTGTTACGATTATTGGTGTGTCTGCGTTTGCAGGTTGTGCTGATTTGCCCGAAATAACTATTCCTGACACCGTGGTCGAGATAGGTGCATATGCGTTTGCAAATTGCAGCGGACTTAAAGATTTATCGCTCTCCGACAACTTGGAAATCATTGGCGAGGGTGCTTTTGGAAACTGCACAGAACTGACGAGCGTAACTATTCCGGGTGCTGTAACCGATTTTGGCCAATATGCTTTTTACCAATGTTACAAATTAACCGATCTTGTTTTTTTTAGCGGATTGACAACCATTGGTCAGGAAGCGTTTGAATTTTGCACTTCTTTAAAAAGTTTAACTTTTCCCGATACTTTAACAAGCATTAATTCTGATGCTTTCATTGGCTGTGGCTGTCTGGAAGAACTGAATGTTTCTTCGAAGAATGAGGTCTATTACAGTGAAAATAACTGCATTATTGAATCCGTAACAAAAACGCTTACCTTCGGTTGTAAAACAAGCGTAATTCCGTCTGATGGCAGTGTCACAAGAATTGGCGAGGGTGCGTTTGCATATTGCTTCGGTTTGACCGATATGGTCATTCCCGACAGCGTTAAAGGTATAGGCGGCGCAGCGTTTCATGGATGCGCAGCTTTAACCGAAATAGTTATACCTGACAGTGTAACAAGCATTGATGATTATGCGTTTGCAGAATGCTCAAAACTCCGAAAAATAGCACTCGGTAAAAATCTTGAAAGCATCGGCAAATACGCTTTTGATGATTGCGGTTCCTTAAACAGCATAACTATTCCCGATGGCGTTAAAAAAATAGGTAATTATGCGTTTTCCGGTTGCGCAGTCTTGACCGAACTGGTTGTTCCCGATGGTGTAACCGACATCGGCAGGGGTGCTTTTAATCATTGCGCCGCTTTGACAACCGCGTCCATTCCCAAGAGCGTTAAGACTATCGTTTTCAATACTTTCACTGATTGCGTCTCTCTCACCGATGTGTATTATTCCGGAACGCAGGATGAGTGGTTGTTGATGAACGTTGAGGATACCACTCTTTTGGTTGCGACGATACACTATAGCTCGTCTTTTGACAATGGAATTCTCTGCGTTACTGATAATAATGCTTTTGATACACCTTTAACAGCAAATGAAAAAATTCAATCTGTTATAATTGACGGCAATGTTGATTCGGTGAGATCTGGTTATTTTAAATCTTTGCCGAATCTTGGATTGATCGTTGTGAAAGCGGAAAATGTCGGCTTTGAAAACGGTTCGGTTTCCAATTGTCCCGAACTTAAAAATATTGTTTTTCTGAATGGAGGAACTTTTGATAATGATTCCTTTGTTTTTTCAGATAAAAAAGTAAACGTTTTTGTTAATGAAGATGTTACAAATCAATCGACCGAATTCTTGAATATCGTCAAGTATTCCTTTGAAGCAAACGAGCTATTCCTTAGTGGCGTTTTAAATATCAGCTTTTATGATTTTTTCGATATTGTTGCTGCTTTTTGCCAAAAATATGACAACATAGAAAAGCTTTCTTTCTCGGATGTAACGTTTAGCGATGTGGAAATCAAGTGCGTTGATTATGATAACGACTTTGTTCTCGAACCGATAGAAAACAATCATTTGATAAACGCTGAAATCTATCCGGGTTATTCCGGCCATCCGGATGATGCCATTAGCTATAACCGACTGGTTGAAGAGGTTTCTGATGGTACTGTTGAAACCGTGGTTCTTATCATGACTTCAACCGATTATTCCGAACCCGGTGATATTGATCCTGTGGAAGTCGGCTTTTTTCAACAGATAGGTGAAACGATAAAAGAAATCACTCAAAAATTTCTTAAATCGGTTGTTGCGTTCTTTAAGACTTTGTTTAAATTTTTCGGAAAATAAAAGCAACGAAAAAATTGCTATTATTAAAAGAAGCTCACGTTTTTCAGGCGTGGGCTTCTTGCTTATTAAAACGTACCGAGAATCTCGTCGGCGCAGCTTACAGAGTCAAAAAACATAAGCATCACATAACGCAAATCATAGTATCGTGGTTTTAAAACTTTCACCTGCAATGTCGGTTTCGACGCCGAATATGTCTGCGATAGTTTTTCCAATGTCGGCATAAGTTGAACGCACGCCAAGATTGACGGACTTCACAGCTTTTCCGAAAACCAGAAGGGGAGTGTATTCTCTAGAATGATCCGTGCTTTCGGTCAACGGGTCGCAACCGTGGTCGGCAGTGATTATTAGCAAATCGTCATCTTTGAGTGTCGGAAGAAAGCGTCCGAGCCATGCGTCAAAATTCATCAACGCTTTTGCGTAACCGGGTGCGTCGTTTCTGTGTCCGTAGACCATGTCAAAATCAACCAGATTTACAAAACAAAGTCCGCGAAAATATGTTTTTGAAACTTCAAGAGTCTTTTCCATGCCGTCATCGTTAGAGGTTGTCGGGAACGGTTCTTTTAAACCTTTTCCGGCAAAAATATCAAAAATTTTGCCAATTGGTATAACGTCAAGTCCACTTTTTGAAAGCGCATCCAGAAGCGTATCTTTCGGCGGCAAAAGCGAAAAATCGTGGCGTCTTACCGTTCTTTTAAAAGGATAAGCGCCTTCAAACGGTCGCGCAATAACTCTGCCAACGGCGTAATCACCGCAAAGTAATTCGCGGGCGATTTTGCAATATTTATAAAGCTGTTTTGGCGGAACAATACTTTCGTGGGCGGCGATTTGAAAAACGCTGTCTGCCGAAGTGTAAACGATGAGTGCGCCTGTTTCAAGGTGTTTTTGACCGTAGTCGGCAATGACCTTCGTTCCGGAATACGGCTTGTTGCAAAGCACGGCTCTGCCTGTTCGCGCGGAAAACTCATCGAGCAATTCTTGCGGAAAACCGTTCGGGAAGGTCGGCATCGCTTTTTGCGAAACAACTCCGCAAATCTCCCAGTGTCCCGTTGTCGTGTCCTTCCCCTTGGAGAGTTCGGCGCATTTTCCGAAAGCCGCGGTCGGACACTCAACGGCGGAAGAAAAATCAACGCCGTCGATATTGAATATTCCGCCGTTTTTTAAATTCGGAATGTCAAATCCATCCTGTTGGCAGCAGGAACGCAAAGTGTTGCTGCCTTCGTCGCCATATTCTGCGGCATCGGGGAGTTCACCTATTCCAACGCTGTCAAGAACTATCAAAAAAACACGTTTAATATCCATACCTGATTACACATCCATCTTTATAGCCGTTTCGAGGGCGATTTTCACCATGTCGGTAAAAGTGTTTTGCCTTTCTTCGGCGGTGCAGCCTTCGCCGGTGAATGGAAGGTCTGATATTGTGCAAATTGCAAGAGCGCGTTTTTTCAGCGTGATTGCAGTCAGATAAAGTCCCGCTGCTTCCATTTCAACCGCAAGAGATCCGACGTTTGCCCATTTTTTTAAGCTGTCTTTGTCCGCGTCATAGAACGTATCGGAAGAGAGCACGTTCCCAACTTTAAGCTCAACGCCGATTTTTTTCGCGCTTTCGCAGGCTGCGGAAAGAAGGTCAAACGAACAGGTCGGCGCAATGCTGCCGTTGACTCCGTATTGAGAAGAGAACGCCGAATTTGTGTTCGCTCCGATTGCGGCAACAACATCGCGAAGTTTGACGCCTTCGCCGATGCCGCCGGCGGAACCGATTCGGATTATGTTTTCAACGCCGAAAAAGCTGTATAATTCATAAGAGTATATCCCGATCGAAGGAATGCCCATTCCGCTCGCCATTACGGAAACCTTGTGTCCCTTGTAATATCCGGTGTAACCATGAATGCCACGAACGTTGTTGACGAGAACGGCGTTTTCGAGAAAGCTTTCCGCAATCATTTTTGCTCTCAACGGATCTCCGGGCATTAAAACGGTTTTTGCAAAACCGAGTTCGTCTTTCAAATTTATGTGTGGGGTGTTGAACATTTGAATTACCTCCTTAATAACCGTGCGAGTCTTCGTTTTTAATGAGCTTAACAATTCGGCTCGTTCCGAGCCTTTGAGCGCCGAGCGAAAGCATATCTCTTGCATCGTCAAGGTTCGAAATTCCACCGGCAGCTTTGATTTTCACTCCGGGCTTCACATGCTTCGCAAAGAGCGCGATGTCTTCTCTCGTTGCGCCGCCGGTTGAAAAGCCGGTTGAAGTTTTGATATAATCCGCGCCGCTGTCGGAAACAATTTCACACATTTTGATTTTTTCTTCTTCGGTGAGAAGGCAGGTTTCAATTATAACCTTCAATGTTTTTCCTTCGCAGCATCGTCTGACGCTTTTTATCTCTTCTTTCACCGCTTCGTAATTTTTCTCTTTAAGCAGCCCGATGTTGATTACCATGTCAATTTCGTCCGCTCCGTCGTTGACCGCGCAGGTCGTTTCAAAGCATTTCACTTCGGTTGTATTATAACCGTTCGGAAAGCCGATAACGGTGCAGATTTTAATTTTTTCGCCAACATAATCCTTTGCTTTTTTCACGAACGACGGCGGCAGGCAAACACTCGCGCAGCCGTATTTTATTCCGTCGTCGCAAAGCGTTTTAATATCGTTCCAGGTCGATGTCGGAGCGAGAACAGTGTGGTCAACTTTTGAAAGAATGTATGAATTATCCATAAAGAAATTCCTTTCGCTTTTGTTCGCTCTGAAAAATGAGCTTTCTTTGATTTTACCACGCCTTCATTAAACGGTCAAGCTCATTCGAGTGAACTAAAAAACGAAAATCGGAAGACGGAAACCTTTGCTTCGCCGCAAAAGAAAAATTTTGTGTGTTTCAACGAGAAAAAGCGCTCAATATATCTTGATTTTTCTGCAAAATAGTGGTATCCTGAAATTACCACACTAAAACAAAATATTTTTTTGCGCGCAAAATGAGTGCATTTTATTTCGGTAAAAATGCAGACTTATATTTGCTCATTTTTGCGTGCGCCAATATGTTTTAGTGTGGTAACTAATCGGGTCTGCATTTTTTGTGTGCCGGCTTCGGTTGGCACACATTTTTAATTCAGGAGGGTAAAAAATGAAGAACACAATGAAAAAACTCTTATCACTCTTTCTCGTGCTGCTGATGCTTTTCACGAGCGTGCCCATGGCATTCGCAACCAACGGTGCAACAGGCTCGGCCGAGACGGAAACTCAGCTTGCCGCTGAAAACGGCATGGCAAACATCATTAACAACCTGACCGAAAGTGAAAAATCGGAAGAAAACAACGGCTATAGTATTAAGGATGTTATTTTCGAAGATAACACCGCTTATGTTAACATCAATGTTGTCGAGCAGTGCAGCCTTGTTGTTGCTGTTTATGACGAGGACACTCTTGAAATGCTCGGTTCAGGCACGGAAACCGTTGAAGCTTCAACCTTCAGCAAAGACGAAACCGAGGACATTGTTGAGGTTGAAGTTGACCTTGATGCAATGCCCGACCATTATTTAGCAAAAGCTTTTCTTCTTGACAGCAACTATAACGCTCTTTGCAAGGAGTTTGTCTGTCGCAGTTATACAACGGCTTTTGAAGTCTTCATGGACACAACACCAAACGATTTTCCCGGCAAAGAAATCGTTGCCTTCGATGAAAGTCTTGACGATTTTGGTGTTATAAACGACGATGTTGTTATTGTTGAAAACGCTTCATATACATATAACAACGGTGTTTATACCTTCGGCAGCGCGGACGAGCAGGTATCTTCGCTCGAAGTTGGCGACGTTGTCTATATTCCGCTTGGCGATGAAATCGGTGACTTTGTTTTAATCAAAGTCGCTGCCATAGAGAAAAACGGCAATTGCGTTGTTATAACCGATGACGAAGATATTGCAATCGGAGATGCGTTTCAGTTTGTACGCATTGACGCCGACGCTGACTTTACGAATGTCAGTGTTGACGAAGAAAACCTCGGTTCTGCTCTTGAAATAATTGACGAAGAAGAACAGCAGGTAAGCGAACAATCGCTTGAAAGAGCGGAAATAGTTAATGACACGAAAGAAACTTCTTATAGCACAAGCTTTAAGGTTGAATACCCGAAAAATAAGAGCGATGATGAGGAAGCGTGGAAGAAAGGCTGTAAGATCTCGGCAACGTTTAAATATACTATAAAGGCTTCTGCAAGATTGTATTACGATTTGAGATGGGGCAAAGACTTTTATGAGTTTAAGACCGAGTTTACTCATACTATTACTTTCCCGGAAATAAAGTTTACCGGTTCTATAGCGGTTAATAAAGAACGTTGCAGGGTTCCTATTCCCGATATTCCTATTGGCGGCATTTTTGAGCTTTCAATCAATATTTATCTTGTTTTGTCTGCCGAAGCTTCTATTACATTAGTCAATGTTGCTTTGGATATTTATAACCGTGTGTCTTTTAATGACTCTGACGGTTTTTCAAAAACAAACGAAACAAAGTGGCTCGATATGGATGATCCTGATATTGGCAAAACCAAAATCACAGTTAAAGTCGGCGCAGGCATTGAGCTTGAGTTTGGTGTTCAAAAAGGAAATAAGGATAGAGATGGTCTTTCAAAGATATGTGCCACTGTTTCAATTGGGGCTGAAGGTTACGTAAAAATTCAACTTCAACCGTCTCTGGTTGGCGTTATCAGAGACAAGCACCATGATTGTGTCTTCTGCTTAACGGGTTCGCTGACTCTCGTTATTGAAGGTAAGTTAAGCTTAAAACTAAAGCTCATTAGCGATAAGCTCAAGTGGACTTGGGACGCTGTCAGCATTAGCGGTGAGTGGCCAAAGGGCGATTGCTATTTGTCAATTAGCGACAGTGGAATTAAGTTTGGCTTTGGTGCATGTGAAAATATCTCATATGCTGTCACTGTAACTGTTAAAGATAAAGATGACAAAGCTGTCGAGGGCGCAACCGTATCAACAACAACCGGTTGTTGTGACGCTGACGGTGACGGCAAGTTTAAAGAAACAAGCACGAAAACCGACAAAAACGGACAGGCAACTTTCTACTTTAAAGAAGGTAGCCACACCTTGACCGCCGAAAAGGACGGCAACAAAGGTGACTCGGGAACTTTCCGAATGTTGTCTAACGCGAAGAGTGTCACTATAAAATTGGGTAGTTCCGGCGACAACACAGGCGGCGGAACAGGCGGTTCAACCGGTGGCGATCCCGACGACAACACAGGTGGCAGCACCGGCGGCTCGTCCAACCCCACCGACCTTGACCTCTCTCAGTCGTATGTCTATTTCGGTTCATATCCTCAATCAAAAGTCACAGACAGCTCCGTTATCTCTGCCCTGGACGCAAAAGCACCCTCGTGGGAGAACTGGACAAGCTATGGCTATTACAGCGGAAACGGCAGCTACGGCTCAATGACGCCCGGCGACTGGATGCGATTCACCGACGTTAGCTATGGCGGCGAAAAATACAGAGGTGTTAAGTTCACAGCGTACAGACCGGACTATACCGAAAATTCAACCGGTTCAAGAACATATCAAGATGATAACGGCTATAACACAAACACGGTTTATTGGTTCAAGTTTGAGCCTTTAAAATGGCGCGTTTTGGACGCGAGCGAAGGTCTTGTTCTTTGCGAATCTATCATTGACTCGCAGCCGTACAGCAACACGATTTATTCAAACGGTGGCGGAACTTACGGTTATTTCAATGATGCCTCCTACACAAATTACGCAAGTGATTACGAGACGAGCTCAATAAGAAAATGGCTCAATGATGATTTCTATAACACAGCCTTCACAAGCGCCGACCAAAGCACAATTGCCGCCACGACACTTAATAATGACGGATATTACACTTCGGTCGGTACATCGGGCTACGAAAAACTTGACAGCAACGAAACGACCGATAAAATCTTCCTTCTTTCGCTTAGAGAAGTAACGAACAGCAGCTACGGCTTTAGCTCCGATAGAACCGATTATGATACTGCAAGAAGAGCACAGGGCACCGATTACGCAAAATGCCAGGGGTTGTATGTTTATACAGGAAATACCTATACAGGAAACTCTGACTGGCTTCTCCGTTCTCCGGGCTACGGTTCTCATTACAGTTGTGGAGTCTACGGCGACGGCAGCGCCTACGGCAGCTACGATGTCGACGATACCGACTATGGCGTTCGTCCCGCTTTAAAACTTAATCTGTCCTCTTCAATCTCTCAATCTCAAAATCAAAAATCAAAAAATCTGAAATCAAAAAATCCTGTTGCCGTTGCCTTTTCGCTTCCCGCGCTCGCGAGCGCAGCTCCTGTCGCCGTAGCGGCGACAGCAACCGCAACCAAAACCGAGACCCTCAAGAACAACGAATATGTTCTTCTGGTCGTCAAAGACGCCGAAAGCGAAAATCTCCTTTCGAGCGAAAACCTCCTTTATATTGACCAGAAAGCCGCCGAAGCGAACAGCATAAGCTTCAGCTACCCGGCGTTTTCGGGCGACTTCACCGCGAAAATTTACGGCGCGACACACTCCGCCGCCGACCACGTTTACGGTGAATGGAAGCAGATAAAGGCGCCGACCTGCACCGAAAGCGGCTGCGCCGAGCGAACCTGCGCTCTTTGCGAAGAGAGCGAAACTCAAACGCTCGACCCAACAGGACATAACTTTGACGGTTCGCGCTGCACAAGCTGCGGCTACGACAGAGCGAACGACTGCAACTGCAACTGTCACAAAAAGGGAATCAAAAAGCTCGTCTTTAAGATTCTTCTCGTCTTCCAGAAACTTTTCGGAAAGAACAAGGTTTGCAAGTGCGGCGCAAAGCATTAAAAGAAAAATTTCACCCAACGACTGTTTTCGGCGAAGGCTTTCCTGCCTTCGCCGAATTTCTCTTCAAAAAAACTTTAAAAAATTTGAAAAATCTTCTTGACAAACGTAAAAAGAGGTAGTATCATATACTAAGGTTAGCGAGGGCTAACTGCTTTTAAACCCGTTTGGTTAGCTTGCGCTAATTTTAATCACCGATTTTTGAAAAGGGGAGTTATCTATGATGCCTTTGTGCTACGCCGATGTCGGCGAAAGTTGCACAATCAAAAAGATCGGGGGAAGCCCTGAGGTCAAAAAACATCTCGAAAACCTCGGCTTTGTCGCCGGCGGAAGTGTTAAGGTCATTACCACCCTCGGCGGGAACGTAATCGTTAACGTTAAAGAAGCGAGGGTCGCGATCAGCGAAGAGATGGCAAGAAAGATCATGGTTTAATTTTTCTGCTTTTCCTTAAGTATTATAATTTCATTCAAGGAGGATAAATCAATGAAAACGCTCAAAGAGGTCAAGGTTGGCGAGACCGCGAAGGTCAAAAAGCTCCACGGCGAAGGTGCAATCAAGCGCCGCATTATGGACATGGGAATCACGAAAGGCGTCGAGGTATATATCCGAAAAGTTGCCCCTCTCGGCGACCCGATCGAAGTTACCGTTCGCGGTTACGAACTTTCGCTTCGAAAAGCAGACACCGAAATGATTGAGGTCGAAGAATGAAAATTCTTCGCTTTTCCCGATTCGTTTTTGTTTACCATGCTGTTAGCGAAGGCTAACCGTGCTTTGATAAAATTTAAAAAAAAGCTTCGCTTTCACCGAAGCGGAAAGAGAGGACAAAGCTATGAATATCAGAATTGCTCTTGCAGGTAACCCAAACTGCGGAAAAACCACTCTTTTCAATGCGCTCACAGGTTCAAATCAGTTCGTTGGAAACTGGCCGGGCGTTACCGTTGAAAAGAAGGAAGGAAAGCTCAAAAAACACGACGGTGTTGTTGTTACCGACCTTCCCGGAATTTACTCGCTTTCACCTTATACACTCGAAGAGGTCGTTGCCCGAAATTATCTCATCGGTGAGCGTCCGGACGCCATTCTTAACATTATTGACGGAACGAACCTCGAAAGAAACCTTTATCTCACGACTCAGCTCACCGAACTCGGAATCCCTGTTGTCGTTGCGATAAACATGATGG
>CAYOEN010000016.1:0-29420 GCA_964403085.1 uncultured Faecalibacterium sp. | reverse complement strand
GGCGTTTTCAACAAGAACAATTGAATTGCCCTCCGTGAACGATTAAGAGCGTCAAACACAATACGGTTTCTAACGCGAATTTTCCCGATAGAAAGTCAAACTATCTCGGCGCCTTTATAAAAATGCTTGAGTATCGTTTCGTAACTTGAACCTTGTCGCGCCATATAATCTGCCGAATATTGACTCATGCCGACCAGATGGCCGTATCCCTTGACGTGAAAAACGAACCCGCTTTCTGTTTTTTCAATTGTGAAAGCAGGGCTGCGAAGCGAAAACGCTTTTCTGATTTCGTTGCCGTTGAACGCTTTTTTGCCGATGACGACGCTGCTGACAAATCCTGATTTTGCGGTTTCGATTTTTCCCACCCAGTTTTTGCTCTTCTTTTGAAGCTTAACGCCGTCGAGCTTTTCGGCGCATTGCCGAAATTCCTTCTCGCTGAAAGTGACCTTTGAGTCAATGTCGGGTGAAAGCAGGTCTCCGTTCGCCGTGACGCTTTTCAGGTATGGAATGCTTTCGCCCCAGACGTTTTTTGCGCTCTCGGTGCGACCTGTTGATATTGCGTGGTAGCACGCCATTATCGGCTTGCCGTCATAGGCGAGATATTTCCCCGCAACCTCGTTTACGCAGGCTTCGATTTTGTTTTTGTAATAATCATAATTGTCTCCCCATTTTTCTTTCAGCTCGTCGGTTTCAATATAATTTTGGTGAGTGTCCGGGTCGTCGGAAACGTCCGCTCCGTTTAAATTAGCGTTGTCTGCGTTTTCTTTCAACCAGAGCAGATATGTGTAACATACCACCGCCTGAGCTTTTATGGCTTCTTCTTCATACTCGGGAGATATTTCTCCCGCGACGGCGCCTTTGACATAATCGAGAACGCTTTTTTCAACGATTTTTCCCGAGCTTGTCTTTAGTATTTTGACTGTTTCCGTTGCTTCGTCTTGTGAAATGTCTTCGGTCTCGCTTTCGCTTTCAACTGATGAGACTGAAAAATCGGGTTCGTTTTTTGCTGTTTTGATTGCGACGAAAGGGGAGAGCGCGGCGCCTAAGGTCAAAATAATTGTTAAAATTATATACAGCTTCATTCTTTTACCTCGCTTTTTTTAAGGCAGATTTAATCTTGACTTTATTATTACTATGTTATAAAATAGAGGGTAATTACATCGTTGTGCTTTTATGCGCTTTTTGCGCGTTGCAGTGACGAAATAAGTTTCCATGGGGGTACAAAATGCACGAAAAAATAAATCCCATTTCACCGGAAGTTCTTGAAAAAATTTGCGATAAAATCGAACGCAAAAGTCATATAAACCCCGATGATTTTTGGAAGTACGGCGTTAAGCGCGGCTTGAGAAATCACGACGGAACCGGCGTTATGGCAGGTTTGACTAAAATCTGCTGCGTTGAAGGTTATTATGTTGATGACGGCGAACGTGTTCCGAAAAAAGGTGTTTTGAAATATCGCGGCGTTAATATAAACAGCATCGTCGAAGCGTGCGAAAAAGAAAACCGCTTCGGTTTTGAAGAGGTTGCTTATCTTTTGCTTTTCGGTTCGCTGCCGACGAGAGACCAGCTTTCGTTTTTTAAGAATGCTCTCGGTGTTTGCCGCGAACTTCCGGAAACATTTATCGAGGATGTCATGATGAAGAACACTTCGATTGACGTTATGAACAGCCTTGCGAGAAGTGTTCTCACTCTTTATTCCTTCGACGAAAATCCCGAAGATCGTTCGCCCGAAAACGTTCTTCGTCAAAGCATTCAGATAATCGCTCAATTGCCGGTTCTTGTGTGTTATGCTTATCAGGTCAAACGCTTGAAGTTCTACGGAAAAAGTCTTTACTTCCATCCGGAAAAGCAGGGTCTTTCAACCGCGGAGACCATTTTGCGCTCAATTCGATCCGACAGAAAATATACCGATGAAGAAGCGAAACTGCTCGATATTTGCCTTATGCTTCATGCGGAGCACGGCGGCGGAAACAACTCAACCTTTACCTGCCGTGTTCTCTCTTCCGCCGGAACGGACTCATATGCCGCGTATTCTGCCGCAATCGGTTCGCTCAAGGGCGTTCGTCACGGAGGCGCAAACATCAAAGTCTGCAAAATGATTGAAGAGATCGAACAAAACGTTGAAGATATCACCGACGAAAAACAGGTCAAGGCATATCTTGAAAAGATCATCAAGAAAGAAGCGGGTGACGGCACGGGACTGGTTTACGGAATGGGTCACGCCGTTTACACCGTTTCCGATCCGAGGGCGGTCATCTTAAAGCGAAAAGCCGGTGAGTTTTCAAAGGGCACCGAATTTGAAAAAGAGTTTAAGCTTATCGAGATGATTGAACGCTTTACGCCCGAACTTTTCAGGAAGATCAAGGGTGTCAATAAACCGCTTTGCGCAAACGTTGACCTTTACTCGGGTCTTGTTTATAAAATTCTCGGCATTCCGGAAGATATCTTCACTCCGCTTTTTGCCGCCGCGAGAATAGTCGGCTGGTCTGCGCACCGAATGGAAGAAATAATGACCGGCAACAGAATAATCAGACCGGCGTATAAGAGCGTTGCGATTCCCAAAAAATATATACCCATTGATGAGCGTGTTGAAAACTATAATTCTTCAACAGCTTATATTCCCACCGAGGAAAGATTTATCATGCAGGGGGATGGCTTTACCGATGAAAATTAAAGAAAGTTGTAACAGAATAAAATTTTCGGCGCTTGCGACTTTGTTTCTTTGCTCGTTTTTTGCGCTTGCAACCATTCGCGTAATGATGGTTGCAACTTACATAGATGCTTCCACCGGGTTTTATACAAAGGACAGTGTGCTCACTCTTGTTTTTTACGTTGCTTTCGCGGCAGCTTGTCTTGCCTTCGGTGTTTGCTCTTTTCTCTCTTCGAAGAGCGCCGATATCACAGTCGGAAAAACAAAAAACAAGGCGGTTTTCGTTGCTGCACTTATGTTCTCCCTGGTCTTGTTCTATGACGGCGTGTCGAGCTTCTTCGGTTGCCTTCTCAATGCTTCCGAAACGCAGATGACCTATACTTCTGTTTTCAAAAGCCTCATGGTTTCCGGTTCGATACCGCTCTTCCTTCGCAGCGTTTTTGCCGTTTTTTCGGGTGTGTTTTTTGTAATATTTGCCCTCTCTTATAAAAAAGGCGATGCCGCTGCGTCAAAGCATACAATACTCGCCTTGATGCCGGTCGGCTGGTCGTCAAGCAGATTGCTTCAGCTTTTCGTCCGAAAGATAAGTTTTGTCCGCGTGTCGGATCTGTTGCTTGAACTTTGTATGTGCGCTTTCATGGTCTTGTTTTTCATGGCGCTCGCTCAGGTTTCAAGCGGTGTTTATTCAACCGATTCAAGGTGGAGAATTCCCGGCTTCGGATATTCGGCCGCTCTGTTTGCTGCGGTGATAAGCGTTTCACGACTTATCTTCACCTTGCTTAACAAAGATGCCTATATTAACAGCGAACATCCGTTCAGTATAGTTGACCTTGTTTTTGCGATTTTTGTTTTGGTTCTTATTTTTGCGGTGACGTTGAACACTTCGCCGCAAACGACCGAAGAGGAAGAGGAGAACGGAATTGTTTCTTGAAAATGTAAAACAGGCGGCAACGCAGGTTTCAATTCTTTATATCATGGTGGCTGTCGGTTTTCTTTGCGACAAGGCAAATCTTTTCACCGAAAAGGCCGCAAGAATGATAGTCAATTTCCTGCTTTATGTTGCCGTTCCGAGTATGCTGATTCGTTCGTTCACCAAAATCGAACTGACAAAGCAAAATTTAATAATGTTTTTGCTCTCGCTTCTTCTGGCGTTTGCTACTCATTTTATTGCCATCGCTTTGAACATACCGTTTTTCAGAAAGAAGAACGACGACAACCCAATCTTTAAATACGCTTCAATATACGGCAATGTCGGCTTTATGGCGTTGCCGCTTGCAGCCGAAATATTGGGCAATGAAGGCGTTTTCTACTGCGCAAACGGAGTGATTGCGTTCAACATCATAACCTTCATTCACGGCGTAAAATTAATGAGCCGTGAGAAGTATAAGCTTGATTTTAAAAAGATAATCCTCAACCCGGGAATCATTTCCGTTGTTATCGGGTTGCCGCTGTTTCTTTTTCAGGTGAAGCTTCCGGCTCTTGTTTCTCAGCCGTTGTCATATCTTGCAGAGCTTAATACACCGCTTGCAATGTTGATATTCGGAACGTACCTTTCAAACACCGATCTCAAAACCATGTTTACCGATAAACGGATTTATCTCACGGCGTTTTTAAAGCTTCTGGCAATGCCGCTGATATGTATTGGTGCATACCGCCTTTGCGGTGTGACGGGGACGTTGCTTTCCGCCTGTGCAATAACAGCCTGTGTTCCTTCTGCCAATAACACTTTTATGTTTGCTTCGAAATATGGTCGCGACGCCGGTCTGGCGTCGAAAACGGTTGCTCTTGTAAGCTTCTTTTCAATAATCACAATGCCTGTTGTTATAGCTATATCTCAATCTGTTTAATGGGGGTATCTCAATGGATGCACAAACTGTAATTGTAAAATTTGCCGGTATTGCAAAGGAGTTTTCGGTTTCAAACACCATTGATCTCGGCTTTACATCTGTTCGCTGGTACGGAGCAATAATCGCTTTCGGCTTTCTTCTGGCCGTCCTTTTTGGCGGAAGAATTGCTTATAAATGGAAAATCAACCTTGACAAAATGGTCGATGTTCTTCTTTTCGGAACGATTGGCGCGATAATCGGCGCGAGACTTTATTACGTTGCCTTTAAATGGGACTATTACAGCCAAAACCTCTCCGAAATATTCAAAATATGGCACGGCGGACTTGCGATTTACGGAGGAATCATCGGCGGAGTTTTGGCGGCTTTCGTTGTTTGCAAGGTTGAAAAGCTGAATTTTTATAATTTGCTTGACATGGTTTCAATGAGCCTTCTTATCGGTCAGGGAATCGGTCGGTGGGGAAATTACGCAAATCAGGAAGCGTTCGGCTCTTTCACAAATACCGACAGATGGGGCATGATGAGCGACACCGTTGCCGAGTATATTTCAAAAAACGCTGCGTATTACGGTCTTGAAAATGTCGATAATATTCCGCAGTATATCGCGGATAATGACCTTTATGTTCACCCGACCTTCTTTTATGAATCGGTCTGGTGCATTTTGGGATTTGTTGTCTTGTATGTAATAATGCGAAAACGCAGAAAATTCAGCGGACAGCTTTTCCTTTGCTATGGTGTCTGGTACGGCTTTGAGCGAATGATAGTTGAAGGTTTGCGCTCCGACAGTCTTTATATCGCAAACACTTCAATAAGAGTTTCTCAGCTTCTTTCGGCGGCATTGATGCTTGTTTCGCTCGTTCTTTTAATAACGCTTTATATTAAATATAGCAAACATCCTAAACCGATTGAAGGCGTTGACTTCTTCCCCGAAAAGAGCGAAAAAGAGCTCGAAGCCGAAAGGGTAAAGCAGGAAAAGAAAACCCTCAGGAAAGAAGCGAAAAAGGTTGTCATTCGCGACGGAAAAATTGTTTCGCGAAAAGATACAGACGAACAAAACGGAGAAATTGAGCCTGAAATTAAGGAGGATGTGTCCGATGAAACTGATTGACGGAAAACTTGTTTCGCAGCATATCTGCGACGAAGCAAAAAGCGAAGTTGAAGCGCTTTCGCAAAGAGGAATCGAAGCCTGCCTCGCCGTTATAATTGTCGGCGATGACCCCGCTTCAAGAGTTTATGTCAACAACAAGAAAAAGAAATGCGCTGCTGTTGGAATTAAATCGTTGGAATTTGCGCTTCCGAAGCAGACAACTCAGGATGAACTTATTGAACTTATCGAAAAATTAAACGCGGATAAGAGCGTCAACGGAATCCTCTGTCAGCTTCCGCTTCCCGAGCATATTAACGAAAAAGCAATAATCGAAGCGATAGATCCCTCAAAGGATGTCGATTGCTTTTGCGACATCAATGTCGGTCGTTTGTGGACCGGTGATGCGGTCTTTATGCCGTGCACTCCCGCCGGCGTAATGGCAATGTTGAAAGAATACAACATTGATCCGACTTCAAAGAATTGCGTCATAGTTGGCAGAAGCAATATAGTCGGAAAGCCGCTCGCCGCCTTGATGCTTCAAAGCAACGCCACTGTGACTGTTTGCCATTCAAAAACTCAAAACCTTGCAGAAATTTGCAAAGGAGCGGACATTCTTGTTGCTGCGATAGGCAAACAGGAATTCATTAAAGCGGACATGGTTAAAGAAGGCGCGGTCGTTATCGACGTCGGAATCAACCGAAAGGAAAACGGAAAGCTTTGCGGAGATGTAGATTTTGAACAGGTCGCTCCGAAAGCTTCCTATATCACGCCTGTTCCCGGCGGTTGCGGACCGATGACGATTGCAATGCTAATGAAAAACACGGTTAAAGCCTGTGAAATTCAAAATAAAGGAGTTTGATTTTTATGAAAAAAAAGCTTTATGCAAGTCCGGACAAAAAAATCTGCGGTGTTTGTGCCGGTATTGCGGATTATTTTAATGTTGACCCAACCATTGTGAGAGTTGCGGTTGTTGCGATTGCTTGCATAACGGCAATCATTCCCGCTTTGATTGTTTATTTTGTTGTTGCCCTCGTGTTGCCGAAGCCTCCGGAGAATTACTATCAGATATATAACAACACCTCAAAGCGCATAACTAAAAGCAACGACAAGAAAATTTGCGGTGTATGCGGCGGTATCGCCGAATACTTCAGAGTCGATCCGACTATAATCAGGCTGATTTTTGCGCTTGTCATGCTTTTCTTCGGTTACGGTCTTGTTATTTATATTGCCTGCGCTATAATTTTTCCGTCGGCACCGGAATATGATAACGGTTATTACTCGCAGCAACAGTATGCTCCCGGCACAGACGGCCGTTATTATGAGCAAAATTATCAGCAGCAGGAACCGCAAGATCCGAACGGTTTCAACAATGGCGACGTAAACAATAACTGATGGTTTATGTTTTAAACATTGATGAAATTGACCCTTCTTTTTGCGATGGGGCAATTTCTCTGTTGCCTTTTGAAAAACAGAAAAGATATAAAAACATCAAAAATCCGAACGCAAAAAAAGAAACTGCGCTTGCGTGGCTTTTGCTTCGCTACGCGCTTTCAAAGCATGGTTGCGGCAGTATGCCGTCTGTGGCGTTTGCCGAACACGGAAAGCCGTATTTTGAAGGCGGAGAGATCGGTTTCAACTTGAGTCACAGCGGCTCGATGGTTTGCGCCGCCCTGAACTTTGCCGGTGATATCGGAACGGATATTCAAAAAAAGAGTTGTTTTTCCGAAAAAGTGAAAGAACGTGTTTTTTCGAAAAATGAGCTTTTGCTTGCTGAAGATTTTGAAGACGACTCGGCTTTTTTCACGAGGCTTTGGGCGCTGAAGGAAAGCTTCCTGAAGTATACCGGAACCGGTATTGCTTATGACATTAAGTCACTCGATTTTTCGAGCAACTTCAACGAACCGTTTTTTGAAAAAGAAGGTTTGTATTACAGCGTCTTTTCGCTTGAAGAATATGCTTTAAGCGTTTGTTCGGCTTCGAGCGAACCGGAAAAATTGAGCTTCGTTTCGCTTTCGCAGATAAAAAGTCTGTTGAATATTTAGGCAGCCCCCTATAAAATAGCTGCAACGCAGCGACAAAGGAGAGTATAAACACATGAATTCCCTGAAATTTATCAAAGGAAAACTTGGCTACGGCGTTGGAGCGGTCGGTCTTGATTTGAGCTATGGAATGTTTTATTCGTTTCTTGCGAAATATTTGACCGATGTTCTCGGAATGAAGTCAAGCTTTTTGCTTATTCTCACACCTATCGCAAGAATTTGGGACGGTATCAACGACCCAATGATGGGTACGATAGTTGATAACACTCATACCAAAATGGGCAAGTATCGTCCCTGGATACTTACCGGCGCCTGCTTGAACGCAGTCGTTTTGATTTTTCTTTTTAGCAATCCCTTTAATCTCAGCGGTGTAGGTCTTTGCGCTTATGTTGCCGTTATGTATGTTCTTTGGGGCATGACGAACACCCTTGCCGATATTCCGTATTGGTCAATGGTTCCGTCTTTTACCAGTGACCCCAAGGAGCGCAATCTCATTTCAACTGTTGCCAGAGCGTTTTCGGGTCTCGGTCAGGGCATCGTTTCGATCGGTGCGCCGCTTTTGATGACTGCGTTCAGCGCAACGCAGGTTCTCGATTCCGAAACGAACAACATGGTAAAGGTTCATGACGCTCGCAGCTATTTTGTTTGCGCCGTTGTTTGCTCAATTTGCCTTGTGATTTTCGCCGGCACCTGTGTCGGCACGACAAAAGAAAGAATAACCACAGCCGCAGGGGAAAAGTTTTCTCTTTCTCGCGCTTTTAAAATCGTGAAAAGCAATGACCAGCTCCTTGTTTTCATGCTTTTCGCAATGATTTCAAATGCAGGTTGGTATCTCACTTCGGGCGTCGCGACTTATTATTTTGACACGGTTATCGGCGATCCGAACAAGCAATCCGCTTTCAGCACCGCTTCCGCGATCGGTTCTGTTGTCGGAATGTTCCTTCTTCCGATTCTGACGAAGTATTTTTCAAAGCGCCGCGCTTATCAGATCTCGCTTGGGGTCGCAGCGTTCGGTTATATCGGAATGGCAATATCTTCGTTTAACGGAAATCTCACCGTTATGAATATATTCTATATCATCGGCGCTATAGGCGTTTCTTCAATGTTTATCGCTCAGACGATTTTCCTTGCCGATATAGTTGACTACGGTGAAGTGAAAATGGGCTTCAGAGCCGAATCCATAACTTTCTCCATGAAGGGCTTCCTTCAAAAAATGGCATATACTTTGCAAACAATAATTCTTTTTGCAACTCTCGGTCTTACCAAATATGACCAGAATCTCCACATGAACAATTCCGCCGCCGTTAAAAACGGCATAACATTCATGCTTTGCGTAATTCCGCCGATTCTGTTTATTGTTTCGCTTGTGATTTTTTCAACCAAGTTTAAACTTCACGGTTCGTTTATGGACGAGGTCACAAGAACTGTCACCGAGAACCAAAAGCAGCGCGAACTTGCAGAGCAGGCTCAGTGAACGTTTTTTTGCTTTCATAACGTAAAAATGTCATAACGCTTAAAATCAAATGTTTTCAGCTGCCTGTTGCAGTCTGAAAAACCACACCGTATTGCTTGGCAAAAGGGCAATACGGTGCTTTTTTGTGTGGAAAAACAGACATATATATCGTTGAATGAAACTTTTCCCTGTTTTTCAAAGCGCAAAGCTTCAAAGCAAAACGGCTTAATTGCCGAAAAATTACAATTCATAAGTTTCCGTGTATTGTAATTTCTTTTTTCTTCGGCTTGATTTTCCGATTATATTATCTGTTCCATCTGTCCAAATTATTATAGCGATAAAAATCGCGCGGAGGTGGAAAATGACAAAGCTGATAAAATATTTTCGCGCAGTAACGATGCTGCTGGTTTTTGTGCTGCTTGCTCTTTTGCTTTTCGGCTTTTTTGCAATACCGGACGAGATAAGCACGCTGGATTTTTCCGAAAGAACGATTAATGTCGTTTATTCGCTTGACCCGCTTGAAAGCGAAATTTCAACTCAAACGAGCAATGACAAAAAAACAATAGATGTTAAGGTGAGTCTATTTAAATCAATCCCGGTGAAAAACTCGCGCCTTAAAATACAACAGCGCCGCTATGTTGTTCCTTCGGGTGAAATTTTCGGATTGAGGCTGTATACGCGGGGTGTTCTTGTTGTTACTACCGACAGGGTGGAAACACCCGACGGAATGCGGTTTCCCGCTCAGGAAGCGGGCATAGTCAGCGGAGACATAATAACCGAAATTGACGGAGAGACGGTCACCGACCATGCTCAGGTTGCAAACAAGATTACCCTAAGCGGCGGAAAAACGATGAAAATTGTATATCTTCATGACGGCAAAACAAGAAAAACCGATTTTACCCCGGCGTATTCATCGGCTCAATGCAAGTATATCGGCGGCTTGTGGATAAGAGACAGTGCAGCCGGAATCGGAACAATGACATATTACGAAAAAACGTCCGGTGCTTACGGTGGGCTCGGTCATGCGGTTTGTGATGTTGATACCGCTGATATTCTTCCCTTTGCGCAGGGAGATGTTGTTGAAGCGGAAATAAACGGTTGCCGAAAAAGCCATTCGGGAGAAGCCGGGGAGTTGTGCGGTTCTTTTTCCGGTGCTGTGTTTGGTGAGTTATATGCAAATACAGACAGCGGCGTTTACGGCGTTTTGAATGAGTTGCCCGAAAATAACGATGAAATTCCCGTTGCGGTCAAAAGCGAAGTTTCAACCGGAAAAGCTCAGATAATAGCAACCGTCGATTCCAACGGACCGCAATACTACGACATCGAGATCGAACGAGTTGATGTCAACGATTCGGACAACAGGAACATGATTATCAGAATAACCGATGAAAAGCTTATTGAAAAATGCGGAGGTATAGTGCAGGGAATGAGCGGAAGCCCGATAATTCAAAACAAAATGCTTGTTGGCGCCGTTACGCACGTTTTCATCAATGAACCGTGTCGAGGTTACGCAATCTTCGCGGAAAACATGCTGAATGTTTGTGATAAAATTCTTGCCGAAGAAACAAAATACGCTTCATAAAATATTCTTAATATTTTAAATAGTCATCAAAAACGCCTGTTTTTAACAGTGAATCAAAAAATATTTAGATTATTTTAGGTTTTCGACAAAATTCACCTTGCTATTTGGCAACATTTGTGATATCATTCGCTTGTGAAAATTCATCACATACAGAAAGGTTGAAAAGATTATGACTAAAACAAATGTGATTCTCGCAGGCGATAGCAATAACGGACTGGATCTTTGCGCGGCTTCATTGAAAGCAAAAGGCTGCGAAGCGAAACTCGTGGAAAAAGACGGAAAAAAGCTTATTTCAGCGGCTCTGGCCGAAAAACCGCAGGCAATAGTTATGGATGCTTTCATGCCGGGACTTGATGCATTGAGCCTTTTGGAAGAATACGGACCGCAGTTGAAAAAGAACAAGACGCTTGTTTTCGTTCTCTCTGCGGTTGAAAATTACAACTTTGAAGAGGAATTGCTTTCCGCCGGAGCGAATTATTACTTTCTCAAGCCGATAGATTATTCTGCGGTTGCGGACAGAATCATAAAGATGATTAATAAAGGGAACGGCAACACCGAAAGAAACCGTTCCTTCTCCGTGAAGGACGAGCAGGAGCTTGAAATCGTTATATCGGATATCATGCGTCAAATCGGAGTTCCGGCACATATAAAGGGTTATCAGTATCTTCGTCAGGCAATAGCGCTGACCGTCAACGACCCCGAACTTATGCACGCGGTGACAAAGATATTATATCCGACCGTTGCAAAGAAAAACAACACAACGTCTTCGCGTGTTGAACGAGCGATAAGGCACGCAATCGAAGTTGCCTGGGACAGAGGGGACGTTGATGTTCTGAGCTCATATTTCGGTTACACGATTCAAAACAGCAGGGGAAAGCCGACCAACTCGGAGTTTATCGCGATGATAAGTGATAAGCTTCGCCTTAACATGAAAGCCGTCTGACGCTTTAAACCGAACACCGAAAAAACAAGCAGCCACCGTCCGGAGGCTGCTTGTTTGCTGTTTAAATCAATCGTTACTCTTATCTTTCGCCGAAGACGGACTTCCATTCCTTTTCCGTAACGGCTTCAATAGGCGTCGGTTTTTCCGCCGGGGCAAAGACTTCTCTTTGAACGTTGTTGCTTTTATGATCTTCGGGAGAAAAGACCTCTTTTTCCGGTTCGGTTTGGCGGTTGGTTTTCTCTTTCGGCAACGAGGAAAACTCGATTTCTTCAACGGTTATCTCACCGGGGAAAACATCGGGTGACGGGAACGGTTCAACAAGTTCTTTTTGTTGCCTTTCGTTTTCGCCGAAGAAAACTTCAAAACTGACGCTGTTGTCAATGGGCGCATAAACGGGCTTTCTGTTCTTTCTCTTTTTGCCGAAGCGCTTTTTGAGAAGGGCAATAATTATTGCAAGAAGGGCTATCGCGGCGAAGAAGCAGGAGATAACTATTCCCGCAAGCAGACCCACGGGTTCATATGTCATGCTTATGCTGTGGTCGCCTTTTTTGACCCTTATGCCAAGGAGCGCGTCGCCGATTTTAACAATGTTGTCACCGGAAACCTCGTTGCCGTCAACGGTGATTGTCCAACCTGCGTCGTAGGGGATGGAGGTATAGAGAATGCAGTCTTCATCGGCGGTGAAAGTACCTTCAATATAAGTGTCCTCAAAGTTTGTTATTGTCATCGCGTTCTTTGAAAGCTTGTTGTAACCCGCTTCAAAAACAGCATCGTCAATTCTGCAAACGTAAAGCTTGAGTGCTCCGCTTTCTTTTTCAAAGGGAACGTTTATTGAGACAACTTGACCTTTTTCGAGTGTGCCGATATCAAGCAGACAATCCTGCGAAGCGGAGTGGGTCAGCGTTCCCTTGTCGGTCGTTATGCTGACATCTTTTGAGTCTCCGCCTTCAACGTAGTAATAGACATAATAGTTGCCCTTTTCGCCTGTTGTGAAGCGGAATGTTGCGCTTGCATCCGACTGTGAATCGTTCTTTTTGAAACGAAAATCGCCCTGATCGAGGCTTTCGGTGAAGGGCTCGGCGTTTGTGTAATTTACATATTCAAACGGAACGTTCAAAAAGACATCCTTTTCTTCACCGACGGCTTTTTTGAAAAAGTCGTTTTGAACTTGGAACGGATCCGGATTGGTGATGTCGCTCTGGTGATCCCAAGCATCAACAAGGCTGTCAACGCAAAACGCAAGCGGAAGGTAATAATTGTTTTTGTACGCCGCGAAGCCGTTTCCGGTTGCGTATTCGCTGTAATATTTGTTGTTTTCAAGCACATTCGGCGTGGTGTTGTTGACGACATATTTGAGCGAATGCATCATGTTGTACACCGGAGTTTGCGCGTTGTAGGTATAGCTGTTTATGCGGTTGCTCATAAGACCGAGGTGATCTTCAAGCTTTGCGAGCCTTTCATACGCCATCGAAGAAAAGACCGAAACACCGTTGTAACCGAACCAGCAGTTATCCATTCGCGTGCGAAGATAGGTCAGTTCCATTCTGTAGAACTCGTCGGTTTCGTTGCTGTCAATATAGTCCTTAATTTGACGGAAGTCATCATAATCATCTTCATATGACGAACGCGTGATCGTGTTCGGAAAGGCGGCGGTGTCGCAGATAATGACTTCGCTGCAAACGCAGATGCAAAGCAGCACGGCGACCGAAGAAGCGAAATATCGCCTGTCTTTAAGAACAGTGAGCAAAAGAACATAAACGACGGCAAATATCATAGTGAGATAGACTGTTGAGTCGCCGACGTTTTTCGAACCGAGCTTTTCCGTGATGACGACAAACATTATCAATGCTGCGCCCGTCGCTCCGATCTGCCGCGAAGAAAACTCCCGAATTCGAAGCAGTGTCTTGTATGCCATGACGAGCAAAAAGAAGGAATACATGAACGAAAAGCGATAAGGAAGGTCGTTCGGAAAGTGCATTCCGTGCCAGATGTAATTGAAAAAGTTAAAGTTGAAAGAAGCGTAGAAAAAGCCGAGCATACCGATTGAAGCGAGCTTTTCCTTTTTTGATATTGATTTTGTGAAGAAATACAAAACAACGAGGATGATCGTTGCGACTCCGCAATAAATATTCGGCAAAACATCGTCGCCGCTGCTTCTTATGGTGGTAGAAAGGCTGCCGAGATGGTTCGCGAAAAAGTCAAAGAAGTTGAAGTAAGACTTTGTTTCGCTCGGAAAAGAGCCGGAGGTGGCGGAACAGCTTTGAAGAATTTTGTAAGTCGGGATGAGGGCGAAAGCCATCAGCCCGGCGGCAAGGAGAGAGGCTGCGGCGAAGAGGACGCCGCCGTGGAAAAAACGGCTGTTTCTGAGCTTTGCGAGGAATGAGCCGCGGTGATCTTTTTTGAATTCGAGGCTTATTACGTTGCTGCCTTTCGGGTTAACAATGCAGTAATAAAAGAAATATACCACCGAAAAAATGCAAAGCATATAGGACATATAGTAGTTTGAAAACAGCGAAAGCGCGAGCGAACAGGTATAAAGCCCGATTTTTCCGTGGTCAAGTATTCTTTCAATGCCAAGCAAAACGAGCGGAAGCAAAACCATGGCGTCGAGCCACATAACGTTCCAGTAATACGCGAGCATATAAGCGCAGAAGGAATAAAGTATTCCGAACGCCACAGATAACGGCGACTGATTGTGCAACGATTTTTTAAGATAGTAGCAAAATGTTGCCGAAGAGAGCGCAGCCTTGATGAGCACCATTGCGGCTATGGCTTCGGGAACATGGGCATGACCGAAAAAGACAACAATGGCGCCTATCGGACTTGAAAGATAGTTGAAATAGTTTCCGAGGAAGCAGCTTCCAAGTCCGCTTACCCACGAATATTTGAGCGAAGAACCGCTGAAAATTTTGTCATAAAGTTCGCTGAAAAGCGGTCCGTATTGGTGATAAAGATCCATTCTGAGTACCGTGTTCTCTCCGAAAGGGAAAACCTGGGTGCAAAGATACACGATAAGCATGAGTCCCGCCGTCGCTCCGAAAGAGATAAAAATATAGCGGTTGTCAAAAAAAACATTGCTTTTTTTCTTGCTCATTATTAGCCTTCTTTCTAAAAGGGTCGGCAAAACCGACCTTATTGATTCGGTGAATAGAAGCACTTCGCCGTCACAGAGCGAAGAACATACATTATATATTACTATATTTTTTTGAATAGTTCAAGAAGTTTGGAAAAAAACAGCCTTGTCCGTTCTAAGCGATAACTTGTACACATATTATTTAGCAAAACAGGAAAGTGAGAACGGTCTACTCGAACGCAAAACAAAGGGGGCGGGCAATTGGAAAATTTTCTTCGGGCGATTTCGTTTGTGTCGCCTTTGCTTCGAAAAGTTTTGAATAATTGCAAAACGCAGGTCATGGAAGAAACGACCGAAATTCGTCTTCGGGCGCAAAGGCCGGTCGTGCTTGTTTTGAAAAACAGATGTTGCCTTGTTGATGAAAGCGGAGCAACGACCGAAAACGTGCGCTTTGCGCGTTGCTGTTCGGTCGCCGAACTTCAAGATTCGTTTGAACGGCTTTGCGATTTTTCGGTTCACTCCCATAAAGAGAGCATTGCCAACGGTTTCGTGACGGTTGACGGCGGTCATCGCGTCGGCTTGACAGGCACCGCCGTTTGCCGAAGCGAAGGTCTTGAAACCGTGCGGAATATTTCATCGTTGAACATTCGAGTTGCGCGCGAGAAGAAGGGGAGCGCCGATGAAATTTTTCGTCGTGCGTTTGAAAACGGTGTTTCCGGTTTGCTTATAGTCGGACCTCCCTCTTCGGGAAAAACCACCGTTTTGCGCGATCTTATAAGGAAACTGTCCGGCAGCGAAACCGTTGAAAGGAAAGTCTGCGTCATTGACGAACGCGGAGAGCTTGCCGCCATGCGCGGTGCCGTTGCGCAAAACGATATCGGCATCAACAGCGATGTTTTAACATCTTACCCGAAAAGCAGCGCAATAACCATAGCTTTGAAAACCATGTCTCCCGAGGTGATAGCCTGCGACGAAGTTTCCGCTGCCGCGGAAATTGAAGCGATAGCGCATGGTGCCAACAGTGGCGTAATTTTTATCGCAACGCTCCACGCGATGGATCTTGATGACCTTTTAAAGCGAAGGCAGACCGAGCAGCTTCTGGAAATCGGATGCTTTAAAAACGTGGCGTTGCTTTGCGGCGCTTCGCGCCCCGGCGAGCTTTTGGAATTATACGAGGCTGGTGAACTCAAAGATGAAATTTACAGGCGGCGTTTTGCTTTGGATCGCGACGGCGGCAACCGGGCTGATGATTGCTGAGCTTTTTTTGCGGCGCGAAAGGGCAATAGAAAAACTGCTTGCCCTTCTTTCAAGAATGGAACTTGAGGTTTCTTATTATGCGTTGCCGTTTCCCGATATGATTCAAAAAATATCGAGAGAAGCTTCCGAAACAATGCCGGAATTTGTTTCACTCTGCGGTGAAATGCTTTGCAAGGGCTGCGATTTTCCCATGGCCTGGAAGGAGAGTATAAGAGCCCGTTCTCCTCTGCTTTCAAAAAAGGAACGCGAACAGTTGTCGGACGTCGGTTCGCAGCTTTCCGGTTGCAGCGAGAGCGGCGTTTTGAAGTTGCTTTCGTTTTATTCGAAAAGTTTTTCTCTTTCGCTCGAAGAAGCTCGTCTTTCTCGAAAAAAATATTCGCGGCTTTTTGTTCTTTTCGGCGTCTTTGTCGGCGGAATAATATTTATTACATTGATATGAGTGTGAGGAAAATGAAGATCGACCTGATTTTTAAAATTGCGGCAATCGGGATAATAGTGTCAATATTGAATCAGATACTTGCCCGCGCGGAAAAAGGGGAGTATGCAATGCTGACAACGCTTATGGGAATCATCATAGTGCTGTTAATGCTCGTTCCGGAAATAAGTTCGCTTTTCGAAAGCGTGAAAGAGCTGATTGATCTTTGAATCTGATTTTGAAAATTGCCGTTGTCGCTCTCGCCGGTGCAATCTTATCTTCCGTTTTGAAAGAGAGCAAACCTGAATTTGTTCTCCCGATGCAAGTGGTTTGTGTCATATTGACGGCTTCGCTGCTCATAAACTTCGGCGCCGAAAAAATCGGTTCTTTTTTTGAAGAAAGCTTCGGCGGTCTTGTGGAATCCTCGTATATTGAATTAATGCTCAAGGGTGCACTGGTCAGCGTTTTTTGCACAATTTGCGCTTCGCTTTGCCGCGAAAGCGGCAACAGAACTCTTGGCGATATGGTTGAACTTTCCGGGAGAGTGTTGATAATTATGTTTTGTGTTCCGCTTATAAAAGCCGCCGTTAAAACGGCGTTGATGTATGTAAAATGAGAAAAAGGATCTTTTCGCTCCTGATCGCCTTCTTTCTGGTGGCGTTTTGCGGTGTGTCCGCTTTTGCTCTTGAGGGCGAAGTTGATTATCAAACTGCCGTGGAGGACGAGCTCTTTTCGGTTTTCGACAACGAGATAACCGAGGCGTTGTCCCTTTTCGGAATTGACGGTCTTGAAAGCGGCTCACTGAACTTTTCTGTTGAAAGTTTATCTCATTATTTTTCAACTAACCTTAAAGAAAAGGCTGAATCCGCGCTTTCGCTTTTTCTTGAGCTTTTTTCGCTGCTTTTGTGTGTGGGACTTATTGAGACTTTGGCGGGCAAAGAAAAAAGTGACCTGCTTTCGTTGCTCGGTGTTTGCGCCTTTTCTGTTCTTGCGGCGCAAAAAACCTTTGACCTGTTAAACGTTGCCGCCACTGCCGCCGAAGGAATCAATAAGCTTATGCTTTCGTTCGTCCCGATTTACGGTGGCATCATAGCTGTTGGCGGCAATCCGATGAGTGCCGCGGCGTATGATTCGCTGACATTGTTTCTCGCTCAACTGGTTTCGCTTTTAACTTCAAAGTTTGTGGTTCCTTTCGTCGGCGTGATACTGTGCTTCACCGTTGCGTTCTCGATGAGTCGCGTTGTAAATTGTTCACGTTTCCTTTCGGCGGCCGGAAAAATTTCAAATTTTGTTCTTGGATTTGCCGCCGCCTGTTTCACCGGCTTCCTTTCTCTGAAAGGAATATTGGCTTCGTCTTCGGACGGCGCATCGGCAAAAACGGTGCGTTTTCTCGTCAGTAGTCTCGTTCCCGTTGTCGGCGGCGCAATGAGCGATGCATATTCTGCTTTCTTTTCAAGTATAAATCTCATAAAGAGCTCGGTCGCGGTTGTCGGAATGACCGCAATAGTTATAGCCTGTATGCCTGCCATAATCGAACTGCTGCTGAATTTTACCGCTTTATCCCTGCTTTCTTTTGCGTCCGAACTTTTGAATCGTGAAGAACTCACTCAGCTTTTTCGCGGCTTTTCGCTTTCTTTGAAACTGCTTTCTCTTGTTCTGGTTTATGAGATGTTCATACTCGTAATTTCAACCGGACTGATGTTGAACATAAGGGGGACGGTGTAATGGAAACAATAAAAACCTGGACAGCTCTTGTCGCGGCGACGGCGATGGCGGCAGCGGTGTTTCTTTCGCTTTTGCCGCGTGGAAAGCTTCGAGGTGCTTTTTCGTTTCTCTCGGGTGTTTTGGTGCTTTGCGCTGCGTTGTCGCTCTTTTCGTCTTTTGAAAAACCGGATTTCGATTTTTTGAGTGCTTTTTCGGACATGAGTCAAAGCGCGGAACTTTATGAAAAAAAGAGCGCGCAGGCGGCGCTCGCCGTTGCGAAAAGCGGTTATGAAAACGCAGTTCGCGAAGCGCTTGAAAAAAAGTCTTTTTCCTGCCGTTCTGTCAGCGTTGAGTGTAACGATGAATTTGAGCTTGAAAGTGTCAGCGTGGTGCTTGATGGTGCTTTTGACAAAAAAGAAATCGAAGCCGTTATTCGCGAAATATATCCCGATGTAAAAACAGAAATTAAAGGTGAAAACAATGAAAAATGATTTGAAGCAAAAGCTCGCGCTGCTGTTTGGCAAGGATAAAAAGGTCAGCGTCATTGTTATGCTCGGTGTGCTCGGAATGATATTGATTTTTCTTTCCGGTCTTAAAAGCGAAGAAAAAACCGAAAGAGTTGAAACCTTGAGCGAACCGTCCGTTTCATACGAAGAAAGGCTTGAACAACGCCTTCAAAGCCTTATCGAAAATATCGACGGTGCAGGAGAGACGGAAGTGATGCTTGTTTTTTCCGCCTCTCAGGAAGCGGTTTACGCAAAAGACACAGACGAGAACACCGACGAAGGAGAAAAAACGCAGTCGCAAAAACTGAAAAGCGAATACATAATAGTTGAAACAGACAATGGCGAAAGCGGTTTGTTGACAAAAAAAGTGTACCCGGCGGTGAGCGGCGTTGCCGTTGTTTGCAGCGGCGCCGGTGACAGCGTTATTAAACAGCGAATAATTGAAACGGTCTCGGCGCTGTTTGATATAAATTCAAAAAATATCAGTGTAGTCCGCAAAGCCGGATGAGGAGGAGTTCACCATGAGTGTTTTTGTTAAAAAGAAGCAGATTCTTGCAGCGACCCTTGTTATTGCACTTGCTGCCGCAGTAACCGTGAATTGGTATTATTCAAAACCGCAGACGGCGGAAAGCTCAAAAAGCTCTGCGGTCGGTGAAAGCACGGAGAGCGAAAATAGCCTCGGAGATTCAATTCTTGTCGGTGCAAGTACCGCACCCGACGAAACAGAAAGCGTGGAATCAAATGCAGAATACTTTGCTTCCGCGCGACTTGAACAAAAGAACGTCAAGGAAGAAATTGAAGAAAAAATGGAAGAAATTTTCGAAAACGAAAATCTTACCGATGATGAAAAAAACAAGCTCAATGATCTTTTTGAAAGCTTTCAATCAACGTTGAAAGCGCAAAACGATTGCGAAGAGCTCATAAAAGCGAAGCTTGGGGGCGACTGTGTTGTTGTCGTCAACGGCGAAAAAGCCCAGGTAATAATCGAAAACGGAAAGCTAAATGACGCTTCGATTTTGCAAATTACTGAAATTATAGAAAATAACTCTGCCGTTTCGGCAGAAAATTTGACAATAATTGAGGCAAAGTAGTTGCCTGATTTAAAATTTGTGGTATAATAAAAGCTAAATAATGAAAAAGTATACCTTTTTTACTCTGGATATCAAAAATAACGGAAGGAAAAACATTATGACACGACACGAGGCAAGAGAAGTTGCGTTTATAATCACCTTTGAAAAAAGCTTCCTCAGTGAGCTCGAACTCGGTGAAATCCTTGAAAGGGCAGAGGAGTCTGAATTTTTTGAGGTCAATAACTACGTTGTCAGGACAACACGGGGCGTGTTTGAAAATCTCGCCGCTATTGACGAAACTATCGAGAGCAATCTTGTCGGCTGGTCTTCGCGGCGAATTTCGCGCGTTGCTGCCGCAATAATGCGCGTTGCTGTTTTTGAACTGCTTTTCAGCGAGGAAGAGGTTCCGGTCGGCGTTGTTATCAATGAGGCGGTTGAAATAGCAAAAAAATATGCTTCCACCGAAGACGCATCTTACATCAATGGGGTTCTCGGCTCCATCGCCAGGAAAAACAAATAATGGCATATCTCGGTTTTGACACAAGTAATTACACAACTTCCGTCGCGGCGTTTTTTCCGTCGGAAGGTCGCGTTCTTCAGCGAAAGCGGCTTTTGCCCGTGAAGCCGGGCGAAAAAGGTCTTCGCCAAAGCGATGCCGTCTTTCACCATACCGTTCAGCTCAAACAGCTTTTTGAAAGCCTCTGTTCGGATGAAAGCTTTGAAATTGATTGCGTTTGCGCTTCGGCGAAACCCTGCCCGCGTGAAGATTCCTATATGCCCTGCTTCCTCGTCGGTCGTACCGCCGGAAGCTGCGCAGCTCTTTCGGCGGGTGTGCCTTTTTTCGAAACGACGCACCAACATGGCCATATCGCTGCCGCCTTATACAGCGCAAACAGGCTTGATTTGGTCAACGAGCGTTTCGTGGCTTTTCATCTTTCCGGCGGAACAACAGAAGCGCTTTTGGTTGAACCCGACGAAGAAGAGGTCTTTTCAATAACTCGAATCGCTTCGTCGCTTGACCTTAAAGCCGGACAGGCTGTTGATCGTGTCGGTCTGATGCTCGGCCTTTCTTTTCCCTGCGGAAAAGAGCTTGACGCGCTCGCAGCGAAAAGCGAAAAGCGTTACCGGATAAAACCTTCAATGAAGGGCATGGATTGTTCTCTTTCCGGAGTTGAAAACAAATGCAAAAAGATGATCGAATCGGGCGAAAGCCCTCAGGACGTTGCCCGTTTTTGCGTTGAATCCGTCTCCGCCGCTCTTGAAGGGATGACGAACGGCATTCTTGAACAATACGGACAACTGCCTCTGGTGTATTCCGGCGGTGTCATGTCCAATTCAATCATAAGCAAAAGATTCAAAGAAAAATATAATGCCGTTTTTGCGGCACCGGAGTTTTCCTGCGATAACGCAGCAGGCGTTGCTCTTATCGGTTATCTTAAAAAAGCAAAGAGAGTTTTTTAATGTCAACTGTTTTAACCGTTTCTCAGATAAATACTTACATAAAGTCCATAGTCGACGGTGACTATAACCTCAAAAACATATATGTCAGCGGTGAAATTTCCAATTTTACCGACCATTATCGCACCGGGCATTTTTATTTCACCCTTAAAGATAAAAACGCCGCCATAAAAGCCGTGATGTTTCGCACGGCAGCCGAACGTGTTCGCTTTCGGGTGGAAGACGGAATGCGGGTCGTTATTCGCGGAAATATCTCTGTTTTTGAACGCGACGGAATTTACCAGCTTTATTGTGAAGACATGATTCCGGATGGTCAGGGTGCTCTTGACCTCGCTTTCGAACAACTGAAACAAAAGCTTTCGCGCCAGGGACTTTTTGATTCCGAACACAAAAAGGAGTTGCCGAAGCTTCCCTCCCGAATCGGTGTGATAACCTCGCCCACGGGCGCCGCCGTTCATGATATACTGACCGTTCTCGAACGCCGCTTTCCTCTTGCGCAGGTCGTTTTTGAACCTGTTGCCGTTCAGGGAAACACCGCCGCGCCGCAAATAGCCGCTGCGATTCGGCGCTTTAATTTGCTTCGCGCCTGTGACGTGCTCATCGTCGGAAGGGGCGGCGGCTCAATTGAAGACCTTTGGGCTTTTAATGAAGAGATTGTTGCCCACGCAATATATGAATCCGATATTCCGATAATTTCCGCCGTTGGGCATGAGACCGATTTCACGATAGCGGATTTTGTCAGCGATTATCGTGCTCCGACGCCATCCGCTGCGGCGGAGGTTGCCGTTCCGGATCAAAGAGAGGTGCTTTACGCTCTTGACGGCGTTTTGGATAATATGGCATCGTCGGTGCTGACTGTTGTCGAAAAGAAAAGGACGAGCCTTTTGCAATGCGAAAAAGAGCTTTCGCTTTTGAGTCCGCAAAAGCGCGTTGTGCGCGATATCGAGCTTTGTGCAATGTTGAAAGAAAGAATGGACGCTTCCGTTGCTCAAAGCTTTCGGCGCTTTTCTTTTGAGGCTGCTTCGCTTGCAAAGCGGCTTGACAGTGTAAGTCCGCTCAAAACGCTCGAACGCGGCTTTTCCGTTGCGATGGAAAGCAACGGCGAAACCATACGCAGCGCCGCCGCTGTCTCTTTGAACGATAAAATTTCCGTTCGTCTTGCGGACGGAAGGCTCAATTGTACCGTCACTGAAGTCATTGTTGACGGATAACTGAAAGGATAATACAAAATGGAAACATATAATTTTGATACTGCTCTTCTTCGCCTGAAAGAAATAACGCTTGCTCTTGAAAGCGGAGAAAACGATCTTGAAATGTCAATGAAGCTTTATGAAGAAGGCGTGCATCTTGTTGCTTTCTGCAACAAAACGCTTGAAAACGCAAAGCAAAAAGTTACTGAGCTCTCAGAGCTTGCGGACGGTGAAAACGATGAGTAAAAGATATACGACCGAAGAATATATTGCGCTTGTGAACGACGCTCTTGAAAACACGCTTTCGCTTTGCGGCGATAACATTGTTGCCGAAGCAATGAAATACAGCGTTCGCGGCGGCGGAAAAAGAATCAGACCGATTCTTGTTTTGGAGTTTTGCCGTCTTTGCGGCGGCGACGTGACCGATGCGCTTCCCTTTGCCTGCGCGGCCGAAATGATTCATACCTATTCGCTCATTCATGACGACCTTCCCTGCATGGATAATGATGATATGCGCCGCGGTCAGCCTTCCTGCCACAAAAAGTTCTCCGAAAACTTTGCTTTGCTTGCAGGTGATTCGCTTTTGACCCACGCTTTTTCAACCGTGCTTTCGTCCGAATTTGCGAAACGAGAGCCGCAAGTTGCGCTTTCTGCTCTCGCTGTTCTTGCTGACGGAGCCGGAAATCTCGGAATGATCGGCGGTCAAGTGATTGACCTTCAAAGCGAGGGAAAGCAGATAGGCAGCGAAACTCTCGAAAAAATGGACAGTCTGAAAACAGGCGCCCTTATTAAAGCGGCTGCTTTGATGGGAGTCATTGCCGGGAACGGCGGCGAGCGCGAAATGCAGGCGGCCGAAGCTTTCGCTTCGAAACTCGGACACGCCTTCCAGGTTGTCGATGATATTCTTGATGTTGTCGGCAGTGAGGACGCGCTCGGAAAGCCTGTCGGCAGCGATGTTGAAAGCGAAAAGTCAACCTATGTTTCACTTCTCGGACTTGAAATGTCCGAAATTTACGCCAAAAAGCTTACTGATGAAGCGCTGTCGAGCCTTGAAGTTTTCGGCGAGGAAAAACAATACCTTGTCAATCTTTCAAAAACACTTTTGTTAAGAAGGAATTGAGATATACAATGGAATATAAATTGCTTTCCGCCGTGAAATCTCCGGCGGATGTAAAGCGAATGGATGAACGCCGACTCTCGGCTTTGTGTTTCGAACTTCGGCAAAAGATACTTGAAACCGTCAGCGAAAACGGCGGCCATCTTTCATCAAATCTGGGCGCCGTTGAATTGACCGTTGCGTTGCATAAGGTTTTTAACTCCCCGACGGACAGCATCATTTTCGATGTCGGTCACCAGTGTTACGCGCATAAGCTTCTGACCGGTCGCTTTGATGAGTTTTCAACGCTCAGAAAAGAAGGCGGAATATCCGGCTTTTGTCGCCCGAACGAAAGCGAACATGACACGTTTTATTCCGGCCACAGCTCGGTCGCCGTATCTTCCGGACTCGGCGTTGCTACGGCAAATCGCCTTTTGAATAACGAAGCTTATACCGTTACCGTTATCGGCGACGGCTCTTTCACCGGCGGAATGGTGTATGAGGCGCTCAACAACGGCGGCAGGAGCAAAACGAAGCATATAATCATACTCAACGACAACAAAATGTCGATTTCCGAGAATGTCGGTGCGTTTGCGAAATATCTTGCCGTGATTCGCTCAAAACCCGGATATTACAATTTTAAAGCTTCGACCGAGCGCACTCTCAGCAAAATACCGAATATCGGAGTAAAATTAACGCATAAGCTTTACGATATTAAAACCGACATAAAAAATAGAATATACTCCCAAAGCACTTTCTTTGAAGATTTGGGCTACAGATACATGGGACCTATTGACGGTCATGACCTTCCGGTTCTTATTGATGCGCTTGAAGCGGCAAAAAAAGTTAACGCTCCCGTTGTTCTTCATGTCAATACCGTCAAGGGCAAGGGCTATACCTTCGCCGAAAAAGACCCAAGCCGTTTTCACGGCGTCGGACCTTTTGAACTTTCAACGGGAAAAACAGCCGTCAGCGGCGACAGCTTTTCCGAAAAGCTCGGCGAGTATCTTTGCAAGTATGCGCCGGATGACGGGAGGCTTTGCGCAATAACCGCCGCCATGGGGCTCGGTACCGGGCTTGAATGCTTCAGCAAAAGATTTCCCGACCGCTTTTTTGATGTCGGAATTGCCGAAGAACACGCGGTCACCTTCGCGGCCGGACTTGCAAAAAAAGGCTTTCTGCCTGTCTTTGCAGTTTATTCAACGTTCTTTCAGCGTTGCTATGACCAGTTGATTCATGACGTTTCGCTTCAAAAGCTGAAGGTGATTTTTGCCGTTGACCGCGCCGGTTTTGTCGGCGAAGACGGCGAAACTCACAACGGACTTATGGACGTTGCCTTTCTTTCAACGATTCCCGATATCGTTGTTTATTCGCCGTGTTGCTATCGTGCGCTTGAAGCTGATATAAACAACGCTGTCAATGCGGAAGTTTCTGCCGTTGCGGTGCGCTATCCGCGCGGCGGCCAAAACGACGATGTTGCCGCGCTGAAATATGACTGCCTTGAATTTGCGACCTTCGGCGAAGCGGATGCAAATAACTGCGTCGTAACCTACGGGCGGATAACTTCGGCGGCGATACGCGCCTGCAACACCCTTAAAAGCAACGGCGTGCCGACGTTCCTGATTTCTCTTAACAGGATAAAGCCGCTTCCCGAAGAAGCGATACGGCTTATGCTCGGCAGAAAAAGAGTTTTCTTTTTTGAAGAGGGAATGCGAAGCGGCGGAGTCGGCGAACGTACTGCTCTTCGGCTTTTGGAACTGGGCTTTTCCGGCTCGTTCAAGCTCACTGCCGTTGATGACCGTTTTGTCAGTCAGGCAAGCGTCGGCGAACTTTTGAAGCAATACTCCCTTGACGAAGAGGGAATAGTGAAAACAGTAAGCGAGGATATTTAAGTGGCAGAAAAAACAAGATTGGATGTTGCTCTTTTTGAACGCGGCTTTGCCGAAAGCCGCGAAAAAGCCAAGGCACTCATAATGGCGGGACTGGTTTATGTCAACGGTGTCAAGGTCACCAAAAGCGGCGAAAACGTTAAAGAAGACGACAGCGTTGAGCTTCGCGGAGAAAAAATGCCATATGTCAGCCGTGGCGGATATAAGCTTGAAAAAGCGGTCAGGGAATTCGGACTTTCACTTGGCGGCGCTGTCTGTATGGATATAGGCGCTTCTACGGGCGGGTTTACCGACTGTATGCTCCAAAACGGAGCGGTCAAGGTGTATTCAATTGACGTCGGCTACGGTCAACTTGCTTGGAAGCTACGAACCGATGAACGCGTTGTCAATCTTGAACGCACGAATTTTCGTTATGTTACTCACGAGACGATACCCGAAGAAATTGATTTCGCCAGTGTTGACGTTTCGTTTATCTCGCTGAAGCTGATTCTTCCCGTGATGAAAACGCTGCTGAAGAAGAACGGCCTTGCGGTTTGTCTTATTAAGCCGCAATTTGAAGCCGGAAGGGAAAAGGTTGGGAAAAAAGGCGTTGTTCGAGAACTTTCAACTCATATTGAGGTCGTTGAAGAAATTCAAAGCTTTGTTCTCGAAAACGGTTTTTCCGTCCTTGCGCTTGACTTTTCTCCGATAAAAGGGCCTCAGGGTAATATCGAATACCTCATATATATCAAAAACGACGAACTTTCCGAAAACCACACCTCTTTACCTGTCGGCACTATGGTCAAAAATTCCCACGACCTTCTGGGAGGCGCAAAATGAAATTTGCTTTTCATGTAAATCTTACTCGCAAACATGCGTATGAAGTTACCTGCAACGTTATCAAAGAACTTGAAAGGCTCGGCGGCGAGATATATATGCCGCTTGAACAAAAGGAGAGCTTCAAAGACAGTGGCGCTGTCTTTACGGATAACGAAACCGCAGTCGCCGAATGCGACGTTCTCATCGCTATCGGCGGAGACGGAACCTTCATTCACGCCGCTCATGATGCGGCAAAATACGACAAGGAGATTTTGGGAATAAACGCCGGAAATCTCGGCTTCCTTGCCGGTCTCGAAAAGCAGGAGCTTCACCTTCTTTCGAATTTGACCGAGGGGAACTATGAAATTGACCGAAGAATGATGCTTTGCGCCGAGCATTATATTGACGGTGAGCTTGTCGGAAAGAACTATTGCCTTAACGATGTTGTCATCGCCCGCGGCGTTTCAATGCGTATGTGTGATATAAACGTGGTCTATGATTCAAAGGATTCTTATACCTATCACGCAGACGGGCTCATTGTTGCAACCCCGACCGGTTCAACGGCGTATTCGCTTTCGGCGGGCGGTCCGGTTTTGGATCCGTCAATCGAAAGCATAACAACGACACCGATTTCGACCCATTCGCTTTTTTCGCGGTCAATAATTTTCAAGCCGGAAACGAGGCTTGAACTTTCGGTCACAAATTGCGAACTTTGTCAGCCGCTTTTGAGCTGTGACGGTGAAAACGCAATTAATGTTACCCCCGGCAGCCGCATACTTGTGAGGCGCGCACACAGAAATTCAAAGATAATAAGGATAAAATCAGACAGCTTTACGGATATTCTCTATAACAAACTGATTGAACGACGTGCATAAAGAAGGAGAGCAACTGACTATGAAAAGGAACCGACACGAAGCGATTCTTACCCTTGTTGAAAAAGAGGAACTCGGAACGCAGGAAGAACTTATGAACCGCCTTCACGAGCTTGGCTATGACGTTACCCAGGCAACGGTCTCGCGAGACATAAAAGCGCTGAAGCTTGTGAAGTCTCCGGTGGAAAACGGACGCTACAAATACTCTGCCGCCAGGAACGAAACGGAGGATATGTCGCAAAAGTTCCTTTCAATTTTGTCCCATTCCGTTACCGGCGCGGACTATGCCGGCAATATGGTCGTGGTCAAGTGCATTTCCGGAATGGCAGGAGCGGCGTGCGAAGCCGTTGATAATCTTCCGGAGGAAAACGTCGTCGGTACTCTCGGCGGCGAAAACACTTTCTTTGTTCTCTGTCGCGACGAAAACGCTGCTGCCGATTTTTGCCGAAAGATAAAAGGCTACGTCCGATAATGATTTTTTGAAAGCCATTTTACTGAGAAAGGACCGCTGACGGACATTTTCAGCAGGAAATAACTATGCTAACAGATTTGAAAATTGAAAATGTTGCCGTTATAAAAGAAGCAAACATTTTCTTTGAACCGGGTCTTAATATTCTCACCGGTGAGACCGGTGCCGGTAAGTCGATTGTTATTGACTCAATAAATGCAGTTCTCGGAGAGCGAACAACGAAAGAGCTTGTTCGAAGCGGCGAAAAAGGAGCCAGGGTCACTGCGTTTTTTGAAAATATCTCCGATAATGTAAAAGCCGTGTTGGCGCAACTTGATGTTGAAGGTGAAGAGGATGATTCGTTGCTTATCAGCCGAACCTTTACCTGTGACGGAAGAAGTTCCTGCAAGGTCAACGGTCAGCCGCTCACGGCGACCATGCTTAAACGACTCAGCAGAGAGCTTATCACCATTTGCGGCCAGCACGACAGCCAAAAACTTTTGCAGCCCGAAAGCCATCTTGGTTATATAGATGCGCTTGCCAACGTCGCGGGACTGCTTGAAGAGTACCGCGGCTTTTATCATGAGCTTCTTTCTCTTCGGCGCGAGCTGTGTTCGCTCGATTCGGACGAAGAAAACAAGCAAAGCCGTCTTGATTTTCTCGAGTATCAGATATCGGAACTTGAAAACGCAGCCATAACAGTCGGTGAGACAAAACGTCTCAAAGAAGAAAAAAGCCGCGTTCAAAACCGCGAAAAGATTTTGAAAAATCTTTATTCTTGTCATTCGCTTCTTGCGGGTGACGAAAACACTGCCGGTTTGGCAGACAGCCTGTATGCACTCAGTTCGTTTCTCGCCCAGCTCAGTGATTACCACAGCGAATTTTCGCCTTATGCCGAGTCTGTTGCGAATTTTCGTTATGAGCTTGAAGAGTGCCTGAACGATGTTTCTTCAAAAATATCCGAATTTGACAGCACGGACGAAGATATTGACAGCATCGAAATGCGGCTTGATGTTCTGTATCGCCTTTCTCAAAAATACGGTGCCACGGAAGAGGATATGATTTCTTTCCTCGAAAAGGCAAAAGAGGAATACAACTCAATTGCCTTTTCCGCCGAACGAAGGGCGGAACTTGAAAAACAGGTCGCGGCGCTTGAGAAGAAAGTTTTTGATCTCGGTTGCCTGATTTCCGATCACAGAAAAGCTGCCGCGCTTCGATTTGAAGCTGAGGTTGCGGGCGAACTTGCTTTTCTTGATATGCCGCGCGCCGCCTTTTCCGTTGAGTTTAAAGACAGAGAACCTTATGAAAACGGAATTGACGAAGTTGAGTTTCTTTTCAGCGCAAACGCGGGTCAACAGCAACGTCCGCTTTCAAAAATTGCTTCCGGCGGTGAACTTTCAAGAGTGATGCTTGCCGTTCGCTGCGTTCTTGCGCAGAGCACCGATGAGGAAACGATGATTTTTGACGAGATCGACTCCGGCGTGAGCGGACGAGCGGCGCATAAGATTGCCGCGAAGTTGCGCGAGGTTTCGCACGGCAGACAGGTCGTTTGCGTGACCCACCTCGCTCAAATTGCCGCTTTTGCCGACAATCATTTGCTGATTGAAAAGCAGAGCGATATTGACGAAACTCAAACGAAGGTCAAAAAGCTTGACGGTGAGGAACGCACGCAGGAGCTTGCGCGAATCATCGGCGGCGATGTTGTCACACCTTCGACCCTTGAGTCTGCTCGTGAGCTTATTGATTTTTCGCATACTTTTTCTTGACATCGTGAATTAAAACCTGTATTATGTATCGGTGTATAATTAGCTATTAATAATTTTATTTCCATTGAAAAACGGAGGATTTCAAAATGCAGATATACGACGAACTTGTTGCCCGCGGTCTTATTGCCCAGGTGACTGACGAAAACGAGATCAGAGACCTCATAAACAACGGAAAAGCCGTTTTTTACATCGGCTTTGACCCGACGGCGGATTCTCTCCATGTCGGTCACTTTATGGCTCTGTGCTTTATGAAGCGCCTTCAGATGGCAGGTAACAAACC
>CAYOEN010000015.1:0-30266 GCA_964403085.1 uncultured Faecalibacterium sp. | reverse complement strand
GAAACTCTATTCCGCGTGGTCAAAAACAAGCAGCGTAAAGATAAAGTGAAAATAAGCTCCTCGGGACGTAAAAGCAAAAATTTTACGTCCCGTTTTTAATTAACGAAAAAGTTGCTCACCCCCAAAATTTGACAGTCTTTTGATATTGTGTTAAAATAAAGCAAGAGGACGAAACGAAAAAACTTTTGGGGAATGTACTGTAATGAAAAAGCTTTCGGATTTTGAACTTCCTTCGATGCCCGAAACGACTCACGCTTCAATGCGGCGCGAAGACAAGTTGAAACACTTTTTGTCAAACAAGCTGTTGCTTTCGGTTTTTGCCGCGGTCGTTGTGCTCGTTGCCTTGGTTTCGGCGTTCACTCTTGTGGACGAAAAGCTGAACGCGGACGCAACCACGCAGTCGCAGCCGGAAACGCTTGCCCTTCAACTTTTCGCCGACAGCAGCGCGCCGCAGGAGCTCAAGGCGAGCTTCCTTCTCGCGGTTTGCAGCGAAGAAGAAAGAACGGTCAAACTGCTTGCCTGCCTGACCGCAGACAGCGAAAAGGGATATTTTGAAATTTCATATCTTTCCGCCGCCGAGCGTTGCGTTGTCGGTTCAACCGAGGGTAGCATTGAAGAGCATTTCAAACGCTCCGGTTCGGACGGACTGATTTGGGCGGTTCGCGCCTGCAGCGGAAGAGACATCGACCGCTATATCATCGTTGACGAAAAAGACGTTTTTTCCGTCTTCAACGCTTTCGGCGAACAGACGCTCAGCATTCCGCAGGAGGTACATCACACCTACAACGGAATCAACTTCATAATCAACGAGGGCGAGCAGACCCTTTCCGCCGACAACATCAGTCGCTATTTCAGCTATCTTTGCGACAACGCCCAAAGCGAAAGCGAAGGCATCACAGGGCTCATCTCCTATTATCTTTCGCTCTCGCTCGAAAACGAGGAGACGCAAAACCTCACCCGGCGATTCAACGAACTCGTCAACCTGATAAAGACCGATATCTCCGCAATGGATATTGCCACCTATGGGTCGCTGCTTGCGTCGTTCGTTGAATGAAGAAAAAGAAAACCGATAACGCCGCGATAAAAAGCGGCGTTATTATCAAAAAACAACCGCTGAGTAATGTCGGGTGTTCGTAAAACAGTTAAACGAACAATTTAACTATTTTACGGCATCTGTCATGCAGGGTTGGTGTAACAACGAAATGAGCGATGCCAGGTTGAAAGATCGAGCATCACTCATTTTTTATCTTAACGCTCTTTCTTTTAATATTATGGAGGAACATATTATGCAGGAACTTACTACACTCCCGATATTCGCTTACCGGAGGGAACCAGACCTACTGGTAAGTGAGGATGTATGCACAGAGATTATATCAAGGAGTATAACCCTATTCGCTTCAATAATCTTTGTCTCAGCGGTGAATTGTGGACGTATGTGGCTGATTTTAACGAGCAAACACAGAGCCGTCTTGAACTTATCATCGAGCAGATGAAGGCCGCCGAGAACGTAACAGAGGGCATGAAACAGCACGATCAGATGGCATGGGTTAGAGGTATAAACAGCATCCGCAACCGAGCCGAGGAAATCATAAAAAGCGAATTGATTTAAATTAAAAGTAGAAAGGAACTTGCGTTAAATGCTACGTAAGTTTCTTTTTCATTTTAAGTTGGCATCACGTACAAGTTCCAAAATCCACATTTCTCCGTCGGCATGAAAAATGCAGATTTTGAAATGTTTTATTTCTCCCTTGAAAAACACAGTTTTTGTGATATATGATATAATAGATTAGATGAGTTATGCTTATAGGACTATATGTACGAACGAGGAGAAAAACAATGGAAGTAAGTTATAACAAATTATGGAAACTTATGATTGACCGTAATTTGAACAAAAGCGAATTACGTTCATTAACAGGCATTGGAACCAATACTTTAGCAAAATTAAGCAAAGGGCAACCTGTAAGCATGGAAGTATTATTAAAAATATGTTCTCGTTTCAATTGTGATATTTCTGACATTTGTGAATTTGTAAAAAAAGATGATAGCGTGGAGGAACAAACCAATGAATGCAATTGATTTGTTTGCGGGGTGCGGAGGTCTCTCAAGAGGCTTTATGGATGCTGGTTTTGATATTATTGTTGGAGTAGATAATGATCAAGCTGCATTGAACACATTTGCACTAAATCATGACGGAGCAAAACCTCTAAACGCCGATTTGTCTAAGCAGGAAACATTTAATGAAATCAAGCGAATTGTCGGAGAACGTGAAATAGATGTAATTATTGCTGGTCCTCCATGCCAAGGTTTTTCACTCACTGGTCCAAGAAATTTTGATGACCCAAGAAACAAACTGTACCTCGCTGTTTTGGAAATGGTTCGTCAGTATCAACCCAAGGGATTCATTATTGAGAATGTCCCTGGAATGGCAACCATGTACGATGGACAAGTTAAAGATGAGGTACTTCGTCGTTTTAGAGATATGGGCTACAATATCGAGTGCAAAATTCTTTGTGCGGCTGATTATGGCGTTCCTCAAATGCGAAAGAGACTTATTTTTATGGGAATAAGAGCCGATATAGGCACTCCAAAATTCCCAGAACCAATTCTTAGTGCAGAGCATTATGTTACTTGTAGAGAGGCATTGGATGACTTACCTGCTCGTGTTAGCGAACTTGGAACCGAGGTAGATGCTTATGTATCCGAACCTCGCACCGAATATCAAAAGAAAATGCGTGGTAGCTGTACAGTATTACATAATCATGTTGCTACTGCACATAAGCAATTTGTTATTGACACCATTGCACAAGTTCCAGAAGGTGGCAACTGGAGAGATTTGCCAAAAGGAGTTGGCGAAAGCAGAAAATTCAACGAAGCATGGACACGTTACAATGGAAATAAACCATCAAAAACTATTGATACCGGCCATAGAAATCATTTCCATTATCAGTACAACAGAGTTCCAACCATAAGAGAAAATGCCAGGCTCCAATCTTTCCCAGACGATTTTGTTTTTACTGGAACAAAAACGCAACAGAATCGACAGGTAGGAAATGCTGTTCCTCCCCTTTTGGGACAAGCACTTGGAGAGGCATTGAATGAGATTATCGAGGGCAAGAAATATGAATAAAGTAAAAGCGATTGATCTATTTGCTGGGTGTGGAGGACTTTGCGAAGGGTTTGAGCAATCTGGTTTATATGAAACCCTTGCGTGTGTTGAATGGGAAAAAGCACCGTGCGATACTCTTGCCAAACACCTAAAAGAGTGTTGGGGGATGGAAGATGCTTATTCTCGTGTTCTTCGTTTTGATATTCAGAGAACAGAGAAATTGTTCAATGGATGGTCTGACGAAGACTACGGTCAAAATGACGGCCTGGATGCTATTATAAAGAATCAGATCGTTGATATTATTATTGGCGGTCCGCCATGTCAAGCCTATTCTATTGCAGGGCGAGTTCGTGATGAGCACGGAATGAAAAATGATTATCGTAATTTTTTATTTGAAAGTTACGTGAAAGTTGTCACCCACTACAAGCCTAAAGCATTTGTTTTTGAAAATGTTCCCGGCATTTTAAGTGCTGCACCAACTGGAGAGCCAATTATCAAAACTATTCAAAAGACTTTTGACGATGCAGGATATGTAGTTCTGACAGATTTGTCCAAGGCAATTATTGATTTTACTGAGTACGGCGTTCCCCAAAATCGCAGTCGTATAATTATCCTTGGTTTAAGTAAAGAAGCCTTCGGAGAAAAAGCAAATGAATTGTTGGAGCATTTTTATTTCTCAGTTTTGCCAAGCTTCAAAGTGAAAGGCAAAAAGACAGTTCGAGAGGCGATTGGTGATTTACCAAAACTTTATCCTACCGAAGAATTTAAGATTGGCAAGAAAAGATATTCTCATAGTTTTGAAATAGACGGAATATCAAATCATGCTTCCAGATGGCATAGTGAGCGAGACCAAAAGCTCTTTGCAATGCTTGCTCGTGACATTGAAAGCGGTGAAAACAAATATGTCAGCATTGAGGCATTGAAAAAGTTATATACAGAGGTAACAGGTTGTGTCTCTAACGTTCATAAATATCATGTTATTAGATGGGATGAGCCAAGCAATTTGATTCCTGCTCACTTATTTAAGGATGGGTTAAGACATATTCATCCAGACCCGGAACAGGCAAGAAGTATTACAGTAAGAGAAGCGGCTCGTTTACAAGGTTTTCCGGATAATTACGAATTTACAGGAACACAAGCTGATGCTTATAAAATGATTGGTAATGCAGTTCCCCCAATTTTTTCTAAAATACTGGCGACTGCGATTTACGAGCTTATTTTTGAGAATGGTGGTGATAATAATGCTGTTTTATAGAAATCTTGACCAAATAATTTTCAACAGAAATCAATTATTGTCCTGTGATGAATTGGTAATCATTTCTGGATATGTTGGTCCGCATCCTATTAGAAAACTGGAATCTCTACCAATAAAGTCAACCGTAATTTATGGGATGTATGGTTGTGATGGTATTCAACGAAGCTTACACAGTGCATTAGTTGATGCGGATGCAGAATTGAGCAAAGTAAGCATTTTGTATTCAACTATTCCCGTTCATGCAAAATGCTATATCTGGAAGTATAAAGGTGAAGTTCGTAGTGCATTGATTGGAAGCGCTAATTTCTCAACTAATGGGTTGACTACTCCGTTTAAGGAAGTTCTTGCAGACGCAACCGCTGATACTTTTGAACCATTAGATCAGTATATAGATTTAGTTCTTGGTAAAGCCATCTCATGTAATGATGCTACAGTATCAGAAAACAAACGCAAAAAACACACGCCAAATGAAGATACCAATCCCATTGTTTATGATAAATATGTCTGCTCAATGCCATTGTTCATCATGGATGACGGAAATCCTGTTGTGCCTCCCCAAAGCGGCATAAACTGGGGCTTGGCTAAACTTACAGGGTCTCATGTTAATATTAACGATGCGTATATCAGAATTGGCAGTGATTTGATCGAGCATTATCCAAATATGTTTCCTAAAAAGCAGGAATGTCCATCGGATGGTGAACAGATTGGTCGTTCTGGACACAGACACAACGATAACATTGAAATTCTGTGGGACGATGGAACCACAATGACTGGATTGCTGGAAGGATCTGTCCCTAAAAACATTAACGGGAAAAAGGAATTATATCCAAAGCAAGTTTCAAGTACTCCATCGAAAGCCGAATTAGGCAAATATCTTAGGAAACGAATGGGCATTAAAGAAGGGCATCGTATTACATATCAAGATTTGCAAAAATACGGCAGAACCACCATTGATGTATCGTTGCAAGGTGATGGAATATATTATTTCGACTTTTCTGTAGATAAATAGCCAAACTCTCCACGGCACTAACCGATAAATAGTTAGTGCCTTACTTTTTTGCAAATTTAACTTCTATACAACCTGTGTCGAAGTTGTATTCTCCACTTCTATGCAACTTGCGAAGGCGTAATACGTAGAGAACGTGACGCAGCAGTGGACGATCTGATCGAGAGTGTCTTTGGATTTTCGAGATAATCTTCGGTGCAAACGGAATCGGTCAGTAGTGTCTTCTGATTTTTTGTTCTTAAGTTTTCTCTGCTTTCGTTGAAATGTTTCCGGATATATCCGAAAACATTTCAGTGGAGAGGTTGCAAACGAGGAATAACCCCAAGCCGTTCGCTGTTCGGGGATGTTGACAACATTCTCGAATATGAGTAAAATACTATAAGCAGTGCTGCCGAAAGGCGGCGCGACCGAAGAATTTTTTTGCGGGGTGAAAGCATGAAACCATATGGTCTTGTTCTTGCCGGCGGCGGAGGAAAGGGCGCGTATCAAATCGGTGCGTGGGAAGCCATGCGTGAAATCGGGGTTCGCTTTGAAGCGATTGCCGGCGTTTCAATAGGTTCAATCAACGGCGCGCTTATCGCCGCGGATGACTTCAACGCCGCGCGCGAGCTTTGGAACAACGTTTCGCTCGACAAGGGCGTCAATATTTCCGAGCCGCTTCCCGACCCGGAAAATCTTTTCAGCACGAAGAATTGGGGCGTGCTGTTCAGGGAGTTTTTGAAAAACGGCGGCTTTGACGCTTCGCCGGTGAAAGATTTTCTTTCGCGATACATCGACGAAAAAAAGGTTCGCGAAAGCAAAATTCCCTTCGGGCTTGTAACCGTGCAGATGAACCAGGGTGTCAGCGGTCTTGAGCTTTTTATTGACGATATTCCGCAAGGACAGCTCGTTGACTATCTTCTCGCTTCTTCGAATATACCGTTGGCGAACAACATCGGTCCCGAGGGCGAAAGGTTTCTTGACGGCGGCGTTTATGACAACACCCCCGTTTCCATGTTAAAAAAGCACGGCTTCAACCGCCTCGTCGTTGTTGATATTTCAACGATAAAAGGGGTCAGTCACAATCTTGATTTTTTGAATTCGAACATCGTTTATATTCGACCGCACAACATTGACGACCTTGGCGCTTCGTTCGATTTTGACAGCGAAACCGTTCAAAGGCGAATGAGAATGGGCTATCTTGACACCAGAAAAGCGTTCTCTTATCTTTTGGGAAGAATCTTTTATTTTTCGCCGAAAACGTTTCGGAACATGGTCGCGGAATACGGTGCGGACGCCGTTGTTCAACTTGAAGAGTTAGCCGAAGAGCTTGGCGTTGAACGGCTTTGCGTTTACACTCAGCGTCAATTTATTTCCGCGGTCAAAAAGGCGTTTGACCTTCGCCGCGCCGAAGAGGAGCAAAACCGCGAAAGCGAAAAAGAAAAAGACCACGAAAAACAAACCAAGAAAGAAAAAGGCGAAGAAAAAGAAAGTCTTCGTTCAACTCTCTTTCATTTTCTCTTTTCGAAGCGCGAAGAAAAGGAGTTTGAAAAAGCAATTGAAATTATTTTAGACGCAGGATGATTTAACAATATTAAAACGGTTTCGGGCGGCTTGGGAAGCCGCCCGATTTTTATATGTCCGAAGTGAGGTTGTCCCCCACAATTCGTAGGGGCGGTTCGCGAAACCGCCCGGGGAACACCCACCCGCCCACGCGGTTCGTTTATATATGGTTGCGCGTTCGTTTTGCAAAAGGAACGTGAATTGCCGCGTGTTTCATTTATATATGGTCACGCCGTTCTGCGAAACGATGAAAAGGCGAATACCGAAAGGGTGTTGTTTGATTTTATGGGGGCACGGGCGGCTTCGCGAGCCGCCCTACGAAAACGCAGGAACGTCAACCGCCGCGCGGACATTATTCGCGGAGCGATAAAATTGCGAACATCGAAAAGGGCATTCGCGTCATATAAAAAAACGGGCGGCTTCGCGAGCCGCCCCTACGAAAACGCAGGAACGTCAACCGCCGCGCTGGCGTTATTCGCGGAGCGATAAAATTGCGAACACCGAAAAGGACATTCGCGTCATATAAAAAAACGGGCGGCTTCGCGAGCCACCCCTACGAAACGCAGAAACGTCAATCGCCGCGAAAACATTATTTTTCGTCAAAACGGTGTTTTTTGTCTCACCATATTCAACAAAAAAGCGCAATCAATTTTTGACAAAACGCCGAAAATGTCAATTTGTCGTTTTAAAACTTTAAAAAACGACTTGTCTTTGATATAATACATAGATGGCTGAGAATGCCGAAGGCCGCTCTTTTCGGGCGGTTGCACGGCAGACTCGAGCCGAAATCTTTTTCGGAAAAGAGGAGACCGCTATGAAAAACCTTAAAAAGGTTCTTTGTCTTGTTCTTGCGCTCGTGCTGAGTTTCGGCTGTGTTTCGCTGACCTCCGCCGCGCTGCCTGAACACGGAAAAAAAACCGCATCGCTTCCCTTCGCGTCAATATCCGACATTCATCTTTATCCCGAAAGCCTCATGGGAAACAGAAGCGCCGAGTGGCTTGAATTTTGCCGCCTGAGCTCAAAGATGTTCAACGAGTCGGAGCAGATTCTTCGCACCGCGCTCGACACCCTCGGCGAAAGAAGCAAGCAAAACGGAATCAAGTATGTTCTCGTTTCCGGTGACCTGACAAAGGACAGCGAATACGAAGCACACACAACCCTTGCGAAAATTCTTGAAGAATACGAAGAAAAGTATGGCCTTGAGTTCTTTGTAATCAACGGTAACCACGACATCAATACCACCAAAGCCGTTACCTTCGAAAACGACACCAAGGAAAGCACAAGAGCCATTACCGCCGACGAATTCCGCGAGGTTTACAAAAATCTCGGTTATGACCACGCGATAGATACCTACGCCGAAAAGGGCGAAAAAATTCAGGGTGCGCTTTCCTACGTTGCCGACCTTGACGAAAACTATCGCCTCATCGTTGTCGATTCTTGCAAATATTCCTTCGACGAGCCGCAAAAAGACCAGACCGACGGAACCGTAACGCCCGAGCTCATGCAATGGGTCAAAAAGTGGGCGACCGACGCCACCGACAACGGAAAAACTCCGCTTCTTATGATTCACCACAACATGGCGCCGCACATGGAGTGCGAGCCTTCGATAACCTTTGCGTTCACTCTCGATAACTATCTCGAAGTTTCCGAGCAGCTCGCCGATTGGGGAATTCACTACTCCTTCTCCGGTCACCTGCACACGAACGACGTTGCCGCTGTCACGAACGATAACGGCGAAACTCTTTATGACGTTGAAACCAACTCCCTCACCGGTTATCCGAATATGTATCGCGAAATGACCGTTTCCACTTATGAAGACGGCGAAAGCGAGCTCGAAATCGAGTCGATTGATTTTGACAGCGTTAAAAAGATGACCTTTGACGGTGTTACATATGAAAACGGAACTTACAGGAAAAAGGCGTTTGCCCTCTGCTTCGGCGGCGGACTCGCAGACGGCGAAAAGGCAGACGTGACAATGTTCGCCATGGGTCTCGTCAAGAGCTATCTCGGCTCGTTCCTCAAAGATATCACCGCCGCGGGCGGCATCCTTCCGTATCTTAAAACGATGAATATCGACCTTGAACAGATTTTGACCGACTTCCTTTCTCCCTATATCAAGGACGGAATCAAGATAGGTTCATACAACATCTTCTCGGTCGATAACCTCATGTGGTTCATCGAAGATCTTTGCGACCAGGTTTCAAAGCTTTATATCGAAAACCCGCAAAATCTTTACGATACCCTCCAGCCGATAATCGAAAAACTCGTCAATTACGAAGTTGCCGACGTTCCCTGCACAAAGTTCATTGATTCGCTCGGCTTCGGAAGCACCGAACGCAACGGAACTCTCGGCGATGCCGTCCTTTCCGCAATGGCATATTGGTACGACGGAAACGAAGACCGCTCGGACGACAAGTTCCTCAATACCGTTCTCGACAACTTCGAAAACGGAACGCTCTTCCACGAGTTCTTCTATGACCTTATTGACATTGCGCTCGAAGACCTTGTCGAAGACGCAATTCTCGCGAAGCTCGAAATCAGAGTTGACAAGCTCCTTGCCGATGATTTCATTCAGGCGAAGATGGGCGAAGGCATCAACTATCTTCTCAGCCACGTTCTTCGCGGCGACTTCAGCTATCTCAACCTCGTAAAGATCGTTTTCGGTCTCGGTGTCCTTCCGTATTCAAGCCTTTACGATGTGCTTGACGGTTTGCTTTTGAGCAAGTATCTCACCGAAAGCCAGCTTGAGTCAATCGGAATTTTCATCGCCTGGGTTCTCAACGACTTCAGTGCGGACGAAAATCCGCAGGAAAAGGGCGACAACAGCGTCTCCTATTTCACCACCCCGAAAGAAGTTGAAGCGACGAGAGAGAACTATCGTTTGCCGACGATGATAAGCCAGGTCATGGGAAGCGACTCTCAGACCGAAAGCACAATCGGTTGGTTCTCGAAGTATTCGCTTGAAGAAAGCGATATCGAAATTTACAAAGCGGACACAGAGCCGCAGTTCACCGGAAAGGCAAACACTCCCGAAGGCTTCACGGTGAAGACAACGAGCGAAAAGGTTGTCCGTTCCTTCCCCGGAATCGACCTCGGAATTTTCGGTCTCTTTGATTATGAGTTTGACATGATTCGCCACACCGCAACGCTCAGCGGCCTCGAAAAAGGTTCGACCTATTATTACAGAGTCGGTAACGAAGCTCGCGGCTGGTGGAGCGAAACGGGAAAAATCACGACCGCCGACGGAACGAACAACGTCACGTTCTTCCATATGTCCGACCCGCAGTCGCAAAACGTTCGCCAATACGAAAGGTCATGGGTAAACGTTCTCAAGAACGCTTTTGAAAAATATCCCGACGCCGACTTCATTCTCAACACCGGCGACCTTGTTGACCACGGCGACAACAACCATCAGTGGCAGTATATGTTTGACACCGCCTCGAAATATCTGATGAACACCTACATGATGCCGATGAGCGGCAACCATGAGGACAAGGGAACTTACGCAACGGTGAACTACTTCACGCTCCCGAACGTTCCGGAGCAGGACACCACAACCGGCGTTTATTATTCCTTCACCTATAACAACGTTCACATTGCCGTTCTCAACTCGAACGACCTTGACGAAACGACCGAGGGTCTCAGCGACAAGCAGATTGAATGGCTCAAGAACGACATGAACGCAAGCGACGCGCAATGGAAATTCGTTGCCCTTCACAAATCTCCCTATTCACAGGGCTCGCATTATAAAGACGACGATGTTTGCGCAATCAGAGACCAGCTTTCGGTTCTCATGCCGCAGCTTTCAATTGATATGGTCTTTGCCGGTCACGACCACGTTTATCTCAGAACGGCTTCGCTCGTGAACAACGAAAAGGTCGCAACCGATATCACCTATCTCAAAAAGGACGGCGATATTTACAAAACTCAGGTAATGCCGACCGGTACGACATATCTTATCACCGGTTGCTCCGGAGTCAAGACCTACATTCAAAACGACGCTTCGAAGACCGACAAATATTTCCCGCGCGGAGAAAAAGTCTTCTCGCTCGACGCACCGATGTTCGCTTCGATCGAGATCATTGACGGCGTGCTTTACATGAACGCCTATGGTGTTGACGAAAACGGCGCGGAAAACGTTGACCGCTTTGCAATTCAAAAGGACAAAACTCAGGGCGAAGTCGTTGCGGACTACAACGCCGCGGAAGACGAGGTTCAGCAGGAAGAAGCAAAGAGCTTCCTTTCGACCTTCTTTGAGTACATTGTCAAGATCTTTACCGTTGCGTGGAACATTTTCCTCATTTATGTTGTAAGGATTGAGCTTTAAAAAACGCAAAACACAATAATCGCTCCGCCGATGTTTTTCGGCGGAGCGATTTTTCTTTGTGTGCTTCGATGTTTTCGAAAAAATTCGCACGGGCGGTTTCCCGAACCGCCCCTACGGATGGAGAAACGTAAACCGCAAGGGGAAAGGGCGTTGTTTGACTTTCCGAACGCGGGTCAACCGCGTTTTTTGGGTCCGTCGTCGGTTATCGAAATTAAAGCGTTGCAATTTGGTTAAAAGCGTGTTAAAATTAAATTGCCGCCGATGAAGGCGGCGAACGAGCCGACTTTCGTCAGCTTAAAGAAAAGACTTTTTGGCAGGGAACCCCTGCCCGGAAAAGGAGAATACCGACAATGAAAAAACTGAAAAAAGCCATTGCTCTGCTTTTGGCTGTGCTCGTTGCTCTTTCGTGCTTCAGCGCAACGGCACTCGCCGCTTCAAAGGTTGACCCGAACAACGGAACCGGAGATTGGATAAAGAGCCGGTTATACATGGTTCTTGACAAGCTCGTGACCGTTGTTTTGAAGGTTCTCAATCACCTCATTCCGGGGCTCGACCTCGGAGACACTTTCCCGCCGCTTGAAGAATACGAGCCGAAAAACTTTTATCCCGGCGAGGAAAGCTTTGACACCGCCGTGACCTCTTCCTCTCAGTGGAAAATGGGCTTCGCCGAAGATTCGCTCATAAAGGATCTCGAATACAGCGACGGCGTGTATCTTTACAAAGGCGAGAAGGTCTATATGGCGGGCTCTCTCGAAGCCTTCAAAGGCAGACAGCCGACCGAAATTGTCGATGACCAGCTCGTCACAGCCTACGCCGTTTCCGACAGCGTCAGCGGCACCGTCGTTCACGCCGTAATCGACGGTTACGGAATCGCGAGCGGCGACGTTGCCGAAATTCGTTCGCGCCTTGCTTCCTTCGCGGCGGAGAACAACGTCATCTCGGTCAACGTTTCCGTTTTGCACCAGCATTCGTGCATCGACATTCTCGGAATGGGTGCTCCGCTTTTGCAGGCTCTCGCCGCCAACCCCTTCCTCAGCCTCATCGGCGCGGACACCGACAAGTTCATCGGCGGAAAGACTCCCGCCTTTATGGAAAATCTTTACTCAACCGTTACTTCCACAATCATAAACGCCGTTAACGACATGGAGGTCGGAACGCTCTATTACGGAAGCGTTGACGCTTCGCAATACATTCACGACAAGCGCGAACCGATCGTCATCGACCCCGAACTTCACAGGCTTCGTTTCGTTCCCGACGACGAAACCGAAAACGAAATCTGGGTCTGCGAAGGCGGCATTCACGCCGTCGGCTCGGGAATTTCAACGAGCAAAATAAGCGGTGACTTCCCTTATTATCTTCGCGAAAGCGTTCGCGAAAAAACCGGTGCGGACGTTGTTTACGTTCAGGGCGCGGAGCTTGCAATCACCGGCGATTACAGCACGCTTGAATTTGACAGCGAGGTTCCCGGCGCAAAGGTCAAAGCCATGGGCGAAGCTCTTGCGGACCGCCTCATCGCTGTTGACAACGATGTCAAGCTTGACCCGGTGCTCAACGTCGCGGCAAAGAAGCTTTATATTGAGCTCGAAAATCAGATACTTGCCCTCGCCGTCAGGGAAGGTCTTGTTAACACCCTTCTCGCGAAAAGCAACGGCGGTTTTGTTGCGATAACCGAAATCGGATATATGGAGCTCGGAAACAGGGTCGGCGTTTTCTTCGCGCCGGGCGAGATAGCTCCCGAACTTCTTTGGGGCGGCGTCATTGAAAAGGACAAGACCTGGCGCGGCGAAAGCTGGGATTATGAGCCCTTCGCCGAAACGGCGGGCGTTGAAAAGCTGCTTTGCTTCGGTCTCGCCAACGACCAGATCGGCTATATCATTCCCGACAACGACATTCGTTCGATGTTCACCGAGAACGAAGAGATCAACGCCGGTTCAAACCATTCCGCTTCCGCAATCGCGGTCGGTTTCGCCGAGCTTATAAAAGAAGTTAAAGGCTGAACGCCTTTCTTCGCCGAAAAGAACAGGGAGTCGCCCAAAAGGACGACCCCCTGTGTTTTTTGTTTTTTCAGTGCTTTTTGAGTTCGGCTTTGCCCTCGGGCGTGTCGCGATAATATTGCGTTTTCGGATTTGGGTGCTTCGTGCTGTTCCAAATTCGTTCCGCCTGCGGCGCCCATTCGGCAGCAAAGCGGTCACATTTTGCGCAAAGCGTTTCGGCGCTTTCTTCGCCGAGAAGATTGGTTGACTTCGCTCCGGTCTCGCCGATTATGCTTCGAAGGCATTGCGGGTTTTCGAGCATCGGACAGGGGCGAAGGTGGTTGTCGTTAAACGGCTGACCGTGACGGAAAGCCATGAACAGCGGGCTGCGAAGCCCTTCGAGAAGGGTCTTTTCCTTAATGTTCGAGTCGGAAAAATGAATGAAAACGCACGGCTCCATGTCGCCGGCAGAGTTGATATGGAAATAGTTCCTTCCCGCGGCGATGCAACCGCCGACATATTCACCGTCGTTTTGGAAGTCCATAACGAACAGCGACTTTCCGGTTTCGCCGTTTCTGGTCTTTCTGAGCCAGTTATACATATGCTCTCTTTGCTCCGGCGTGGGAATGAGCTCGGTGGGAGCGTCGTGACCGACAGGCATAAAGTTGAAATAAAGCCCGAACTTTACGCCCATGGAGATCATCTTATCCATAAAATCGTCGCTCGTGACGAAGGAGACGTTTTCGCTCGTGTAGCAGACCGACATTCCGAAAAGGCAGCCGTGCTTTTTAAGAAGGTGCATCGCTTCAATCGTTTTTTGATAGCTGCCCTCTCCGCGGCGCGCGTCGTTCGAGTTTTCCGTGCCTTCAACGCTCAACGCAAAGGCAAGGTTGCCGACGCGAAGGGTGTCCTTGCAAAGAGCTTCGTCAATGAGAGTTCCGTTCGTATACGCAAGGAAGGCGCAGTCGGGATATTCTTCGCAAAGGCGGATTATCTCCTGTTTCTTGATTAGCGGTTCGCCGCCGGTAAACATATAAAGATGAGTTCCGAGCTCGCGACCCTGAGAAACAACGCCGCTCATCTCTTCGTAGCTAAGACTTGACTTGTGTCCGTATTGAGCCGACCAGCAGCCCTTGCAGTTTCGGTTGCAGGCACTTGTCGGGTCAAGCAGAATGAGAAACGGAATGTTGCATTTATAAACGTCGCGATTTTTTCGAACCGCCTTCGTTCCGTTAACACCGGCGCCGAGACCGAGAGCGAGCAACATCTTTTTCAAAAGGTCGCGGTCAAGGTCACGAAGGAAGCTCATTGCGTAATCATAATAAACACCGCTACCTTTGGCGATAGCCTTTTTCATTGCCGCAAAGTTCTTTTTCGGGAAGGTGTTCCCGCTGAGTTTTTCAACGACGGAAAGGAGCTTTATGATGTTCTTTTGCGGGTCTTTGTCAACATATTTAAACAGTGCGTCAAGTATTACCGAAGCGGCTGCGCGTTCGGCTTTTTCTTTATTGGTCATTTTTGCACCTCGCTTAGTTATTCATTTAAATATACCACATATGCTAAAAAAAGTCTATACTTTAAACGACTAAATTAATCAATCAACGGAAACAAATCTGTTACAAAAAGTTTTCGTTTTTCCGTCTCGACCTTGATGTTCCTCGTTCGTAGGGGCGGCTTCCCTAGCCGCCCCTACGGAATTTCGATTTAACAAAGATTTTCTCAACGGTGTAAAAGCCACCAACCGCGATTTCATCGACAAAAAAACAAAAAACGAAAAAATTGTTGCGAAAAATCGGACAATATGTTAATATATCAGAGATAGGTTAATTTCTGTGGATTTTTTATTTTCAGGAGGTATGTTACAATGAAAGGTTTTGCAATGATGAAAATCGGTGAAACCGGTTGGGTTGAAAAAGAAAGACCGGTTTGCGGACCTTGTGACGCAATTTGTAAGCCGCTTGCACTCGCTCCGTGTACGTCGGACGTTCACACGGTATGGGCGGGAGCTATCGGCGATCGTCACGAAATGATTCTCGGACACGAAGCGGTCGGCGAAGTTGTTGAAGTCGGCGCGCTCGTAAAAGATTTTAAGCCGGGCGACAGAGTTTTGATCGCGGCCATCACACCGGACTGGAACTCTCTTGAGGCGCAGGGCGGCTTCGCCATGCATTCCGGCGGAATGCTTTCCGGTTGGAAGTTCTCGAACTTCAAAGACGGCGTTTTCGGCGAATTTTTCCACGTTAACGATGCAGACGGAAACCTCGCTCACCTTCCGGAAGGAATGGATATCGCAGCGGCTTGCATGCTTGCGGATATGGTTCCGACAGGCTTCCACGGCGTTGAAATGGCAGACATCCAGTTCGGCGACACCGTTGCCGTTATCGGTATCGGCCCTGTCGGTCTTATGGCAGTTGCGGGCGCGGCAATTCGCGGTGCATCCACAATTTATGCGGTCGGCTCCAGAAAGAACTGCGCAGACCTCGCTTTGGAATTCGGCGCAACGGAAATCATCAACTACAAAGAGGGTGACATCGTTGACCAGATCATGGCTAAGACCGGCGGAAAAGGCGTTGACAAGATCGTTATCGCAGGCGGCGACAACGACACCTTCGACCAGGCAATCCGCATGCTTAAGCCGGGCGGAATCATCGGTAACGTTAACTATCTCGGCGAAGGCGACTATGTTAAAATTCCGAGAGCCGAATGGGGCTGCGGAATGGGTCACAAGCAGGTTCGCGGCGGCTTGATGCCGGGCGGAAGACTCCGCATGGAGAAGCTTGCAAGCCTCGTAATGACCGGTCGTATTCATCCGGAAAAGCTTGTTACACACAGATTTGTCGGTTTGGAAAACGTTGAGCCTGCATTGATGCTCATGAAAGACAAGCCGCGCGATCTCATTAAGCCGTTGGTTATTATTGAAGACTAATTCTTCAAAATGAAACAAAGCTAAAAAAACAAAAGCCTTCTTTCGATTGACACCATGAGAAAGAAGGCTTTGTGTTTTGTCGTGGTTTATTAAATCGAAAATTCGTAGGGGCGGCTAGCGAAGCTGCCCGTGTCCCATAAAATCAAAAACGTCTTTTCGGTGTTCGTTGTTTTATCTTTCCGTGAAACAAACGTAACGTTAATAAATAACGTCCGCGTCGCGGTTGGGGTTCCTTTCGCAAAACAAACGCGCAACATCACAAATAAAGGCAACACAACCTTTTACGTTCCCCGGGCGGCTTCGCGAGCCGCCCCTACGGAGTTTTCGTATTTGATTATAATAATTGCACAATTTGACAAGCTGTAACTCTTTTTGTTATAATGTGCCTCGTAAAGAGACTTTGCCTAACGGTAGGCGGTTGTTCCCTCCATATTTTTCGGAGGGTAAAGTTTTTATTCTCTTTTCCCTCCAATAAAAACGGAGGGAGGTGTTGCTAATGGAATATTTAGTGATGCTTTTCCTTATTCTTGTTGCGTCAATCGCATACATAGAAGCCGGAAGAAAATAAGAAAATAAAAAAATAACCGCCCACAGTCCCAATTGTGACGGTTATTTTTTTACCAAATCAAAAGGGAACAACCGCTTATCGCAGAGTCTCTTTACGTTTTTATTATATATGAACGTTTCGGATTTGTCAAGAAAGTTGTTTTTTATTTTATGTCCGAAACGGGGTTGTCTCCTTGTTTCGTAGGGGCGGCTTCGCGAGCCGCTCCTACGAATGGGCGAAACACAAACCGCCGCGCGGTTTTGTTTATTAACGCCATGCCCGCCGCAAAAAAAGTTGAAAAAAACAGAAATTTCCTGATGAAAATTTCTGTCATTCGGTTGCATATGGTTTTCAATTATTGTATAATAAGTACTGATTATGATGAGGGGGTATGCCTGTTTGAGCGTATATCTTGATAACAGCGCAACAACAATGCCCTGCCGGGGCGCAAAACAGATGGTGGAAAAGGTGCTTGGCACCGTTTGGGGAAACCCCTCTTCCCTTCACGACGTCGGCTTGCAGGCGCAGCTCGTTCTCGAAGAGGCGCGCGCCGCCGTTGCAAAGCAGCTTTCCTGCAAGGAGAGCGAAATCTTTTTCACGAGCGGTGGAACCGAAAGCAACAACATCGCCCTCTTCGGCGCGGCGCACGCCATGAGCCGAAAGGGGAAAAAGCTCGTTGTCTCTTCGGTCGAACACCCGAGCGTTTCGAAGGTCTTTGACCGCCTTGAACAGGAGGGCTTCGAAGTTGTTCGCCTTCCGGTGAATCGCTTCGGCGAAGTTGACGTTGCGGACATCGAAAACGCCGTTGACGAAAGCACCGTCCTTGTGAGCATGATGGCGGTCAATAACGAGCTCGGAGCCGTTGAACCGTTCGGTGAGCTTTCGAAAATCGCTCGAAAAAAGAACTCGCCCGCCCTCATTCATGTCGATGCGGTTCAGGCGTTCGGAAAAATTCGTCTCAATCCGAAAAAGCTCGGCATTGACCTGATGAGCGTCAGCGCGCACAAAATTCACGGAATCAAGGGCGCGGGAGCGCTTTTCGTCCGCGAAGGCGTTCGCCTCGCACCCCACGTTTTCGGCGGCGGTCAGGAAAAAGACCTTCGCCCGGGAACGGAACCGCTTCCGGCGATCGCGGCGTTTTGCGGTGCGGTCGGCGAGCTTGACACGGTTGCTTCCCTTTCGCGCGTCACCGAGCTTCGAGACGACCTCGTTGAACGGCTTTTGAAAATCGACGGCGTCGTTTTGAACAGCGGAAAAGACGCACTTCCCTATATCGTTAATATTTCCCTTCCGGGCAGACCTTCCGAAGCGGTGTTGAACTTTCTTTCTTCGAGGGGCGTTTATGTCTCTTCGGGTTCGGCGTGCGCCAAAGGTCACCGAAGCCCGACTCTCACCGCCGCCGGGCTCGAACCCGAGCGAATCAATTCTTCCCTGAGGTTGAGCCTTTCGCGCTTCACGACGAAAGAAGAAATCGAACTTTGCGCAAAGGAAATCGAAGCGGCAACAAAGGCAGTACGCAAAAAAGCAGGTAGTTAAAAATGAAAAAGGTTATTCTCATAAAAAACGGCGAGCTCGTTCTCAAAGGACTTAATCGTTCCACGTTTGAAGATATGCTCGTCAAGAACATGAAAAGGCGGCTTTCGGACGTAGGCGCTTTCTCCTTCACGAAGGCGCAATCGACAATAATCGCCGAACCGCAGGACGAAGACGTTGATTTCGACGAAGCGGTCGAACGAATCAGCCGCGTTTTCGGAATTGTCGCTTTCTCCGTTGCCGGCGTGACGGAAAAAGACCTTGAAAAAATCAAGCTTGCCGTTATGGAATTTCTCGGCGATGACCTTCGCGCCGTGAAGACCTTCAAGGTTAACGCAAAGCGCAGCGACAAGCGTTTCCCTTATAAATCACCCGAAATCTGCCGCGAGGTCGGCGGCTACATCCTTTCAAAAATTCCTTCGCTCAAGGTTGACGTTCACGAGCCCGAACTCACGGTCACCGTCGAAGTTCGCGACAAACACGTTTTCGTTCACGGCAACCAGCTCAAAGGCGCGGGCGGAATGCCGGTCGGCTCTTCCGGAAGGGCGGCGTTGCTGCTTTCCGGCGGAATTGACAGCCCCGTTGCGGGCTACATGATGGCGAAAAGGGGTCTCGTTCTGACCGCGATACACTTCGCCGCACCGCCGTATACCAGTCCGCGGGCGGAGCTCAAAGTCAAAAAGCTCGCTTCGCTCGTTGCGCGATACAGCGGAAGAATCAACTTCGCCGTCGTTCCCTTCACCGAAATTCAAGAGCATATCAGGGACAACTGCCCCGAAGAGCTCTTCACGATAATCATGCGCCGTCTCATGATGCGCGTTGCCATCCGTCTCGCCGAGCGCGACAAGTGTCAGGCGCTCATAACCGGCGAAAGCCTCGGTCAGGTTGCGTCTCAGACCATCGGAGCCATGGCGTGTACCGACGCGGTCTGCACGATGCCCGTTTTCCGTCCGTGCGTCGGAATGGACAAGGAAGAGATCGTTGCCATTGCGAGAAAAATCGATACCTTTGAAACTTCGCTCGAACCGTATGAGGATTGTTGCACGGTGTTCACGCCGAGACATCCGAGAACGCGTCCGACCCTCGCCCTCGTTGAAGAGGCGGAGGCAGCGGCGAATTTCGAAGAATTAATAGAAAGAGCCGTTCGCGAAACAAGGTTTTGCTCCGTTGACGGCTGAAAAGGGTCTTTTTGATGAAATGTGAACTTATCTTTGTCGGCACGGAGCTTTTGCTCGGTGATATACTCAACACGAACGCTCAATACCTTTCAAAAAAGCTGGCTGCGCTCGGCTTTGACGTTTTGTTTCAGTGCGTCGTCGGCGACAACCCGAAGCGATTGAAAGAAGTTTTGAACGAGGGGCTCGAACGCTCGGACATAATTATCACCACGGGCGGCCTCGGACCGACAAAGGACGACCTGACAAAAGAGGGTTGCGCAGAGGTTTTCTCGCTTCCGTTGGAGCTTCACGAAGAAAGCCTTTTGCGAATTCATGAATATTTCAAAGCGAAGAACGCGCCGATGCCGCTCAGCAACGAAAAGCAGGCGTTGATGCCGCGCGGAGCGGTCGTTTTCAAAAACGACAACGGAACCGCCCCCGGTTGCGCAATTGAAAAGGACAATAAGCACCTGATAATTCTCCCGGGTCCGCCGCGCGAGATGCACCTCATGTTTGAAAATCACGCCCTGCCATACCTTCAAAAACTTTCGACTCACGTCATTCTTTCTCATTCGGTTCGAACTTTCGGAATCGGCGAAAGCCTCATGGCGGAGAAGGCGGGCGAACTTCTCGATATGCAAAACCCGACCGTTGCGCCCTACGCCAAAAGCGGCGAAGCTCTTCTTCGCGTGACCGCAAAAGCAAAAAGCGAAGAAAAAGCTGAAAAGCTCATTGCTCCGGTGGTCGAAGAAATCAAAAAACGGCTCGGCTCTCTTGTTTACGGAGTGGACAGCGCAAGCATGGAAGAGGCTGTGGTCTCGCTGCTCAAAGAGCGAAAGCTGACTCTTTCGGCGGCGGAAAGTTGCACCGGCGGTCTCATAGCAAAAAGACTGACCGACATTTCGGGCGCTTCGCAGGTGTTCGGCTTCGGCTTTGTCACCTATGCAAACGAAGCGAAGATGCAGCTTTTGAACGTTAAAAAAGAGACGCTCGAAAAACACGGCGCCGTCAGCGAAGAGACCGCGAGAGAAATGGCGCTCGGCGCGAAGAATGCCTCCGGAGCCGACCTCGCCGTTTCCGTCACGGGAATTGCCGGCCCCGAGTCGGACGGAAGCGAAAAACCTGTCGGCCTCGTTTATATTGCCGTCACGGACGGAAAACGTTTTCGCGTCAAAAAGCTTTTGACCGGTCACGCGGAACCCGGCTGCCGAGATTACAACCGAACCGTCAGCGCTTCGACCGCATTGAACGAAGTGAGACTCTTCCTGCTTTCGGGCGAAGAAGACTGAAACCAAAACCCCGACTTTTTTCCACAAACTTTTTTAAAGGATAAATGCAGATATGAAAATAATCTATGAAGATCCTAACGAGCACGGCGAAGACCTTTTGTCGGAAGGCGAAGGCTTTTTCGGTTCGGCGGTTCCGCCCGAGGTGAAGAGCGTTCGCTCTTCGCGAAAACCGAAAAAGGAAGAAGAAGCCGAGCCGCAGCGGGAAAAAGAGCCTGCGCCGCAGCAAAGCGAGCCGAAGCCCGCCGCCGTTCCCGAATTCAGGCTGACAAAAGAACAGGTCGCCATTTTGCTGCAACAATATCTAAGCGAAAACCCCGACGCTTTTTCTCCTTCCGAAGGCGAAGGAACGACGCAAAACGCCCTCGTTTCAACCGCACCGCAGACCGAAAGCGCAAAGCGCGCCGGAACGCGAATCGTCTTTCAAAGCCCCGACTTTGACCAGCCGGAGGAACCGCACCAACGCTTGAACGGCCCTGTGATACCGCAGGAAAGCGACTATGATTTCGACGAAGAGGACGAAGACGACGAGCTTCCCCCTGTTCGCGCTTTGCCGAAAAAAATCGACGATATGGATTACACCATTGACGAAATCGACCTCGAAGCGCCGAAGGCTGCTCCCTCTGCGAAGAAGGAGGCTTCGGCTCCGATCATTCGCCGAAGGGACGGAAGCTACGTCGCGACCGACCTGCCCGTTCAGCCGTCGTCGGTGAATTCGCCCGTTTCAACCGTCAGCACCGGAACGCCGCTGCCTTCGGGTCTCGTCGTTGAAGACGTTGAAGAGACGAAGGGGAAAAAGAACTCCCGCCCTGTCGGCGAAATTGTTCGCCTTGTCGTTCTCTCGGTGTCAATAATCGCAATCGTCATCGCTTCGGCGGTGCTCATCAGGGAATATAAGCTTCACAAAGACAACCAGGCTCTCGAGTCCGATGTTTCGAACCTCATCATCGGCGAAGAGGAACAGTCAACAACGAAGAAAAACAACAAAGCCGAAAAGACCGATGTCACCGAAACCACTCTTTCGGTCGAACAAAAATGGGCCCAGATCAGAGCCGAATATCCGAACACGATTTTCCCGCCGAATATCCAACTCAAATATGCAAAGCTTTACGCAACGAACAACGACTTTGTCGGCTATCTCGAAGCGAAGGGCGTCGGTCTCTCGCTGCCCGTTGTTCAAACCGATAACGACGAAGTTTATCTTAACAAAAACTTTTACGGCGAAAAGACAAAATACGGCTGTCCGTTCGTGACCTATCTCAATAACATTGAGCCGCTTGACCTTAACACGGTCATCTTCGGCCACCACATGAACGACAAGACAATCTTCGGTGCGCTCGATAATTACAAAGATATCGAAGGCTTCAAAAGCGCACCTGTTATTACCTTTAACACGCTTTACAAAAACTACAAGTGGAAGGTGATCGCGGCGTTCATCACCAACGCCTACGCCGAAGACGACAACGACTACATCTTCCGCTATTACTTCACTTCGCTTTCAACGCAGGAACGCTTTTCGGCCTATCTCAACGAGCTCGCCCAACGTTCGCTTTACGACACGGGGGTTGACGTTTTGCCGACCGACAAGCTTTTGACCCTTTCAACCTGCTCGCACGAATTCGAAGACGCGCGCTTTGTTGTCGTTGCAAGGCTCGTTCGCGCCGGCGAAAGCGAAGAGGTTGACGTTTCAAAAGCGACCGTCAATTCGAATCCGCGTTTTCCGCAGGCATACTACAACGCGAAAAAGCTCACCAATCCTTATTACAACGCGGCGCGTTGGGACGTTGAATGAGCCTCTCCCTTTGCAATTTTCGGCTCCCTTTCGGGGGCAGTCCCGTGAATTAAAAAAACAAGGCTTCGATTGACTCGAAGCCCGGAACCGAGGAAAGAAATGCTAAAGTTATTTACTCTCGAAAACATCTCGGCGTTTTCTGCCGACGCGGTATACAAAATCTGCCTTTCGCTCGAAGACCACGGTCTTGACGACAGCAGCGTCTATACCTTCGAAAACTATGACGAGCTTTTTGACGAAGCTCTCAATTCGCTCAAAAACGGCGAGCATATTATCGTTGCGGTGGAAGCGGCGGAATACACCGCGCTCAAACGCGAAATTTTCGCAAAGTTCCTGCTTGACAGCTATTCCTGTCCGGCTGTTGCCGAGCGAATTGCGCAAAACGCCGACGATGCCGCCGATTATATTGACATGGAAAGCGAGTGTCTCGTTCCGAAAGACAGCGAGCTTCATCTCACCGCCGACGGAATAACGAGCGGCTTCACCTGCGGCGTGCTCGGCGGAACGTTGAGCTTCCTGCCGCTGGACTTCATGCGCGTTGACCCCGTTTTGGAAAGCTTTGTTGAAACCGTCCTTTCGCCGAAAAGCGAAGAACAGCCGCAACAGGAAACCGAAGAGGAAGCCGCCGAAGAAGACGGCGGCGAAACCGCGTTCGACTTTTCCCCGGCTGTTTCCGAGGTTGTCTCCGCTCTCATTCAGCTTGAAAAGACCGCCGCTTTCGCCATGGGCGAAGCCACAATGCAGGTCTATAACCTCTATAACAAAATTGACGGTCTTTCCGAAGTTATAAACTTTGTTGAAATCGTTGACGAAGACGAGGACGAAAGCGAAAGCGGAGAGCTCACCGAGTCCGACTCGGTGAAAGTCATTCGCCACGCACGCGAAGCGATGTTTAACACCGCTTCGGACTTCGGCGCCGCCGTTTCGGACGTTCTCACCGCCGAAAACGAGGACGGAACAACGAGCTACTTTGCTTACGTTGCCGTCGCCGAAAAGAAGCGCGCGAAAGCGAAAAAAATCAACACAACCAACCCCGCCGACCTTGAGCTGCTGATTCCTCATTGCATTGCGATTCTTTGCAAAACGCTGACGGAAAAGCTTGACGAGCTTCGAAAAAAACAGGAAGACGCCGAAGAACCGAAGGCGCCCAAAAAGGACGAAGAAAAGAAGCTCACGCGCGGAATGATAATTTTCATCGCTGCCGTTTTGCTCGTTGCCGCGATAACGCCTGTGATACTCGTTAAACTTGTTTGGGACAAAGAAGAGACAACGACAATGCCGTCCCTTAACGCGCTGACAAGTTCGACTGCGCCGACAACGACGCAAAGCCTCTTCCCCGGAATCAGCGAGAACGTTAACGCTTCGGTGAATCCGAACGCCGGAACGACCCCGGTTGAACCTTCCGCCTCCGACTATCCCGCGGCGAACACCGCCGCCCCCGCGCCGTCAACCAGTGGAGTTTTCACGTTCTACGTCTTCGGTTACGGTCACGGCGTCGGAATGAGCCAATGCGGCGCGAACTATCTCGCCGCCAACGGCTGGAACTACGCTCAAATACTCGCCAACTACTACTACGGAACGACTCTCGTTTCGGGCGATACTTATCCCGAAACCATAAAATATAACGGTTCGAGCTACAAGACGCGAGACTATCTTGCCTCCGCGCTCGAAAGCGAGATGGGCTCCTCCTTCAACGCCGAAGCGCTCAAGGCGCAGGTCGTTGCGCTTTACACCTTCGCGAAGTATTACAACTTCGAGCTTGGCGCGGACTCGAACGCTTTCGGAAAATCGCCGTCGCAGGCGTGCTATGACGCTGTTGACGAAATCATGAAATACGGATTGTACATTGCGTACTCGGGAAGCGAAGCGGCTCTCACACCGTTCCACTCGATAAGCGCCGGAATCACGACCTCGTTCTATAACGTCTGGGGCGGAACCGCCGTTCCCTATCTCGGTGGCGGAAGACCGAGCTACGGTGACTATCAGGCGACTGACTTCAAGTCCACCTATACCATCACGAGCGACGACTTCAAAGCCATTGCGAAAGAGAAGCTCGGCGTTGAACTCAGCGGCGACCCTTCAACCTGGATTTCGGTCATCTCTCACGACCGCGCCGTCAACGAAGACGTCGGTTATGTCTCTTCGATGAACGTTGGCGGAAAGGTCATTTCGGGCAACGATTTCAGAACGAAGGTTCTCGAAGGAAAAATTCGCTCCCATTGCTTCATGCTCGTCTACACACCTGACAGTCAGTAAAAAAACGCTTGCCGACCGCTTGAAAGGCGCTTTCGAAAAAAAGCCCTTCGGGTGATCGGCAATGATATTGAAAGGAAGACCGCCCTGCGGCAAGATGGCTTCGCGGGGCGGTCTGAGATTTTTAAAGTTCGGAGGATGTATAAATGCAAACTGAAAACAAAATGGGCGTAATGCCGATCGGAAAGCTTGTGCTTTCAATGTCGGTACCCATGATGCTGTCAATGCTCGTTCAGGCGCTTTATAATATTGTTGACAGTATGTGGGTTTCGCGCGTTTGCGAAGACGCGCTGACCGCCGTCTCGCTCGCCTTTCCGGTTCAAAACCTGATGATCGGCGTTGCAACGGGAACAGGCGTCGGTGTTAACGCGCTGTTGTCGCGCTTTCTCGGCGCGAGGGAAAACGAAAAGGCGAACACCGTTGCGGTGAACGGCGTTTTTCTTGCAATGGTCAGCTCGGTCGTCTTTCTCTTCGTCGGAATTTTTGCAACCCCGCTGTTTTTCAAAACGCAGGTTTCGCCCGATTCGCCGATCTTTTCTTACGGCGTTGACTACCTTTCAATCTGCTGCGCCGTTTCCTTCGGCGTTTTCGGCCAGGTAATGATTGAACGGTTGATGCAATCCACCGGAAAGACGGTTCTCGCGATGATAACCCAGCTCGTCGGCGCGGTCATCAACATGATTTTTGACCCGCTTTTGATTCTCGGAATCGGACCGTTCCCGCGCCTCGAAGCGAAGGGCGCCGCGATCGCGACCGTTATGGGTCAGGTGATTGCGTTCATCGTTGCGCTGATATTGAACCACCGTTTCAACAAGGAGATAAAGCTCAGCTTCCGCTCGTTCAGACCGAACGGAAGGATGATTGGCGAGATTTATAAAATCGGCGTTCCGTCAATAATAATGGTTGCCATCGGTTCGGCAATGACCTATCTTCTCAACCGCATTCTGATTCCGTTCACGGAGACCGCCGCCGCCGTTTTTGGGGTGTATTTCAAATTGCAGTCGTTTGTGTTCATGCCTGTTTTCGGAATGAACAACGGAACGATCCCGATAATCGCCTTCAACTACGGAGCGGGCAACCGCGAACGAATGATAAAAACGGTGCGGTTCAGCATGGTGATCGCGTGTTCGATAATGGCGGTCGGCACGTTGCTGATGCAACTTTTCCCCGGAACCATGCTGAAAATTTTCGACGCTTCGGACAATATGCTTTCGATCGGAATACCCGCGCTTCGAACCATCAGCATATCATTCGTTCTTGCGGGCTTTTGCATTGCGATGGGCTCGGTTTTTCAGGCAATCGGAAAGAGCTATTTTTCGATGATTGTCTCTTTCACGAGGCAGCTCGTCGTTCTCGTTCCCGTTGCGTATCTGCTTTCGAAAACCGGTGTGCTTGAAAACGTCTGGTGGGCGTTTCCGATTGCGGAGGGCTTTTCGCTCATCGTCTCGCTTTTGTCATACAGATATGTTCGCCGGAACATCATCATGAAGGTCGGAAACGACAGATAATCGTTTTCGAATGTCAACACCGAACCTCAATTCATACAGGCGGCTCGGGAAGCCTCCCCTGTGATATGGGAACAAACGCACCTACAAGCTTTATAAATAAAAGAAACACGATTTTCTTGACAAACTCGAAACGTTCGTATATAATAAAAACGTAAAGAGACTCTGCGATAAGCGGTTGTTCCCAAAGTTTAGTAAAAAAATAACCGTCACTTTTGGAAACTGTGGGCGGTTATTTTTTTATTTTCTTATTTTCTTCCGGCTTCTATGTATGCGATTGACGCAACAAGAATAAGGAAAAGCATCACTAAATATTCCATTAGCAACACCTCCCTCCGTTTTTATTGGAGGGAAAAGAGAATAAAAACTTTACCCTCCGAAAAATATGGAGGGAACAACCGCCTACCGTTAGGCAAAGTCTCTTTACGAGGCACATTATAACAAAAAGAGTTTCAATTTGTCAAATTGTGCGGTTATTATAATCAAAAACGAAAACTTCGTAGGGGCGGCTCGCGAGTCGCCCGCTTTTTATATATTCGCGACACCATTCGGGTTATCTCTCCACGAAACAGGGGTAACGTTATTGACGTTCCTTCCCACATTCCGTAGGGGCGGCTTCGCGAAGCCGCCCGCGCCCATAAAATCAACAATGCGCTTTTGGGGCTGCGATTGTTTTCCACTGCGAAACAGACGCGACGTTAATAAATAACGTCCGCGCGGCGGATGGGTGTTCCCCGGGCGGTTTCGCGAACCGCCCCTACGGAAATCATGAACAATCACACTTCGGAATTTAATAAAACATACACTGACTTTGCTCCGCAGGGGTACTTTTGTCGAATGTTACAAAAGTACCCAAAAAAACGTTTTTTCATACGGCACACTTGGAGATCAAAATTTGTCTTTTCTCGCCGAAACCCCAACCGTGGCAAGGAAACAGCGAAAAGAAAATTATTGACTCCGGTGTGCCTACCGTTAAGAGCTGCCTATCTTCCCTTTCAGTGACGCCGCTACCGTGATGCCCTTGGAAAACTTCTACGGTACGAAATCAGGTTATCTTAATGGATAAGCTCATCATCGCTCATCGCGTCTGGTGAGTAAAAATCTTTTACGCTTTTTAATTCCCATGTTTCGTAGGGGCGGCTCGCGAAGCCGCCCGGGGAACTCACCCTCAACGCATTTCATTTATGTATGGTTGCGCGTTCGTTTTGCGAAAGGGACGTTAACCGCCGCGCGTTTTATTATTTATTAATGTTGCACCTGTTTCACAGTGGAAAACAATTTCGAACCCCAAAAGGGTGTTGTTTGATTTATTCGGCGCGGGCGGCTTCGCGAGCCGCCTCTACGAAATGGGGGGGGGGAAAACCCACCCGCCGCGCGGACGATATTCGCGGAGCGATAAGCCGAAACCCAAAAGGGTGTTGTTTGATTTGTTCGGCGCGGGCGGCTTCGCGAGCCGCCCCTACGAATTGTTGTTGTCCTGCGTTTCGTAAGGACGCCAGAAAAAAACTCGACCCCCAAAAGCCACAAAAGCGTTTGGGGGTCAAGCTTATTACTCAAAGAAGATTAAAGGGTCTCCGGAGTGTCAACGCCGAGAGCGGCGAGAATCTGCTGGAGAACTTCCATGACCTTAGCGATGATAGCTTCGAAATCAATTTCCTGAAGAGCTGCAAGAATAGCGTCCATTTATTTTCACCTCACATAGTAATATGAACAAGCTGTTGCCTGTTTGATAAGAGAATATGACTTTTACCTTAGTTGAACCTTAATTTTTCATAATTTTTTTAATTTTTTTCTAATATTTTTTAAAATTCAGGTCTGAATAATTTCACATCTTTCAAGGGGAAAAGGCGCAAAAAACGCTTTGTTTCAAAGCTTTTCGGGCTCACGAACACAAACGCCGAAAAAACGTAACAAAAAATTCACAAATTTATATTCTTTACTGCGGTTTTTAAGGTTCGTTTAAGGTAGAAAAGATATCCTATCCTTAGACAAGTAACATCTTGTTCATATTACTATGTGAGGTGAAATTAAAATGGAAGTTATCATGAACTATCTCCTTGAGCTCCGCGAACTCGTATTCGCATGGCTTAACGACATCCTTGGTATCGTTCTCTACTAATCCTTAGTTTTGATCGACCTGTCCCCGAAGGCACGCCCTTCGGGGATTTTTCTTTTTGCTCGCTTTTGAATGATTTTTTGCTCAATAGTTGCGAGTTATTAGACAAATGACGATTATTTAAGGTTTATTTTAAGTTGCAGGACTATTCTGTTCACATACAAGAAATACTTTGTTAATATTTTTTTGGAGGTGAAATATAAATGGAAAAGATCTATGACGTTTTTCACGGCCTTGTAGATTTCGCCCTTGCTTCCGAGATCCCCGATCAGGTCAAAGGCTACATCACAAAGCTCTACAACGTTATCCTCGCCGCTTTCGGTTGGGGTGCAGTTGCTATCTGATTTAAAGCTTTTTCAGCAGGAATGCCCGGGGGCAAATTCTTCGGGCGTTTTTGTTTTGCCTCTCGGTGACAATTGACCCGCTTTTTAAGTGAACAAAAGCGCATTTTTTGTCGAATAACGACTTTGAACGCCGTTTTGCTGTAATTAATGGTAAAAACATTCCTTTTTTACCGTTGGGCAATTGCTTTTTAAGGTTCGTTTAAGGTATCGCGTTTATTCTCTTCATAGACAAGAAATAAATTGTTAATATTTATGTGGAGGTGAAACTACTCATGGAGAAGATTTTTGAAGTTTTCAACGGCGCTCTTGACTTCGTTTTCGCATCTGACCTTTCCGCTACTGTAAAGGGCTACATTGCAAAGCTTGTCAACGTTATCTACGCTGCTTTCGGTTGGGGTGCTGCTGAGGCATAATTTAACTGAAAAGACAAGGAAAAGCTGTCGCTCTCGCGGCAGCTTTTTTTGCGCTTCGAGACGAGAGACAGAGGCGCGTTTTTTGTCGAAAAAAGGCTAATAATAAAAGTTTCTTTTTTTGCAAATAAAAAACTGCTTTTTTTGTTTATCGTTAAGCAGTTTTTAAGGTTCGTTTAAGGTTGCGCCGCTATCCTGTTCATAGACAAGAAATAGTTTGTTAATATTCCAATGGAGGTGAAATTGTAATGGAAAACATCACTGAGTATCTCGAGATGTTCGTTGCTTACCTTAAGACTCTCTTCGCAGCTATCTATGATTTCGTTACTGCTGTTGACTAATTTTTAGGTAATAAGTGAACAAACCCCCGACGGCTTTTCGCCTTCGGGGGTTTTGCTTTTTCGGCGGGGTCATCTCTCGATTTTCGTTTTTGATTATAATAACTGCACAATTTGACAAATTGAAACTCTTTTTGTTATAATGTGCTGTGTAAAGAGACTTTGCCTAACGGTAGGCGGTTGTTCCCTCCATATTTTTCGGAGGGTAAAGTTTTTATTCTCTTTTCCCTCCAATAAAAACGGAGGGAGGTGTTGCTAATGGAATATTTAGTGATGCTTTTCCTTATTCTTGTTGCGTCAATCGCATACATAGAAGCCGGAAGAAAATAAGAAAATAAAAAAATAACCGCCCCAGTTTCCAATTTGTGACGGTTATTTTTTAACAACACAAGGGAACAACCGCTTATCGCAGAGTCTCTTTACGCTTTTATTATATACGAACGTTTCGGCTTTGTCAAGAAGGCGGTTTTCTTTTATTTATAATATCCGAAACGTGATTGTCTCCCCATTCGTAGGGGCGGCTCGCGAAACCGCCCGTGGAACGTTAAAGGTTACGTTGCCTTTGTTCATGAACGTTGCGCGTTCGTTTTGCGAAAGGAACGTTAACCGCCGCGCGGACGTTATTTATTAACGTTGCACCTGTTTCGCAGTGGAAAACAACCGCAGCCCAAAAAGGCGTTGTTTGAATTATTCGGCGCGGGCGGCTTCGCGAGCCGCCCCTACGAAATGTGGAGATTAAAAAAGCGTAAAAGATTTTTACTCACCAGACGCGATGAGCGATGCAGATGTTCTCCTTTAAGATAACCTGATTTCGTACCGTAGAAGTTTTCCAAGGGCAACACGGTAGCGG
>CAYOEN010000014.1:0-30623 GCA_964403085.1 uncultured Faecalibacterium sp. | reverse complement strand
AAATTCCGTACGACCTTGCGCGCGATGTTATTCAGCGTATGATGCGTACCCAGCGCAGCGGAAAAGTTCATTTTGTCATCATGGTCTCCGAAGCTATCGGCGGCGTTGAAGAAATGGCAAAGAGAATCCAAAAAGAGACAGGCGTTGAAAGCCGCGCAACCGTTCTCGGTCACGTTCAGCGCGGTGGTTCGCCGACGGCTCGCGACCGCATTCTTGCCAGCAGAATGGGCTATCACGCCGTTCAGCTCCTTAAAGACGGTGTCGGCAACCGCGTCGTTGCCATTAAAAAGGAAGATATCGTTGATTACGACATAGTCGAAGCCCTTGCAATGGAAAACTCCATTGACCTTGATATGTACAAAATGGCGATGGAAATATCGATCTGAGTATTCATAAGGTGGATTTTTGAGTTATGACGAGTCATGATAATAATATCCATAGGGGTCACCGCAGAAAAGTCAGAGACCGCTATATGGCAACGGGCTTGGAGGGTATGTCTGACCACAATATTCTGGAACTGCTTTTGTTTTATGCAATTCCATATAAGGACACCAATCCCATTGCTCACAGGTTGATAGAAAGTTTCGGAAGCCTTTCCGCCGTTTTCAAGGCGAGCGTTGAAGAATTGAAACGTATTGACGGCATGACGGAAAACGCCGCCTGCCTTGTCAATATGGTTTTGCCGTTGTATGCCGCTTATGCAAACGACACCAAAACTGAAAAACCGCTGTTTATGAATGTCGATGAAATCGTCGATTATATGCGTCCGAAGTTTTTGGACACCACCAACGAACGTGCTTACGCGCTTTGTTTTGATTATAATCACTATTTTATTGCCGAAAGACGGCTTTCCGACGGCGATGTTTACAGCACTCTTTTTGATATGCGAAAGCTTGCTTCCGCCGTCTTGGAGACCAAGGCAACGGGTGTCATCATCGTTCACAATCACCCCAGCGGAATTGCCCTTCCGTCCAAAAACGATGTTGAAACCACAAAGCAGGCGTATGAATTTCTGCAATCAATGCAGGTCGGTCTTCTTGACCATATTATAATTGCCCCTTCCGGGCATTGCTCAATGATAGATATACCGAGATTTGCGCATATCTTTTATGGGGTCGATCCTATTGTGTAATTATGGGGCGAGTTGCCCCGGGTGAAGGTGAGCTTATGTTTAACGCCGAAAAAGTCAAGAACGATTGCGTTCGCTGGATAAGAGATTTCTTCGAAAAAAACGGAAACGGTTGCAACGCCGTTGTCGGAATTTCCGGCGGAAAGGACAGCTCTGTTGTTGCCGCCCTCTGCGTTGAAGCGCTCGGACGCGACCGTGTTGTCGGTGTCCTTATGCCGTGCGGCGTTCAAAGCGATATTGACTGCGCGAAGCAGCTCGTTGAGCATCTCGGAATAAAAAGTTATGTTGTCAATGTCAAGGCAGCGGTGGACGGAGTGCTTTCGGCTCTCCCCGCGGAGCTTGAAATCACTGACCAAACAAGGAACAACCTGCCTCCGAGGGTGAGAATGGCAACGCTTTACGCTGTCAGTCAGTCGATTAACGGTCGCGTTGCGAACACCTGCAATCTTTCGGAAGACTGGGTCGGCTATTCAACGCGCTATGGCGACTCCGCCGGTGACTTCGGTCCGATTGCGAATCTCACCGTTACCGAAATACGCGCTTTGGGTCACGTTCTCGCCCTTCCGAAAAATCTTGTTGAAAAGGTTCCGATTGACGGCCTTTGCGGAAAAACGGACGAGGATAATCTCGGTTTCACTTACGATGCGCTTGACCGATATATCAAAACCGGTGTTTGCGAAAACGAAGAAACCAAGGCAAAAATTGACCGAATGCATAAAGCTAATCTCTTCAAGCTTGAAATGTTTCCGACTTTTAAGCCCGAAGCCTGACGAAAAGGTTATTACAAATAAAAAACCTGCCGTGAGAAGACTCTCACGGCAGGCTTTTTTGCTTTTTTGCTTTTTTAAACCTCGTCAAAGCTCAGTGCTTTGTCAAAAATCACAACGCGACCTTCGTGGAAAAACGTCTGCTTTTCTCCTGAAAGCTCAAAATTCTCACCGACGACCAGCGCGTTGTCCGGCTTTTGGTTGAAGTAAAGCTTCAACACGCCGTTGCGTTCCCTGACGGCGCAAATCTGAACCGTATCACGAATGCTTTTTGAAGAGACGAGCGTCCGTTCGCCGACTTTGAAATAAACAAAGCTGTTTTCGATTGAAAGGCGAAGCTCGTTGCCCTGGCTGTAAAGCAGGCAATCTTCTTCTCCGTCAAGAGTGACTTTGACGGAGAAATCTGCCTTTCCGGTCAGTGGCGCGCGATTCGTTGTTCCGTTTTCGTAGTGTGTGAACGATACCTCTGCGTCGAACGAGTTCTTTTGAATGTCGGCAACGTTTTTCAGCGTGAGACGGTTCTTTTCGCCGAAAGGCTCCCTGAATGTCAGCAAAACGCTTCGATAGTCGGCGAGAAGCGTTGCCGACGAGACGGCGTTTTCGTCGCATCGAATGTTGTCGGCAATGATCGCGTTCGTGAACATGACCTCAAGCGTGTTTTCGCTTTTTGCTTTGCAATATTCAACGGTGGGTATTGCGGCGTGCCTTCCGAAGTGCAAGAGCCGCGTTTCGAACGGCGAGAGGGTAAGGGTCAGCGTGTCTTTAAAGCTGTAGCTTCCGTAGCTTCCGTTTTTGGAATATGGCAACAGCGTGGTCAACGCCGCGTTTGAAAGACGTTCGTCTGCGCCGCAGGTATAATCAAGCGAAAGCGTGTATTCGGCGGGGCTGTCTTTTGGGTTTCTCAGCGCAACGATTCCTTCGTTGCCGTTGAAGCAGCCGTAGCCGTAAACTTGCAAAAGTCCCGGTCTGCCTCCGAAAAGAACGGAGCGGGAAAGCAGACGAAGGTTTTCTTCGGCGAATTTAAGGGCGGCGCAATTGATTCGCCATTTGTTTTCGTTCATCATGTTAAAGCTGTAATACAGCTCCCAAAACGAAGTGCCCCTTGCGGCGTTTGTGAAAAGATATTCCCTGAACTGCTCGTCCGTCATGCCAAGCTTCGCTTCGTTTCCGTAAATCGGGTCGTGGTTATATAAATTTGCCGGCGGGAAACAGAAGCCGCGCTCGCGATAAAAATCATAGTACATATCGTCGCGATAGCTCAAAGCCTGATCCTTTTGCGAAGAGGAAAGCTTTTTGCCGTCGGGACCTTTTTTCAAAAATCCGATGTCGTTGCTGTTTTGCATCCAGACTGTGTTGACCCATTGAAGGAACCAGGGGCTCGGCGGTGCGTAGCAGGTGAGGTTGATGAACAACTCTCCCTTTGCTTCGCGCTTGAGAGAGGAAAAAACGTTGATCCAGCGTTCCCAAAGCTCGCTGTAATAATACATATCGTTTTTGCCGCCGACCATGTGATCGTGGCTTTTGTCGCGGCAAGGTCTGTTTGCGAAACCGTCAAGCTTCCAATACGAAAGTTCAAAGCGCTTTTCGTAGTCGGTCATGAGGGCGCAGACTTTGTCGATATATTTTTCGCTTGCAACGCAAATGTCGCTTGCTCGGCGGTTAAGATAACCGTTGCCGGCCTTTTCGATTTGCTTCGCAAACTTGACCGTGTCGGCGGTGTAGCCGCCCCTGGGACCGAGCCAAAGACCGAACGACGAACCGAAAGCTTTTGCGAGCGCGCTCGAATGATAAAGCTCGTTCGGGAACTTCTCGTTAAAGCACCAGAAGCCTTTTTTGTAATCGTTCCAACCGTCGTCAACAACGAAACAGTCAAGCGGCTTCGTTCCCGAAGCGGTGATTCCTTTTTCGATTTCGAGGAATGAACCTTCGATGTTGTCCTGAGTGATGCCGAGCATATGGTCGTACCAGGAATTATACTGCGTTCTCAGTGAGAGCGGGCGGGATATTTTGGATATGTAGTCGTAAAACGAAGTCTTTCTTCTGACTTCATCGCTGCCGGTGCAGGCGACGCAAACCGACTTATAAGACTCATAAACGTTCTTTTTCATCAATCGCGAAAGCGGTTTTCCGCTGTACCAGCGAACGAAGAGAGCGCCGTTTTCAACGTTGTTCTCCGTTCCGGGAAACTCGTTTCCGAAGCAAAAACTTTCGTAAAAGACCGGTTGACCGAGCGAAAGGGCGAAGGCGTTCATGTGGCTTTTCCCCTGTTTCGGCAAAAAGCCGCATTTTGATATATCCGAAACAACGAGCGGCTCGAAGTCAATATAATCTATAGCTGCGCGGCAGTCAGGTTCGGGAGAGGAAAAAACGAGTTGCTTTTTGAAAAACGGGTCAAGGTCTCCGAGCTCGAAAACGAGAGAAAGCTCAATTCTCGAACCCTTGATTTTGAAAGGCTTGAAGTTGATTATAAGCTTTTCGCCGACGGGCGTTCTTTCCTTTTGCGCGTTGAGCATTTTAAGCTCGCTCGCCGAAACGGTCTGACCGCCGAAAAGCGAAAGAAAGCGAATTTTAAATTCTTCGCTGCCGACCGACGGCTCAAAGTGTTGGTTCGTCAGCTTGTTAAAAAACGAAGAAGCCGAAAGCTTTCCGTTTTTGATCTCGAGCTGCTTTGAAAGGAAGCTGTTTTCGAGACAGAGTCGGTCTTTTTCAATGCTTATCGCCATTTGTTTTATCTCCTTTTTATGTTCGGCTTTTACCATGAAAGTCAAAAGCACCTGTTTTGCGTCCGCGCTTTTTGTTGTCTGTTAAGAGTATACAATAAACGAACTCTTTTTTCAACCGCTGTTTTTTGCCTTCCGACTCAAAATTTCGAATAACAGAGAAAGATTTTTCCGAAACTTACTTGAGTATGGACTGATTTTGGTATATAATGATATATCTTATACTTTGTCTTTTGAACTGTAATTTAAATTCTGGAATATAACTTTTGTTGGAGGGAAAGCAATATGCTCTTTTCGCAGGATATTGGTATTGATCTTGGCACGGCGAATACGCTCGTTTTTGTCAGGGGAAAGGGTATTGTTATCAGAGAACCGTCGGTCGTTGCCGTCAATGTCAGCGCCAGACCCGGAAAGGTTGTTGCCGTCGGCAACCGCGCAAAAGAAATGATCGGTCGCACACCGGGTTCGATAACCGCAATGCGTCCTTTGAAAGACGGCGTTATCGCGGATTTTGACGTTACCGCCGAAATGCTTCGCAAGTTTATTCGAAAGGCGATGGGCAACTCCTTCTTCGCAAAGGCGAGGGTCGTTATCTGCATTCCGTCCGGTGTTACCGAGGTTGAGCGAAGAAACGTTCATGACGTTGCAATAGAAGCAGGGGCGAAATATGTCAGCCTCATCGAAGAGCCGATGGCTGCCGCGATCGGTGCCGGGCTCCCCGTTGCCGAAGCGATCGGAAGCATGGTTGTCGATATAGGCGGCGGAACGGCAGAGGTCGCTGTGATATCGCTCGGCGATATTGTTACGGCGCGTTCCGTTCGTACCGCCGGCGACAGCTTTGACAGCGCAATAATTCAGTATGTCAAGAAAAAATATAATCTCCTTATCGGCGAACGTACCGCTGAGGATATAAAAATCAAAATCGGTTCCGCCGCGCCTTATGAGGGCGAGGGCAAGATGGAAGTTAAGGGCAGAAATCTTGTTGACGGATTGCCGAAAAACGTCACCGTCACGAGCGAAGAAATTCGCGAATCGCTTTCCGACTCGGTTGGTCAAATCGTTGAAGCGGTCAAGGAAACGCTCGAAAAAACTCCGCCGGAGCTTTCTGCGGATATCATCGACCACGGAATAATGCTCACCGGCGGCGGTGCGTTGCTTCGCGGTCTTGACAAGCTTATCGCCGACGAAACGGGAATGCCGGTCAATATTGCCGATAATCCGCTTGACTGCGTTGTTGACGGCGCGGGAATTTATCTCGAGTCCGACGTTTTGGGAAAGAGCGTTCGCTGAAGCTCCGTGTTTGTTAAAAGATCATAAATGCTAAGAAAGGCACGAAAACGGCTTCTCGCTGTTTTCGTGATAAACCAAGATGAAAAAGTTTTTCAAAAGCACACAGTTTAAAGCTTTTTCGCTCGTAATCTGCGCCGTGCTTGTCGGTGCTGTGCTGGCGTCTGTGCTTTCGAGTGCTTCTTCGCCGTTTACCACGGCGCTTTCGGTCGTTTTTTCTCCGCTTCAAAAAGCGTCGGGAGCTGTTGCCGAAAAATTTGACTGGTTCACTTCTTCCTTCGCCGGAGCTTCCGCTTACAGAGCGGAAAACGAAGAGCTTCGCGACAAGGTCGCCGAATACGAAAAAAAGCTTGCCGATTATAACGACATGAAGCAAAAAATATCCTCTTATGAAAGTATGCTTGAAGTCAAGGAAGATAACCCCGAAATGAAGTTTTGCCGCGCCGAAATAATCGGCACCGACAGCGCAAACGTCTTTTCTTCCCTGATAATCGACAAGGGGAGCGGCGACGACGTGTCGCTCGGTGACCCCGTTGTGAGCGGGAACTATATCGTCGGAACGGTCAAAAAGGTTAACCCGACCTACAGCGTTGTTGAAACCATACTCAGTCCGTCGCTCAATATCAGCGCCATTGAAAGCGAAACGCGCGAAACTTCTTATGTCACCGCCGCAACGGATACTTCGCTTCGGGGAATGTGCGTCTTTGCCGGTCTTGAGCGAACCACCGACATTTCCCCCGGCGGAATAATCATGACGTCGGGAATAGGCGGAGTTTACCCGAAAGGCTTTATCATAGGGACTGTTACTCAGGTTTGCGACAGCAGTTACGACCTTACAAGCTACGCCGTTCTCGAACCCGGCGCCGCGCTCAGCGAGCTTGAAGACGTGTTTGTTGTTACCGAGTTTAAGGGACAGGGAATTGAACAAATTGAACGAGAGGACTGACAAAGAGTGAACGACGCGCTTTTACGCTATAAAAAAAGTCTTTATATTCGGCGCGCGCTGATTGCCGTCCTTGTTGTTTTGACCGCTCTTTTTCAACATACAAAAGGTGCGCTGCCGGTAATAGGCGGCGTTCGGGCGATGCCGCTCGTGGTTCTTGTTGCCGTGATTGCTTTGTTCGAGCGAAGCCTGGCGGGGCTGCTTTTCGGTTTGCTGGCGGGTGTGCTCTGGGATTTCGCTTCGTCAACCGGGGATGGATTCTTTGCCGTTGTGCTTTGCCTTGTCGGCTTTTTGTGCGGTGTGGCGTCAAGCTTCGTGCTTCGCAACAATATTTTTTCCGCGCTTTTTGTTTCGGCTGTTTCTCTTGTGTCCTGCCTCGGTGTTTACTGGTTTTGTTTTGTATATCTCAAAGGTTACGATCCGCAGGCGGAACATCTTTTCGGTTATTATCTTCCGTCCTGCATTTATTCACTTGCCTTCACACCCGTGTATTATTACCTGATCAGAGCGGTGAAGCGCTCGCTCGATCCGCCGAAGACGCTTGTTTCATAAAATTATCTTTGAAAGAAAGGACAGCAACGTTATGAGAAGAAAGATCAGTAAAAAAAGAAATATGGCTGTTGTTGTTCTTATTATTGCCGCCTTTTCGGTCTTTTTGCTGAAACTCTGGGACGTTCAGGTCGTCTCTGCCGACGATGCGAAGCAGGAGGCGGTGAAGGGCGTTGAAGTTTCGGTTGAACCGGTTCGCGGCGAGATACTCGACCGCAACGGAAACGCTCTCGCAACCAGCCGCCAGGTGAGAAATATTGTTTTCAATTACTACGTCTTTCCCTCAAGCAGCGAAAAGCAAAAACGAAACGAGATAATTTATGAGCTGGTTTCGCTTTTTGAACGCAATGACGCCGAATGGGTGGACAAGCTTCCGATAAAAGTCAGCCGTTCCGGAAAGTTGTATTTTGCCGCAGACAGCGAAAACGAAGTTGCTTATCTTCGTTCCTCCGCGTTCCTTGACCTTAATCCTTACGCCACGGTTCAAAACTGCTTCGACGCACTTGTCAAACGTTACGGTCTTGAAGATTATTCTTTGAAAGACGCCCGGAACATGGCTTCGGTGTATTACTCGATGGTGAAAGACGGCTTCAATTCTTCCAATCCGTATGTTTTCGCGAAGGAAGTTTCCGCCGCCCTTGCGTCGGATATAAAAGAAAAAAGCAGTCTCTTCACCGGTGTTGACGTAAAGGTCAGCTCCGTTCGCGAATATGAAGACGGCTCTCTTGCGCCGCATCTGCTCGGTCTTGTCGGCGCGATAAGCGCGGAAGAATACGAGGCGAAGAAGGACGAAGGCTACGCCCTCAACGACACCATAGGAAAAAACGGCATTGAATATGTCTATGAAGATGAGCTTCGCGGAACAGCGGGAAAAAAGCTTATCACGACCGATTCCGAAGGAAACGTCAGCGAAAAATATATCACCCTTCCGAAAAACGGAAACAGCGTTGTTCTTACCATAAGAAAAGACCTTCAACAGGTCGCCGCCGAGTCTTTGAAAGAACTGATACTCGGCTTTAAGGAAAACAATCCGAATGTCACCGGCGGAGCTGTTGTTGCAATGGATACCCGAAACAACGACATTCTCGCCTGCGCCAGCTATCCGACTTACGACCTTTCAACCTATTCGAAAAACGCAAAAAAACTCAATAACGATTCAACCAAACCTCTTTGGAACCGCGCTCTTTTGAGCACATATACTCCCGGTTCGACAATTAAGCCCGCCGTTGCAATGGCAGGTCTTGAAGAAAAGATAATTGATTCCGACACACGGGTCACCTGCACCGGCGTTTATAATCACTATGACGATTACAAGCCGACCTGCACCGGTGTTCACGGAAGCCTTAACGTCATCTATGCGCTTTATAACAGTTGCAACATCTTCTTCTATGAAACGTCGCGACTGCTCGGAATTGAAAAGCTGAATGATTATTTCACAATGTTCGGGCTCGGTGAAGAAACCGGCGTTGAAATCGGCGAATCGAAAGGCACGGTGGACTCCGTTGACCTTCGTACCGACCGCGGCGAGCTTTGGACTCCCGGTCTCACCGTCCAGGCGGGTATAGGTCACGGCGCGAATGAATTCACTCCGGTTCAGCTTTGCGCTTACGCTTCGGTCATTGCGAACAGAGGCGTGCGCTATAAGGCGCATTTTGTCAGATCAATAATGTCGTCGGATTACAGCGAGACCCTTTTCACGACTCAGAGCCAGATTCTTTCAAAGGCAGATTTCAAAAACGAAAACTGGGACCTTGTTTATGAAGGAATGTATCTTGTCGGTACCGAAAGTTACGCAAGCTTTGACAGTGTTCCGGTCGATGTTGCCGCAAAAACGGGAACCACGACCGTCAAAAAGAGCAGCAACGGAAAAAGCGAGGTCAACAACGGCCTCATAATCGCGTTCGCTCCGTATGACGATCCGCAGATAGCGGTCGCCGTTGTTGTCGAAGGCGCAACGAGCGGCGGTTCGACTGCGCCGGTTGCGGCGGCGATAATGCAGCAATACTTCGCTTCTTCAAAACAGGAGAGCGACTCCGGAACCGAGGGAACGCTGCTTAAATAAACAACCGAAAACCAAAATATTAAAGAAACAGGGAGAGTTCGAAATGGCCAAAAAAATCGTTTTCGCTTCCGGAAAGGGCGGAGTCGGAAAAACAACGCTTACGGTCGGCATAGGCAAAGCGCTGGCGCAAAGCGGCAAGAGGGTGCTTCTTGTTGATTTTGATAATCTTCGAAGCATAGATCTTCTTGTTGGTGCGGCGGAAAGCATCGTCTATGACTGGGGCGATGTCTTGCTGTCTCGTTGTTCTCTTGACGAGGCGATATATACCGCCGGAGACCTCAGCATAATTTCCTGCCCAAAAAGCTACGGCGATGCCACATCGAAATCAGTCGGCGAATTTATCGCCTCTCTTGACGAACGGTTTGATTATATTCTTTGCGATGCGCCCGCCGGAATAGGGCGCGGAATGCACCTTGCCGCCTGCGCTGCGGACAAAGGCATTCTGGTATCGACTCCGGATCACGTCTGTGTTCGCGCCGCATACGCCGCGTCGGAAGAAATGCTGAAATGCGGCGTTGGGGATATGCGACTTATAGTTAACCGCGCCGTTAAAAAAGACATCAGAAAAAACAGGCTGCTGAACATTGATTCGGTCATCGACTCGACCGCCGTTCAGCTCATCGGCGTTGTTCCGGAAGACCCGGTTTTGCGCTTCGGCGCAATGGGCGGCGCAATCTTCAAGCGCGGTCAGGCTTCATATTCGGCGTTCAAAAACATCGCAAAAAGGATAAACGGCGAAAATGTGTTGTTGAGCATTTCCTGAATTGCCGCCAAAGGTTGCGGAAAAACGATTATTTTTTCTCACAAATTTTTCATATTGCTTGAATTTTCGCCTTTTTTTTGATAGAATGAGTTGGTAATTACCGCAAAGCAGGTATTTGCTTTTTCGGTTTTCGATTTTACGGTCTTTGACCGCAGGAAAGGAAGAAGATGAATGAACATTGCACTTATAGCACATGATGCCAAAAAGGAGCTCATGACGCAGTTTTGCATCGCTTATTGCGGAACGCTTAGCAAGCACGATATCTGCGCCACCGGAACCACGGGCAAGCTTGTTGCCGAAGCGACCGGCCTTGAAATAGTCAGGTTCCTTGCCGGGTATCAGGGCGGTGAGGAGCAGATAGCTGCGCGCATCGCCTGCAATGAAATCGACGTTTTGCTTCTTTTCCGCGATCCGCTCAATCCGAAGCCGGGCGAGCCCAATGAGGCGAACCTGTTGAGGTTGTGCGATGTGCACAATATCCCCGTCGCGACCAATATCGCCACCGCCGAAGCTCTCATTCATTCGCTCGAGCGCGGCGACCTTGACTGGCGCGATATAGTCAATCCGAAATGATTCGACCGCGTTGCATGGGCTTTATCCGCTCGTGCGGTTCGACTTTTTAAAATTTGATTTTTCAAAGGCTATGACTGAAAAGAGTAGCCCAAAGCGGCGTACAGAGAGGGGCACAGTGCTGAGACTGCCCTGCGCAAAGCTTTCGGTGAAGACATTCACGAGCCGGCTTTTGCCCGTGTGCCGCGTTAAGGCTTTTTGAGTGGGGCGCTTTTGCGCTCAATCTGGGTGGCACCGTGGAGCATTGCTTCATCCCTTCTTTTTCGGGATAAGCGGTGCTTTTTGTTTTTTCTTCATATCGGGCGGACGAAAACTGTCTTTGCCTGTCTGTTTTAAAAAATCTCAATCATCAATATACATTCATTCGGAGGTAAAAAATGGCTTTAATAACAAAATCAATAAAAGGGACTCAGGACGTTTTGCCGTCGGAGAGCCACAAGGTTCGTTTCGTTGAACAAACCGCGCTTGAAATTGCCGGCAATTGCGGCTTTCGCGAAATTCGCGTTCCCGTTTTCGAACACACCGAGCTTTTCCAACGCGGCGTCGGCGACACGACCGATGTCGTTCAAAAAGAGATGTATACCTTTCTCGATAAAGGCGAACGCTCGATAACGCTTCGTCCCGAGGGAACTGCCGGTGTCGTTCGCTCATATCTTGAACGCGGACTTTACAACGAACCGATGCCGCAAAAGCTTTGCTATCTTGTTTCCTGCTATCGTTACGAAAAACCGCAGGCGGGCAGATTGCGCGAATTTCATCAGTTCGGTCTTGAATGCCTCGGAACCGCTTCTCCGGCTGCCGACGCCGAGGTCATAAGCGTCGCAAACGACATTTTTTCTTTTCTCGGTGTTCGCGGTTTGAAACTTGAGCTCAACTCCATCGGCTGCCCCGAATGCAGAAAAGATTATCACAAGGCGCTCCATGATTACTTTGAAAGCAAAAAAGGCGAGCTTTGCCATACCTGCCTTGACCGCCTTGAACGTAACCCGATGCGAATTCTCGACTGCAAGAGCCCCGTCTGTTCCGAAATAGCGAAAGGCGCGCCGAAGGTGACCGACTTCCTTTGCGATGATTGCCGCGAACATTTTGCTGCCGTTCAAAGCTATTTGACTGCCATGGAAATACCGTTCACGGTCAACCCGACAATAGTCAGAGGTCTTGATTATTATACCAGAACCGTTTTTGAATTTGTTTCAACCGAGATCGGTGCCCAGGGAACCGTTTGCGGCGGCGGAAGATATGACGGTCTCGTTGAAGAAATCGGTGGGTCTCACACTCCCGCGCTCGGTTTCGGAATGGGCGTTGAGCGACTTTTGCTTCTCATGGAAAAGCAGGGCTTGCCGTTCCCCGAAAGGGAAAAATGCGCGCTCTATATCGCAACCATGGGCGAAAAAGCGAGCTTCAAAGCGGCTTCCCTTGCCGCTGCTCTCAGACGCGAGGGAGTCGAGGTTCAAACCGATGTTGTCGGACGCTCGGTAAAAGCACAGATGAAATACGCCAACAAGCTCGGCGCGCAGTTCACTGTTGTTATCGGAGACAGCGAGCTTGAACAGGGTGTCGTTCGCCTCAAAAACATGGAAAGCGGCGAAGAAAGCGAAATCGCGCTTGACGGTTTCGAAAACGCTTTCCTTCGCGCTTCGCTGAGCGAAAGCCTCAAAGGGCTTGAAGAGCTCGGACTCGAAACGGATATAGATCTCGATGCACTTATGAATACCGATATTCTTTGAGAAAGGGAGAATTGCTTTATGGATAGAATGACAGGACTTAAAAGAACGGCGTATTGCGCAAGCTTCAGCGCGAAGGACATCGGAAAAGAAGCGGTTGTTTGCGGTTGGGTGCAAAAGCAGCGTGACCTCGGCGCTTTGATTTTCGTTGATCTCAGAGACAGAACGGGAATCGTTCAGCTTGCGTTTGACGACAGCACCGAAAGGAGCGTTTTCGAAAAAGCGTTTGCCGTCAGGAGCGAATATGTTCTCATGGCGAAAGGCGTTGTTCGCGAACGTTCTTCGAAGAATATGGATATACCGACGGGTGAAATTGAAATCGCGGTCACTGACCTTCGCGTTCTCGGCGAGAGCGAAACGCCGCCGTTCGAAATCATCGAAAACTGCCCGACTTCCGAGCTCACAAGGCTTAAGTATCGCTATCTTGACCTTCGCCGTCCGGATCTTCAAAAGAATATCCTCATGCGTCACAGGATAACCAAAATAACACGCGACTATTTCGACGAAAACGGCTTTGTTGAAATTGAAACTCCGATGCTCATCAAGTCAACGCCGGAGGGCGCGAGAGACTTTCTTGTGCCTTCGAGAATACACAAAGGCAGCTTTTACGCGCTGCCGCAGTCTCCGCAGCTTTATAAGCAGCTTTCAATGGTTGCCGGATTTGACAGATATATGCAAATTGCGCGTTGCTTCAGAGACGAAGACCTTCGCGCCGATCGCCAACCGGAGTTCACGCAGATTGACGTCGAAATGAGCTTTGTTGAAATGGAAGACGTTCTTTGCATGATAGAGGGCTTCATGAAGAAACTTTTCAAAGAAGCTATCGGCGTTGATGTTCCCGAAAAACTTCCGCGCCTCACCTATAAGGAAGCGATGGAACGCTATGGTTCCGACAAGCCCGACACCCGCTATGAAATGGAAATTTTTGACCTTGCGGACGAGGTCAAAAATTGCGGTTTCGGCGTTTTCTCGGGTGCCGTTGCTTCCGGTTCAAGAGTTTGCGGAATCACCGCAAAGAACGCTTATTCCGTCCTGACAAGAAAGGAAATAGACAAGCTTACCGAATTTGTTAAGGGCATAGGCGCAAAGGGCATCGCCTGGATACGCTACGCCGAAGACGGAAGCGTCGCTTCCTCTTTCGCGAAGTTCATGACCGACGAAGAAATGGCTGCCATCGCCGAAAAAGCGGGTGCCCAAAACGGAGACGTTGTTCTTATTATTGCCGATAAGGAGCGTGTGACTCTTCCTGTTCTCGGCGCACTCCGCCAGACTGTTGCGAAGAAACTCGGAATTATTGACAAGAATAAATATAACCTGCTTTGGATTGTAGAGTTCCCGTTCTTTGACTGGGACGACGAAGCGAATCAGTTCGTTGCAATGCACCATCCGTTCACCGCACCTTTGGAAGAATGCCTGCCATATCTTGAAAGTGACAAGGCGAACGTAAGAGCGACGGCGTATGACCTCGTTCTCAACGGAATTGAGCTTGCCAGCGGTTCAATAAGAATCACCGACCCCGAGCTCCAGAAGCGGATTTTCGAGCTTCTCGGTCTTTCGGACGAAGAAGCTTATGAAAAGTTCGGTTTCCTTACCGATGCTTTCAAGTTCGGCGCTCCGCCTCACGGTGGAATCGGAATCGGTCTTGACAGACTTTGTATGCAGATGCTGAAGCTTGACACGCTCAGAGACGTCGTCGCTTATCCGAAGGTTCAAAACGCAAGCGAACCCATGACCGAATGCCCGGCGCTCGTTGACGGCGAGCAACTGACCGAACTCGGGATTTCCGTGCTCGGCGAATAATGTAAATTTAAAGCTTTGACAGCTTTTTAGAGAGGAGAAAAAACTATGATTTCGATCAAAAACTTCGGAAGGACGGCTCTTTCGATAATTTCAGCCGTTTTCTTCGGTTTGCTTTCCGTTTTGACTGTCGGAACGGAAAAACAGGAGCTTCCGTCAACACCCGAAACTTTTGAGCCTGTGCTTCGCTTTGTTGCGTGCAGTGACCTTCACTTTAAAAACAACAATGAAACCGAAGCGCTCGGAGAAGAGGGCGGCGAAGAATATGAAGCCTATCTCAAAAAGGTCGTTGTTCCGCCCGCGAGGCTCAAAAAGACGCTCGAAACGGCATATTCCTATGCCGAAAGCAGCAGCTACAAAAACCTTGACGCCTTTGTTGTTGCCGGTGACTTTACCGATTACGGCGCTCCGGAACAATACGAAGCCTTCAAAACCGTTTGCGCGGAAAACCTGAATGACGCAACTCAGCTTATAACCTGCACCGGAAATCACGAGTATAACAAATACGAAGACGCCGATAACAGGGAAGAGGGCGCGCGTGTTTATGAACGCTATATGGGCGAGCTTAATACCCATTACGTCATAAACGGCTATCATTTTATCGCCGTTTCCTATGATGATAAGGTTGAAACCTATCTCAAAACGAGCGTGTGGCTGCGCCGCGAACTCAAAAAAGCGCAGGCGGATACCGGCGATAAACCGATATTTGTTTTTCAACATCCCGCGCCTTCGGGAACTATATACGGTTCGGTGAAATGGGGCGACCCCGTGATTTCCGCTGTCTTGAGCGAATTCCCTCAGGTTGTGGATTTCTCCGGTCATTCGCATTATCCCATCAATGATCCGCGCTCTGTTTGGCAGGGCACCTTCACCGCTCTCGGCTGCGGAACACTCTCTTATTTCGAAACGGAACTTGACACCATCGCCGGAAATTTCCCCTATAATAACCACGAAGCGGCGCAGTTTTATATCGTTGAAGTCGATGCCGAAGGAAACGTTTGCGTAAAGCCGTATGACCTTATAACGGAAAAGTTCTTTGATTTTGAATATTATTTTACCGACCTTGCAAAGAAGAATTATCCTTATTCGCTTCAAAACATGAGTCGTCATGACACGGCTCCCGTTTTTGAAAACGGCGGAAACATCAAAACGACTTTGAACGAAAACGGCGAAACCGTCCTCACCTTTGACGGCGCAAAGGCTGCTTTCGTTACCGAAAGCTATAAACTCACCCTCAGCAGCAAAGCGAAAGTTGTTTTTGAGGATAATTTTTCCGGAAAGTATATGTATCTTTTTGAAGAAGACAGCTATGAGGTCAACCTCGGAAAGCTTGAAAGCGGAAAGGAATATACCGTTTCGCTCTACGCTCTCAGTGCTTTTGCGAAGCTTTCGAAGCTTCAAACCTATACTTTCACTGCGTAACAGTGCAATGTGACGAAAATACAGTCTTTTTTAAAGCCGGTTTTTATAACAATTGCTGTTTTTGCAAAAAACTGTTGACAAAGCCGTTGTCACGCGGTATAATCAAGCCAAATTTAAGACAGCACCTGATAGAGGATGCGGAAGAGAATAGTAGCTTTGTGATTCAACGCCGGCAAGCGTTCCTGAGCGAAAGGCCATTCCGCCGAAGCTGCCTCCGGTTGCCGCCGGTTGTTTGCTGGGTCTGCGTTTAACAGACGCAGAACTGTCATATAGTCACTATATGGAGCGCTATCATCGGATATATTTTCGCTATTGCTAATAACGATTTGAAAGCCTGTGATACCCCGTAAAGGTGCACAGGCTTAAATTTTTATTTCTATTGGCAAAAGCCAAAATTTTTGAAACAGGAGTGTATCCAACCATGAAGAACGTAAGAAGAATTTTAGCAGTTGTTTTGGCGGTTATCCTTTGCGTAACCTGCTTCGCTGCCTGCAACGGCAACAATGACGACAACACCACCGACCCGGCAGCAACCGCAACCGGCGTTGCCGCAGCCAAGTCAATTGCAGACCTCAAGGGCATGAAGATCTCCGCTCAGACCGGAACCTTCCACGCCGACGCTCTCGCTCAGATCGAAGACGTTCAGGGCGAAACCTATCCCGACTTTACCGACCTTCTTGCAGCTGTTAAGTCCGGCGCTATCGACGGTTATATCGCAGAAGAGCCGACCGCTATCTCCGCTTGCAAGACCGAAAGCGACATCGCTTATCTTCCCCTCAAAAACAACGACACAGGCTTCACCGCTACCGATGACGACGTTGCCGTTTCGATCGGCTTGAAGAAGGGCTCCGACCTTCTCGAAAAAATCAACGCCGTTCTTGCGGAAATCACCGACGACCAGAAGTCTCAGCTTATGGAACAGATCGTCAGCATCAAGGCGGGCGAAACCGTTGAAAAGTTTGTCCTTGAAAGCGAAGTTCCCGAAGAGCCCGTCGGAACCTTCAGAGTATCAATGGAATGCGCTTATGAGCCGTATAACTGGACCGAGACTTCTTCCGACGCCCTTTCACTCGGTGCTGTTGAAATCAGCGGCGAAGGCAAGGAAGGTCAGTACGCTAACGGCTATGACGTTCAAATCGCTCAGTACGTTGCAAACAAGCTTGGCATGAAGCTTGAAATTTACTCAAACGAATGGGATTCTCTCATTCCCGCCGTTGATTCCGGTGCTGTTGATGCAATCATCGCCGGCATGAGCCCGACCGCCGAAAGAAGAGAAAAGATCGACTTTACCGATGCTTATTACACTTCAAACCTTGTTATCATCTACAAGAAATAAGCAACAGACCCTTTGAATATCTGTTAAGTTTTCGGCAAGCGGCTAAAAACCGCTTGCCGATAAAAATACCGTAAGCCGCAGAAAGGTCATCTTCGGCTTTCAAAGTTTGGTGGAATTTTATATGAGCTTTTTGCAAGACGTTGTTAATATCGTAATTAAATACTATCCGCAGCTTTTGAAGGGTGTCGGCAACACGATGCTGCTTGCCCTTACGGGAACGGTTGTCGGACTTGTTATCGGTCTCTTGACCGGAGTCATTCGCACAGCGCCGTTTTCGAAGAATCCCGTCCTGCGCTTCCTTCATAAACTGTTGAACGCGGTTATAGCCATTTACGTTGAAATCTTCCGCGGAACGCCGATGATGGTTCAGTCAATGGTAATATATTGGGGCTACGCCTTTGCAACGGGCGGAAAAACGCTCGCGCTCATCCCGTCGGGCATTCTTATCGTTTCGATAAACACCGGTGCTTATATGGCAGAGATTGTTCGCGGCGGAATAATTTCAATCGACCGCGGTCAGTTTGAGGGCGCGATGAGCATCGGTATGACCCACTCGCAGACCATGTTCAAGGTCATTATTCCTCAGGTAATGAGAAACATTCTTCCTTCGGTAAGTAACGAGTTCGTTATCAATATCAAAGATACCTCGGTTCTTAACGTTATCGGAGTCACCGAACTTTATTACTTCGCCGGAATCATTAAAAGGCAGAGCTTCGAAATTTTCCAGACTTATCTTGTTGTCTGCGTAATATATTTCATTCTGACATTCACCGTTACGCGTCTGCTTCGCTTCGCCGAAAAGAAGCTTGACGGTAAGGAAAATTACACTGTTTTCGGTTCGCAATCTGACCCGGAAGCGGAAATTCGTGTTGCGGAGGGAGAATGATCATGGGAGACAAGGTAATTGAACTCATCGGACTTGAAAAGCAATTTGGCGAAAACAGCGTTCTCAAGGGGATCGACCTCAGCGTGAAAAAGGGAGAGGTGCTCAGCATTATCGGCGCTTCCGGCTCCGGAAAAAGCACCATGCTTCGCTGCATAAACCTCTTGGAAACACCGACAAAAGGTCAGGTGCTTTATCACGGAAAGGATATCATTGCCGGTGATTTGAGCCTTTCAAAATACAGGGCGAAGGTTGGAATGGTGTTTCAAAGCTTTAATCTGTTCAACAATATGACTGCGCTCGAAAACTGCATAACCGGTCAGGTTTCCGTTCTCAAACGCAACCGCAAGCAGGCGAAGGAGATCGCCATGAAATACCTTGAAAAGGTCGGCATGGCTCCCTATATCGAAGCGAAGCCGTCTCAACTTTCGGGCGGACAAAAGCAGCGCGTTGCAATTGCTCGTGCGCTTGCGATGGAACCGGAGGTTCTTCTCTTTGACGAACCGACGAGTGCGCTTGACCCCCAAATGGTCGGCGAGGTTCTTGAGGTTATGCGAAACCTTGCAAAGGAAGGACTCACGATGATTGTCGTAACTCACGAAATGGCGTTCGCCAGAGACGTTTCTTCAAACGTTGTTTTCATGGCGGACGGCGTGATTTGCGAAGAAGGCGCGCCGAAGGATATTTTCGAAAACCCGCAGAACCCGAAAACCCGCGAATTCCTTTCGCGTTTCCTTTCAAGATAAGAACTGCAAAATTTTTGCACCGAATAATTTTAAGCTCCGCCGAGACAGTTCGTTTCATCGGCGGAGCTTTTTGCGCGACAAACGTCTTTTTCTTGTCTAAAAAAACGGCACAAATATGTTAAATTACTTGCTTTTTTGTCCAATTGTTGATAAAATAATACAGTTAAGCCGAGCGCAACACGGCGGGTCGAAACTCGTTGCGCCGCGACAGCGAAAAAACCGATTGAACTTCGCCCTTCTTCGGCTTATACTTTGACGTTTAAAGAGGGAACAAGAATGCCTGAACTGAATGAGGTCTACCACAAGGCTACCTTTGAAAATATTTCCGAAGAAAAACGAAAAACCATTCTCGACGTCGCCGTTAACGAATTCGCGACCAGGGGCTTTGAAAACGCGAACATCAACACAATCGCGAAAAAAGCACAGGTCAGCGTCGGTTCGCTTTATAAGTATTTTGACACGAAAAGCGATCTGTTTTTGACGAGCATAAGCTATGGTGTTTCGTCTCTTGAAGAGATACTTGACGCTATCAACGAAAAAGACGAGGATGTTATTCTGAAGCTTGAAAAGCTCATTCGCGCTGCCATTGATTTTTCAAGGCGCAACGCCGTTATGATAAAGCTTTACAACGAATTTACAACCGAACGAAACGCCGAGCTCGGAAAAAAGCTTGCGGATAAAATGGAAACGATAACCGCCAATGCGTATAAATCCGCAATAGTGCAAGGTCAAATTTCCGGTGAGATTCGAACCGATATCGACCCCGGAATGGCGGCGTATCTGCTTGATAACCTGCTCGTTTCGATTCAGTTTTCCTATGCCTGCGATTATTACTCGGAACGATACAAAATTTACGCCGGTGATGATATTTTTGAAAAAGACGAATTTGCCGTTCGTAATATAATAAAATTTATTAAATCTGCCCTTAAGCCTAATATTTATCCGAAAGGAATGTTATAATATGAAGTACGCCCTTGCATATGATATAGGAACCACAGGTGTTAAAACCTGCCTTTTCAAAATCGACAAAACGATCGAACTTATCGCAGACGCAATCGAAGGTTATGAGCTTTATGTCTTTCCCGACGGCGGTGCGGAGCAGGACCCCGATGAATGGTGGGCTGCCATGTGCAAAACGACTCAGGAAATTTTTTCGAAGTCAAGCGTAAAGCCGGAAGAGATCAGCGGAATTTCCTTCTGCTCGCAGATGCAGGGTCTCGTTCTTGTCGATAAGGACGGAATGCCTGTTCGCCGCGCAATGAGCTATATGGATCAGCGCGCAAGAAAAGAGCTTAAAGAGAATATGGCATACGGACTGAAGGTTGCGGGTGGCAACGTTGTCAAACTTTTGAAATCGCTCGCAATAACCAAGGCGGCTCCCCTCAGCGTAAAGGACCCTGTTTATAAATATCTCTGGGTCAAAAACAATGAGCCCGAAAACTTTAAGCGCGTTTATAAGTGGCTTGATGTTAAGGAAGCTCTTATCGCGAGAATGACCGGCGAATTCATCATGACTCAAGACTCGGCTTTCGGAACGCTTCTTTATGATGTTCGCGAAGGTAAGCAGGGTTGGAGCAGCGAAATGTGCAAAATGCTCGGTGTTGACATGAACCACCTTCCAAAAATCATAAGGAGCACCGACCAGGTTGGCGGTCTGACCGAAAAGGCAGCCCGCGAGCTCGGACTCAAAGCGGGAACGGCTGTTTTCGGCGGCGGCGGTGACGCAACGCTTATCGGCGTCGGCGCAGGCGCGGTCGGACTCGGTCAAACACATGTTTACATGGGAACCTCCGGTTGGGTTTCGACTGTAGTCAACAAGAACATCGTTGACGCTTCTTCGATGATAGCTGCCATAGTCGGCGCTCAGGACGGACTTTACAACTATTTTGCCGAACTTGAAACCGCAGGAAAGTGCCTTGAATGGGTGAAGGAACACCTTGCGCTTGACGAAATCGGAATTTACCTCAAAAAGACCCATGTTGCCGAAGATATGGAAAGCGAATATACCAACCTTTATCAATATCTTTCCTCCGTCATTGAAAAAGTTCCGGCGGGCTCAAACGGCGTTGTTTTCACTCCGTGGTTCCACGGAAACCGCTGCCCGTTTGAAGACCCGAACTCGAGGGCAATGTTCTTTAATATCAGTCTTGACACCGGAAAGAGCGAGCTCATCCGCTCCGTTATCGAAGGCGTTTGCTACCATATGCGCTGGATGATCGAAACCCAGGAAAAGAAAACGAAAACCTCCGATGTCATTCGTTTTGTCGGCGGCGGTGCGCTCAACGATTCAACGAGCCGAATCCTTGCCGATTGCACCGGAAAGACCGTTGAAACCGTTGACAGTCCGCAAAACGTCGGCGCTGTCGGTGCTGCCGTTGTTGTCGCCGTCGGCATCGGTCTCATTTCCGATATCAGCGAAGCGGGCAAGCTCATAAAGAGCACGAAGACCTTTAAGCCCGATCCGGCAACCAAGGCCGCCTATGACAAAAACTATGCTGTTTACAAGCAGCTTTACAAAGCCAACAAGGAAAACTTTAAACTCCTTAACGGCTGACCGTATTTCCATGCGCTGCCGCCGTTCTTCGGCGGCTGTGCTTTGAAAGGTAGTGTAAGCTTGAAAGAAAAACCGTCTTATTACAGAAGCTTTGCACGGATAGATCTCGATGCTGTTGAAAGCAATTTTAACGCGCTTAAAGCTTTGATAAAGCCGGAAGTTAAAACGATGTGCGTGATCAAAGCGGACGCTTACGGTCACGGCTCGCGCCGAATTGCGCTTTTTTTGCAGGATAAATGCGACTATTTTGCCGTCGCTTCGATCAACGAAGGCGAAGAGCTTCGCGCAGCCGGTGTTAAAACCCCAATGCTTATTCTTTCTTACACAAGTCCGCTTGAGTATGAAGACCTTATAAAAAACGATATTACCGCAACTCTTTATGACCTTGAAAGCGCAGCGCAGCTTTCGGCTGCCGCCCTGCGTTTCGGAAAGACCGCGAAGGTTCATGTCGCTGTTGACACGGGAATGGGACGAATAGGCTTTCCCGATGACGAGAGCGGCGTGGTGGCGGTCGAAAAGCTTAAAAGGCTGCCCGGTCTTTTTGTTGAAGGGCTTTTCAGCCATTACGCCTGTGCCGACGAAAAAGACAAAACCAGCGTAAACGAGCAGACCGCTCGCTTTGAAAACTTTGTTTCAATGCTTGAACAGCGCGGAATTGATATTCCGCTGAAACATATATGTAACAGCGCCGCTGTCATCGAAGGCGAAAAAAGCTTTGACATGGTTCGTCTTGGCGTTTCGCTTTACGGACTTTATCCTTCCGAGGACGTTGACCGTTCGCGCGTTCGTCTTCTGCCTGCGATGCAGGTCGAGAGCCATATCGTTCACGTTAAAACGGTGAAAAAGGGCACTAAGATAGGTTACGGACAGATTTATACGGCGCCGTCCGAAAAACGAATCGCAACCGTTTGCATCGGCTACGCCGACGGCTTCAACCGAAGCTTCACCGGTAAGGGCTATGTTCTCATCAAGGGCAAAAAAGCGCCCGTTGTCGGAAAGGTTTGTATGGATCAGATAATGGTTGATGTTTCCGATATAGAGCAGGTGAGTGTCGGTGACAGAGCCGTTATTCTCGGCAGCGAGGGTCAAGCGGTCATTACGGCCGAAGAGCTCGGAAAAATGAGCGACAGCTTTAATTATGAGGTGCTTTGCAACTTCATGCCGCGAATCAAGCGAATTTACGTTCGTCACGGCGAAACCGAAAAAGAATAACCGAAAATCAAATGTCCCGAGCGGCCGCGAACTTTCTTTTCGCGGCTGTTTTCTTTTGTTGCCGCGAGAGTGTGAGAAGAACATTCTTCGCGCTTTTTTTCGCGCAAAAGCCGTTATAATACAAGCTTGGCGGCAATTTGAATATACTTTTTCTGTCAACCGTGGTCTTTTCTAACAAAGTGCACAATTTTGCCATATATTTTTTTGAACTCTTCTAACAAAATAGCAAAAAACACTTGAGTTTTTTTGCGCCGAGTGCTATTATAAATACAATAGAGTACACTGGCGAAAGTGGAGCTCTGTGCGATTTCTAAAGGCGGAGTACGCCGATAATATAATAGTGTGTGAATGATCATTTTTTCGAGTCGGCGAGGTTTGCCCCTCTGCCGCGACCATTTAAAAAGAAGGTGTCCAAATGTTAGACAAAGCCCCAAAAGGCGATGAAATCGCCCTGTACTTTTTTCATTCCGGAAAAAGCTGCCGCGCTTATGAGTATCTTGGCGCCCATAAAACTCCCGATGAAGACAGCGTGACCTTTCGCGTCTGGGCTCCCAATGCTTTTGATGTCAGCGTTATCGGTGACTTCAACTCGTGGAATGAGACCGCGAACAAAATGTATAAGCTTTCCGACGGTCAAACCTGGGAATGCGTTGTTCCCGGGGTGAAACGTTTCGACAGCTATAAATTTCTTGTGACCTATCCCGACGGAAAAACGACCGCAGCAAAATGCGACCCTTACGCCTTTCACAGCGAGACTCGTCCCGGTGACGCTTCGAAATATTTCGAACTTGACGGTTACGAATGGAACGATGCCGAATGGCGAAAGAATCGCGCGAGCGCCGACCCTTACAGCTGCGCGATGAATATATATGAAGTTCACGCCGGTTCCTGGCGAAGATATAAGGATCAAAGTCCGTTTTCCTATCTTGACCTTGCCCGCGAGCTGGTTCCCTATGTCAAAGATATGGGTTACACTCACATCGAGCTGATGCCGCTTTCGGAATATCCGTTTGACGGTTCGTGGGGATATCAGGTCACCGGTTATTTCGCCGCGACTTCGCGCTACGGAACGCCGCATGAATTGATGGCGTTTGTCGATGCTTGCCACCAAAACGGAATATCGGTAATACTCGACTGGGTTCCGGCGCATTTTCCGCGAGACCTTCACGGATTGTCACTCTTTGACGGAACTGCGTGTTACGAATATTCCGACCCGAGAAAGGGTGAACACAAGGACTGGGGAACCAAAGTCTTCGATTTCGGAAGGGGAGAGGTCGTATCGTTTTTGATGAGTTCCGCCGCCTTCTGGTTCGAAAAATATCATATTGACGGACTTCGTGTTGACGCCGTCTCTTCGATGCTCTATCTTGATTACGGAAGAGAAAACGGTCAATGGGTGCCGAATAAATATGGCGGAAACGAGAATCTTGAAGCCGTTGAATTTTTCAAAAATCTTAACTCAACAATCTTCAGGGAATATCCCCACGCGCTTATGATTGCCGAAGAGAGCACGGCGTGGCCAATGGTTTCAAAACCGACCGATATCGGCGGCCTCGGCTTTAACTTCAAGTGGAACATGGGTTGGATGAACGACACATTGCGTTATTTCTCGCTTGACGGTCTTTCAAGAAAGTATAACCATAACCTGTTAACGTTTTCGTTCTTCTACGCCTTTTCGGAAAACTTTGTTTTGCCGATATCTCATGATGAAGTTGTTCACGGAAAATGCTCGCTTATCGGAAAGATGAGCGGAACGTATGATGAAAAATTTGACACTCTTCGCGCCTTCTTCGGCTATATGATAGCTCACCCGGGAAAGAAGCTTTGCTTCATGGGTCAGGAGTTCGGTCAGTTTATCGAGTGGCGCTACGACGAAGAACTTGACTGGCTGTTGCTCGGTTATGAAAAGCATCGTTTGCTTCAAGGTTATGTCAGGACGCTCAACGGTATATATAAAAAATATCCGCAGCTTTGGCAAATAGACTACGGTTGGGACGGCTTTTCCTGGTGTGTCAGCGATGATTGCGACAATTCCGTTATCGCTTTTACAAGAAAAGATAAGAATGACGGCGCGCTAGTTTGCGTTTGCAATCTTACGACCGTTCAACGCGAAAAGTATTCCTTCGGTGTTGAAAAGGAGGGCGTTTATGAGGTTATCCTTAACTCCGACGACGTGAAATTCGGCGGAGGGGGAAGGGGAACCAAAACCAGAGCCACTTCAAAGAAAAAGTCAATGCACGGTTTTGAAAACAGCATAACTCTTTCTTTGCCGCCGCTGTCGTGTATTTATCTTGTGCATAAACCGAAAAGCAAACCCGAAAAAACAAACAATAGCAAAAAGAAATAAAAACGCCGCCGCTTGATTGAAAAACCTCAATCGAATGTCGGTGAACTAAGGAGGAACTTTATGGCAAAGAAAACCGAATGCCTTGCAATGCTCCTTGCCGGCGGACAGGGAAGTCGCCTTGGCATACTCACGAAGAACATTGCAAAGCCGGCCGTACCTTACGGAGGAAAATATCGAATTATCGACTTCCCTCTTTCGAACTGTATCAATTCGGGAATCGAAACCGTCGGCGTTTTGACCCAGTATCAGCCGCTTGAGCTTAACGATTATATCGGCAACGGTGCCGCGTGGGACCTTGACCGCGCTCACGGCGGTGTTCATATCCTTTCGCCCTATCAGCAGATAAGCGGAACGCAGTGGTATAAAGGCACGGCGAACGCGATTTATCAGAACATCAACTTTATTGACAGATACAATCCCGAATATGTCGCCGTTCTTTCCGGTGACCATATTTACAAAATGGACTACGCAAAAATGCTGGCGTATCACAAAGAAAAGGACGCCGCCTGCACAATCGCGATGCTTGAAGTTCCCTGGGAAGAAGCGTCTCGCTTCGGTCTGATGTTTGTCAATGACGACGGCTCGATAAGCGAATTTGAGGAAAAGCCGAAGAACCCGAAAAGCAACAAGGCTTCAATGGGTGTTTATATCTTCACCTGGAGCGTGCTTCGCAAGTATCTGATTGCCGACGAGGAAAACCCCGAGTCCGGAAACGACTTCGGTCATGATGTCATTCCCGCAATGCACGAAGCGGGCGAAAGACTCTTCGCTTATCAGTTTGACGGTTACTGGAAGGACGTCGGAACCATTGACTCGCTTTGGGAGGCAAACCTCGACCTTCTCAATCCGAAGGTAGACCTCGACCTTTCCGATGACAGCTGGCGAATATATTCGAAGACCACCGCTTCGCCGCCGCATTATATCTCGGCGAAAGCCAAGGTCGAAAACTCAATGATCGCGGAAGGCTGTGAAATTGACGGTGAAGTCGATTATTCGATTCTCTTTTCGAACGTCACCGTTGAAGAGGGGGCCACTGTTCGCTATTCGATTGTAATGCCCGGAACGGTGATAAAATCCGGTGCCCTTGTTGAATATTCCATAGTTGCGGAAAACGCCGTTATTGACGAAAACGCCCACGTCGGAAACGACCCGGCGCAGATGACTAACGCGTTTGACGATTGGGGAATCGCCGTTGTTGGCGAAAAAGTTCATGTCGAAAAGAACGCCTGCGTTGCCGCGAAGGCAATGGTAGATAAAGACGTAAAGGAGGAAAAGTGATGCGTGCTTCAAATGTTCTCGGAATTATTTATTCAAACGTCTATGACGAATATATAAGCGAGCTTACCGCCATCAGAACGATGGGTTCGGTGCCCTTCGCCGGAAGATATCGTCTTATTGACTTTGCCCTTTCCGGAATGGTCAATTGCGGAATCACGAAGGTCGGAATCAGCACAAAGAGCAACTATCAGTCCTTGATGGATCACCTCGGTTCGGGAAAAGCCTGGGACCTTTCAAGAAAGCGCGGCGGTTTGACCCTCCTTCCTCCGTTCAATGTCAGCTCGGCTGCCGGTGTTTACAGTCACCGCTTCGAAGCCCTGAAAGGCATGATGAACTATATTTCGCACAGCGGAAAAGATTATGTTCTTTTCTGTGACTGCAACGTTGTTTGCAATCTTGATTATGAAAGCTTCATCGCGTCGCATATCGCTTCCGGTGCGGATATTACGATAGCTTACAAGCGCGGCGTGAAGCCTGCGCTGCCAAACCTCATGACCTTTGACCTTGACGGTGACAGAATCACCAGAGCCAGTGCCGGTGAACTTGGCAGCGAAGCGAAAAATTATTCGCTCAACATAATGATACTGAGCCGCGTTTTGCTTGAACGTCTGGTGAGCGGAGCCTCCGTGGTTGCGGACGCACGCTTTGAGCGCGATATTATCGCCAACAACGTTCAACTTCTCGACATCAGAGGATATAAGATTGAAGAATTTGCCGAAACCATAGATTCGCTTCAAAGCTACTATGATATCAGCATGCGTCTTCTTTCCGGCGCAAGAAAAGACCTTTTCAAGAAGGACAGAACCATTTACACAAAGGTTCGCGACGATGTCCCGGCAATTTACGGCGTTTGCTCAAAAGCGTCAAATTCACTCATTGCGGACGGCTGCGTTATCAAGGGCACTGTTGAAAACAGCATTCTTTTCCGCGGCGTGTATGTTGCCGAAGGCGCTGTCGTTAAAAATTCGGTCGTTATGCAAGACAGCTATATAAGCGCCGGTTCGCGAATCAATTGCGCAATTCTCGACAAGAACGTTGTCGTTAAACCCAACCGTGAAATTTCCGGTGCAGAGACCTATCCGGTTTATATCGGAAAGGATATCACGATTTGATAATGAACCCCACAGTTAAGGAGGATGAAGCGAGATGAAAGTTTTGTTCGTGGCGTCCGAGGCGCAGCCCTTTATGGCGAGTGGCGGACTCGGTGATGTTGCCGGTTCTCTGCCGCAGGCATTGAGAAAAAGGCTTATCGGCTGTCGTGTCGTCATGCCGCTTTATGACACCATCAGTCAGGAATTGAAAGACTCAATGTCTTTCATAACGAGCATTTCCGTGCCCGTTGCGTGGCGACGTCAGTATTGCGGCGTTTTTCAGGCGAAGTATAAGGGCGTGATATATTACTTTATCGACAATCAGTATTATTTTAAGCGCAACACCATTTACGGCCACTATGATGATGCGGAGCGTTTTACGTTTTTTGCGAGAGCCGTTCTTGAAATTTTGCCGCATATTGATTTCAAGCCGGACATCATTCACTGCAACGACTGGCAAAGCGCGCTGACGCCGGTGTTTTACACAACGATGTACAGCAAAGATCCGTGGTATCAGGGAATCAAAACCGTTTTCACCATTCATAACATTCAGTATCAGGGCACATACGGTATGGATCTTGTTAACGATGTTATCGGCCTTAAGGACGAGGATCAGAACATCGTCGAATATGACGGTGACGTCAACTTCATGAAAGGTGCTATTGAGTGCGCCGATAAGGTCACTACGGTTTCGCCCTCTTATGCTCAGGAAATTCTTGACCCGTGGTACAGCCACGGACTGGACACCATTCTCAAGGCTCGTCAGTGGAAGCTTCAGGGAATACTCAACGGAATTGACGTTGAAAGCTATGACCCCGAAACCGACCCGGCGATAGAGAAAAACTACTCCGTTAAAACGGCGAAGGCGGGCAAGGCGGCGAACAAAAAAGCGCTCCAGGAAAACCTCGGGCTGCCTGTCCGTGCAGACGTTCCGATGATCGGTCTCGTTTCGCGCCTTGTTTCGCATAAAGGTCTTGATCTCGTTAAAGGCATTTTTGACGAATTCCTTTCAACCACCGATGTTCAGGTTGTTGTTGTCGGCTCGGGAGACTGGCAGTACGAAAACTACTTCCGCGAGCTTTGCGACCGCTATCCGGGCAAGATCGCCGTAAGAATAGGCTTCGTTCCTTCTCTTGCGAGAAAGATCTATGCTGCGGCGGATCTTTTCCTCATGCCGTCAAAGAGCGAACCCTGCGGCCTTTCTCAAATGGTCGCGCTTCGCTACGGAACGTTGCCGATTGTCCGCGAAACCGGCGGTCTTCGCGACTCGATAACCGACAGCGGTGACGGCGAGGGCAACGGCTTCACCTTTAAGACCTATAACGCTCACGATATGCTTGGAGCTATCAGGCGCGGTCTTGACGCTTATTATAACAAAGAGTATTGGGACGCTCTTGTAATTCGTGCGTTGGAGTGCGATTTCAGTTGGGGAAGAAGCTCCAACGAATACATCAAGATGTATCGTCAGCTTTTGAAATAATCAGCTTTTGCAAAACTCATAAAAAGCCCTGCCGCGTTCGTTGCGGCAGGGCTCGATTTATGTTTCAAGAGGGGTAGTTGGATTGTTTTTTGTTACTGTCAAGTTAGCGTAAAAGTGAACGTATAAACTTTATCACAGTCAGGTATTGTGACATCAACAAAATATTCTCCGGGCTTATAATCATCGGTGAAGTAGTAATGTCTGATCAGAGTACGCGTTTCTCCATGCTTTACGAGAACAGGATACGGCTCAACATCGTCATGTATTTCACTGTAACTTGAAGTTAATCCGGCACCATAGACTTTCTTGCCGTCAACTATTCTGTAAAAAGGAGCTCGCGGTTTGTCTTCGTTTGTGCCCATATACGGTTTACCGTTGTTCGTAACTTCCGCAATAACAACGCAGCCATAGTCTGTCATTTCTGCTTTTGCGGTAAAATCAAGATCAATTGAATTACCATATATCAAACCGCCAAAGAACAGATATATAGCCAGTATCAACGCCTTAATTCTGTCACTAACAGAAAGAATAATCTCGCCGATAGTAATCATAGTAATACCTCCAATTATTTAACGCACATTGTTAAACCGACAAAATCATCGGTGACTTGTTCCGGCAATTCGCCTTTTTGATATATCGCAACGCGATAAGTCCCACTTGACGGAATTTTATATCTGAAAAACTCCGAATTGGTGTAATTGCTTAAAGCCGAGGCATATACCAAACCGCCGCTTGAATTATATACGCGAACGTCATAGTCGGTTATGTAACGATTTCCGGAATTGACCTCATCAACCGTTATAGCCCACGCAATGGATGCCTGAAGGACATCGTTTTTCTTTAACGAAAGCTTATTTCCGATAAGATCATGTTCAACCATGTTGTTTTGCTGATCAACCATAACATAGGTTGAAAATTCATAGTTCAAAAGATCGTGCAAACTAAAGCAACCGGCACCGACTTTCTCGTTGAAGGAACTGCCGGTTATGGTTGATGTCTCTTCTGTTTCATTGGCAGAAGCCATTAAAACAGATTTTGTCCAAAGCGGATATACGGAAAAAGCCGGGTATTTTTCAAAAAGTATTGCAAGCGCAGCTGTAACCTGCGGTGCTGCAAAACTGGTTCCGGTCAAAACCTCATCATAACCGGGCAATTTAAGAGAACCAATCGCGGATATCTCCGGCTTAATGCGGTTTTCGGTGGTCAGATAACACGATGTACTCTGGTGACTTAAATCATAATCAAAAACATCACGTTCACATTTAAGACCGCCAACCGTTATAACGTTATAAGCAAGACCGGGCGAAGTGATATAACCATATGGGTTGTAGTATTCTTCTGAGTTGTCAGTGCTGAGATTTCCTGCCGAATTTACAACGCAGATATCATTCATTTTGATTTGATAATCATACATCCGATCAATGTTATATCGGTAATCAGCAAAATTCTCGTGAAATTTATATATTCCATCATCGTCATAATCTTCTGAGACATGATAACCAAAGCTGCAATTTACGACATCGCAGCCCTGTTCAATAAACCACTCCATACCTTTTTCATAGTAATCGCTCACATAGAATTCCACATCCGGCGCCATGCGAGCGATAACAGTGGTAACCTTTGTTGCATGATCTCTTACGCCGTTTTTGTTTGTATAAGAGCATTTGGGATCAAAATGAATCGTTTTATTGGTAAGATATGAGGCATCGGGAAAACAAACGCCAGCTTCCAATACACCAACTTTTACGCCGTTGCCTGTGTACCAGCCTGTAGCAACAATACTATATGCATCACTTTCTTTTAGAACACGATTCCAGTCGGTGTCGCTTTCAACTGTTGCTTCTTCCTCATATGACAGCGAAACATTTGAAATTCCGTTGTCGTTTGCGAGAGTCAAAAGGTCGCCAGTTGTGATATCCGTCCTGTCAATTTTCAATTCGACAAACGGACAATAATCAATTAT
>CAYOEN010000013.1:0-32127 GCA_964403085.1 uncultured Faecalibacterium sp. | reverse complement strand
CGCCGCCTGACCGATAACTATTGGACCCGAGCCGATGATTAGTACCTTTTTGATATCTGTTCTTTTTGCCATTTATAATTCCTCCTGAACGTATTTATAAACCGGTTTGCCGTTGCAGACCGTTATATAGCATTTTGCAAAGACCTCTTCGCCCTCAAACGGAGTGGCTTTTCCGAGAGAAAGAAAGGTCGAAGGGTCAATTTTCTGTTTTTCTTCGAGTCGCCAAACCGAAAAGTCCTTTCCGAGTGGAAGACCGAATCTTTTTCGCGGAGCGGCGGACATGAGCTCAACAAGTTTTTCGAGAGTGATGACGCCCTGCCGGACAAGGTTTGTGTAAAGCACACTGAATGCGGTTTCAAGGCCGACAATTCCGAACGCGCTTTTTTCAAGACCGCGGGCCTTTTCTTCGGCGGAGTGCGGTGCGTGGTCGGTTGCGATCATGTCAATCGTGCCGTCAAGAACGCCTTCGATGAGGGCGGCTTTGTCCTCTCTTGTCCGCAACGGCGGATTCATTTTGAACCTGCCTTCTTCCCGAAGGTCGTTTTCGTCGAGAAGAAGATAGTGCGGTGCGGTTTCGCAGCTTATTGAAAGCCCTTCTTTTTTTGCTTTTCTTATAAGCTCAACGCTTTCTTTGCAAGATATGTGGCAAACGTGATAGTCGCAGCCGGTCTTTTTAAGAAGCTCAATGTCGCGCTCAATCGGCTTCCATTCGCTTTCGCTGCAAATTCCGCGGTGACCGTGTTTTTTTGCGTAATCGCCGTCATGGATGTAGCCGCCGAAAAGAAGCGCGTTGTCTTCGCAGTGAGCGACAATCATTCGACCGAGCGACTTCGCTTTTATCATTGCTTCTTCCATAAGCTCTCGGCTTTGAACGCCTTTTCCGTCGTCGGAAAAAGCAATCGCCGCTTTTGAAAGTTCTTCCATTTTTGAAAGCTTTTCGCCCTTTTGTCCTTCGGTTATGGCGGCGTAAGGATAAACGTTTATCAAAGCGTCGCGTTCAATGATGTCGGTCTGGGCTTTAAGGTTTTTTGCGCTGTCGGGAACGGGGTCAAGGTTCGGCATTGTGCAAACCGCGGTGTAACCGCCGTGAGCGGCAGCCGCCGAACCCGAAAAAACGGTTTCTTTATAAGAAAAGCCCGGTTCGCGAAAATGCACGTGCACATCGCAAAAACCGGGAAAAACAGCAAATTGTGAGTCGTTGAACTCGGGGTTTAAAATGAGAAAGTCCTCTGCGGCCTGTTTCGCCGCAGTTGAAAAGTTATCAAAGCCGATTAAAACTGCATTGATCTTTTGCATTTTTCGTCCTTTCCGCCGGGCATAAAAAAAGCCCTGCTCGCGGCAAGACAACGCGTTGCACCGAAGGGAGAGGGCGCAAAGGCTCTTCTTCGGGTGCGGCTATTAAATCTTGCCGATCTCTCTGTATCGCGCTTAAAGATTTTGTTTCGTGTATTATAGCACAGGCAGAACACCTTGTCAAGAAAAAGCGAGCGGTTTTTTATTCTTTTTGTTTTCTCGAAAAGAACAATCGAAAAAACTGAAATATTTTGAAAAAAGGCTTGACATTTTTGCCCTCGATGTGTATAATGCTACTTGTCCTTGTTGAGGACGCCATTTGAATATAGAGGTATAGTGTAACGGTAACACTCCGGACTCTGACTCCGTCATTTAAGGTTCGAATCCTTATACCTCTGCCAGTTGTGGGCTGTAAAACTTGGTTTTACAGCCCTCTTTTTTCGGTTCTTTGTTTTCTTAAACGTCCTTTCGATATATTCCAAGCAAAAACTCAAGCGTCGTTTCAAGCTGCCGAAGCTCCTTCGCTTTTTCAATGCCTTCTCTCGATGTTCGGTAGTAATAGGGCGTCATTCCGAAAAGACTCATTATATCGTTGCTGTTGTCAAGAAAAATCTCTTTCCTGATTTTTACGGTTTTTTCGAGCTTCATTTTGCAGCTTTCGGGAAGCTTTTCGTCGTTTGTGTACGGTGTGTCGTAAATCGCTTCTTTAAGCTGAAAAAGATGGTTCTTTCCGGGGACAGCCGTAATAAGAACACCGCCCTTTTTTAAAACGCGCGAAAACTCGCCGTCGTGAAACGGTGCGAAAAGGTGAAAGGCAAAATCAACGCTTTCGGTTTTGATTGGAATTTGAGAAAGATTGGCAACGAAGAAGGTCGCTTTCGTTCGCCGTTTCGCAGCGAGGCGAACCATGTTTTTCGATATATCGAAGCCGAAGAGGTCGCAATCGGTGCTTTCAAGAACTTTTTGCGAATAATAGCCTTCTCCGCAACAGACGTCCAAAACGGTCGACTTCGCTTTTCCCTCTGCCGTTAAAAGCTCGCAAACTCCGTCTGCAAGCGATGAAAAATAACCGCGGTTCAAAAAATCCCGCCGCGCTGTTGCCATGCTTTTGTTGTCGCCGATGAGCTCGCCCTGTCTGTGCGCGCCAGAAAGAAGATTGACATAACCTTCCTTCGCTTCGTCGAAATTGTGTTGCGCCGCGCATTGATACGAGCGTTCGCCCTTGAACAGCGGTTGACCGCACACCGGGCATAAAAGGATGCTGTTTTTCAAAAAAACGCCATCTCCTGTCTATTGAAATCACTCTCTTATTGTGGTATTATAACCTATGTAACGACTCAAGTCAATCAGGGGTGACTCCTTTGTCAAAAGATAAAAACCAAAAGACTAACGCCATGCGTATTCTTGACGGCAAAAAAATTCCGTATAGCGTGAATTATTATGAATGCGATGAATTTATTGACGGCGTTCATATTGCGCAAATGCTTTCGCAACCGTTGGAAAGCACGTTCAAAACCCTTGTCACGAAAGGAAAAAGCGGGGGCTATTTTGTCTTCGTTGTTCCGATAAGCTGCGAGCTTTCGCTCAAGGCGGCGGCGAAAGCCGTCGGCGAAAAGAGCGTCGAAATGCTTCATGTTAAGGACATTCGTGCTGTCACCGGTTATATTCGCGGCGGTTGCACCGCCATCGGAATGAAAAAGCAATATCCGACGGTTATTGATTCTTCGGCGCTTTCTTTTGACGAAATCATCATAAGCGGCGGAGCTCTCGGAACGCAGATTTTCATATCGCCGAAAAACTTCGTGAAAGCGACAAACGCCGCGGTGGAAGCTATTACCATGTAAAACGAAAGGACTTTTAAATGAAAAGGAAGTTTTCCTATGTTGTCGCCGCGCTTTTGACGGCGCTGCTTTCCCTGCTTCTTTGCGCCTGCGCGTCACTTGGCGGCAACGGCGTTTATATTTCCGAGGTCATGAGCAGCAACGTTTCCTCTTTTTGTGACGAAAACGGACGCTATTGCGACTGGATAGAAATTTATAATTCAACCGATGAAGATATCAACCTTTACGGTTATTCGCTTTCCGACAGCGGGATGAACAGCAAAAAATTTGTTTTTCCGTCGGTCGTTTTGAAAAAGAACAGCTGTCTTGTTGTTTTTGCCGATGGAAACAATACCATAGATATCGAAAACGGTGTCTTTCACGCTCCGTTTAAGATAAGCTCCTCCACAGGGGAGGGAATACGGCTTTACGACGCTTCGGGAGTTCTTGTTTCGCTTTTGAACGTTCCCGTTCTTGCGGACGATGTTTCTTATGGAATTGACGCCGACGGAAGGCAAACCGCCTTTGAAACCCCAACGCCCGGGGAACCGAATCGAAAGGAAGGAGGATCTTCTTTTGAAGAAAGCGTCGCCACTTCCGTTTCCGCCGTGAAAGGCGCGGTTATAATTAACGAATATTCCACCAACAAAACGCAGACCCTTATTGACTTCGAAGGGGACTTTGTCAGCTGGGTCGAACTTTACAATACCTCCGGCAGTGACGTTGATCTTTCGGGCTGGTTCCTTTCGGATGATGCTGCCGAAAAAGAAAAGTGGAGCTTTCCGAGCGGAACGAAAATCAAAAAGAAGGGCTTTCTTCTTGTTTTCCTTTCCGGAAAGGATTGCGGTTTGACGAACGGCGAACTTCACGCTTCGTTCAAGCTCAACGGAAAAGAGGACGCGCTTTATCTTTTCGGCGAAGACCTGACAGAGCTTGACAGCGTCGGCGTTTTCGAGCTTTTTTCAAATCTTTCCTGCGGAATTGACGCGAACGGCTCCCTTTCGTTTTTTTCGAGAGCCACTCCCGGCGCGAAAAACACGGCTGCTTCTTTTGACAGTGTAGACTCTGCGCGAAAAACGAAGAGCAAAGAGCTTGTGATCACCGAAGTCGCCGCCGTCAACACGTCGGTTTCTTCGCCCGACGGCGAATACCGCGATTATATCGAACTGCTGAACAATACCGAAAAAAATATCAACCTTAAAAATTACAGGCTCTCCGATTCCAAAAAAGCGGAGAGCTTTCAGTCTTTGCCCGAATATATCCTCGCTCCGGGCGAATATTGCGTTGTTTATTGCGGCGAAGAAACGACCCTTTCGAACGGAAATCTGTATTGTGGCTTCGGGCTTGACCGTTACGGCGAAACGGTTTATCTCGCCGACAGGAACGGCGTTGTTGTGGACTCTCTTGAATATTCGCGCCTTTCACAGGGCGTTGTTGCCGGGCGGGCTCTTTCCGCTGCGGATTCAACCGTTTATTATACTTCGTATACACCGGGAAAGAAAAATCCCGCGAAGTCGCTTCTCAAACCGCTTTCAAACCCCGCTTTTTCAAAAAGCAGCACCTATGTGAAAAAAGGCGAAAAGGTTACGCTTTCTTCCTCTTCCGGCGAAATAAGATATACTCTTGACGGCAGCACGCCCACCGAACGCTCTGCTCTTTACGGCGGCGCCATAACGATAAAAAAGACAACTGTCATTCGCGCGCGCTGCTTTGAAAAAGGTCATGTGCCTTCCGACACGGTCAGTGCAACTTATGTTGTCGGAAGGAAGAGCAGCCTTGATGTTGTCTTTTTGACAACGGACAGCGAGAATCTTTACGATGAAAAAATCGGGATATGGGCGGACGGTGACGGTTACACCGAAGAGTTTCCTCATGTCGGAGCGAATTACTGGCAGGACTGGGAGCGCCCGGTAACTTTTGAATATATGACCGCCGACGGCGTTTCACAGGTTTGCTTCGACGCCGGAATATCCGTTTTCGGTCAATTCAGTCGTGCGCTCGAACAAAAGAGCGTGGCTATTCGCCTTCGCGACAGATACGGTCCCGATGAAATATGCTGTCCGTTTTTTGAAAACAACGAGGTGAACGTCTTCTCTTCGCTCGTTTTGCGAAACAGCGGACAGGATTTTGAAATTGCCCATATCAGAGACGCTTTCTGTTCTCGTGTCATAAAGGGCAGCATTGACGTGGACTTTATGGATTACAAGCCCGTGGTCTGCTACGTTAACGGTGTTTATCACGGAATTTATGACCTTCGCGAAAAAATTGATGAAGATTACCTTGCGAATCACCGTGGGGTTGACAGCGATAATGTTGATCTCATCAAGGGCAACAACATTGTCAACAGCGGTTCCGTCGATGAATATAAAAAGCTGCTCAACTATATTCGAACTCATGACGTTACCGACAAGAATGTTTACAGCTATATCTGCTCTCAGATAGATATTGACGAGCTGATATCCTACTGGATGTGCGAGTCCTTTTTCTCCAATACCGATACGGGGAATATCCGCTTTTATAAGGAAAGGAAAAAGGGCGAAAAATGGCGCTGGATCTTTTTTGACGCCGACTGGTCGCTGTTTCCGACAACCTACAAAAACAGCTCAGTCAGCAACTATATTGACCCCAACGGTCACGGTGTGTCGAATGCTTTTGACACAACGATAATGTCAACACTCATAAAAAACAGCGATTTCAGAAAACGACTTGTCGAACTGCACGCGAAACATCTTGCAACCACTTTCGACACCGAGCGACTGCTCTCTGTTTTTGACGGTATGATTGAAGAAATCGACGAAGAAATGAAGTATCACACCGAACGTTGGAACTCGTTGAGCTATAACGGTTGGAAGAATAACGTTGCGGTTCTTCGAAAAATTATCGAAGAAAAGCGCGAGCTTTTTATTGAAGATCTCACAAAAACTCTTTCGCTCACCCCCGAAGAGGTGAAGCGGTTGAAGGCGGGGTGAGCTTTTCGGTTTAAAAACCCTGTCGCTTCTTTTGAACAATTGACAGCAAATTTTTGTTGTGATATAATCAGGTGTAAATGTGACGCTAAGCGAAGAAAGGCGGAGAAACAATGAAGTGTCCTTTTTGCGGCTATTCCGAAAGCAAGGTCGTTGACTCGCGACCGACAGACGAAGGGGAACGCATTCGAAGAAGAAGAGAGTGCGTCGCCTGTTCAAAACGATTCACCACATACGAAATAATCGAAAGCGTTCCGATCGTGGTTGTCAAAAAAGACAAATCGCGCGAAGCTTTTGATCGCGTAAAGCTTTTTAACGGAATGTTGCGCGCGTGCGAAAAACGCCCGGTATCAATTGCGCAAATTGAAAAAGTTGTTACCGACATTGAAGCGGAGCTTCAAAATTCGCTTGACCGTGAAATAACTTCGGTGCATATCGGCGAACTTGCCATGGATAAGCTCAAGCTGCTCGACGAAGTGGCATATGTTCGCTTCGCTTCGGTTTACCGCCAGTTTAAAGATATCAACACTTTCATGGAGGAGCTTGCGAAGCTTCTCGGAGAGAAATGATTTTTCGGAAACAAAAGAAGGAGCTGCGAAAAGCAACTCCTTCTTTTTGCCTATTTTATCGTTACACTTTTAGGTTCGCAACAGGGCGAAGAGAGGACGGAAGAGCCGGATTTTTTGTTTGCGCGAAGCTTGAAGAAATACAACTTTCCGCTTTTAAGATTTGAAAAAGTGTAAGTCGTTTTTGTTGTTGTCAGCTTTTTATAGCTTTTGCCGTTGTTTGAGGAATAAAAAACAGTATAGCTGTCTGCGCCGGTGACCGCGTTCCAGGAAAGGGTGGCGGCGTTCTTTGCGCTTTTCACTTTCAATTGCGGCGTTTCGGGCTTTGTTGTCAGGCTGAAGCTCTTTTTCGCGGTCGAAATGGCCTTCGCGTTGCCGATCATAACATACGCCTTGACAACGATTTTGTATTTTGTTCCGCCTTTAATATTCTTGAAAACGGCGGAATTGTTCTTCGTGTCAACGGTCTTTGAGCTTTTGCCGTTTTTGTAAAGATAGACTTTGTATCCGTCTGCGCCTTTCACCGCGCTCCATTTCACCTTGAAAAGCGAAGAAGTTTGCGAAACGGAAAGCTTTGCCGTTGCGGCGGGAAGGATTCTGAACGAAAGGCTTTTGCTTCCGCTGTAGTTACCTTTGAAAACAATTGTCGCCGTGGCTTTTCCGACGTTCGTGTTGTTTTGATATGTTACGGTGTAATCTCTTCCGTTTTTCAAACGGTTCGCGTTTCTGTCCTTTACGACATAAGACGGAGTCTTTGCTTTTCCGTTATAAATCACGTTCTTTTTGGAAAGAGTCGCTGTTGATATTTGCGGAATCACTGTTTCGTCGTCGGCGGTATATCCGCAGACCGAACATTTTGAAACGACCGAACCATCGTGCGAAAACGTTGCTTTTTTCAGTGATGACGACATGGTGTGTTTGGTTTTAGGAATGACCTTTTGCGCCTTTTTGTAGCTGCAACGCGTGCAGTGTTCTCCCGCCGTCAATCCCGTGCTTTCACAGGTGGCGGTTTTCGCTTTGTCGGCGGTTATCGAATGCCCAAGCGGCTCGGTGACCTTTTGGGCGGTTTTGCTGTCGCAGCGCGTGCAATGTTTTCCCGCCGTCAAACCGCTTTCGGTGCAGGTGGCTTTGACGGCTTCGTCTTTAACATAATTGTGACCGAGAGCCTCGACCTTTTCCTGGCCGATTTTGTATGAGCAGCGTGTGCAATGCTTCCCTGCGGTGAGACCGCTCGCCGTACAGGTTGCCGCTTTCGCCTTGTCGTTTACGAGATCGTGACCCAGGGCGGGCGTTACCTTTTGCGCCTTTTTGTAGCTGCAACGCGTGCAGTGTTCTCCCGCCGTCAGTCCCGTGCTTTCACAGGTGGCGGCTTTCGCTTTGTCGGCAGTTATCGAATGCCCGAGCGGTTCGGTGACCTTTTGGGCGGTTTTGCTGTCGCAGCGCGTGCAATGTCTTCCTGCGGTGAGACCGCTTTCGGTGCAGGTCGCTTTGACGACTTCGTCTTTAACATAATTGTGACCGAGAGCCTCGACCTTTTCCTGACCGATTTTGTATGAACAGCGTGTGCAATGCTTCCCTGCGGTGAGACCGCTCGCCGTACAGGTCGCCGCTTTCGCCTTGTCGTTAACGAGATCGTGACCCAAGGCGGGCGTTACCTTTTGCGCCTTTTTGTAGCTGCAACGCGTGCAGTGTTCTCCCGCCGTCAGTCCTGTGCTTTCACAGGTGGCGGCTTTCGCTTTGTCGGCGGCTATCGAATGCCCGAGCGGTTCGGTGACCTTTTGGGCGGTTTTGCTGTCGCAACGCGTGCAGTGCTTTCCCGCCGTTAGACCGCTTTCGGTGCAGGTCGCTTTGACGGCTTCGTCTTTAACGTAATTGTGACCGAGAGCCTCGACTTTTTCCTGACCTGTCTTGTATGAACAGCGTGTGCAATGCTTCCCTGCGGTGAGGCCGCTCGCCGTGCAGGTCGCCGCTTTCGCCTTGTCGTTAACGAGATTGTGACCCAAGGCAGGGACAACTTTGGCTTCGGTGCTGTAATCACACCTTGTACAGTGCTCTCCGCCTGTGAGCCCGGTCTTTTCGCAAGTCGCGGCTTTTTCTTCGTTTTTGACAATGTTGTGACCGAGCGGTGCAATGGTGTCCTGAACTTCACGGTAATCACAGCGCGCGCAATGCTTTCCCGAGGATAAACCCGATTGGGTACAGGTCGCTTTGACCGCTTCGTCTTTTATAAGGTAATGACCGAGCGCCGTGATTTTTGTCTGACCGGAGGAATAGTCGCACCTTGTGCAATGCTCACCCGGGGTCTTTCCGCTTTTGGTGCAGGTTGCCTCAACACCGGCGTCCTTAACGATGTCGTGACCGAGCGATGGAATTGTTTCGGAAGGAACAATATATCCGCAACGGCTGCAATGTGAGCCGGCTGTTTTTCCGTTTTCGGTGCAGGTGGCTTTAACGGAGTTCTTGTCCGAAACCATGTCGTGACCGAGCGGTTCAACGCTTTCAAGACCTTTCAACGTTTCGCCGCAGGTCAAGCAGTACATACCTTCCTTTTTTCCGCCGACGGTACAAGTCGGTTCAACGGCGTCAACTTTCTTAACGTTGTGTCCGTTTGCGCGAACGTAGCTGTCAATTTTGAGGTCGTTGCAAACCTCGCAAACGTGCCTCGTGTAACCTTTTTCGGTGCAGGTGGGTTCAACAACAACATCAACATAGGAGTGGACGTGGTCAATCTTTTTCCAAACGGCATAAAGAGTCACCGACTCGTCTGCAAAATATTTGTCGCCCGGAGAGTAATAAACAACGCTGCTCTCTTTTTCGACCGTCCAACCGAGAAAGGAGTAACCGTCGCGCTTCGGTTCGTCATACGGAAGTCGAAGCGAAGAACCGGAAGCCTTCCTTTCGGGTGCCGGTGCGTTCTCGCCGCCGTTTGCGTCGAAGGTGACGGTATAAACAACCTGAGAGGACGCGGCGAAAACGACTGTCAAGCTTTCGCAAAAAGCAAAAACGCAGACCAAAACCGCCAAAAACATCGACACAGCGGAGACAACAAAAGCGCTGTTTTTTCTCAATTTTAAACATCCTCTCCGATTTTAGATTTTTTTTCCCAACTTTTTAACAGCAGCTGTTTATTTAATCATATTATGATATCTTCCCATCCAATAGGGCAGGGTGTATGTTGTTGAGCCCTCCATGGCGTTCGGTTGCGATTCGTCGCTGAATTGATAGGTCGAGCTGTTGAATTTATGGAGCGTTCGTTCGTCCGGAGCCGGAACGCACCATTCAAGGTCGCCGCCGCAGAGAAGGAGACCGACAATTTGCCAAATGTAGCTGTCGCTGTCTGCAAAGAGCGGCTTTTTAACGCTCGGGTCATAAGAAAGGCTGGTTCTCAGTCCTTTCAGTCCGACCGCACCGAGGTTGACTTCGGCAATGTCGTCGCGGTTCTCGTTGGAAGCGTTATATTTGATTGTTTCAACCGGGTGACGGTTGAGCGCCCAGGCGGCCGTTTCAAGAATATTGTTGCCGTACATATCGGTCTTGGTTTCGTTCGGATAGGCGAGCTGATAGATATAGTACCAGCAGGGGTTCTCGCTTTGAGAAATCGAAAACCACCAATCTTCAAGTCCTTCGCGGTAATAGCCGAGAAGGGTTTCGTCGTCTTCAAGCTGAAAGAGAAGGTAATATATCATCATTGCCATTTCTTCGTCCGAATAGTTGAGAATGAGGCGATAGATGAGAGTGACAAACTTTGTGTTCATCAACGGACGGAACAAAAATCCGAGAACGGGCGAAACGTCGTTGAGATATTCGAGAATCGCCATTTTGTATCTGTCGCGTTCCTGAGTGAGAACTTTTGCGTATTCATAAGCGGGGTCAAGCGCCGCCATTCGATATTCATCCTCCCATTTTTGCTCGCCGGTGATGTAAGCGGCAAGCTTGAATATCGAAAGCACGAGTGCGGTTTGAAGCGCCGCGCCGCCGAGAGACTGTCCGTTGTGGTAATAGGCGCGGTTGAACTTTCCCCAGGTAACGGGCTGGCCGCTTCCGTCGCAAAGCGTATAGCTGTTGTCAACAAGGTGCTGGGCGAATTTGTCCATCGTGTTAACGAGAAGAGCTTTTATTTCGGGGTCTTCGTCACCGAGAATATCATACGCAAGCTTGTAAATGAAAAGATGGCCGATAATTTCGTCTGCACTGGTGTCTCCCTTGTAAACGACGTCGCTTATTTCGTAGCTTGAGCCGATGAGGTCGTTCCAGAGCCTTTCGGGAATTTCGCCGGAAGCGTCAACTTTTACGCCGCGAAGATTTTCGCCGTTGAGGAGATATTCGCTTTTGTCCGGAGTTTTGGTTGAAACGCCGGTTGCGGTGCCGTCGCCGTTGTGGCTCCAGTAAATGTTTCCGCCGAGGTCGTTTCCTTCGTCCTTGAGTGAATATGTTCTTGCCCAAAATCCGGTTAGCAGCCTCGTTCGTGTTGCCGGTGTTTCGTTTTCTTCGCCGAGCATTGCCCAATCACCGGGAACGAGCAGTTCGAGGTTCGTGTCTTTCATTATGTATGACTCTGTTCCGAAGAGGTTATATTTAAGGTACATCTCTTCGAAAGCTGCCGCCGGGCTGCTTTCCGGAACGTATTGCGAATAGTCGCCGCCCTGTTTGAGAACTTCGGTCGTGTAATATTTTCCGGTGTTGAGATCCGTTACCGAGCCGTTGCGTTGGGCGCGAACATAAGCTTGCGTGGTGCCGCTTCTCATGGAAATATATGTGAGCATAAGCACGGCTTCTGTAGAAAGATACGCTGTTTTTCTCGCTTCGGAAATTTCTTCCTGCGAAGCGGTCGGGTCGTCGCGCAAAACGGCGTATCGCATAAGCTCGCCCGCGCCGTACATCGAGGTCCAAAGTCCGTCGTTATCGGTTTCCGAGGGTCTCCATTCGCCGTTGGTGAAATAGGAGTTTGCAACCATTCCGCGGCGCGAAACATATTTTTGGGTGTTTTCACTCATGAGTGCGGCTTTGTCCGTGCCGTTGAGTTCGGTCATCGCGATGTGCGTGTATCCTTCTTCCATGACCGTCCAGATTCCGTTTTCACCGTCGGGAAAGATTGCGAGAACCTTTCCGTCTCCGGTGTCGGCGGAGTAAAAGTATCTTTGACCCATAAAGCGTTGCTCTTTGTCGCGCTCGAATCTTGCGCTTTCAACGGTGCGAAGCACGCCGTAATCGGTGATGGTCCAGACGGCGTTGTCGGCTGTGGTCGCCGTTTGAGCGTTTGAATAGGAAGCTTTGTCCGTTATCGCTTCGGGAACTTCGCCGCTGCCGAGCGGATAGCGCGTAACTATTTTTTGAAGGCCGTCGCTTTCTTCGACCGCCTCGCCGTTGTAATCATGCTTTTCTTTGTGAACGTCGGTTTTTGTCGCTTCGTTAACGACCGAAAGAGTTACGCAGTCCTTGAGTCCGCCGTGGCTTTCCGCGGTGATGGTTGCCGTTCCGGCGGAAACGGCCGTGACGCGACCCCATTCGTCAACCGTTGCAACGGAGACCGGCTCCGCCGTCCAGACGAGGGTTCGCTGCGTGACCGAGTCGGAAAAAACGGCTTCAACGCTTCTGCTGTCGCCAACGTCCATTTCCCAGTTTTCGGGAACGACCAGTCTCAAAGTTTCTTCTTTTTTGCAAAAAGTTGCCGCCGCCGGCAAACAGACCGAAAGCGCAATTATCATTGCAAGAAAAATCGACAAAAATTTTTTCATCGTATATCTCCCTTTCCATGCTGAATTTCAGCTCTTTTTATTAGTATGATATCACAGCGAAAATGAACGGTCAAGTTAAATTATATAAAAATATTATATAAAAATCTTCGTTTTTTGTTGAAAAATCAACCTTGAATATGTTATCATTATCAAGAATGGTGAGCTGCGGCTCTCTATACTTTTGTCGGGAGGAATTATATGGAACTTAAACAAAAAGCAAAGTCCCTGCTTAACAACCTGTCGCTTTACTGGAATCATCCGATGCCGAAGCGATACATGACTTTTAAAGAAATCGCCGCTTATGCCGGCGGCGGAATCGGTGCATATTGCATAATCACGCTCGGCACGGCGTGTATGTTTGCGATGACAAACACGCTTTTGACCAGCACACTCGGTATCGGTCCCACCGATAGCTACATAATGTACGTCATCTGCGTCCTTGCCAATATTCCGCTCACCGGTATCAGAGCGAATATCATCGACAACACAAGAAACAAGGCCGGTAAATACCGTCCCTACATTTTGACAATGGCGGTTCCTACTGCGCTTATTTGCGTCGCGATGGTCTGGTTCCCGTACGATATGCTCGACAAGGTTTTGCCTGCCGGTGAAATTTTCGGAAAGAGCATAGCGTATGTTGCGCGTTGCGCAATCATTCTTGTGCTCAATTTGATGCTCTTCTTTTTCTATAACTTTTTCTACGATGCGTATGAAAATCTTGTTCACGTTCTTTCGCCCGATTCTCAGGAGCGCGCAGACGTCACTTCCATCAAGAGCGTTGTCTATTCGTTCGCGCCGACTCTTGTGAATCTTGTGACGCCACTTATCGCCCAGAACGTTTTCAAGACGACTCAAAACGACATTCGCGTCTATCGTCTGCTTTATCCGATCCTTTCCGTTTTCGGAATTCTTCTTTGCATCATTGTTTATAAATACACCGAAGAAAAGATCGTTCAGGCGCGTACCCACGTTGTTCAAATTCGTTTCACCGATGCGCTTCGTGCCGTTATGCACAACAAGTATTTCTGGATAATTTCACTCGCTTCGTGGGTCGGCTTCCTTGAAACGGCATATACCAACATCATGTACTGGCTCTACAACTACGGCGGAAGCTGCGACGGAAACCAATATGGTCTCATTGTCACGCTTTACGGAAACAGTGCGCTTTGGAGTATGCTGCTCGCGCCGTTGCTTATCCGCAAGTGGGGAAAGAAAAAGCTTTTGGTAATCACCAATCTTTTCAACGTTCTCTTCCTTATCCTTCTTCTTCCCGCAACGGCTCAGCTTAACAACGCAACCATATGGTTCGCGCTCATATTCCTTTATCTCAACTCTTTCATGAGCTCCTTCGCGCTCATTCTTAACCCTGCGATTCAGGCTGATATCCGTGACTATCAACAATATAAAACGGGCGAAAGAATTGACGGAATGTTCTCCGCCGTCGGAACGATCGGCGCGGTCATCACTCTTCTCACTTCTTCCGTCCTTCCGATCGTTTACGAAAGAGAAGGTCTCACCGCGGAAGTTGCGCAGCGCGTTACCTCCGATTCAACCGTCCTTGACCGCATTCTTGCCGGCGGAAAGACCGTCGGAACGATTCTTCAAGAGCAGCTTGCTGCCGGTCAGGATAACTACCTTAACCCGAACTCCGCTCTTTACGACCCGGAGATATTGATGAATCTTATTCATGTTTTGATAATCTTCTCCGCGCTCGGTGCTCTCATGAACGTTATTCCGTATTTCTGGTATGACTTCACCGAAGTTCAGCAAAAGTCGGTCGTTCGCGTTCTTAAAATTCGCGCAATGTTTGAAGATTACACGAACGGCTCGATAAAAGACGCCGATCTCGTTGAATCTATCGACATCATCCGTTCCGCAAGGGAACTTGCCGCTGCCGAGCCCGCGGCTGTTTCGAAGAAAGACTATAAGTCCGTTAAGGACAAGGCTGCGCGCAAGGCGGCGAAGAGCGAGTATCAAAAAGCCGTTGAACGCAATCGTGAAATCGAAATTTCGAAGTTTGTCTGCGAAGAAATTGACAAGTTCTCGACCGAAACCTATTCCAAAATGGCGGATATTTGCGACGATATAATCGCCGCCGGTGAAGGCGCTGTCGCCTCTTACGACCTTTCGGTTGTTGGCCGCGAGTTGAAGGAAGCAAAGGCGCTTCCCAAAAACACCCGCGAAGAAAAGGATTATCGCGAATTTATGGTCGATATGGCTCGCAACAAGAAGAGCGCAAGCAAGGCTTTCAAAAAGTATTTCAAGACCACGGACGCTCTTGTCGCTCCCGATTTTGCTGTCCTCGAAGGATATTTTGACGCCGAAGATGCCTGCGACGCAAAGCTCAAAGAGCTTTATGAACGCAAGCGCGAAGCTCTCGACTCCGCTGCGAAAAAGGAAATTTCCGCTCTCATCGCGGCAGAAAAGAAATCTCGCGAAGAAATCAGAAAGCTTTCGAAGGCTGAGATGGATAAGCACGCCTATTATAACCGTGCCGTGAAGCCGTATCTCGAAGCCAAAAAGCTCGTCGCTCAGCGTCAGAACTATTCTCGCTTTGAAGAAATTCTCGAAGGTTATGAGGACGCAAAACTCAGAGCCGAAGAGCAGGAAAGGCTTGACCTGGAAGAAGCCGCTCGCCGAGAAGCCGAAAAGAAAGAATACGAAGCGAAGCTTTCTGCCGAAAAGAAACAAAAGAAGCAGGAAAAGAAGGCTTCGAAAAAAGACAAAAACAGTGAGATCACCAGCAAGAAATAATTTCCCGGAGGATAAAAATGAACAACAGCAGCTTTTTACATAAGCTTTTCGGAACGACACCCGGTCAGGGTGTTCAACCGAAGGAAGCGGTCGCGTACAGCGTTTGCGGCTTCGGTCAAAACTTTATCTGTACGATTATCGGTTCGTATCTGACGATTTTCATGACCGACGCGTTGCTTTTCGGTGCGGACGGTGTTACCGTCGGTACCGCAACGGGCGCAATGGCGGTTGCGTATCTTATGCTCGCAACCCGCGTTTTCGATGCGTTCAACGACCCCATAATGGGAAGTATCGTTGATAAAACAAGAACAAAATGGGGAAAGTGTCGTCCTTACCTTAAATGGATGGCAATTCCCATCGGAATCACGACGCTCGTTTGCTTCTGCCCGTTCTTTCAGGCGAGAAGCACAACAACGTTTGTCGTTATTTCCGTCGTTTATGTCATTTGGAGCATGGTTTATACCGTTGCCGACGTTCCTTATTGGGGTCTTTCAACCTGCCTCACCAACGACACCGAAGTTCGCGGAAAGATACTCACCGTTTCGCGTCTTGCCTGCACGCTCGGCGCCGGTATCGTAACCGTTTTTGTTCCCGTTATAGTTGATGCCGTCACAAAGAAATATAAAATTCAAAACGCTGCCGGTCAGTGGGTGCTCGACCCGCAGTATATCGAGCAAAACGCTTCAACGCTTAAATGGACATATTTCATCTGCGCTGCCGTTTTGGTCGTTGTTGCAATGCCGCTGTTCTTCTACGGCTTCAAGAACACCAAGGAACGCTTTCAGTCCACCGAAGAGGTTCCCTCTTTCGGACATAACATTAAGCTTCTTTTCAAAAACAAAGAGCTGCTCCTTCTCGTCCTTTCCGGAATTCTCGGCGGAGCAAGAACCGTATATACCTATACCGGCGGTCTTTATTTTGCGAAGTATGCCCTTAAAAACGAAAGCCTTTACAGCATCATAACGCTGCTTGTCGTTCCCGGCGGACTTGTGGCTTCCGTTCTCGTTCCCTATCTCTCAAAGAAATTCACAAAGAAAAAGACCTATATCTTTGTTCATATCCTCGGCGGCATAACCATGCTCGTTATGTATCTTGTCGGTTACGACAAACCGTGGAAGCTCATCGTTTGCGCAATCGGTCTTATCATTCTCGGAATTCCGCAGGGTGTTAATAATATCATCACTTACGCCATGATAGGCGACACGGTTGATTACCTTGAATGGAAAACCGGCGAGAGAGCGGAAGGAATCTGCTTTGCCATGCAAACTCTTATGAATAAGATCGGAATGGCTGTCGGCGCGTTCATAGGCGTGTTCTCCTACGATTGGGTCGGCATCAATCCGGCGGCTTCCGACGGCGTTTATATCACCGCTCAGGGCGAGACCATGCTTTGGAATTTGCTCATTCTTTCGGGCGTTATCAGTATGTTTGCCTGCGCCGTTCCGATGTTCTTCTATAAACTCACCGAAAAGAGACAAAAGGAAATGGTTGCCGAAATCGAAGAAAGAAAAGCACTCAAAAGCAAATAAAATTTTTTGACCAATGATCGCGCTTTTTGAACGGTCATTGGTCGAGCATTTATAGAAAAAGGAGAAATATGCAATGGCAAAATCAAATTGGTATAAGGAAATGTCTGTTTACCAGATATGGCCGCGTTCGTTTTGCGATTCCGACGGAGACGGAATCGGCGACCTCAAGGGCGTTCTTTCAAAGCTTGATTATATCAAAAGCATCGGTGTTGACGCGATCTGGTTTTCGCCTCTCTATCCGTCGCCCCAGGCGGATTTTGGCTATGACATTGCCGATTACAAAAACATCAACCCTGAATACGGAACTCTCGAAGACTTCAAGCTTGTTCTCGACGAAGCTCATAAGCGCGGACTTAAGGTCATAATGGACCTCGTCGTCAACCACACTTCCGACCAAAACGAGTGGTTCCTCGAAAGCAAAAAGAGTCGCGACAATAAATACAGCGATTATTATATCTGGCGCGACGGAAGAAAGAACGGAAAAAAACCGCCGAATAACTGGAAGTCAACCTTCCAGGGCGGCGCTTGGGAATACTGCAAGGAAAGAGGCCAGTATTATCTTCACGTTTTCGCAAAGGAGCAGCCCGACCTCAATATGGATAACCCCGTTGTCCGCGAAGAGGTCAAGGATATTATCCGCTTCTGGCTCGATATGGGCGTTGACGGCTTCAGAGAAGATGTTATTACCTTCATCTCGAAGAAGGAAGGACTTCCCAACGGCTTCCCGCTTCCGGTCGCTGCCGGTATCGAGCATTACATGAACGGCCCTCATCTCAGGGAATATCTTGCCGAGTTCCGCGCCGTTACCGATGAATACGATTGCTTCACCGTCGGCGAAGCTCCGATGATGACTCCCGGTCGCGCTCTTAAATTCATCAAGGAAGGCCCCGATCAGCTTCTTGACATGATGTTCCACTTCCAACATATGGGCGCGGATAATATCGTCACGAACTGGATACTTACTCCGTTCAGACCCGGTCACCTTAAAAACGTTTTTGCAAAGTGGCAAAAGAAGCTCACCGCAAACGGCGGTTGGAACGCACTTTACCTTGAAAACCACGACCAACCTCGTGTTGTAAGCCGTTACGGCAGCGAAAAATATCGCGTTGAAAGCGCGAAGATGTTGGCTGCAATGTGCTTCCTTCAAAGCGGAACACCGTTTATTTATATGGGTCAGGAAATCGGCATGACAAACGCCGGAGCCATAGACAAGCTTGAAACGTATAAAGACGTTTCAACCATAAACAACTACGGAATGTTCAAGGCGCTCGGCTTCTCCGAAAAGGCGTTTCTCAAGGTTTGCCACCGCGCCGCCAGAGATAACGCCAGAACGTCAATGCAGTGGGACGACAGCCCGAATGCGGGCTTCACCACCGGTGAACCCTGGTTCTATACCAACCCGAATTACACCGAAATCAATGTTAAGGCAGCCGAAGCTGACGAAAATTCGGTGCTTAACTTCTACCGTAAGCTCCTCAAATTCCGCAAGGAAAACGACATAGTTAAGTACGGCTCGTTTAAAATGCTCAACACCTGTTCAAAGATGTTTGCGTATGTCAGAGAGTATCAGTGCCAAAAACTGCTTGTCATAAACTCCTTCTCCGACGGAGAAATTCCTTTCCGTGCGCCTGAGGATTTCGACATGAAAAAGGCGGAACTCGTTCTTTCAAACTACGAGCAATGTCCGATCATTCATAACGGCTTTATGACCAAGCCCTATGAAACGAGGGTATACCTGCTTAAATAACTCAATAATCGAAGAGACCGAAAAAAAGGGGCTCGTTGCACTTTGAAAAGTGCAACGAGCCCTGTTTTAAATTTCGTTTCTGGTTTGTCAGGTTTCGGAAGCGTTGTTCATGATTTCGTTGTATACCCGTGCGGTTATACGGTTCATCTCGTCGAGATTCTTTTCGATTTCTTCAACCATTTTGAATTGGTTGCGCGCTCTGACAAGATTGTGCTGCGGATAAGCCGTTCTGAAGTATACGTCGCCGTCAAGATAATCCGTAAGGAAGCGAACGCCGCATTCGTAGGTCATCAGGAAAGCGGAAAAGGCGAGTGTGTCAACCTCGGCTCTTGTCAGCGCAGACGCGCAACTTGAAAGGTAGCCTTTTGTGTATGCCTCATAAAGGTCAAGAGAAATCGAGACTTTTGAAAGATCCGGTTCGTCTTCGTCCGCCGTTTTCGCTCCGAAACGAATTGCGTCTCCGAAATCATAGAGCGAAAGACCGGGCATTATCGTGTCAAGGTCGATGACGCAAAGACCCTTGTGCGTTTTTGCGTCAAAGAGGATGTTGTTGAGCTTTGTGTCGTTGTGAGTGACACGAAGGGGAATTTCACCGTTTTCGCAAAGATTGAGCGCCAAGGAGGTCTTGTCTTTTCGCGAAAGGGCAAAGTCGATTTCCTTTTGAACTTCGGCTGCTCTGGAAGCGACGTCGGCCTTTATTGATTTTTCGAGGTTTTCAACGCGCTTCGGCGTGTTGTGAAAGTCGGGAATCGTCTCTTTGAGAGTTTCGCTCGGATAGTCGTTCAAAAGCTTTTGAAATTTTCCGAAGCTTTCACCGGCGTTTCGAAAAACTTCGGTGCTGTCAATCATGTTGTAGGTGTAAGAGTTGTCAATGAAGCGATAAATTCTCCAGCAGCCGGACTCATCGTTGTAATAAAGTCCGCCGTCGGCGGTTTTCAAAAAGTGAAGCGTTTCTCTTTCCGGGTCGCCGCCTGCGGCACGGATTTTCTTTCGAAGAAAGTGAGTGACGTTTACGATGTTTTGCATCAAGGCATCTGGGTCTTTAAAAACGTTGGTGTTGATTCGCTGAACAAGAACCTTTTCCTGCTGCGAGCCGTTTTCGAAAATTGCGAGAACGGTTGAATTGATATGACCGTCGGTGAAAGTCCTTGTTTCCAAGAGCTCGCCTTCGACGCCGAAAGCGCGACAAACTCTGAGTATTATATCGTTATCTATCATTTTTTATAACATCTTCCTTAACAATTATTGTTGCAAAAAATTCGGGGTCGTGAAACCCGAGAGTAAGCTTCTCTCGCATGGGAGAAAACGAGGCGAAATGCGGTCTGGCTGTCTTGTCGCCGCATTTGTAAAAGTTTCCGCTGTAGACTCCGGGCTGCGCGGCGAACGAAATGCCGAACGCGTCTTCAATGAGCTTGCAGGGAATGAAAAGCTCAACGCCCCAGCCTTCGCCGCTTCTGTGACCGCAAACGGTCGGCGAAAGGGGAGTGACGCTGCTCAAAAAGCGCCTGTTTTCGCGCTCTTTTCCAACCTGAGTGAGGTAAGCGCCGAGCGGATTCATCTCGGTGTTAAGATAGCCTTTTTCGCTTTCGGGCGAGAAGAAGAATTCAAGGCAACTGTCTTCCCAAACTTTTCCGTCGCGACCGGTGCAGGTTATTCGAAGTTCTTTTTCGTCGGAGTGCATTTTGACAAAAATTCCGCGGTCTTTCACGAAGCACATTTTGAAGGTACTTTGCGGACGAAAGGGAAGGGCGTCTTTTTCCCAGTTGAAGCAGTCTATTCTCCCTTCGGGAACTTTTTCCCATTGGGGACTGCTTTCAAAACAGAAGGTTTCGTATGTTTTCTTCATTTTGAAGCTGCCTTTTCTTTGAGATAATACATTCTTGAATCGGTGTCCATCAAAATTCTCGAAACGCCGAATTTGTATCCGCTGAGAACGAACGGTTGGTGCGGTTTGAGACCGGCAAACATGAGGGCATCACCGCCGACAGTATATTCTTCTTTTTCCGTTCTGAGCTTAACAGTGTCAACAAGGAAATCATAAAGATGGTTGTCGTCAACGTCAATTTTCTTCGGCAGAGCGACATTGATTATGTCGCCGAGATTGCGAATCGAGAAAAGCTGAGTTCTTGCGGAAAGCCCATAGTCCTTCTCTTCGTCGAGGCCGGAAAAACGGATAACGTCATTGCCCCAGTTCGGCGTAACGCGATTGATGAAATAGCCGAGGATGCTTTCCTTTTTGTCGGGAGAAGTGATTTGCCATTTTGCGATGTTGTCGTTGAAGAAATCGCCGATTCGGTCAAATTCGCCGTATTGCAGAAGATATCTGTGAGCTTTGTAATATTCAATCTGTTTTTTGACCGCCGCCTTGTCAAAGCGCGAAAGGTTAGTAACGTCGAGCTCATAGCCCAAAAGGCCGAAAGCGGCAACGTTGAACCTGTGTTCGATTGAGGATTGACGAAGGCAGGCGAAAGAGGGCGAGCAGGCAACGTGCATCGTCATCACCGACTGCGGATAGCCGTAAGAGGTTCCCGATTGAATATATATTCTTTCGAGAGCGTCGGTGTTGTCGCTCGTCCAGCATTGCGGCATATAGCAGAACGTTCCGAGGTCGAACCTGTTGCCGCCGCTTGAGCAGGCTTCAAACAGAATGTTCGGAAAACGCTCCGTCAAAGCGCCCCAAAGCTCGTAAAGTCCGAGCATATAGCGGTGGAAGAACTCGCCGCTTCTTGCGTCCTTCCTGTGCGAAAAGACGTCGGACATATGGCGGTTGTTGTCCCATTTGATGTATTCAATGTTTCCATACCTGAAAACGTCCGTCATCGTGTTGATAAGGTGTTCGACAACGTCCGGGTTTGTGAGGTCAAGAATGAGCTGGTTTCTGCCCTGAGAGGGCTCGTAAACATCGGTCTTGATTGCCCAGTCCGGGTGCGCGCGATAGAGATCCGAGTCGGGTGAAACCATCTCCGGCTCGACCCAGAGACCGAACTTGAGACCCATGTCGTTGATTTTCTTTGAAAGTCCTTCAATGCCCGACGGAAGCTTCTTTTCGTTGATGTACCAGTCGCCGAGGGAGCATTTGTCGTTGTTGCGCTTGCCGAACCAGCCGTCGTCGAGAACGAACATTTCCGCGCCGAGCTCTTTGGTCGCCTTTGCGATGTCGATAATCTTCTTTTCGTTAAAGTTGAAGTATGTTGCTTCCCAGTTGTTGACAAGAATCGGACGTTCCTTGTTTTTCCAGTAGCCGCGAACGATATGTTCTTTAACGAAGGCGTGCATATTATGGCTCATTCCGTTGAGACCTTCGTTGCTGAAGGTGAGAACGCTTTCGGGTGTGTCAAAGCTTTGACCGGGTTCGAGAAGCCAGTCAAACTCAAACGGATTGATGCCGTTCTGGATTCTCAAAAGGCCGTGAGAAGAAATCTCGGTTTTCGCAATGTGGTTTCCCGAATAAACGAGGTTAAAGCCGTAGCATTCACCGCTTTGTTCGTTGCAATCACCGGCTTTGACGGCGAAGAACGGATTGTGGCGGTTTGAGCTGCTTCCGGTCGTTGACTCGATGCTGAATGTGCCGGCGGTGAGTCTGTGTTCGTTTTTGTAACGTTCTCTTATCCACGCGCCGTCAAAGGTCAGCACGGTGTAATCGCCGCGCTGCAAGTCAAGCTGCATACTCATTATCGACTTGATTTTTATGTTCTTTTTGCTGTTGTTGAAGAGTCTCACACTTCTTGTTATAACGTTGCAATCTTCAAAAACCGTGTAAAACAGGTGAAGCTGTGCGCCGAGGACCTCGTCTTCGAGAACAACGGTGAGCGTGTCGCTTTCGCCGTAGCTTGAGGGCAGGGAATGAAGCTGCGGCTTTGTTTTGCTCAACGAGTGTGATTTATAAACAAAATCGGTGGTAAAGTTTCCGTCGGCGGAAAGAAGCTGCATTGAGCTTTGGCGATAGTCTCCCTTGCCATAGGAGGAATACTCGAGAGCGATGTGGTCAAGCGAGAGCGAAGCGTCCTTTTGCGAACGCGGAGTGGCGTTGCTGTAACCGCATTCGTGCTTGTCAAACATGAAGGAAAAGTCAGCGGCGTTTCTGATTCTTTTTCCGTAGTACATACCTTCGAGCTGACCGGTTGGAAGGGCGCGAAAAACATAGCTGGTTTTCTTTGTTTGAAGGTGAAAAACGTTGTTGTCGTTTATATATATCATAATATTTTCTCCTTTTTTTGCCGAATGATTCCGCGAAAGAACAGACTCACGGCAATTATGATCCTCCTTATTTTATACCATATTTGTCGCATTGTCAATCTTTTAATAAAAGGGGCTTCCGGGCGAAAAAAAGCGAGGAAAGTGTTGCCGTTTAATTTTGCGCTCGTTAAGAAAACCTTGCATTATCAGCCGCGTTGTGATAAAATACCATATAATAGATAAAATTATGGGAGTTGAAAGAATATGAAGTGTAGCTTTTGCGGTCATGAACTTGAACCGGGTTCGGGCTTTTGTCCCGAATGCGGAACAATGATGAGCCTTGACGAGGCGGATGCACCCGAAGCGATTTCCGCCGCTCAAAAGTATGAACCCGACAGTGAAGACGCTTATTCCGAACAGGTAACCGAAGACAGCGTTCAGGAGACTCAGGCTGTTGAAGAAGAGTGGACTGCGCCGGAATATGTTCCGAACACGCAAACCGCTTTTGAAGATTATAATACCATTCGCCAAAACGAGGAACTCGCTTTCGAAGCGAAGGCCGCCGAGGAAGAAGAAGACGATCCTTTCGCCGAACTTCACCCGGACGCGCAGCCGATTTCCTTTGTTTCCGAAAAGGCTTCCGAGTCTTCCGACGGTGACGACGAAGATGACGGCGATGATATGTATCTTGACTCGAAAAAGAGCAAGAAGGGCGGCGTGACCATTGCGGTTCTCGTTGTTGTTCTCGTTGTCGCTCTTGTTGTCGGTGTCAGCGCCGTCAAGAACAACGGCGGCGACATTCTTTCGGTTTTCAAGAGAGAGACAACGACAAGCGACGAAAAAACCACTGATTCTGCCGGCGAATCTTCCGCGAAGGAAAGCTCCTCTGCGGAAAAGTCAACTCAAAAGACGACCGAAAAGGAAAGCAAAAAAACTACCGATAAAAACGTTTCGAAGACGGAAAAAAATACCTCCGATGCTCAAACTTCGACCACCGGCGAAAAGACAACTTCCGCTTCGCAAAGCACAACAAAACCCGCTGCCGAAAGCAGCTCTTCCCGTCCCGCTTCTTCGAGCGAAAGCACAACAAAGCCGTATACAACGACAACGAAACCGTATTCGGCTCCTGTTACCGCTTCAACGAACTCTTACACAACGACAACGCGCCCGGCTTCAACCACTTTTGCGCCGAAGCCGACAACGGAAACCCTTCAAAAGCCGAGCAGCTATTATTCTTCGCCTGTTGTCAGATATGCGTCTGTTGACGGCGTCTCGGTGAGACTTCGTCCGTCCTCTTCTTCGACTGTGGCTTCGTCGCTTTCGATCGGCGGTGAAGTTAAGGTCTACGCCGAAGAAAACGGATATTGCTATGTTTATTATCCGCGTTACGGTGTCAACGGTTGGGTCAGCTCAAAGTATCTTGCAAAGCAGCGTCCCGTTGCCGAAAGCGAGGTCAAGGTTTCCGGTGTTGTTGAACCCGATAAGCTTTATTCGTCACCTGTTACGAAAACCGTTAACACAGCCGACGGACTCAGGCTCAGAAAGGGACCCGGAACTAATTATGACACGATTCGCTATCTCGGCGAAGGCTATCCTGTTCTTGTCAAAGGAAAGAGCAGCAAGGTCTCGGGTTGGGTATATGTTACCGATATTACGCGCGGTGTTTCCGGCTGGGTATCGGCTGAATATATTAAGTAAAAAAGAGAGATTTAAGGAGGAAAAACGATGATAACACTGAAAACACGTTGGACCGAGGAAGCTATGTGTGATTTTCCCCATCAGGAATATCCGCGCCCTCAAATGGTCAGAGATACATGGCTCAATCTTAACGGAATGTATGAATATGCCATTACCGGCGCTGCCGCGGAATGGATGGACGTTGCCGACGGAGAAATCCGCGTTCCTTTTGCAATTGAAAGCGCGCTTTCCGGTGTTTGCAAAAGAATAACAAAAAGCGACCGCCTCTGGTATAAAAAGAGCTTCACTCTTCCCGAATCGTTCAAAGGCAAGAAGGTCATTCTTCATTTCGGTGCCGTTGACTGGGAGTGCAAGGTTTATATCAACAAAGCCCTTGTGGCTTCGCATATCGGAGGCTACTGTCCGTTTTCCTGCGATATTACGTCTGCTCTCGTTGAAGGCGAAAACGAGCTCGTTGTCTGGGTTTATGACCCGACCGATGAGGGATGGCAGAATCGCGGAAAGCAGGCGAGCTCTTCTCACGGCTTCTGGTATACTTCGACCTCGGGAATCTGGCAGACAGTCTGGCTCGAGGCTGTTAACGAAAACTACATCAAGGGCTATAAGCTCACTCCCGATATTGACGCTTCGCTGCTTAAAATCGAAACGACCGTTGAAGGCGAAGGCGAGCTTTACATAAAGGTTTTTGACGGTGACGCCGTTGTTACCGAAAAATCCCTCGCCGCTTCCGATGCGGTTGAAATCAAAGACGCGAAGCTCTGGTCTCCCGAGCAGCCGTTCCTTTATGATTTTGTTCTCACTCTCAAAAACGGTGACGATGTCGATACCGTCAAAGGCTATTTCGGAATGAGAAAGTTCAGCATCGGTCAACATGACGGTTACGCAAGACTCTTCCTTAACAACAAGCCGTATTTCCAAAAAGGTCTTCTCGATCAGGGCTATTGGTGCGACGGCGGCTTGACCCCGGCTTGCGACGAAGCGATCGTTTATGACATTGAGACCATGAAACGCCTTGGCTTCAATATGCTGAGAAAGCACATCAAGGTCGAGTCCGCTCGTTGGTACTATCATTGCGACCGCCTCGGAATGATAGTCTGGCAGGATATGGTCAGCGGCGGAAAAGCGCTCAATGCCGTGCTCGCCGGTGTCATTCCGAACGCAGAGGGAATTATCAGTCCGTTTGTCAACCTCTCCCTTAAAGATAATAAATACACCGCCTTCAATCGCGGAAGAATCGAATGGAGAACCCAGTTTGAAGAGGAACTCTTCGAAATGATTGACGCTCTTTATAATCATACTTCTATCGGTTGCTGGGTACCGTTCAATGAAGGTTGGGGTCAGTTTGACGCAAAGCGAATAGGCGACGCGATCAAAGCCAAGGATCCGACCCGAATTGTTGACCACGCCAGCGGTTGGTATGACCAGAAGGGTTGCGACCTCAGAAGTATCCATCGTTACATCCTTCCCGTTACCGCGCCGAAATATGACGGCAGACCCTTTGTTCTCAGCGAATACGGCGGATACAGCCAGACGATTGAAGGTCACGTTTGGAACAAAATGAAGTCTTTCGGCTATCAGATGTACCGCAGCAAGGAAACGCTCACCAACGCCTATAAAAACCTGCATGAACATCAAGTCATACCCATGCTCAAGCGCGGACTTTCCGCAACGGTATATACTCAGGTTTCCGACGTTGAGTTTGAAGTTAACGGAATGGTCACTTATGACCGCGAAATAGTGAAGCTTGACGAAGATGTTGTCAGAGCCATGAACGAAAAGCTGACCTTCTGAAACAACAAAAAAAGAGGAGCTGTAAAACGCCTGCTTTACAGCTCCGTTATTATTTTTGATTTTTGTCAATAGCTTGGGTAAAAGTTAAAACGGAAATGTGAAGCAGTCGCCGTCAGGCGGCTGCTTGGCGTTTCCGTTTTCATCACAATAATAAAATGTTTCTACATATCGAATTACGTTGGCGTTAAAATCACAACAGGACTATTCTTTGAAATGATTCCGCTGCGTTCATTTTTTTGCAATCAAATATAAATTTTGTGCTGCTACATACCGTTCATCATCTGAGTCGCACCCCAGAATAATTGCAATGTATATATTGCGATTTATCTCGAATGTGGCGCTCAAACAATTCATAGCCGCCTCTGTACTTCCTGTTTTTACCCCTGTTGCAGATGAAATGTAGTGTTCGCTATTAACATCTAAAAGCTTGTTGCTATTTTTCCAAGTGATGTTTTGCCCGGACGCAAAGACGACATACTTTTGCTGCAAGGCAACAATCTCTCTTATTTCCGGAACCGAAATCGCATACCTCGTAAGTAGCATCAAATCATAACAGGTAGAATAATTGTTTTCATCATCCCAACCGTCAGGATTTGTGAAATTGCTGTTTCTCATGCCTATCTTGTTTGCACAATCGTTCATCATTTCGCAAAAAATATCGACAGCTTCAAGGTCTGTTATTACTCTGTTTGGCGTTGCTTTCCGTGCAACATTAACCGCTATAGTGTATGCTGCGTCGTTTCCCGATGCTAATAATAATCCCGTAACTAAATCATACAAAGATAGCTTTTGACCTTTGGATATCAGGCAAAGACTGGAATGAGCGTTTAACAGTTCCAGCTCACTTCCCACTTCAAAAATTGTTGATGAGGCTGCGTTTTCAAAAGCAACAACGGCGGTTAAAAGTTTTTGAATGGAAGCGGGTGCGACTCTTGTATTGATGTTGTACTCGTATAATATCTCGCCGGTTTCAACGCAATAAAGAAGTGCACTTTTAAAGTTAATCGGAATTTTTGGTTTAGCTTCTTCTTTTGAACTCACAGAAGTCTCGACAGCTTCTGTGAGTTCAGTTATTACTTCGGCTTCCGGTGGCTTAACAGTTGTCTCAATATTTACAGAAGCTTCGGAGGTTTCTGTCGATTTAATGACTGTTTCAGTCTTTCCGCAAGAAGTAAGCAGCATAACAATAACCATTAACAGAACGATAACCTTTTTCATTTCAAATTAAATATCTGTTTTAAAACTTCGTTTTGCTCAGCAGTTATAACCCCTTTGTTGTCAATGTACCCCGTAGAATTGTACGGCATATAAGTGAAATTATAATTATCGTTGCCGACAGTCAAACCGTTTTCTAAATTAAATCTCATTGAAATACTGTAACTTTTTGTGATTGAAATTTCCCGGCTTTCCGCTTTTTCGTTTGATATGAGAATATTATAAATATTTTCAATTTCTTGCGGCGTACTGATAACCGAGTGTTTGATTATAGCGGTATTTGTTTCGTCATAATAACCTTCCCATATTTCACACGATATGCTTTTTATATCGGAAGAATTTTGTATATCAAAAAGCTCAAACAGCTTTTCGTAATGATTTTCGGTAACGTTATCCGTAAAGTCATCAGCAATGAAGATAGAACAATTATCAGCACCTTCCACGATAACAGCCCCTTTGCAGTTCGTCGGAGCGTAATAATATGCTTTGGACTCTTTTAAATTGTTTTCATGAGAAGACACCTTAAACAAGCTATCATCATAGTTATTTTCTGAGTTTAACTCCTGTACAGTTCCGATATACTCTCCAAAATCATTTTCCGAAAGCTCGGTTTTAAGTTTATACTTATTGTATAAACTTATATCAATTTGGTGGTAGATTACTCCATCGATAATTAAATCAACACATGCAAGTCCGTCTTCTCCGTAGTCATCTAAATCGGGTGAGGACGAAGATTTTTTAAACATTTTTATTTTTTTTGCATTTGAAAAGTTGCTTTCTTTTGAAGTGTCATCAATAAGATTGTTTTGATTTTCCGTCACTTCATTTTTATTTGTGGTTGTTCGATTTGGGGTAACAGGAAAATCGGAAAAACTGTTTTTAATTGTTAACACAGAAATTGTTACGATTAAGACGGCTGCAACAGATGCCCAAATTTGTTTGTTATTTTTGGAAGTTGGCATTACCCTTACATTTGCAGCGGTAATTAAATTATCGTCAATTTCATTGATTGCTTCGTACAAAAACAAATCATTCATAAATATACCCTTCTTTTATCAAGTATTGTTTAAGCTTTTTGCGAAGTCGAAAAAGCTTGGTAGTGACAGTCTTTTCGTTAAGGTTGTAAAAGGCTGCGATTTCGCCGATGGAATCCGCGTACCAGTATCTTCTGATAAAAATATTTCTGTTTAGTTCGTCTTCCGAATGAAGAAACTCATTTATTGCTTGTGTAAGTTCTTTTCCGGAGATCATTTCCTCCAAGGATTTGCTATCACAAAAACATTCGTTAAGCTCGCTCAATGATACCGATAATTTACAGTTTCTTTTTTCTGCGGTATTGTGTTTTAACTTGTTTATAGCTTTTCTTCGTGCAATTTTACAGGCATAGGCGCATAAATTCTCGGGTTTATCCGGCGGTATCTGATTCCAAATGTCCAACAAGACGGAATTCACACACTCGTCAATATCTTCTTTTTGATTGAGAAGATTCCTTGTAAGGTGTATAAGTAAATTGCCATATTTTTTATTAAGTTCCTCAAGTGCTTTTTCGTTACGGTCGAAAAACAATTCAATTATTGATGCATCGTTCAAAACCTTGCCTCCTCTCGAGGTTCCTCTACCTATTAAGTCAAAAAAATTTTAAGAACATTTCATCGTTTTGCAAGTTTCAATTTCCAATGTCCGGCTCTCGTCAGCTTAATGAGTTCATTTGTAATTAGATTAGTCTATTATACCAACAGAATAGCAAGAAAAACAAGGTTAGGATGTGGCTTGTATATTTAAAACAAAGAAAACGGTTAAAGACACAAATGTTCACGACGGTGCCAAAAGTATTACCGATAAGGTTAAAAATATCGGTTTTAAAGCGAGGATGACGTTAACGAAAATACCAACCAGGCAGAAAATGTAGTTCTTGAACCTCGACAAGGCGTCGCCGCCCAATATCTCACAGCATAAAAAACGAGCAAGGCACAAAGCCTTGCTCGACACATAAGAAGTCATATTGTTTTAACAAAAAAGAAAGTGAGTATTCACCTGTGTAATGAATACTCACTGTGGTCGGAGTGACGGGACTTGAACCCATGGCCTCTTGGTCCCGAACCAAGCGCGATACCAAACTTCGCCACACCCCGAAGTGCGAGAGTTATTATACAGGATGTCTTTAAAAAAATCAAGTCTTTTTGTCAATGTTTTTAAAATTTTCTCCGATATTTTAAATGCTTCTCTCTCTGACGATCAACAGAACGCCGTTTTTGACCGAAAGTTCGGCGCCCTCACCGGTGAGCTCGTTGCTGACGCCGAGCGGGAAGGAAGAGGTCAAAACGGCGTCTTCAAGCGAATATTTGAAACCGCGTTCGCAGACACCGAATGAATTTTCCGAGAGTGAAAAGACTGAAACCGTTCCGGTGTCTCCCTTCGGAAAGAAAAGCGAAGAATTCTTGATGGCGGTCACGGTTTCGTTTTTTGAGACGAGGGTGCAACCGATGTCTCTTTCGCAGAGATATTTCAGCGTTTGAAGGTTCGCGAAGGTGTGGTCGAGCCTTCCGCCGAGCGCGCCGTATATGACAAAGTTTTTGTAACCGCGCTCAATTCCGCATGAGAGCGCAAGGAACGTGTCGGTTTCGTCTTTCTGCGATGGGTGCACGATTACGTTTTCGAGTTGGGGAACGGTGCCGAGTGAATCAAAATCGCCGACAATGAGATCTGGCTTAATGTTGTTCTTCACGGCGTAAAGATATCCGGCGTCGGCGCAGATGATGAGATTCTCATCGCTTTGCTCAATTTCGATTTTTTCGCATTCTCCTGCAGCTATTATATAACAGGTTTTCATTTTTTTCTCGCTCCACTGTTAATATTGCGGCGGTCATGTGCCGCGAGTATAGAGTAATTTTACCACAATTGCGCCGCGCTTTCAATAGCGGCGTTTCATACCGAAAAGCGAACAGACATATGTATTACCACTCTTTTTTGTCAGGTGATGCTATGGATGAACTTCTTCGAATCGTGAACGGCGTAAATTCTGTCGTCTGGGGAACGCCGCTTTTGCTGCTTATAATCTCGGTCGGTGTGTATTACACGGTGACGCTGAGGTTTTTTCAATTCACAAAGTTGCCGCTTTGGCTGTCGAACACTCTTTTTGCCCTTTTTCGCAACGAAAACGTTCGCAAAAGCGAGAGCAGTCACTCTTTTTCTCAGTTTCAGGCAATGGCGACCTCGCTCGCCGCAACGGTCGGGACGGGCAACATTGCGGGCGTTGCAACGGCAATTTCGACCGGCGGTCCGGGCTCGGTGTTTTGGATGTGGTTTTGTTCAACTTTTTCAATGATGACGAGCTATGCCGAAAACACGCTCGGCGTTCATTACCGAAGAAAAGACGAAAACGGCGAGTGGCTCGGCGGGCCGATGTATTATCTGCGCGACGGTGTCGGCAAGAGGGAAGGCGGTGTTCTTGCTGCCGCGTTTTCGCTTTTTACTCTGTTTGCTTCTTTCGGAATAGGGAACATGGCACAATCAAATTCAATATCCGTTTCGCTGTCGTCTTCCCTGGGCTTCTCGAAGGTGGCAATCGGAATTGCGGCGGCGGGTCTTACGCTCTTTGTTCTTTGCGGCGGTTCGTCAAGAATCGGAAAATTTACCGAGCGCCTTGTGCCGTTTATGGCTGCGTTTTATATCGGTGCTTCGCTTGTTATTGTCGCGGTGAATTTTTTTGAGCTCCCGAGCGTTTTCGGCGTGATATTCAAAAACGCTTTTTCCTTTAAGGCGGCAGCCGGCGGGGTCGGAGCGGCGACTGTTAAAAAAGCGATTTCGGTCGGCTTCAAGCGAGGCGTGTTTTCCAATGAAGCGGGGCTTGGCTCGACCGTTATTGTCGGTTCGTGCTCCGATGTGAAAGAGAGCGCCGTTCAGGGTATGTGGGGAATTTTTCAGGTTTTCGTGGATACGCTGATAATTTGCTCCGTTACCGCGCTTGTTTTGCTTTGCGTTTCCGTTAAAACGGTTTCGTTTGGCGAGGCTGTTGAAAAAATCGACGCCGGTGTTCAATACGTTTCAATTCTTCCGGGAGAGGAAAACGAAGTGAAGCTTTGCGGCGCTTCGGAAAACAGGGTTCTTTCCTTTGATAACGGTTCGCTTTTTTCGCTTGACGAGACAACCTTTGTGAACGTAATGGCTCTTTCAAAGGAGAACGGCGTTTTGAAACTTGAAAAGGTGGAAGGCTCTTCGCTGGTAACGCTGGCGTTTGGATGTGTTTTCGGAAAATGGGCAGATATCATTCTTTCGGTCTCGATAACCATGTTCGCGTTTTCCACCATAGTCGGCTGGTCGTTTTACGGCGAAAGAAGCGTTCGCTTCCTTTTCGGCGGAAAGGGAAAGGGGATTTATAAAGTTCTGTTTTCCGTTTTTGTCTTTTTCGGAGCGGTGATAAAACTTGACCTTGTCTGGGGTGTTTCCGATGTTTTTAATGCTCTTATGGCTGTTCCGAATCTCGTCGGTGTTTTCCTTCTTTCAAAGGACGTTAAAAAGCTGACAAAAGCATATCTTTCCGAAAGGAGCGTTCGCTCTTTTAAAAAGCCTTCGCTCTCGGTTTTGAATCGCTGACGGCTTTCTCAAAAAACTTTAAAAAGCTGAGAAAAAAGCTTGATTTTGCTTTGTCGCTGTGCTATAATACCACAGATAACGCACGCAGAGGGGTCAGTATGCCCTGTTCACGGTAGTGTGGCGTACTTTAAACTCTGCGGTGGTTAAAACTAATTTTATCAGGAGGATACACTAATGGCAGTAGTATCAATGAAACAGCTTCTTGAAGCCGGTGTTCATTTCGGACATCAGACAAGAAGATGGA
>CAYOEN010000012.1:0-35758 GCA_964403085.1 uncultured Faecalibacterium sp. | reverse complement strand
CGCGTGTCCCATTCCGTAAATCAGCCCCTTTTCGTCGAAGGCCTCTTTGTTAATGATTTTAGTCAAATATGCCCCGATTTCGTCCTTGTCGGAAAAATCGGAAACGTGGTTTTGAATGTCGGCCATCATTTCCATGACCTTGATGTTTGCGCCGCCGTGTTTTGAGCCTTTCAGTGAAGACATCGCCGCAGCCATTGTCGAATAAGTGTCCGAACCGGAGGAAGTGACAACGCGGGTGGTGAAGGTCGAGTTGTTTCCGCCGCCGTGCTCCATATGCAAAATCAAAGCGGTGTCCAAAACCTTCGCCTCGGTCGGCGTATATTTTTGGTCGGGGCGCAGCATCAAAAGCAGGTTTTCCGCCGTTGAAAGGTTGGGATCCGGGCGGTGAATAAACATACTGTCAAGGTTGTTGTAATAGTTATACGCGTGATAGCCGTATACCGCCAAAAGCGGGAATTCGCTGATGAGCTGAATGCATTGACGAAGGGAACCGGCGACGGAAGCGTCCTTTGCGGTCTTGTCATAGGACGCAAGTGTCAGAATGCTGCGCGTCATCGAATTCATGATGTCGTCGCTCGGAGCTTTCATGATGACGTCTCTTGTGAAGTTTGTCGGCAGCGAGCGGCAATCTCCGATAAGCCTCGAGAATTCACTTTGCTCTTTTAAATCGGGGAGCTCTCCCATGAGCAAAAGATATGCGATTTTTTCGAAGCCCAACTCGTCGTTTTTGAGCTCGCCGATGAGCTTTTCAACTCTGTATCCGCGATACCACAATTCACCGTCGCAGGGAATCTTTTCTCCGTTAACCGTTTTTGAGGAAACTATTTTTGAAATGTTGGTGAGCCCTGCGACGACGCCGTTTCCCTTTTTGTCGCGAAGCCCTTTTTTGACGCCGTATTCATCGTAAAGCTGCCGTTCTATCATGTCGTTTTTGCGGCAAAGCATTTCTTTGCTTTCAATATATTCTTCAAATTGTGTCATATTCATTTTTCGGTGCACTCCTTTGTCGATTATAATGCTTCTTTTGCCCGGCTGTCCGAGCGGGCGAGGGCGTCTTTTATCGAAGCTGTTCTTTTAAATATTCGTTTGCGTTCTCGTTGATTCTTTTAACGAAGTTTTTGAACGTGTTTTTCTCTTCGTCGCTAAAGCCGCGACAAATTACCGAAAGAAACTTTTCCTGAACGTTTTTCCCTTCCTGAATGATGTTGAAGGCGTTTTCGCATAAATGAAGGTGAACCGTTCTGTGGTTGTCACCCTCATAGTTTCCTCGAAGGTAACCTCTTTCCGAAAGGTCGCGAACCGATACGGAAACGTGAGATTTTGTGATTTTCAGCCTGTTAACGATATCCGACGCCGTGTCGCAACGAGCGTTGTTGGCGAGAAAAAGAAGAACGAGCATTTCCGTCATCGTGAGTTTATACTTTGAACAAATGGGGCTGAAAAGCGCTGTGTATAATTCTTTGTTCAGATACAGGTTGTCAATGATACCGTCCATGATATATCCCCTCAATAAAAGTTCTTGAACGAACTGTTCGTTTTTGAACATTATTATATCCCATTCAAACCACGTTTTCAAGTGACCGCGCCGAAAAGATACAAAAAATTTACAAAATTTACCAAATAAAAAACGGTTAAGCTGACGGAAATCGAACACAATACGCCCGAAGAATCTGATTTTCCGCGCACTGCAACGTTTTTTGTCTCACCATACGACAAGTATGCTTTCGTCAAAGAAACGCCGCATTGCACAAAAAATCAAATCCTTCGGGTGCGAGCAGTTTTTTAAGAGAGGATTTTTGTCAAGACAAGGCGAAAACCGCAGGCAATGCTAACGCATTGCGAGGAATTTCAACGCAGGATTGGCAAAAATACGCCTTAAAAAACCGTATGGGGTTCGTCTTCCGTCAGCTTAAGCTCGCAGCACGATATGCGGTTGTTGTTTATTCTTCAAGTTCAAGAAGCTTTTGGGCTTCGCCTTGTTCGAGCTCTTCGACCGAGCGAAGCTTTTTTTGAATTTGTTCGTTGCGGCTTTGCGCGTCGCCAAGCGTTTTTCCGGCTTCGTCAATTTTCTTTCGCGCTTTTTCAAGAACGATTCCGAATTTTTCATACTGTGCTTTTGCCGCCGCAAGCAGTGTCCTTATCTCTTTTGCTTTTTCGTTTATCGCCATTGCCCTGAACCCGACCGAAAGCGAATTGAGCAACGCCGTGATGGTTGACGGCCCGGCAATCATTACCCTGAATTCGTTTTGGCAACGTTCGGCAATGCCGTTTTTCGAGCTGATAATTTCGCTGTAAAGTCCTTCGGTCGCGAGGTACATGATAGCAAATGGCGTTGTTGCCGGTTCGTTGATGTATTTCTTGACCTCTTTCGCCTGCGTAATAACGCGCGTTTCCAAAGCCTTCCGTGCGCTTTCGACGCCGGTTGCGTCTCCGTTGTCCGCCGCCGAGCAAAGTCGAATATAGTCCTCAACCGGGAACTTGGAGTCGATCGGAAGATAGGTGATGTTGCTTCTGTCTTCACCGGAGGGAATTTTAACCGCGAACTCAACGACCTCCCGAGTCTCGTTGGGGGAGTAATTCTTCACGAACATTGTCGGTATCGTCTGTTCAAGAAGCCCTTCAAGCTGAACTTCTGCCCAGGTGCCGCGCGCCTTGACATTTGTGAGTATTCGGTTGAGCGAAGTCACGTTTTCGGTAACTCCGGAGGAAAGGATTTTCATTTCTCCGAGTGACTTGTAAACATTTTCAAGCTGTTCGCTGACGGTTTTGAAAGAGGAATCGAGCCTTTTTGTCAACGTTTCGTTCAGCTTTTCGTCAACGGTTTGGCGAATGGTTTCAAGCTTTTCGCTGTTCTCGTTTCTGATTTGGGTGAGGCTTTGCGAGATTGCCGCCGTCAGTCTTGTGTTGAGCTCATAGTTGTCGCGCGTCAACTTTTCGAGCTTTTCGTTCATCGCGGAGAGGGAGGAAGAAAGATCCTGTCTCTGCGCGTTCTGGTATTGCGCGTTTTCCATTCTGTTGCGGCTGAATTCGTTTCCGAGCGCCGCAGAGATTTCCTTGAGTGTTGCCGCGGTTTTTTCTTCGTTTTTCTCCTGAGCGAGCAAGAGATCGGAATATTCTTTTTTATTGTTCTTTTTAGTGAACAAAATTAGAGTGATAACGTTTATAATTAAAAGACACGCTAATAATGTCACAAGCAGGGGATTGTCCATTTTTCCAAACCTCCTTAAAAATATGATGTATTATATCATCTCTGACTTGTGTTTTGATTACATTGAAGAACAAAAAACAAAGGACTGAACGCAGAATGAAAAAAACCTTTTCAATAATTCTCGCTGTGTTGCTTTTGCTGGTGAGCATGAGCGGCTGTGCTTCCGACGGTGTCGGCGAGCAGATTGTTTTTCCCGTGGATTCCGAGCCTAAGTATCTTGACCCGCAAATTGTCTTTGAAAAAGGCGCAACAAATATAATCCAAAATTGCTTTGAAGGACTTTTAACATATAACGAAAGCGGCGAAACGGTTCCCGCCGGTTGCGAAAGTTACAGCGTTTCTCCCGATGGACTTACCTATACCTTTTCGCTTCGCACCGATGCCAACTGGATGGTCACGCGGTCCGCAAAAGCGCTTTTTGACGAGGGCGAATTTGAAAAATTCGACTCTCGCGTTACCGCCGACGATTATGTTTTTGCTTTTCGACGTGTCGCCGACAGCGCGACCGGTTCACCCGCGTTTGCATACATGGCCTGCGTAAAAAACGCGCGAAAGGTAAATTCGGGAGAGCTTTCTCCTGAAGAGCTCGGCGTTCGGGCGAAGGATGATTTCACCCTTGTGATTGAGCTTGAATGGGCGAACGGAGAGTTCCTTTCTTCGCTCACTCGTCCGGCTTTCGTTCCCTGCAACGAAACGTTTTTTGAACTCACCGGCGGAAGGTATTGCCTTTCGGTCGCGAACATAATATCCAACGGTCCGTTTTATGTTTCAAACTGGGCGGATGACACAGCGATAACGGCGAGAAAAAACGAGCTTTATCATTCCGCCTCAGAGGTTCTTCCGTCGTCGATATATTTCTCTTTCAACAACGAAAAGTCAACTCGCGGCGAAAAGGTGAAAAACGGAGTGTATGAAGTCTCTCCCGTCAGCGAGAGCCAGGCAAACGAGCTTTCCGCGGAAAAGGGCGTGACAATTAAAAGCTTTGAAAATTCCTGCTTCGCGCTGCTGTTTAATTGCTCCGGCGATTATCTGAAAAACGCAAATCTTCGCGCGGCTCTTGCTTGTTCGCTTGACAAGTCGATTCTGCTCGGTGACGGAAAAACCGAAAGCGTGGGAATTGTTCCTCCCGCCGCGACTGCGCTCGGCGTGTCTTATCGAAACAGCGTCGGAACGGTGATGTTTTCGAAAAGCGGCGCGAATATTGCAAAGCAATATTTGAAAAAGGCACAAAACGAACTTGAAAAGGAAGGCTTTTCGCTTGCCGTTCTCTGCGACGAAGAAAATGAGTTTGTCGTGAGAAAGGTCATGCAAAGCTGGCAGTCTGTGCTTGGCGTGAAGAGCAGCATTGTCGTTGAAACGGTCGATACGCTCACGCTTCAAACGAGAATTCAAAAGGGCGATTATCAGCTTGCTTTTTGCGATGTTCTTCTTGACAGCGACAGCGCTCTCGCCGCTTTGCTTCGCTTTTCGAAAGACAGCAACGACAACATATTCGCCTTTTCTTCCGCGCGATACGAGAACATTCTCGCGTCCATTGAATCGGCAACCGATGAGCATGAATATCTTTCCGCGCTCAAGAAAGCCGAACGATATTTGACCGACGCCGCCGTAATGGTTCCAATCGAAAGCAAAAACGGTTATTTTGCACAGGCAAAAGGCGTTTCGGGCGTTATTTATTCTCCCGGCGGAGAGTATGTTTATTTTAAAACCGCGGTCAATAAATAATTATCCACCGCCGAAAAAGCGATGGAGCAAAAGGTGAAAAAATGAAAATGAATTACAAGCACACGACATACGCCTGTTTTATGGGCTATATCGTTCAGGCAATAGTGAACAATTTCGTTCCGCTGCTTTTTGTCACGTTTCAAAAAACATACGGAATTCCGCTTTCCCAAATCACGCTTCTGATAACGATAAACTTCATCGTTCAGCTTTTTGTTGATATTCTTTCGGCGACGTTTGTGGATAAGATAGGCTACCGCGCCTCCGCTGTTCTGGCTCATATTTTTTCCGCTGTCGGTTTTGTGTCGCTCACCGTCTTGCCGGATATGCTCGGCAGCCCCTTTGTCGGTATACTCGTATCCGTTGTGATTTATGCGATAGGCGGCGGACTTTTGGAAGTATTGATAAGTCCCATTGTTGAAGCGTGCCCAACGAAAAACAAAGAAAAAGCGATGAGCATTCTTCATTCGTTTTATTGCTGGGGTCATATGGGTGTCGTTCTTTTGTCAACCGCTTTCTTCGCCGCTTTCGGCGTTGAACTGTGGAAGATTCTCGCCCTCATCTGGGCTGTTGTTCCTGTTTTGAACGCGGTTCTTTTTTCGCGCGTACCGATTTATTCCCTTCACGAAGAAGGCGAAAAGGGGCTTTCTTTCAAGCAGCTTTTCTCCAAAAAAATATTCTGGGTGCTTATGCTGATGATGCTTTGCGCCGGGGCGAGCGAGCAGGCTGTCAGCCAGTGGGCGTCAACCTTTGCCGAACAGGGTCTCGGCGTCACAAAAACGGTCGGCGACCTTATGGGACCGATGGCTTTCGCGGCGCTTATGGGTCTTTCGCGGTTGATCTACGGAAAATTCAGTGATAAAATCGAACTTGACCGTTTTATGAATTTGAGCTGTCTGCTGTGTCTTCTTTCTTATCTTTGCATCGCCTTTGTTCCGTCTGCTTTTGTCAGCCTTATCGGTTGTGCGGTTTGCGGCTTTTCGGTCGGTATTCTCTGGCCGGGCTCTTTCAGCAAGGCTGCCGCCGGAGTGAAAGGCGGCGGAACCGCAATGTTTGCGTTGCTCGCTTTGGCGGGAGATCTCGGTTGTTGCAGCGGACCTACGTTCGCCGGCTTCGTTTCGAGCGCCTTTGACGGCGACCTTAAGCGCGGAATTCTTGCCGCGGGAATTTTCCCGGCGTTGATGCTGCTTGCAATATTCCTTTCAAAAAAGCTCAAAAAGACTTGATTAGCGTTTGTTTATAAATTGCTTTGGCGTTGCCGAAAATTCTTTTTGGAAGCACTTGATAAAGTAGCTTTCAGAGCAAAAGCCAAGCCAATACGCCGTGTCGGAAATGCTCCTTCCCGCAAGGAGCATTTCTTTTGCTTCAAGAAGCTTTTTCTTTTTGATGTATTGCGACGGCGAAACGCCGACCTCCGCTTTGAATTTTTTCGAAAAATGGTCGGTGCTCATGTTGCATAATTTCGCAAGCTGACTTACCGACAGCTCTTCGTGAAGGTGAACGTCAATATAATGAAGGCAGCGTTTTGTCAGCGAAGAATATTTGCCGCCGATACGGCTCTCGTGAACGAGAGAACAAAATTTAACATATTCTTCAAGAATGCAGGCGAAGATTTCTCTGTCGCTTTTCATTCTGTCAATTTTAACTATAATACTGTCGGAATACGAAAAGGCTGTCGTTTCGTCGAGCCCGCCCTCGATTGCCGCTCTTGTTGCGAGCGTTACGCAACAGACCGACCAATATTTGATTTGACGAAGCGAGTCGTCCGAAAGCTTTCCCGCAACAATCTTTTTGTCGCGAAAAATTTCGACCGCTTCCCTCGCTTTCGCAACGTCTCCGTTTTTGATTATTCCGAAGAAACGTTTTTCCGTTTCGTATGTCGTGTGTTTGAGCTCGCTTTCGCGAATATCGAAAAGGCTGCTGCCTTCAAGAATGCTCAAAAAGTTTTCCGCTTCGCGCTGCATGATGTTCACCTCAAAAGAAGTATACAGCAAAAAAAATCATAACGCAACTGATTTTTTGCAAAAATATCTGAAAAATTGTATTCTTTTCTTTGGTCTCTCTATAAAATAAAAAACGAGGTGATACGAATGATAAGTAAAACAAAGTACAAAATTTCCGACGAAAAAATCAAAGAGATATTCGAAAAAGCCGGTCTCGGAAATGTTTCCGAAATCAAGCCGCTCGGCGCAGGGGAGTATAACGCCGTTTTTTCCGTGACCGCAGAGGGAAAGGCTTACGCAATCAAAATCGCTCCTCCGCCGGGAACCCCCGTTTTGACCTATGAAAAGGACATGATGCAGACCGAGGTTTATTGGTACGAGACCATCAGCGAAAAAACCGATATCCGCACTCCAAAAATATACTTCAAGGATTTTTCGCGAAAAGTTATTCCGTGTGATTATTTCATCATGGAAAAGCTCGAAGGAAAAACCCTTAATGAAGCGGGGCTTTCTCACGAGGAAATGACCCTTGCTCGCGCGGAGATTGCTCAAATGCTCGCGAAACTCCACGCAATTAAAAGCGATAAATTCGGTTATATTCAAAATGAGCTTTACGATAACTGGTATCTTGCGCTCAAGGGAATTTTCGAAAACCTGATTTTTGATTGCGGAAGGAAAGGAAAAAAGTCCGAGCGCGGCGAGCGTGCCCTTGCGCTCATTGAAAAATACAGACCCGTTCTCGAAACCGTTTCTGCCGCTGCAATCAACTATGACCTGTGGGATGTTAACATAATCTGCAAGCGCGAAGGGGACAGAAACTATCTTTACTGGATTGACCCCGAACGTTCTTTTTACGGCGACCCGATTTTTGACTTCATATGCATGGATCTCATGGTTCCGTTCGCCAAGAAAGATGTTGCGAAAAGGCTTTATAACTCATTCACCGAAGAAAAGGTCGGCAACAGTCGAGAAGAGCAGATTCGCTTTGCTTTTGCAAATCTTCTTATGGGACTTATTCAGGAAACGGAAAAATATTATCGCTATACACCGCTTCATTTCGGCTGGTGGAGGAACGTCATTTCCTGTTCGATAATGTATAATCAGGGATTCGGGGTGCTTGAACGTGAAAACGACTGAGCGTTCAAAAGCCGAGCGAATGAAGGAAGAAAGCATACCTAAGCTGATTTTGAGCTTTTCGGTCACCACTCTTGCGGCGCTTCTGTTCAATTCGCTTTATACCGTTACGGACGCTCTTTTTGTGAGCCACGCCGTCGGTGATAATGCGATGGGCGGAATTTCGCTCATACTGCCGTTTTCGATTTTGCAAAGCGCAATAGCTTCGGCTGTGGGCAGCGGCGCGGCGTCGATAGTTTCGCGCGCCCTCGGCGAAGGCAACGGCAAAAAAGCCGGGAACGCAACCTATAACGCAATGCTGACCTTTTATGTTTCCGCTGTTTTGATAACCGTTGTCGGCTTTTTGACAATGGAACCGATGCTGAATCTTCTCGGCGTTACCGATGAGCTTTATCTCGCAGCGAAGCAGTATTATTCAATCATTCTCGCCGGCAACATTTTTTCAACCGGTTTTTCTTCGATAATCCGCGCCGAAGGAAAGATGACCTATGCGCTTTTGATCTGGGTCATTCCCGTCTCGGTGAACATAATCCTTGACGCTTTGTTTGTTCTGGTGTTTGGCTGGGGCGTTGTCGGCTCCGCTGCCGCGACGGTAATTTGCCAAATGACGAGCGCTTCAATGAGCGTTCTGTTTTTCACGCGGTTCACCACTCAAAGCTTTGCCGAAAGGCGGTTTTCAATAAAGCTTGTCGGTCGAATAGTCCTGATTGGTTTGCCGTCGATAATCCAAATGGGCAGCCTGTCGCTGTTGACATTGATTGTCAACAACACTCTCAGCGCGGTCGCCGGAACGGACGGCGTAAACAGCTTTGCCTATATCAGCAAGATCATAACCTTTGCGGTGATACCGGTCACGGCGCTTTCTCAGGCGCTCGCGCCAATTGCCGGTTATAATTACGGAAGCGGAGAAAAAGACAGGGTTCGTGGGGCTTTGCGATTTTGCTCTCTTGTGAGTCTTGTATATTCGCTTCTCGCTTTGCTCGCAATCAATGTTTTCGCTTCGCCGTTTGTTCGCGTTTTCACCGAGAGCGAAAACATGATAAAGCTTGCGAGCGAGGGCTTGCGCTACGTTTCTTTTTCGTTGCCGTTCTCGTTTTTGACGCCGCTTGTTGCCGTGCTTTTCCAGGCGAAGGGCAAAAAGATCGTTCCTTTTGTTCTTTATTGTATCGTGCCTGTTTCCGCGTCGATTTTAATGGCGGTGTTGGCGAAAAGATTTGCGCTTTCGGGCGTCTGGGCGGCATATGTCGCCGCGAATGCGATTTCTTCCCTTGCCTCTCTGGCGGTGCTCCTTTATTCGAAAGCCAAAGAAAAATAAAAAAGCGAATTTTTCGCTTTTACATTTTTTCAATGTGAACAAAAAAGGCTGTTGCAAAAAGCAACAGCCTTTTTGTTTTATGCAAATAAGTTTTCGAGCGCTTCCATCAATTCGTCAAAGAAAACCTTGAGATAATGGAAAAAGGTGTCAAGGTCAAAACCGTTCATATCGCTACTCCTTTCGTTGTCTTCTTCAACCAGATTATACCACTGTTTTTTTCATTATTCAATACTTGATAAAGATTTTGCTTCTCTTCATATTGCGACTTTTTTTGACGCTTCGGTTTTTTATAATAATACAGTGGTGATTGAAGTGACACAGGTGGTTTATGCCGACATTCTTTTTATTATTAACACTTATGTGACCTATGCGCTTTTGCGTTCAACGGGATTTGTTGCCCGTTGCGGCGTTTCGCGAGCGAGGGCAGCGCTGTGTTCTCTTTTGGGCGGCGCGTTTTCGTTCGTTGCGCTTTTCGAAAACGTTTCCGTTTTCACGGTGACGCTCTCGCGCTTTTTTCTTGCTGCCGTCTTGATTTTCGCGGCGTATTATCCTTTTGAAAAAAAGCGTTTTCTGCGTCTTGTTATCAGTTTCTTTCTTGTGAATTTTGTTTACGCCGGTTTGATGTTTGCCCTTTGGCTGTTGTTTGCACCGAGGTCAATGCTGTTTTGCGCCGGGATAGTTTATTTTGATATTGATGCCATCACGCTCGTCATCTATACCGCCGCGTGCTATGGAATTGTCGCCCTCGGAAATTCACTTTTGAAAATGAAAGTACCGTCGGGAAAGCTATATGACGTTTCAATAACCTACGCTGAAAAAGTTTATACCTGTCGCGCTCTGCTTGACACGGGGAACTCGCTTTTCGAGCCGTTTTCTTCCTTGCCCGTAATGGTTTGCGAACGGTCTGTTTTTGGCGAAGGGTTTGAAATTCCCGACGAAAAACTTCGTCTCGTTCCCTGCTCTTCGCTTTCGGCGGAAAGTGTGCTTCGTGCTTTCAAGCCCGAGTGCGTAACGATAAAGGGTGTTGGCGGTGAATTCAAAGCCGGTGAAATGTATGTTGCCCTGAGCGAAAAGAGAATAAGAAATTCGGAATTCGGTGCGCTTTTGCATCCGCAGTTTTTTGATGATAAGGAGGATATCAATGCTCTCAAATTTAAAGCTTAAACTTTTCTGGTTGAAGCGCCGCTTTCTGATGATTCTCAAAGCGGAAAGCGAGTTCTTTTATGTGAACGGTTCTCAAACGCTTCCGCCGCCCTTGAGCAAGAAGAAAGAGGAAGAGATACTCATTCAAATTGAAAACGGAGACAATTCAAACCGCGAAAAGCTCGTGATACATAACCTTCGCCTTGTTGTCTATATTGCCCGAAAATTTGAAAACACCGGAATCGGAATCGAAGACCTCGTTTCGATAGGAACGGTGGGTCTCATCAAAGCGGTCAACACCTTTTGCCCCGAAAAGAAGATAAAGCTTGCGACCTACGCTTCGCGCTGTATTGAAAACGAAATACTTATGTATCTTCGAAAAACCGCAAATCGAAAAAACGAAGTTTCGATTGAAGAGCCGCTGAACGTTGACTGGGACGGAAACGAGCTGCTTTTGTCCGATGTGCTCGGAAGTGAAAGCGACGCCGTCGGTCATGACCTTGAGCTTCGCGACGAACAAAAGCAGCTTCTTGCCGTGGTTGAACGTCTTGACGAACGCGAAAAAGCAATAATGACAATGCGCTTCGGTCTTTTCGGTTCAAAGGAGTATACTCAAAAGCAGGTTGCGGATATTCTCGGAATATCTCAAAGTTACATATCACGCCTCGAAAAAAGGATAATCGAATATTTGAGGCGTGAACTCGAAAAGGCGGAGCTTTGAATCGCTTTTTCGAGCTCAGCTTGTTTTTCTCCCCTCGTGAATTTTCGGAAGGAAAAGAACGAGAATAATCCCCGCGGCAACACAAAGAACTTCCATTGCGCCGATTTTTCTTATTGAGCCGACCGCCGCTTCAACTTCCGAAAGCCCCGCGCCGATGCTTTCGGTCACTTCGTTCGTGAAAAGCGGAACGAAGATCGCGACCCCGAAAGGGGCGGCGAGGTCGCGAAAAAGTCCGTAAGTTCCCGTGTTGGTGCTCGCCGCTTCTGTCGGCAAATTTGAAAGAACGACTTTCATGAAGATTGTTCCGTTGCCGCCGAGTCCGAAGCCCAAAATTCCGAGCGAGGTGGAAAGCAACAGCGGCGGCGTGTTTGCGGAAAAGAAGAGCATTGCGGCACAGCCGAGCCCTGTGAGCCCGAGAGAGAAAGCGAGAATTTTCTTCGGCTCAAATTTGTCGGCGAGCGGCCCCAAAACAACCGCGCCAAGCGACATCCCGATATACATAATTGAAATTGCGTAGCCGGAGATGAGTGTGTTTTCCGGCTGCGTGTAGTTTATGAACACGATCATGTTCGTCATGTTTGCCTGCATGAGCCCCTGAGTGAGAAAAAGCGCGCCGACCGACAGAAAAAAGGCTTTTCGCATAATAAAATCGCGGCGAAGGACAGGCTCTTTCGCTTTCTTTTCCGAAAGATAAAGTCCGCAAAAAGCCACCGCAGCGGCGACGAGAACAAGAAAGAACGCTTTCGAACCCCAACCGAAGTTTTGACCGAAAGAGGGAATGCAAAGCAAAAGACCGAAAAAAACGAAAGCAAAAACCGACCCGATGTGGTCGAAATTTTTGAGCTTTTCAAAAGCTGTTTTGTTTTCACCCGGCAAAAAGATGCAAAGCAAAAAAACGACAACCGATATTCCGACGCATACCCACATCATTTTTCGCCAGCCGTAAGCACTTATCAAAATTCCGCCGAGCGTCGGACCGAAAATAACCGCACAGCTTGAAATGAGCATATAAAGAGAAAACCCTCGAGCCTGCTTTTCGCGCGGAAATTCTGCGACAACATAGGACACAACGCAGGGAGTGATTGCGGCGGTGCCGATTCCGACAACGAAACGCGCAAGAAGCATAACCGGAAGCGAAGGAGCCGTTGCGGTCAATATGTTGCCGAGCGTAAAAACAAAAATGCCAAGCATCAACGTGTTCTTGCGACCTGCGGCGTCGGCAAGTCTTCCGAGCATCGGAGAAAAAGCCGCAGTGGATATTGCCAAAGCCAGAGCCGTCCAGGTTGTGTTGTTGTAATCAAGCCGAAGGTCTTTGACAAACGCCGGTCCCAAAACAGTGGTAAAACCGCCAACGATTCCGACAAGAAAAGCTCCGAGAGCGAAAGGAACGAAACGGGATAAATATGTCTTTGCGTTGCTCTTTTTCAATTTTTTTCACCTCAATCAATAGTAGTATGTCCGAACGAACTTGAATTAATCGGTTCTTTTTCGGGCATACTTTTTTTCGGAAAGGAGGATGATTATTTTGAAAAAGCGATTTTTTGTTTGTGAGCATTGCGGCAATATTATTGCAATGATACGCGATTGCGGCGTTGCCGTTTACTGCTGCGGAGAAAAAATGAAATGGCTTGACCACGAAGCAACGGACGGCGCGGAAGAAAAGCATTTGCCGATCTATGACGTAAAAGACGACGTTGTTTCGGTCAGGGTCGGAAAGCAGGAACACCCAATGACGCCGGAACATTTTATCGAGTGGATCTGCCTGGAAACGCAAAACGGTTTTCAGTATAAGCAGTTGAAAGCGGAAGATGCACCGCGCGCATCTTTCCCGATTTTGAAAGGCGAAAAGGTTCTGGCTGTTTATGCTTTCTGCAACCGACACAGTCTTTGGAAGGCGTAAAATTTTCATTGTAAGGAGAATCACCATGTCAATTATCAATAAAGAGGTCTCGTCTTTTAAGACCGATGCGTTTCATAACGAAGAGTTTAAAACGATATCAAAGGAAGACATTCTCGGAAAGTGGAGCGTTTTCTTTTTTTATCCGGCAGACTTCACGTTTATTTGTCCGACAGAACTTGAAGATTTGGCAAACAAATATGACGATTTCAAAAATATCGGCTGCGAAATATACTCGGTTTCAACCGACACTCACTTTGTTCATAAAGCGTGGCACGACACTTCCGAGCGAATCGGAAAAATCAGCTATCCCATGCTTGCCGACCCGACACACGCGCTTTCGAAGGATTTTGACGTTTTGATCGAGGACGGCGGTCTTGCGGAGCGCGGAACTTTTATCGTTAATCCCGACGGAAAAATAGTTGCCTGCGAAATCACCTCCGGAAATGTCGGAAGGAACGCCGAAGAGCTTTTCCGTAAGGTTCAGGCGTGTCAGTTCGTTCGCGAACACGGCGACCAGGTTTGCCCCGCGAACTGGCATCCGGGCGAAGAAACGCTCAAACCCGGTCTTGACCTTGTGGGGCGCTTGTAATGACGGACAAAAAGAACTATAACGCCGAAGAACTGTATGATGTCGTTGTAATCGGTGGGGGACCGGCAGGTCTCACGGCGGCGATTTATCTTGCGCGTGCCAAATACAGAGTTCTTGTTCTTGAAAAAGAACAGTTTGGCGGTCAGATAACGATAACGCACGAAATAGTCAATTACCCCGGAATAGGGAAGGTCAGCGGAAGCGAGCTTACCGACACTATGCGCCGCCAGGCGGACTCTTTCGGCGCGGAGTTTCTTCTTGCCGAAGCGACGGGAATCGAAGCCGAAAACGATGTCAAGGTCGTCAAAACGAACAAAGGTAACTTCAATTGCTTTGGCGTTCTTGTCGCAACCGGTGCCCACCCGCGAATGGTCGGCTTTGCGGGCGAGGAAGAATATCGAGGTCGCGGTGTTGCCTATTGCGCAACCTGTGACGGAGAATTTTTCAGCGGAAAAGAGGTCTTTGTTGTCGGCGGCGGTTTCGCTGCGGCGGAAGAGAGCGTTTTTCTCACGAAGTTTGCGAGCCATGTAACGATCTTAATGCGCGGCGATGATTTCACCTGCGCCGCAGCCGTTGCCGAACCGACAAGAAACCACGAAAAAATCACGGTGATAACAAACACCGTGGTTGAAGAGGTGAGGGGCGAGAGCGGCCTTGATTATATCCGATACAAAAACAACAAAACAGGAGAAGTGACCGAATACCGAGCAAAAGACGGAGAAACTTTCGGTGTCTTTGTCTTTGCGGGTTATTCCCCCGATACCGACCTTGTCAAAGATATTTTGAAGTTGAACGAACACGGCTATATCGTGACCGACACGGAGCAAAAGACAAGTCTCGACGGCGTATACGCCGCGGGTGATGTTTGCATCAAACATTTGCGCCAGGTCGTGACAGCCACGGGCGATGGCGCCTTGGCTGCAACCGAGCTTGAAAAATATGTGGCGGCGTTGCAGGAAAAAACCGCTCTTCGCCCAAAGCAGCCTGTCGCGAAAGCATATTCCGCCGAAACATCGAAAACGCCGAAAGCGACGCAGGAAAGCGGCGCTCTTTTCGGCGGAGAGGTCAGGGAACAGTTGAACTCCGTTTTTGAAAAAATGGAGCGAAAGCTTTTGTTGAAGTTGTCTTTGGACGACCGTCCCGTCTCCGCTGAACTTAAAAGTTTCATTGGCGAGCTTGTTTCTTATACGGACAAGCTTTCGCTCGAAGAGACAAAAAGCACAGAAGAAAACGATGCTCCGTGTGTGCGCGTCTGCCTTGAAAACGGAGAGTATACCGGCATCGCTTTTCACGGTGTCCCCGGCGGTCATGAGTTTACGTCGTTCGTCCTCGGGCTTTATAACGCCGCCGGTCCGGGTCAGAGCGTTGATGACTCGGTGCTGCAAAAAATTGCGCAGCTGAAAAACAATGTTTCCATGAAGGTGCTCGTTTCGCTTTCCTGCACAATGTGTCCCGACCTTGTCACCGCCTGTCAGCGAATTGCCTCTCTCGGCGAAAACGTGAGCGCCGAAGTGTTCGATATCAGGCATTTTGAAAATCTGAGGCAAAAATATAACGTGATGAGCGTTCCGTGCCTTGTCATTAACGACGACAAGGTCTCATTTGGGAAAAAGAACATCGAACAGGTCTTGGAGCTGCTTTGACGGTCATGGCGCTTTAAACCTGTCCGCAATCGTGTGCTCCGCTTCTTGAAAAAAAGGCGGGGCATACCTTGTTTTAAGTTGGCGAAAATATACCTTAAAAAACCGTATGGGGCTCGACCCTCGTCAGCTTAAGAAAAACTTATAAATAGAAAGCCTTGCTTTTATGCAATATTTACAATTCTTTAATATATGTTTTTATTGTTGACTTTCCTGTGAATTGATGATATAATTCCAATCGCGGTTTGACGCTGAAATGCGTTCGACTAAGCAAAATATCATTTTTTCGGAGGACGAAACCATGAAAAAAATTCTTTCACTGCTGCTCGTCGGCGTGATAGCTCTTTCGTTTGTTGCCTGCGGTGGTAACAACAACGATTCAAAAACAGACACAACAGCCAAACAGATGCTTTCCGCTGTTTGGGCGGACCTTGCGGAAGACGAAAAGTATTACGTTTCCGGCGGTGATAGCGAAAACGCCGTTGAAGGTGATGCCGGTGACGTTAAGGACGTCGAGTATATGACCTATAACCTTCTTCTTTCCGAAGAGCTTCAAGCTCAAATTGATGACGCCGCTTCTCTTATTCACGGAATGAACGCAAATTCGCTCACTCTCGGTATGTATCACATGGTGAATAACGCCGACGAAAAAGATTTTGCAGACGCCATGCGCGAAGCGATCAACGGCAACAGATGGATGTGCGGCTTCCCGGAAAAAATGTTTATCGCAACCGTTGACGGTTTTGTTCTTGTCGGCTACGGTCTTTCCGATAACATTGACTCAATCGCAACTCATTTCTCAAAGGTTTATTCCGGAGCGACTGTTCTTTATAACGAAGAAATCGTTGCTTAAGTTGACGAGAGTCAGACCCTATACGCGGTTTTTTTTAGGTAAATTTTCGCCAATCCTGCGTTCAAAATGTCGTATGGTGAGACAAAAACCGGCGCAGTGTGCGGAGAAACAGATTCTTCGGGCGTATTGTCTTTGGCTCTTGTCAGCTTAAGTGAATTTGGGGGCTGTAAAAAACGCGCTTTTTTACAGCCTCTTATTTTGTTTTGAGGATATTTATATGTTGTTTTCAAGCATTCCTTTCCTTTTTTATTTTCTTCCTGCGGTGCTGATTGTTTATTTCCTTTCGCCCGAAAAATTTAAAAACGCGGTTCTGCTTTTTTCAAGCCTGTTTTTTTACGGTTGGGGCGAACCGAAATATCTCGCGCTCATGGTTTTCTCTATCGTGATGTTCTATTTTTGCGGCATTGCGATAGAAAAAAGCGAAACCAAAAGGAAAAAGAAGATTTGGCTCGGTGTTTCCGTTGCGGTGAGTCTTTCGCTCCTCGCCGTTTTCAAGTATGCGGATTTTTTTGTTTCAAACTTCAATTCGCTGACGGGACTGAGCGTTCCGCTTTTAAATCTCGCTTTGCCGATAGGCATAAGCTTTTACACTTTTCAGTGCCTCAGCTATACGATCGACGTCTATCGTGAAAACGCAAAAGCGCAAAAGAGCCTTATAAATTTCGGCGCATATGTTTCGCTTTTTCCGCAGCTTATAGCCGGTCCGATTGTAAGATACGTCGATGTCGCCAAAGAGCTTGAAAGTCGAACGCATTCGTGGAACGGGTTTTCGTCAGGCTTGAGCCGTTTCGTTGTCGGGCTTGGAAAAAAGATACTGCTTGCGAACCAACTCGGTGAACTTGTTGAAATCTTTAAGGACAGCGGCGAAAAATCGGTCTTGTTTTACTGGGTGTACGCCGTCGCGTTCACGCTCCATATTTATTTCGACTTTTCGGGTTATTCGGATATGGCTATCGGACTCGGAAAAATTTTCGGCTTTAATTTTGTTGAAAATTTTGATTATCCGTATATGTCGAGTTCGATTCGTGAGTTCTGGCGAAGGTGGCATATAAGTCTCGGCTCGTGGTTTCGCGATTATGTCTATATTCCGCTCGGCGGAAACCGTGTCGGCAAATCGCGATGGGTCTTTAACACTCTCGTTGTCTGGTTGCTTACCGGTATGTGGCATGGTGCGAGCTGGAACTTTATAATATGGGGACTCATGTATGCGCTGCTGCTTCTTTCGGAAAAGTTTGTTCCGCTGACAAAGAAGCTTCCGAAAGCGTTTGGACATATCTACACAATGCTGTTTGTTGTACTCGGCTTCGTGGTTTTCGACGCCGAAAACATGGCGCAGGCAGGGGAGTTCCTTTCCGGAATGTTCGGCTTTTCGAACGTAGCTCTCGTCAACGAAGAAACGCTTTATTACCTGAAAAGCTACGCCGTCATATTTATCCTCGGCTTCGTCGGAGCGACTCCGCTTTTGAAAAACGTTTTGTTGAAGCTGAAAGGTTTTGCGAAGCTTGAAAAGCCGCTCGCCTTTGCGCAATTTGTGTGCCTGTCGGCGCTGCTGCTTCTTTGCACGGCGTGTCTGGTTGACGGCTCTTTCAATCCGTTTCTTTATTTTCGCTTTTAAGGAGGTGCTTTGAAAAAATGAAAAAACGTCTTTCGTTTCAGCGATTTTGCACTGTGCTTCTTGTCGCTTTCTGGTTTTGCCTTGCCGTTCTCGCGTGGTGCGCTCCTTCAAAGCAAAACTCCGACTCGGAGCGAAGACCTCTTTCGCAGTTCCCTTCAATAAATGCTTCGAGTGTTCTTTCAACAAAATTCATGACCGATTTTGAATCGTATACTCTCGATCAGTTTCCTTTTCGAGATAATTTTCGAAAACTTAAAGCCCTGTTCTTTCAAAATTTTTTGCGTCGTCAGGACAATAACGGAATTTATATCGCGAACGGTTACGCTGTCAAAACCGAATATCCGCTCAACGAAAGCTCTCTTGATTACGCTTTGAAAAAGTTTGACGCGATCTATGAAAAGTATCTTGAAGACTCAAAGGGAAAAATTTATTCCTGCGTTGTTCCGGATAAGGGATATTACCTTGCGAAGGAGAGTGGACACCTTTCGATGGATTATGAAAAGCTGTTTGAGCGTGTGTCGGAAGGGATGCCATATTCGGTTGCAATCGACATCACGGATACTCTCGGCGCCGAAAGCTATTATTATACCGACACTCACTGGCGCCAGGAGAAGCTTTTTGAAACGGCGAAAAAACTTGCAAACGCAATGAACGTAAAACCGCCCGATGAAAATGATTTTTCGAAGGTTGAGCTCGAAAAACCGTTTTACGGAGTCTATTTCGGACAGGCGGCGCTGCCTATGAAGAGCGAAAAGCTTTACATCATGGAAAGTGAGCTGCTGAGCGGTTGCGTCGTGACCAATCACGAAAGCGAAAAAACTTCTGCGGTCTATGATATGGAGAAGCTTTCTTCGAAAGATCTTTATGAAGTTTTTCTTTCGGGTTCCGTTTCGCTTTTGACGCTCACTGATGAAAACGCAAAAAGCGACAGAGAGCTCATCGTCTTTCGCGATTCCTTCGCGAGCTCAATCGTGCCGCTTCTCATGCAGGGATATAAGAGCATTACGCTCATTGATATTCGTTATCTTTCTTCGGCAAATCTCGATAAGTTTGTAAATTTCCACGGTCAGGATGTGCTGTTCATGTATAGCACTCTTGTGTTGAACAACAGCTCAACAATCAAGTAAAAGTATTGCTATCGCAAAATTCGATAAAATAAAAGGGACTGCAAAACAGTCCCTTTTGTCTTTGAATTTGATGTTTTAGATTATCACTCTTTGGCTTTCTTCTCGCTCTTTTCGAAGAATCGCTCCGCTTTCAAGTGGCTTTTCGCAATCAAAGGAGAAGCTCATCATCGGATGATTGGTGGCTTCTATGGCTTCGCCCTGAGCGTTTTTCAGCCCTCTCACCGTGATTTTGAACGGCGGTTTGTCGCTTTCGAGAACCTCAAGCTCATCGCCTTCGAAAAACCTGTTGCGCTGGCTGCAAAAAGCGGTTTCGTTTTCCCAATTTTCAACGATCGCCATAACGTCCCATTCGCGGTTGTATCCGCCTCGAAGGCTGATGGCGGCGTCGGATTGCGGGTCTGCGAAGTAAAAGCCCGTGCAATAATCGCGATAGCTGATTTTTCTCATTTCGTCAATCAGCCATTGCTCGGGTCTGTAATCATCGGACGGGTTTTCGAAGTAGCCGTCAATGGCGCGTCGGTAAGCGTTCGTAACAACGGAAACGTAATATTCCGATTTTGCGCGTCCTTCAATCTTGAAGCTGGTTATTCCGGCTTTGACAAGCTGCGGAATATGCTCAATCATGCACATATCCTTCGAATTGAGGATAAACGTTCCGCCGTCGGCGTCTTCGATCGGAAAGAACATTCCGGGTCGTTTCTCTTCAACGAGGCTGTATTTCCAGCGGCAGGGCTGGGCACAATCGCCGCGATTGGAGTCGCGACCGACGAGATAGTTCGAAAGCAGACACCGACCCGAAAACGAAACGCACATCGCGCCGTGAACGAAGCACTCGATGTCCATATCGTCGGGAATATTCTTCCTGATTTCGGAAATCTCGTTGAGCGAAAGCTCCCTTGCCGTAACGATTCTTTTTGCGCCGAGGGCATAGAAAGCGTTCGCGGAAGCGTGGTTAACGATTCCCGCCTGGGTTGAAACATGAAGCTCGACCTGCGGAGCAAACTCTTTTGCGTATTGCAAAACGCCGAGGTCCGAAACGATGAACGCGTCAACTCCGCTTTCCTGCGTGTTCTGCAAAAATCGCGGCAAGAGCTCAAGCTCGTCGTTGCGCGGAAGGGTGTTGACCGTCTGATAAACCTTGACGCCCCTTTCGTGGCAGTAGTCACAGGCGATTTTAAGTTCTTCGTCGCTGAAATTCTCCGGCGCGGTACGCATTCCGAAAACAGAGCCGCCTAAATAGACGGCGTCTGCTTTGTATTTAACTGCTGCTTTGAGCCGAGCCATGTCTCCGGCGGGGGCAAGCAGCTCAGGCTTTTTTTTCTGGTTTGTCATTGCTTAATCAATCCGATTCATAAAAGACTTTTTCGGTGTTTCTCTGGTGCTCCGCCGCTGTTTCGGCGAGATAGATGTTACCCTTCGAGTCGTGGCAGAAGAAGTGATAGTTCGTGTCGCTCGGTTCGAGAGCTGCTTCAATTGCGTCGATTCCGGGATTGCAGATAGCTCCCGGCGGGAGACCTTCACCGCTATAGGTGTTGTAGGCTTCAAGATAAATCGAATAATAAAACTCCGTGAAGACACCGTATTTGTTGACGTTTGTGATGTATTCCTTGGTCGAGTTCATCTGAAGCTGCGGATAGGTTGCCGGAGCGTCAAGCCTGTTGTGCAAAACAGAGGAGATATCCGCCATCTGCGAAGCGTCTTTCGCTTCGCGCTGAATTATCGAAGCGAGGATGATTATTTCGTCCTGGCTCATGCCGAGCGCTTTTGCCTTCTTGGAATACTCTGTTGTCCACTTTTTGGTGAAGTTCGTGAAAAGCTTTTTGAGAACCGAGTTTGCGTTTTCGCCGATATAGAAGTCATAAGTATCGGGGAAAATATATCCTTCGGCTTTGAGATAACGACCGGTGTTTTGTTCGATGTCTTTATAGAAACTGAACTGTTTTCCTACGATGTCAAGATTTGCGTAAAGCTTTTCCGCCGTGCAAACGTTGTATTTTTCGATTTTTTCGAAGACCTGAGCAATCGTCCAACCTTCGGGGAAGGTGAGTCTTACCGTGTCTTTCGAGACGGTGTTTGATTCCTTGATGGTTTCGAGCATGACTTCGATTCCGCTGTCCTCTTCAAGGTAATAAACGCCGGGAACGTATTCGATGTCAACATACTTTTCCTGTTTTGAGCTGTAGGCTTTGTCGTAATGCCTAAACTTGCAGAAAAGCTTTGTTATGAATTTCTGGTGAACGAGTCCGTTGTCGCACAGAATGTCATAAACATCGTTGAAATCCGAGCCTTCCGGAATAACGACGGTAATGGTCGAAGCGTTGTCGCTTTTGTTCAAAACGAGAATGTCGTTGATGGTTGCGAGGGCGAGCGAGGAGGCTGTCGCGGTGATAACGGTGATAATTACGGCGCAGATGCAGGCGATTATGGCGCGGCGTGTGCGCTTGTATTTTTTCTGTGCTTTGCGTCTTTCAATTTGTGCCGGAGTGAGCTTTTGCTGCGAAGCGGCTTTTTTCGCGCCGCCTTTTTTGGCGCTGCTCTTTTTTTCGGTCGGCTTTCTGCCCGCGGAAGAGCGTGAAGAAGAACCTTTGGCGGCGGTCTTCTTTTGCGCCGCCGAGCGCTGAGCGTTGACCTTCTTTTGCGGAATGTTGACTTCGAAGTTTCCGCGCTGCGTTTTTTTTGTCGGCGTGTAAGAAGCCGATGAACTTTTCGGCGGTATATATTCGTCCGGAACGTAGTTGAACGCATCTATCGAAACTTTAAAGTTGTCGGCTCTTGAGTTTCCGCTTCTTTTCGGTGTGTCCGAACCGGAACGGTCGGTCGGTGGGTATGAATTTGAGTCCATGGTAGTCCTCCTTTGTTTTGCTGAAAAAATCACTTTATGTAAATAATTTCGTTTTCCGTAACAACGAGCGAAACGCGCCTGTCGAAGTCGTCCTGCGGCAATGTTTCGAAAAGGCAATCGCCAAAGCAGAGCCCGACTGCGGTTCCGTCAAAATTCGATAAAAAGCGGTCGTAGTATCCGCCGCCGTGGCCGAGGCGCGAACCGTCTTTTCCGAAGGCAAGCGCGGGAATGACGGCGAGCGACGTTTTTGTTGCCCGAGCGATGGCTTTGCCTTCCTTGGGTTCGAGAACACCTTCGAACGCGCCGCGTTCGAGGTCGGTTTCGTTTTCGACGAAAAGAAAGCGCATTTCTCCGTTTTCTTCGCATCGCGGAAGAGCGACTCTTTTTTTTGCGCCGAAAGCGAAACTGATTATTGCTTTTGTCGAAACCTCCTGCGGATATGAATAATACGCAAACAGCGTTTCACAATTTTCAAAGCAGGGGAGAGTTAAAAGCTTTTTCGCGATGGCTCGGCTTTTCTTTTCGCGGTTTTCGACGGCGGCTCTGGCCGCTTTGGCAACCGTTCGAAATTTTGCTTTTTCTTCCTTGGCAGTCATCTGCATTGTATCTGCTTTCGAATTTCGCGGCTTTTTTCTTCGCCCGCGAGGGCGGAAACGATTTCAAGACCGAAGTCAATCGCAACGCCGGCGCCTTTCGCGGTGATAAAGTTTCCGTCGCGAACGACGTGACTGTCGCTTATGACGGCGCCTCGAAGCTCTTTTTCGAAGCCGGGGAAAGCGATTGCGTTTTTGCCTTCGAGAAGTCCTTTTTTTCCGAGAATTGACGGTGCTGCGCAAATTGCGCAAATCAAACAGCCCTTTTTCGCGGCGTAGTCTATTACGGCGTGAACCTCTTCGCTCGAATCGAGTCCGAGCGTTCCGGGCATACCGCCGGGAAGAATAACGGCTTCAAGCTCGTCGCTCGGCGAAACGGCGTCTGCCGTTGTGTCGCAAACGATTGAAAGACCGTGCGTGCCTGTTACGGTCTTTTTGCCGACGCCCGCCGTCTTTACGCAAAAGTTTGCGCGCTTTAAAATATCAATGGGTGCTATGGCTTCAAGCTCTTCAAAGCCGTCGGCAAGAAAACAGTAGATCATAATCATGACTCCTTAAATAAAGTCTTTAACGATTTCAAAAATCAGGTCGGAAATTTCTTCAATGCTCTTCGGCTCGCCGCCTTCGGCGCAGACGATGCGCTTCCAGCCGAGCCTTTCGCAGGCGTAATTTGCGGCGTCGCGGCAATGACGAAGATAGTCAACGTCAAGCTCGTGAATATCCTTTTTGCTCTCGTCGTTTTGATAGCGCTTTTTGAGAAGCTTTTGCGAAACTTCGACCGGCATATCAAGAAAAATTACGCAGTCGGGTTTCGGAATTTCAAGTTTGTTGTATTCAAAGTCAAACAGCCAGTCAAGATAGCTGTCCCAGTCTTCCCTTTGAAGCTTTGTCATCTGGTGACAGGCGTTGGAAGTTGTGTAACGATTGGCAACAATGACCTTTTCTTCGTTGTATTCTTTGCTCCAGAATTTTTTAAAGCTTGCGAAGCGATCGACCGCAAAGAAGGTTGAAGCGGCGAATGCGTTAACGTCACCCGGGTGTGTCCCGAGCTCGCCGCCGAGATACATACGCACAAGCGCGCTTGAATCGTCGCCGTAGTTCGGAAGATCAATTGCGAAAGCGGGAACGCCGTTTTCTTCGAGGCGCGAAAGCAGCCTTGAAGCCTGGGTGCCTTTTCCGCTGGCGTCAAGCCCTTCAATAACTATAAGTTTTCCCATTTTGTTCCACCGCTCAATAGGTCAAAATGATTGCAAAAATCAAAAGGGTTTCGTCTTCGGTGCGATTGGCGATTGAGTGCTTTTCGCCGCCGAGACAGATGCAGCTGTCTCCCTTTTGAAGAATTTCGGTTTTTCCGTTGTCGTCATAAGTTGCGGTGCCTTCGATGATATAGAAAACTTCCTCTTCGTTTTCGTGAACGTGAGCGCCGATTGAACAGCCCGGCTCAAGCTTTATTGTGCCGATAAGCCTTGAAGCGCCTTTGAATTCATCGCGGTTTAAAATGTCGGTAACCACGGCTTGTCCGTCGCCTCCGCGCATATTGACCTTAACGGTCGCGGTCATATCGTTCGCTCTCTTTATCATTACAAAAACCCCCATGATAAATTAATTCATTGTATTATATCAATACTGCCGCGAATTATCAAGAACAATTTTGTAAATATTGCCGTCGGCGACAAAAATAATAGTTCTATTATTAAAAATGATTAAAAAATTGCCGATAATTTTGTCGAAAAGTTTTCAATCTCATTGACAGCGCAAAAAACTTATGATATGATTGTTAAAAATATAAGGAGGTTATATCTTCATGAATAACTTATCAAAACGTGTGTTTGCCTGCTTTTTAGCGGTGCTCATGCTTTTCTCGGCTGTTCCCCTCATGGGCGTTTCGGCTGCGAATGCCTGCGCGCACAGTTATGAAGCTCAGGGCGCTGTCGCCGTTACTTATGCTAACGGTAAATATGTTGTCGGTGATGAAACCTATAAGTGCTCCCTTTGCGGCGGCACCAAAAAAGAAAAGGTATATCTTACCGATGATTTCAACAAGTACGCCGATGCTGCCAAAGAAATCACCGCTTCCGGTGAATATTCAAGTGCAAGCAGCAAATTTAAAGCCGTTAAGAGCGCGTATGACGCTATGCTCGCTCTTACTACCGGTACCCATTTTTCAGCCTTCGTTGATAGAAGAATAAAGGCTGTTGAAGATGCTGTTGATGTTTTCGACAAGAATGACGAAAACAACATCAATTCCTACACCGTAACCTTCGTCTATCTTGTCGGCGAAAGCGAAAAAGAAACTTACGATGTTTATGTCAAGCACGGTGCTACCGCTGTCGCTCCTTCTCCCTCTTCAACCTTCTATTGGAATGCCGGCAGGCATTATGAATTCAAAGGTTGGGATAAAAAGCTTGATAACGTCAAAGGTGACATGACCGTTACCGCTCAATACAAGAGCGGAATTGAGCATGACTTTGTTGACAAGTCCGATAAAATCGATTCAACCTGTGCCGTTGAAGGTCAGGAAAAGGTTGAAGTTTGCCGCACCTGTGGCTATGAAAAGGGCGGCGAACCCATTGCCAAGAAGGCTCACACCTGGGGCGCATGGACTGATAATCAGAACGCATGGCAGCTCCTTCTGGGTGCAAAAGCCACCCACACCAGACAATGCTCCGTATGCCTTCAAAAGTATACCGAGTGCAGCAAGGAAGACCACAATCTGAAGACTGTTGAAGCCAAAGCCGCTTCCTGCTTTGAAGAAGGTTGGGCTGCTTACAGTCAGTGCAAGGATTGCGACTATAACAACAAAGTAGTTATTCCCGCTATCGGAGATCACACCGTTGTTGTTGACGCTGCCAAAGAACCGACCTGCACTGCCACCGGTCTCACCGAAGGCAAGCATTGCTCCGTCTGCAAGGAAGTTCTTGTAGCTCAGGAACCGGTCAGCGCTAACGGTCACGATTTTTCGAATGAAATTATGGCTGACGCTTACCTTGCAACAAAAGCGGATTGCGAAACTCCGGCAACTTATTACAAGAGCTGCTCGGTTTGCGGAATGGTAAAGAAAGATAACAAAGACACCTTCCAAGGTGAAGCTCTCGGTCACGATTACACCGCAAAGGTATACAAGGTTTCCGAAGGTGACAAGAGACTTGCGTCCGCTGCCACCTGCAAAGAACCTGCGAAGTATTATTACAGCTGCTCAAGATGCGACGATGTTTCCGATGAACTCACCTTCGAGTATGGCTCAAAGCTCGGTCATAAGTGGGGCGCTTGGAAAAACAACGCTGACGGAAAGACCAAGACCCGTACCTGCGATCGTGGTTGCACCGAGACTACCTGCATCAAAAACCACAACACTGAAATTATTCAGGCTGTTGCCGCTACCTGCAATGCCGCCGGACACAGCCAGTATAGTAAATGCAAAACTTGCGGACTGACAACAGGTTATGTTGAATATCCCGCCGGTCACAAGTTCGGCAAAACCGAATCTGCCGTAACAGAAAACGCGACCTGCCTTGTTGCCGGAGCAAAAGAAGAAGTCAGATATTGCGTTCGTGAAGATTGCAAAAAATTCGAAGTAACTACCGCTGTTGTCAACGCTCTCGGTCATGATTACGGAAACTTTGTTGACGACGAAAACGGAAAGACCCACACAAAGACCTGCAAGCGTGACGGTTGCCTTGCTTCCGTTGACGGTCACACTGTTACCGCCAACCACTCCGTCGTAAAAGTTGACGCCAAGGACGTAACCTGCCTTGAAGACGGCTGCACCGCCGGCGAAAAGTGCACCGTTTGCTCCTATAATACTTCAACCGTTGTCAAGTCCGACAAGCAGCACAAGGAAGAAGTTCTTCCCGCCAAGGCTGCAACCTGCAAGGAGACCGGCCTCACCGAAGGCAAAAAGTGCTCCGTTTGCGGCGAAATTCTTGTAAAACAGGAAGAAACCCCGAAGCTTGAACATACCGTTGTCGATATCCCCGCCGTTGAGCCCACCTGCTCCGTAGCCGGTTCTACCGCAGGCAAAAAGTGCTCCGTCTGCGGCGAAATCATCGAACAGCCGCAGGAGATTGCAAAGACGGCTCATACCGAAGAAATCGTTCCCGCTGTTGCTGCAACCTGCACCGAAGCCGGCGCCACCGAGGGCAAGAAATGCTCCGTTTGCGGCGAGGTTATCACTCCTTCCGAAGTTATTCCGGCTCTCGGTCATGACATGATTGACGAACCCGACCTTCCCGCAACCTGCACCGTTGACGGCTATAAGGGCGGCAAGCACTGCTCGCGTTGCGATTATAGAGTTGAACCCGAAGTCGTTAAGGCTGCCGGTTCTCACGCCGAAGAAGATATCCCCGCTTCCGTTGCAACCTGCACCACCGACGGTACAACAGGCGGAAAGCGCTGCTCTGTTTGCGGCGAGATCCTTGTTGAACCGGAAATCAACCCGGCTCTCGGTCACAGCTTCGAAACGGTTATAACCAAGGCTACCGCCACCGCCGACGGCAAGATCGTAAAGACCTGCACCGCTTGCGGCGAAGTTGAAGAAACCGTAATTTCGAAGGTATCCACCGTCGTTCTCACCAAGACAAAGCTCACCGACAACGGAAAGGCTCAGACCCCCGCCGTTGCCGTTAAGGACGCAAAGGGCAACCTTCTTACCGAGGGTGCCGATTACGAAATCACTTACGCTAACAACGCAAAGCCCGGAAAGGCAACCGTAACCGTTAAGTTCGTCGGCGACAACTATTCCGGAACGAAGACTCTTTCCTTCGTAATCGTTCCCGCTGCCACCGGTAAGATTTCCGCAACCCAGACCTCAACTTCGCTCAAGGTTTCGTGGAGCGCCGTTGAAGGAGCCGCGGGCTACAGAGTTCAGCTTTATAACGGAAATAAGCTTGTTAAGTCAAGAACAACAACGAAGAAGACCTGGACGTTCAAAAAGCTCGCCAAGGGCACGAAGTATAAGGTTGTTGTCACCGCTTATGTAACTGTTAACGATGCACCGGCTTACGGTGCGACCAAGTCTCTCACAACGGCAACAAAGACCGCGAAGGTCACCGGCGTTACCGCCGCTTCCGGCTCGAAGAACACCGTTAAGGTTAAGTGGAACAAGGTCACCGGCGCAACCGGATATACAATTTCCTACTCCCTTAAAAAGGACGGAAAGTTCAAGACCGTTACCGTAAGCTCGAAGAAGAACAGCGTTAACCTCAAGAACCTTAAGAGCGGCAGAGTTTACTATGTAAAGGTCACCGCAAACAAGAGGGTCAGCGGCAATGTTATCAAGGCCACTCCTTCCAATATCGTATCTGTAACTGTTAAATAAAAATACAGTTCGCTTTTCGGAGCTGTGCGTTGCACGGCTCCGATTTTTTTTTGTTGACAAATTTGTTTTGTTATACTACAATTGTTAAAAGAAAACTTTATCGGGAGAAATAATATGGCGAATTCTGGTGTATATATAATAGGCTTTACCGATTGCGGCGAAAGTGTTTGCGCCGCCTCCGGACGAATCTCGACCCAAAAGGGAACCGCGCTCGAAATTTTCGAACGTTCGCACGACAGCGAAAAAAACGCAAACCTGATTTCAAAGGTGATTCGTTCCGGTCACACTTCAACAACGGAGCATATGCTTTTTAATCTTGCGTTTGAAAACGTTTCCGTTGTGGTTGAACAGTTTATGATTGAGTTCAGGCTGGCTTCCTTTACGGTCAAGTCAAGACGATATGTGGACTTTTCCGATAGCGGATACTTTGTTCCGCCGTTTGAAAACGACGCTTTGAAAAGCGAATATGTCGCACACATGGATTCGCTTTTCGCTCTTTATTCCGAGCTTTGCGACGCAAGCGTTCCGAAAGAAGACGCGCGTTTCGTTTTGCCTTATTGCTTTTTCAGCAACTTCTATTGTTCGCTCAACGGCCGCGAGATGGTCAATGTCCTTCGCGCAATGCTTTTCGGAAGGGGAAGGTCAATACCGGAAATTCACGCTTTGGGCGTTTCGCTGCTTGAACAGTGCAAAAAGCGCGCCCCCGGTGTTTTTGAAAATTTTGAAGCCGATCAGGCGGGCTATCGTGACCTTGCGAAGTTTTCCTTTGCTCCGGAAAAAACTCAGCCGCAGCTTCAAAAGGAAATCGAAATTTTGAGCTTCACTCCCGACCCGGAGCGCCTCGTTGCGTCCGTTGCCCTTTGCGAAAGCAATATGCTTTCAAAGTCGAAAGCGGATGTTCTTCTTGAAGACGAAAAAGTTCTTGCCGATGTTGTTGCCGCCGTTCTCGAAACCGACAGACCGCGCGCGCTTGAAAGCGTTTGCTTCACCGTCAGGTTTAACGATATTTCCCTTTCAACGCTCACTCATATCGCGCGCCATAGAATGCAAAGCCTTTGCGTTCCGCCGCTGTCCGCCTGCGACCGAAACAGCTATATCGTGCCCCCTTCGGTCAGAGAAAGCGAACATCTCGAAAAATATCTTTCCGCCTTTGAAAGCACGGCTGCGCTTTATGAAAAGCTGAGAAACGCAGGCGTTCCCGACGGCGAAAGCGTCTATTGCCTGCTTGCCGGCAACACGATTGACGTTGTTTCAACCATGAACGCGCGCGAGTTGAAGCTGTTCTTCGAGCTTCGAACCTGTACTCGGGCGCAGTGGGAGATAAGGGAAAGAGCCATAAGGTTGCTCTTTGAGCTTCGCGAAAAAGCGCCGCTTCTTTTCTCGCGCTTCGGACCGAGCTGTTTCAGCAAGGGAAAATGCCCCGAAGGAAGGCTTTCCTGCGGACGTATGCGCGAAATGGAGGAGTTCTTCTCCGCAGATTGAAAAAATCTTTCTCAGCGGTTGAAAAACAATGCCGAATGGTGTATAATCAATATGTAAATAATTTTTTAAGGAGGAGTCGCAATGAACGATTTTCTTAAGCAGATCGAGATTATTCTCATTGATATGTGGAACTATCTTTACAGATTCCTTTGCCATCTTCATGGCGAAGACGTCAATGATGACTGGATCGTTGATCCCGGCGTTTGATCGGCTTTTTGTCTGAAAAATACGTTTGAAAGTTTCGTTGTTTTTGAAAAGGGGCTGTTTGCAATTACAGCCCCTTTTTCATGAAAGGAACAGTTTTATGCTTAAAAAATATCTCGAAACCGGGAAGATAGTCAGCACTCACGGCGTTCGCGGCGAGGTTCGCGTTGACCCCTGGTGCGACAGCCCCGATTTTTTGAAACGCTTTAAAACGCTTTATTACGATAAGGACGGAAAACAAAGCGTAAAAGTCCTTTCCTGCCGTCCGCACGGAAATGTTGCCGTTCTTTCGCTTGAAGGTGTTGACAGCATCGAAAAGGCGAATTTGCTGCGAAATCGGATATTATATATGAACAGGGAAGACGCAAAACTCCCCGCCGGGAAATATTTCATTCAGGACCTCATCGGCTGCCGCGTCGTTGATGCCGATGATGAAAGTGTTTTTTACGGAACGCTGAGTGACGTCAGCGAAACGGGCGCGAATGACGTTTGGCACGTCAAGGACGAAAACGGAACGGAATATCTTCTTCCCGCAATACCGCCCGTTGTTATTGACACCGACGTTGAAGTCGGTGTTGTCAAAATTCGACCGCTGCGAGGAATATTTAACGATGAGGATTGATATACTTACCCTTTTTCCGGAAATGTGCGAAAGCGTGCTTTCCGAAAGCATCGTCGGCAGAGCAAGGCGCGAAGGACTGGTTGAAATCAACTGCCGCCAAATTCGTGACTATTCTACCGATAAGCATCGCCGTGTTGACGACGCTCCTTACGGTGGAGGAATGGGAATGATAATGGGCGTCCAGCCGATTTACGACTGCTATCGTGCGCTTTGCGACGAAGTCGGAAAAAAGGTACATTTGATCTATATGTCGCCGCAGGGAAAAACGCTTGACCAGAAAAAGGTTTGCGAACTTTCAAAAATGGATAACATCGCTTTGCTTTGCGGTCATTATGAAGGAATTGACGAGCGAATCATCGAAGAAATTGTCGATGAAGAGCTTTCTGTCGGTGATTATGTACTTACCGGCGGAGAGCTGCCTGCGCTCATAGTTGCCGACAGTGTTTCGCGAATGCTTCCCGGTGTGCTTTCGAACGAAGATTGCTTCACTCAGGAAAGTCATTATTCCTCGCTTCTTGAATATCCGCAGTATACCAGACCTCCGGTGTGGCACGAAAGAGCTGTTCCGGATATACTGTTATCGGGACACCACGCTAATATTGAGCGCTTCCGGCGCGAAAAAGCGATTGAACGAACCTTTTTCCGCCGTCCCGATATGCTCGAAAACGCCGAACTTTCAAAAAAAGACAGGGCGTTTTTGCAGTCATTGATTGGTAAAAATGACGAATAATTTCACCGAAAACGCTGTCGAACAGCCGTCTTATTTGTAACAAAATCGCTTTTAAATTGTGCACCTTGCCATGAACGGCAAAAAAATTATGGTAGAATTGCACAAAAAACGCCGTTCTTTTTCTTCAACATTTAGGCTTGCAGCCAAAAAGTTCAAAATAGCCTAATTTACGTCGTTTTAACTGTTGACGAAGATTTGTTTTGTGGTATAATACATGGGTAATCATTATTAAATATTTTGTGCGTGGGAGATATTGCGTTATGTTTGTTAAAGATGTTAAAGTTCAAAACCAGGTCGGTCTTCACGCTCGCCCGGCGACTTTCTTTATCCAGAAGGCGAACGAGTTCAAGTCCTCCATTTGGGTTGAAAAGGAAGAAAGAAGAGTTAACGCCAAGAGCCTTCTCGGTGTTCTTTCACTCGGTATCATGGGCGGCACCGATATCCGTATAATCGCCGGCGGCCCCGATGAAGAGCAGGCGGTTGAAGCTCTCGTGAAGCTTGTTGAGTCCGGTTTCGCCGAATAATTTTTTTCTTTGCTTTAAACCGCGAAACTTTTTCTTGATTTTTTTAAAAAATCTCTTGACAAACTCCTTTCGCGGTGTTAAACTCCTTAGTATTAAAACTGAATACACGCGGTTGCGGTCGCTTTTGCGGCTGCGTCCTTTAAAGGCTGTGACGAAGACGGAAGAGCTTGTCGTTCTTTCAGCGAGTCGGGAAATGGTGCGAGCCCGACATCAACGCTTCTCGTTTCCCATCGCTTCCGAGCCGAAGGCCCGAACGCTGCTTTTTTGAGCGGTCAGTAGGCGCTTTCCGTGAATGCTGCGTTAGTGCATAGGGCTTGACTGAGCCCGAAGAGTGGCGGTTTTTGACCGCAATTTGAGTGGTACCGCGGGCAGTAAGATTTTACGCTCGTCTCAAAGGATAACCTTGAGACGAGCTTTTTTGTTTTGTCTCAAAAACCAAAAATGTAATTATTTTTCTCGGAGGTAAAAACAGATGCAGAACACAGGTCTTTCGGATGAAGTCAAACTTATCGCAGCAAGAATTCGTGAAATGCGCGAGATAATCGGTTTTTCCGTTCAGGAAATGGCGGAAAAAACCAATCTTTCCGCTGAAACCTATGTCCTTTATGAATCCGGAAATATTGATTTGCCGTTTACGTTCATCCATAAGTGCTCCCTTGCTTTCGGAATCGGCATTACGGATATACTCGAAGGTCACAGCGCCCACCTTTCTTCCTATACCGTGACAAGAAAAGGGCAGGGCACACGCACCGCGAAAGAGGATGGAATCGAAATCAGCAACCTCGCTCCGCTTTTCAGAAACAAGCTCGCCGAGCCTTATTGGGTAAGATACGAGTATTCCGAAGAGCTCCAAAACAGGGAAATACATACGACTACTCACTCGGGTCAGGAATTCGACCTTGTCCTGAGCGGAACTCTTAAAGTCAGGGTCGGCGACCACACCGAAATTCTCGAAGAAGGCGACAGCATTTATTATAAAAGCTCCACCCCTCACGGAATGATCGCCATGAATCAAAAGGATTGCCTTTTCCTTGCCGTTGTAATTTCCGGCGACGAGAAGATTGACGAAAAAGCGATTCAAAAAACCGTTGTCGAAGCGCGCGCCGCCAAGGCTCCTCTTGCTGTTGAAAACTTTGTGGAAGCGAGCGAAGACGGCGAGGGCAGACTGCTTTCGATGAATTTCAAGAACGAAGACAGCTTCAACTTTGCCTATGATGTTGTTGACGCCATTGCCGCCAAAACACCCAACAAGCTTGCAATGCTCCATATTTCAAAGGATAAGACCGAACGCCGTTTCACTTTCCGCGATATGAAGCACGCTTCCGCAAGAACGGCGAATTACCTCAAGAGTCTCGGAATCAAGAAGGGCGATAAGGTCATGGTGGTTCTCAAACGCCATTATCAGTTTTGGTTCACCATTCTTGCTTTGCACAAGCTCGGCGCGATAGCTATCCCCGCCACACACCAGCTTCTTGAGCATGATTTTGAATACAGGTTCAAAGCTGCGCACGTCAAGGCTGTTGTTTGCACAGCGGACGATAATACTCCCGACCACGTTGATGCCGCCGCCGCAAGTTACGGCGAACTCGACGTGAAGATACTCGTCGGCGGAAGCCGTGACGGATGGCACAATTTTGACGAAGAATACGCAATGTTCCGCGGATATTTTCCGAGAACGGAGGCGACCGCCTGCGGCAGCGATCCCATGCTGATGTTCTTCACTTCGGGAACTACGGGTTATCCGAAGATTGCCTGCCATAATTACAAGTACGCTCTCGGTCATTATATCACCGCAAAATATTGGCATTATGTCGATCCGGACGGATTGCATTTCACGATTTCCGATACCGGCTGGGGCAAGGCTCTTTGGGGCAAACTTTACGGCCAGTGGATGTGCGAAGGCTCAGTCTTTACTTATGACTTTGACCGCTTTGACGCTTCCGAAATATTGCCGATGTTCAAAAAGTATAACATTACAACCTTCTGCGCTCCGCCGACTATGTATCGTATGTTCATCAAGCAGGATCTTTCCGCTTATGACCTTTCTTCGCTTAAATATGCGACCACCGCAGGAGAAGCCCTCAATCCGGAGGTCTTCAATCAATTCAAAAAAGCCACCGGTCTCACGATCATGGAAGGCTTCGGTCAAACCGAAACGACCCTCACGATTGCCAATCTTTACGGAACGAGACCCAAGCCCGGCGCAATGGGCAAGGCTGTTCCGACTTATGATATTGACGTTGTTGACTCTGACGGAAACAGCGTTAAGGACGGCGAACCCGGCGAAATAGTCGTAAGAACCGACAAGGCTGTTCCCTGTGGTTTGTTCATGGGTTATTACGGTGACGAGGCGCAGACGAAAGAAGCGTGGCACGACGGAATGTACCATACCGGCGACGTTGCCTGGCGCGATGAGGACGGTTATTTCTGGTATGTCAGCCGCGTTGACGACGTCATCAAGTCTTCCGGCTATCGCATAGGACCGTTTGAAATCGAAAACGTTATCATGGAACTTCCTTATGTTCTTGAGTGCGGCGTTTGTGCCGCTCCGGACGAGGTCAGGGGACAGGTCGTTAAGGCGTGCATCGTTCTGACAAAGGGAACCGAAGGCAGCGAAGAGCTCAAAAAAGAAATTCAGTCTTATGTTAAAACTCATACCGCCCCTTATAAATATCCGCGTATTGTCGAGTTCAGGGAGGAACTGCCGAAGACCATAAGCGGAAAGATAATAAGAAATAAACTTTAATGGCTTAAATCGCTTGACAAATTAATGAAGATGTGATATCATTCACTCAACAATTTGTAAAACGTTGAAGGAAAGTTCAAAGAAGATTCTCCCTTTTTTCAGAGAGGCAGCGTTTGGTGCGAGCTGCTAAAGGCGCTTTTTTGATGTAGTTCCCGAGTCGGAGGAAAGAAAGTCTTTCTTTAATTAAGATCAGTAGAATCCTCTCGTGATTGCTGCGTAAAGGCATAGGGTTTGCTTGAACCCGAAGAGCGGCGGTCTTTGACCGCAATTTGAGTGGTACCGCGGGTAGTAATTTATTACGCTCGTCTCAAGATATTGCAATCTTGAGACGGGCTTTTTGCTTTTCTGCGGGGCGCGTCGCAGCCGGAACTTCTTCCTTTTGGTTAACTTGTTTTGGAGGAAAAATCTAATGGAATCAATCACATCTCTTGACCTGAAGATCATTGAAATGGCGGAAAGAATTCGCGAACTTCGCGAAGCGGTTGACTTTTCCGTTGAAAAAATGGCTCTTCTCACCGGTGTCAGCGAGGAAGAATATCTCGAATGCGAAAACGGAAGGCACGACCTCAGCTTTGCCTTTTTGTATCGCTGCGCTCTTGCTTTCGGTGTCGATGTGTCCGAAATCATCGAAGGCTCCGCTCCGAAATTGAAGACCTATACCATCACCCGAAAGGATGACGGTCAGCGAATAGAGCGCGCTCACGGCATGGATTACTATAACCTTGCCGCCGCGTTCAGAAACAGAATTGCCGAACCGCTTTATGTTGAGTGTGTTTTCAGCGAAGACGCGTTGCATAAGGATATCGAGTTGACGACCCACGTCGGTCAGGAGTGCGACCTTGTTATAAGCGGAACGATGAAACTTCAAATCGGCACTCACACCGAAATTCTTCACGCCGGCGACTGCGCTTATTATGACTCTTCAACGCCACACGGAATGATCGCGCTTGACGGTCAAAACTGCGAGTTTTACGCAATTGTTTTGAACCCTTCAAATTGGAGCCGCGAAACGGTTGAAGAATTTAAAAACGAAAAAGATGTCAAACGTCAAAAAACGAACAAGCGAATTTATCATAAGTTCATTCATCCCGTTGAAGACGAAAACGGAACTCTCCGTTCAATAAGTTTTGAAAACGAAGATAAGTTCAATTTTGCTTTTGATGTCGTTGACGCTCTCGCTGAACGCTCTCCCGAAAAGCGGGCAATGCTTCACATTTCAAAAGACAAAAAAGAAACCGAGCTTTCTTTCCTTGATATGAAAGAAAACTCCGCAAAATGCGCCAACTACTTCAAGAGCCTCGGAATCAAAAAAGGCGACCGCGTAATGCTCGTTATGAAGCGAAGGTATCAATTCTGGTATGCCGTTCTCGGTCTGCATAAGCTCGGTGCTGTTGCCATCCCCGCGAGCAATCTTCTTCAGGAACACGATTATTCCTATCGCTTCAATGCTGCCGGTGTTTCCGCAATAATATGCGCCGGTGAAGATTTTATCTGCGAGCAGGTTGAAAACGCACAAAAGGAGTCGCCGACTCTTAAAATCAAGATATGTACCGATCAAAAACGCGAAGGCTGGCACAGCTTTGACGAAGAATACCCGCTTTTCAGCGAAAAATTCCTTCGTACCGACGAAACGCCCTGCGGCGACGACCTCATGCTGATGTTCTTCACTTCCGGCACCACGGGTTATCCGAAAATCGCCGCGCATTCTTATAAATATCCGCTCGGTCATTTTATCACCGCGAACTACTGGCACTGCGTTGACCCGAACGGACTTCACCTTACAATTTC
>CAYOEN010000011.1:0-39035 GCA_964403085.1 uncultured Faecalibacterium sp. | reverse complement strand
AAAATTTCATTGTTCGTAATATCAAAACCACCGGTTCAACCGGTGGTTTTGATATTCAGATACAGCGACTACAATTATGGGCAACAGTCAGTTGCTTGCTATTATGCCGTCGCACTGTTATAATATGGCCACAGTAAATAAAGGCGGTAAAACATATGGAAACGAAAGATGTTATTCTTGAACTTAGAACAAAAAACAAATTATCCCAGGATGAACTTGCCGAAAAAGTGTTTGTAACCCGACAAGCGGTAAGTCGTTGGGAGAACGGTGAAACAATCCCAAACACCGAAACGCTCAAGCTCCTTTCAAAGTTTTTTGATGTATCAATCAACACCCTCCTCGGTTCTCCGCGTGAACTTGTCTGCGAATGTTGCGGTATGCCGCTGAAGGACTCCGACATCAGTCGCGAAAAAAACGGTGCATTCAACGAAAAATATTGTGGATGGTGTTATGCTGACGGTGATTTTACCATGGACTTTTGGAAACGGTATTCTGCCATCGGAGGAAAGGAAAAGTTCGAGGAATTCAAAAATCAAATCATCTACGAATTTAACACGTTGCTTCACATTGAAGGCTTGCCCAAGGTGGAAAACTTGAATGTGTTATCAGGTAGCTTTATCAATTTGGAATATCGTCTGCCCAACGGCCAAACAGTGAAATTTCTCGATGATAATGCTACCTATCTCGGAAGTCAGCTTGAATGTGAATTCGGCGGTGACAGATGCTTTGGCATCGCTGCCAATATGGACTTTCTTCTCGTTTGCACATACGAAGAAAACGGAGAAAATCCCGAGCTTGTAATATATAAAAAGCGATAAGAAAATGGCCGCTGAGGAGCGAAACTCCCCGGCGGCTTTTTTACGTTTATCTAACTACTGATGAGCGGCTGTAAATATAGAACTCCTCTTGGCTCGGCATCCACTTCTTTTCTTTCGTCGGGAATGTGGAATCGAATTTTTTGACCGCGGCAGTGTCCTCACAACAATCGGCGGCGTCACTTGGAATATACATCCACTTCCTGCCGTCAAGTGCACCGGGGACAAGTTCGCAAACAAGCAGCGCTGTTGGGAAGTTTCCGTCTGCAACAAAGCTGACATTCTTCTTTTTGCAGCTGACAAATCCACGACTGACATAGTTGCCCGGATTTCCCAAATTGATGTTCACATCATAGCCCATCTTTCGAGCAACCTCAAAGGAATGCTCAATCAGCATTTTGCCAAGCTTCTGCCTTTGGTATTCGGGTGCAACACAAAGCGGACCGAAAGAAACAATTTCCTTCCGCTCACCGTTTTCATCCTCAAGCCAAGCTTTTGTGTACATAATGTTGCCGATAATTTTGCCGTCAAGCTCAAGTACAAACGCAAGCTCCGGAATAAAGTCGGGGTGATTTCGCATCATGTGTACATAGTAATGCTCATCCGCACCGGGCTTATAGACATTCCAAAAAGCCTCACGGGTTAGTTCTTCTACTGCTCTGTAGTCTCTTTCTGTTTCTAAACGTATCGTCAAATTATTCATTTTTTGATCCTTTCATAAATTGTTGACGAGCAAAATACGAGAGGATTGCCGAGATTGTATTTGCAAACCTCTCGTTTACAATACAGTCTCCGAAAGTCCGGTGTTTTTCAAAAAGCACTCTCCAAAAAAATATTCAAGCCGAAGCTTGTAGGGATATTATAGCATAAGTGTTACTGCTTTTCAAGCAATCAGCAGCTTATTATTTGAGCTTCGGCAGAAAAAGTCATAATCATGTGATATAAATCTCCGAAAACTTTAAATTTGCAAAAAAAGAACGAACATGAAATACAAAGGAACGCTTATTGTTGTGAAAAATTGCAACCGCGCGTTAAAGTTATACAGTGAAATATTTGAATTTCAACCGCTTCAAGACACAAGGTTAGAAGCAAAAGGCGATTGGATTTTATGATCTTGACGGAATCTGATTGAAGTCGGGACAGCTGTATGACTCAACTTTTTCAAATCGGAATTTTGCAAAGCAACATCATCTGCCGATTTATCTGTATTTCAAATATTCTATAAATTTTTTGACGGCGAGCGAGGCGGTCTTCTTATCTCTTAAAGCAAGTCCGATATTTCGGTATGCGGGAACATCAAGTTCTTTTGAAAGTATTTTATATGGCACACGCTTTAATATAAGCTGCGGTAAAATACTGATTCCGAGTCCGCTTTCCACCATTGACATAATGGCGTAATCGTCCCAAGTGGTAAAATGTACTTTTGGAGTTAAACCGCAGCGCTCAAAAATTTCCGAAACCTCTGCCTTTGCGCCTTTTTCAAGAAGCATAAACGGATCGTCGCAAAGTGCTGAAACAGGAAATTTTTCACATTCGGCAAGCCTGTGATCTTCGGGAATGATTGCCATCAGCTGATCCTGCTCCAAAAAAATCGTATCAAAATCGTAACGTGTCGGCAAGCGAAGGAAACCGCAATCGACCCTTCCCTCCATAATCCATTCTTCAATTTCCGTATAATCGCCAAGCAGGAGCTCGTAATCAATACGCGGATAATCTTTTTGAAATTCTTTGATAATGTTCGGCAGCCAATGGGTGGCAACGCTTGAAAATGTGCCGATACGAATTAACCCCGATTGCAGCCCGTTTAATTCATCAACCTGCATTTGCAGCTTCTCATATTCTGCGACGAGACTTTTCGCATAAGGAAGGAGTTTCAATCCGTCCGAAGTCAGCTTGACTCCGCCCTTTCCCCGTTCCAGCAACACCACTTTCCACTCTTTTTCAAGGTCGCCGATCATGCGGCTGATACCTGATTGAGAATAGTTCAGAATTTCGGCAGCTTTTGTGAAACTCCCGTATTCGATCGTTTTAACGAACGACATATATTTTTGAATATTCATATCCATAATGAAAACGCTCTCTTTATATTTGGTTTTGTTATAGATTGTATGACAAACATTCGCTTTTCAAATATCAGCCCCTATGATACACTATAATCACGAAAAAAACAAGTATATGAGGACGATTAAAATGATTACAGTTAGTGAAATTCAAACTTCTGCTCCAACGTTTTTCAAAACAAAGTTGCAGGAAAAGGTCTACCGTACATTAGAAGATTTACAGATACCGTTTGAGCGTGTTGACACGGACGAAGTGATTACAATGGAGGATTGCACCCGTATCAACGAAAAGCTGAATATGAAAATGGTAAAAACACTTTTTCTTTGCAACCGTCAGCAGACAGAATTTTATCTGTTCATTACCTGCGGAGACAAGCCGTTTCGTTCAAAAGATTTCAGTAATGCGCTTGCCGTTTCCCGCGTATCTTTTGCTCCGGCGGAGCTTATGGAAACAATGCTTGGTACAAAAATCGGTGCTGCGACCGTTTTCAGCAGCCTTTTAGACTGTGACAATAAGGTGCAGATTGTTTTTGATAACGATGTACTAACCGAAGAATATTACGGGTGCAGCGACGGCACGACAATGGGATATATGAAAATACGGACAGAGGATATTGTTCGCAAGTTCTTGAATTATGCGAAACACAAACCGACCGTAATTGAGGTGTAATGATGGGATTGTATCAAAACAGAATTGTCGTTAAAGTAGGCACATCTACTTTGACAAATGAAGTCGGTCAAAGCGACCTGCGTTCCTTTGACCGACTTGCCTGTGTTCTGTCTGATATTCAGAATATGGGATATGAGGTTATTTTGGTATCTTCCGGTGCAATCGCCGTAGGTACAAATAAATTGAATATGAAAACAAGACCGACGAGTATGCGACTGAAGCAGGCGGCAGCGGCGGTCGGTCAATGCAGTATTATGTATTTGTATGACAAGTTTTTTGGGGACTACGATAAAACAATCGCTCAAATTCTCTTAAACGCAGAGGATATAGAACAAGAAGAAAAGAAAGAAAATCTTACGAATACATTTGACGCTTTGCTTGAAATGGGGATTATCCCGGTTGTTAATGAAAATGATTCGGTCAGCTATACCGAAATTGAATCAGAAGAACGGCTGTTTGGCGATAACGATATGCTGTCCGCTGTTGTTTCGGTTTTATGCAAGGCAAAAAGGCTGATTATTCTTTCGGATATAAACGGCTTTTATGACAGCGATCCCCGGCTTTATCCAAACGCAAAGTTAATTGAAAGAATTGAGAAAATTGACGATAAAATAGATTCTCTTGCAGGCGGAGCAGGATCAAGGAGAGGAACAGGCGGTATGAAAACAAAACTGCAAGCTGCCAAACTTGCAACGACAAATGGTACAGATACCGTAATTACAAACGGAAAACATCCCGAAGCGCTTTACGATTTTATGAAAGGCAAAAATATCGGGACTTTGTTCGTCGGGAAAGCAGAAGAATGAAACGGTCTTATTTTAAGTATATCATCGCTCTGCTGCTTTTCGGATCAAATGGTATCGTCGCAAGTTTTATCCGTCTGAACAGTTATGAAATTGTTTTGCTTCGCACGCTGCTCGGTAGCCTGCTTCTTGTTGTGATTTTTCTTTTCGGCAAAGGGAAACTGACCTTTTATAAACATAAAAAGCAGTTTCTTTATTTAACCATGTCCGGTGTGGCAATGGGTACAAGCTGGATGCTCCTATACGAAGCCTATGGACGAATCGGTGTCAGCATTTCATCGCTGCTCTATTATTGCGGTCCCATACTTGTGATGGCAATGTCCCCGCTATTGTTTCGGGAACGGCTGACCGCCAACAAGGTGATCGGTTTTGGAATTGTAATTATTGGCGTAATTCTTATAAACAGCAATGCGATGAATGGGAACGGAGATTTATTTGGTATTGTTTGCGGAGCGCTTTCGGCTGTGATGTATTTTTTTATGGTCGTTTGCAACAAAAAGGCAACGAATATCGCAGGATTGGAAAATTCTGTTTTACAGCTTATTGCCGCTTTTTTGACAGTTGCCGCGTTTGTGGGAATAAAGCAGGGATACGCTATGAAAATACCGACCGAAAGTATATTGCCGATATTGATTCTTGGTTTCGTGAACACAGGCATCGGCTGCTATTTATATTTTTCCTCTATCGGAAATCTACCTGTGCAAAGTGTGGCGATCTGCGGGTATTTGGAACCACTTTCAGCCGTTTTGTTTTCCGCATTTCTGCTCAATGAAAAAATGCAAGCTGTGCAAATAATCGGCACTGTCATGATCCTTGGCGGTGCAATAGCAGGAGAAGGCACAAAAAGCAAGAAGCAAAACAAAACGCTTTAAATAACTGAAACTCATTTTAAAATCCATCGCAAAATCAAACTCGACAATGGCGAATGGTTATCCTTTCTGTTTCGTTTTGGTTAGCAACTAACTGTAACACAGGATTTTCCATTCGTCACTATTTTTTCGTGTTTTGTAACACATCTATTGTAATCCTACACGACTCTCGTCAGCTTAACCGACAAGCACTTGATTTTTTCGGCTCGTTGGGGTACAATTATACAACAACTTAATAAAACAGACACGATACAAGACGGCTTTCGCTATCTGATACGAAACAGATTACGAACCCTTTTGTGTCGTTTTTTTATGTCTGTAAAGCAGGAGGTAAATTCTATGGAACAAAAATCAAACTCTTTTCTCGAAAAAGAAAAGCTCGGTAAGCTCATGCGAAAATATTCGATTCCGTGTGTAATTTCGTTGCTCGTAGGCGCGCTTTACAATATCGTGGATCAAATTTTTATCGCCAACGCAAGCTACCTCGGGTCTTACGGTAACGCGGCAAACACTGTCGTCTTTCCGTTGACGGTTGTTGCGCTTGCAATCGCCGTAATGATCGGCGACGGTTGCTGCGCATTCGTCAGCATTGCACTCGGCAAAAACGAGAAAGACACAGCAAACCGCAGTATAGGTAACGCCATTGTTCTTTGCGTTGCAAGCAGCATCGTTTTGACCACGGTTTACCTTCTGTTAAGCGAACCGATTTTGACGCTGTTCGGGGGCAAGGTCAACCCCGAAACCTACGAGCTTTCAAAGGAATATTTCTTTTACATCACGCTCGGCATTCCTTTTTATATGTTCGGTCAAGCCGTGAATCCCATTATCCGCAGCGATGGAAGCCCCAAATTTGCAATGTTCGCCACGCTTTCCGGCGCTGTCGCAAACATTATACTTGACCCCATTTTTATTTATGTATTCAAATGGGGAATGATGGGCGCCGCCGTTGCAACGGTCATCGGTCAGGTATTGACAGCTCTTCTTTCTTTTTGCTATCTTTGCCGAATGAAAACCGTCCAACTCGAAAAAACCAGCTTTAAGTTAAGCAAAACTCTTATCAAAAAGTTTCTCTCTTTGGGTATGACAAGTTTTCTGGCTCAAATTTCCCTCGTGATTTCTATGGCGGCTGTTCAAAACTCTTGCACGAAGTACGGCGCGCTTGACCCCGTTTTCAGTCAGGAGGAATATGCTCAAATTCCCCTTGCGGTGCTTGGCATTGTGATGAAATTTTTCCAGATAGCAATATCAATTTCAATCGGTCTGGCTGCCGGATGTATCCCCGTTGTCGGCTATAACATCGGGGCGAAGCGAATGGATCGGGCAAAAAAGCTTTTCGTTTATCTCCTTGCGGCAGAAGCCGCGGTCGGGGCAATCGCAACGCTCATCGTGGAATGCTTTCCGTTGCAAATCGCAAATCTTTTCGGGGCGGCAAACGAAAGCGCATATTACACGGATTTCGCCATCAAATGCTTCCGAACCTATCTTTGCATGATGATCCTCGCAACCGTCAACAAAGGAACGTTTATTTACTTGCAGGCGTTGGGCAAAGCGGTTGCTTCCACCGTTGTTTCGCTCACCCGCGAAATAGTTTTCGGCGTCTTTCTTCCGATAATCATGCCAATCTTTATGGGGCTCGACGGTCTGCTTTGGTCTTTCCCCGCAGCGGACGTACTGACCTTTGCAATTGCGCTTTTCTTTATTCGCCGAACCTTTAAAGAGCTGTCGGTTCCGCTTGAACCAACAGGGAATTTATCGTTTTAAAGTCCATCGCAAAATCAAGCTCGACAATCTTCATCAACGATTCAATGGCATATTGACAATAAATCGACAACTGTGTTATAATTTAGCAGGTAAAAATTGTATATTAATACGCTTTCACCTGCGAGTCCGGTCTCTCCGTTCAAAAAGCGGAGCGTGTCTCGCTTATTTTCAAAGGAGGATCAATTGAAGATGAAAAAGATTTTAGCTGTTGTTCTGGCAGTTACGCTTGTTTTTTCAATGGCAATTCCCGCTTTCGCAAAAGAGAACAAAACCAACTATCCGTTTATTTACGTCCACGGCATGATGGGTTGGGGCGAAGGCTCGCCGCAGGAAGAAGAAAGCCCCTATTGGGGAACGTTACAGGAATATAACGTTATCCCCTATCTGAAAGCGCAGGGGTATGATGTGTATAATCCGCCCGTCGGCGGTTGCAGCAGCGCGTGGGACAGAGCTTGCGAGCTTTACGCCCAACTGACCGGAACCGTTGTTGACTATGGCGAAGCGCACTCCAAACAATACGGACACAAGCGCTACGGACGCGATTACACCGGCAAGGCAACAATGGGAAAGCCGTGGGATCTTGAAAGTCCGGTGAACCTTATCGGACACTCTTTCGGCGGAGAAACAGTTCGCCTTTTCGCTTCGCTCGTTGCGTATGGCGACGAAACGGAAAGAGCCGCAAGCTCGGAAAACTGTTCTGAACTTTTCAAGGGCGGTCACGAAAAAGCGATCTATTCCGTAACCACCCTCGCCTCACCGCACAACGGCTCAACCGTTTCCAACTATGTTTCCGACCTTGTTTTCCCCGCGTTTTTGGTGATGCTCATGCAGCACGCCGCAGCGCGCGCAGGTCTTTACAACACGGACCTGATGGCAGACCAGTGGGGAATCACCGTTGACCCAAGCACGGGGGAAAAGGGAAAGTTCAATCCCCTCGGTTGTCTCAAAATGGCGCTTTCGATGGATCACTGCGCGTATGACATGACCGTTCAGGGCGCAGAAGAGCTGAACAAAAAAATCAAAACCGTCAAAACGGCATATTATTTTTCATATTCCGCCTGTGTTACGGAAGAATCAAAGTTCGGCTATACCAAGGTTACGGAAGGCAACGACCTTATGGTGCTTTTCAAACTAACCTCTCCGATGATTTCGTATTCGGTAAATATGTTCCTCGGCGGAAAGTTTGTCGATAAGTCCTGGAGCGCAAACGACGGCATCGTTCCGCTCAAGAGCGCGCTTTATCCCTTCAATGAAGACCACATCACCTATGACGAAACGAGAGACGTTATTCCCGGTGTGTGGCACGTTATGCCGACGTTGCAGGGTGTTGACCATTATGACTTTTCGAACGCTGCCGACACACAGGCGTTCGGTTCCGCCGAAGGCTTCCTTAAATTCTATACCGACCTTTCGGAAATGATATGTAACATCTGAACATCGACATAAATCAGCGCTTTTTTATTGTCAAAATGTTAACTGTTCATACTTTCTTAACATTTTTTGTACATGACTATGTTATAGTTTAGTTTGACATTAAATTCTAATGGAGGACAACAAATGAAAAAGCTTTTATCTGTTTTACTTGCAGCTATTATGATCTTTTCGATGGCTGTTCCGGCTTTCGCAGCGGTTGATATGTTTGCGACCAAAAGCCAGATCCCCGTTATCGTCATCTCCGGTGACGGCAACACGATTTATGACAAAGACGACCAGCCCCTTTCGAAGCTTTCAAAGTTCTTCTCGAACAACGGAGGCGGCTCAAACCTTGACTCCGCCCTTTCGGAAGTTCTTCGTTCCGCAGCAATAATGTACAAGGAATATCTTTTCGAAGGTCTTCTTCAAGACAACTGGGAGCCGTTTTACGAGGCCATTCAAACCGAAGTTTCAAGCTATTTCGGCGACATTCTTCTTGACGAAAACGGCGAACCTTCAAACGGTTCCCATATCAGCCAGAGCAATGTTGACCAGAACATTCAGCGCATGAACACCGACTTCAAGGCCGAAAGAGGTTATTACGACAGAGGCGACTATCGTTTCTGGTATGACTGGCGCCTTGACCCGATGGTCATCGCCGATCAGTTCCACGAATTCATTCAGGGTATCAAAAAGACGACCGGAAGCGACAAGGTTTCAATAATCTGCCGTTGCCTCGGAACTCACGTCGTTTGCGCATACCTCACGAAATACGGAACGGACGACATTTACGGCGTCGGCTTTGACGGCTCCGTTTGCATGGGTGCCGAGCCGATAAGCGAAGCTTTCAGCGGAAAATTCAAGGTTGACATGAGCTCCATCGAGCGAATCATGATCGACGGAAATTATTTCGGTCTGCTTGACCTCGATCCGTTTATCCTCGCCTGCGTCGAACTCATCAACAGAAGCGGTCTCGTTGACCTTTATGTCGGCGTTAAAAAAGTCACTCTTTACGAAAAACTCGTGAAGGGCGTCACCTCCGCGCTTGTTCTTTCGGCAATCTCCTATCCCTCTTATTGGGCCAACGTTAAATACTCCGATTTTGACACTGCCATAGATTACGTCTTCGGCGAGGAAGGCAGCGAAAAACAAATCAAGTATGCCGGTCTTATTGAAAAAATCACCAACTACAACGAAACCGTTAAAAAGAACATTCCGACTCTCATCAAATCGCTTCCGGAAAAAGGCGTTAAGGTCGGTATCATTTCAAAATACGGCTCGCAGATGATTCCCACCTGCCAGTCCGCAACCATGATAGCAGACTCCTTCACTTCGGTCACCAGCTCTTCCTTCGGCGCAACCACCGGAACTATCTATGACACCCTTTCGGACGAGTACATAGCGGCACAGACCGAAAAAGGTCTCGGAAAGTATATTTCTCCGGACAAGAACATTGACGCTTCAACCTGTCTGCTTCCCGATTACACATGGTTCCTCAAGGGTGTTAAGCACTCGAACTGGACCTATGCGGAAGATATGCTTCTCATGACCGTTGTAACGAGCGAAACTCAGCTCACGGTCGATGACTTTTCGGAGAGCCAGTTCATGGTTCAGCACCCCACGGACTGGTGGGCACTGACAGCCATGACCGAAGACAATTGCAACACCGAATCCTGGGGTCAGGCGAATGAAGAAGAAGATCACCCCTCTTCTCTCATCGGAAAGCTCAAAATGTTCCTGAAGGCATTCGTCAACTGGTGCAAAGAACTCATCAGAGTTATCAAAGAAAAGGCAGCCGAAGAGGAAACGACCGCAGCGGCTGCATAACAAAGAAAATCTAATTATCATCTCACCCTCCTGGCGCTTCGTTGCAGGAGGGTGTTTTTCGTTCGATGAAGAATTTACATATTTTTCAAAACGACCGAATTCACGCAATTGCTGATGTGCTCGCAGGAATCGGCGCAGTTTTCGAAACACTCATATATCTTTTGCCACGAAAGAACATAAAGCGCGTCCTTTTCACTGCTGTTCAACAGCCGCATTGCTCCGAGGTACAGTCGGTCGCATTCTTCTTCAACGCTGTTGACTTTGATCGTAAGCTCGGCGAGTTTTTTCGACTTTTTGAACGAAGAAAGCTCCGCCATCATTTTTTCTATCAATTCGCAGCCGAAAAGAAGTTTTCGCGAAAACTCGATGCAATCCGGGCGAACGTCACCGATATTTGAAACGAAGCAAGCTTGAAGCACCTCTTCTATCTTATCCGCAACTTCGTCAAGCTCCGCGCTCAAAAGGTCAAGGTCTCCCCTTTCAAGCGGAGTGACAAACGCTTTAATGAGAGCGGAATTCATTTCGTGATGCTTTTTATCTGCACGGTGTTCAAGGGCGTGCATTTTTTCAAGCATCTCGCTCGCCTTATCCCGCTCAAAATTATTCATACACTCCAAAAGATATTCGGCCATCTCTTTTATTATGGCTGCAACCGCGGAAAAATTATCAAAATAAAATCTGTCGCTTTTTGCCATTGGTTTTTCTCCTTTCCGTCACTGTCAAAAAAACTTTGTTGCTAAGCTGATGAGAGCCGAACGCAATGCGCCCGAAGAATCTGATTTTCCGCACATTGCGCCGATTTTTGTTTCACCATGCGGACAGTATGCTTTCGCCAAAGAAACAACGCATTGCACAAAAATCAAACTCCTTCGGGTGCGGGCAGTTTTTTTAAGAGAAGATTTTTGTCAAGACAAGGCGAAAACCGCAGGCAATGCTGACTCATTGCAAGGATTTTCAACGCAGTATTGGCAAAAATATACCTTAAAAAACCGTATTGCGTTCGACTCTCATCAGCTTAAGCAAAAAGAGCAACAAACAACTTCGTCATCAAAAAGCCGACTGCGCCGCACCCGGGGAAGGTCAGCACCCATGTTAAAACAAGCTCGCGAACAACAGAAAAGTTGATTTGCGAAGCACTCTTTGCCGCACCGACGCCCATAATGGCGGTCGTTTTTGCGTGAGTTGTTGAAACGGGCAAGCTGAAAAGAGAGCAGACAAGAAGCGCCAGAGCCGTGCCCGCATCAGCCGAAAAGCCCTGATATTTTTCGAGGGAGACCATATCCATGCCGACAGCCTTGATTATTCGCTTTCCTCCCATTGCTGTTCCGAGCGCCATGACCGCCGAACAAAGCAGCATCAGCCAAAAAGGTATGCTCACGCTTTCGGGAACGGGCTGTCCCTGAGACATATAGACGCAAAGAAGTATCACCGCCATGAATTTCTGACCGTCCTGAGCGCCGTGCATAAAAGCCACAAAAGCCGCGGAGACGATTTGCGCAGCGGTGAAAAACAGGTGCGTTTTCGCGCGTTCGACCTTTTTGAAAACAGCAACCACCGCGCGGCAAACGACCCAGCCGAGTCCGAAACCGAGCACAACGGAAACGATTATTCCGTAAATCACCTTGAGCCATTCCGCCCGGTTGACGGCGGAAAAATTTCCGTTTAAGGCTATTGCGCTTCCTGTGAGCCCTGCAATAAGAGCGTGGCTCTCGCTTGTCGGTATTCCGAACACCCACGCAAGAACAGCCCACGAAACAATCGCAAACAACGCCGCCGCAAGTGATATTATCGCAAGCTTCGAATCGTTTCCGAAATCCACAAGATGAGTGACCGTTTGAGCAACGGTCGAATTCAAAAGCGTCATGATAAGGACGCCGAAAAAATTGAAGACCGCAGCGAGCAATATTGCCGCCCGCACGGGCAAGCACCTTGTTGCAACGCAGGTTGCAATTGCGTTCGGTGCGTCTGTCCAGCCATTGACAAGTATTACCCCGAGAGCAAGCCCGACAGCCGAAAGAAGGAGCGGATCGGAAGTCATTTTTTCGAAGAACAACAAAATCGAGTCCATTCTTTTCTCCCCTCCCTGTTTGTTGGTTTTTACACTTACCGTTATTGACGGAAAAGGGAAATATTATTCAACGAAAGCCTGTCAAAAGAACAAAAACGCCGAAGTTGCACTACAACAGTTCGGCGTTTTTTGAACTTATAAGTTTCGAAAGGATTACTCTTCAAACGTTCCGTTTTCGATTGCGGTTATCTGGTCAACGCGGCGTTGATGTCTTCCGCCTTCGAATTCGGTGGAAAGAAAGACGTCCACCATTTCAAGAGCAAGTCCGGCTCCGACTACTCTGCCGCCAAGGCAAAGTGCGTTCGCGTCGTTGTGAAGCCTTGTGTATTTTGCACTGAACCAGTCAGAGCAGCAAGCGGCGCGAATGCCTTCAACCTTATTAGCCGCCATTGAAATTCCGATTCCCGTTCCGCAGCAGAGGATCGCTTTTTCGCATTCCCCGCTCGTAACGCTCTTGCAGGTTTTGTAAGCAATTTTTGCATAGTCAACGGACTGTGTGGAATCCGTTCCGAAATCCTTGAACTCTATGCCCTTTTCGCTAAGATGTTTTTTGATTTCCTCTTTAAGAAGGAAACCGCCGTGGTCAGCTCCTAATGCTATCATGATTATTCTCCTTTTAATATATTAGCCGAATTAAGCTGCCGAGAGTCGAACCACATACGGTTTTTTAAGGTATATTTTTGCCAATACTGCGTTTCTTTGGCGAAAGCATACTGTCGCATGGTGAGACAAAAAGCGGCGAAGTGTGCGAAAAATCAGATTCTTCGGGCGTTTTGTGTTCGACTCTCGTCAGCTTAACCGGCTGTCTTTTTTCTGAGTTCCCTTTCCGCCTGGGGCAGTCGGAGATAAACAGGCATCAACTGCGCCGCCGAAACGAGCTTATCTTCGGCAAAATTTTTGAACGCACAGATGCCGACGCTCGCGGCGTTTTGATATTTCAACAACGGCGACGCCGCCTTGTAACCGAGTGCCTTTTCGCAAAGGTCGGCGCCATCACCGACAAAAACGACAGGCTTTTCAAAAGCGGAAAGCTTTTCTCCGAGCTCGGAAAGGCTCATCGCTTCGTCATCGGTCAGCCGTCGCATTCCGTCGGCCGAAACGTCGAACAACGCGCAATATACTTGATTGCAACGTGCATCCATCACCGAGCAGGCAACGACCTGCTGACCGACAAGATTATAAGCGAGCGCTTCAAGGGTCGAAACGGCGAAACACTTTTTGTTTGCGCCGTCGGCAAGACCTTTTATCGCGGCAACGCCTATTCTTATGCCGGTGAAAGAACCGGGTCCGACCGAACAGGCAAGAAAATCAATATCGTCAAGCGTGACTTCGCAGTTATTGAGCGCCGAATCTATCATCGGCAACAGCGTTCGCGAATGGGTCAGCCCGGCGTTGGTGCTGCAAAGGCTGATAATTCGCTCGCCCTCCGTGACGGCAACCGAAGCGCAAACGGCGCTGGTATCAACAGACAAAATTTTCATATTCACCGTATCCTTCAATTTTAAATATCCGCTCATTGTCAGTCTCGCCGCGCGAGATTTCGATACGGACAATGTTTTCGGGCAGGGCGTTTTCGATGTTTTCGCTCCACTCACAGGCTATGACCGCGCCCTCTCGATAGCAGTCGAAGAAACCGGTCGAATAAAGGTCGTCCCATGTTTCAACGCGATACATATCAAAATGATAAAGCGTCGGATCGCCACGATATTCATGAACGAGCGCAAACGTCGGACTCGTGACCTCGCAATCAAGCCCAAGTCCCTTCGCGAGCCCGCGGGTGAAAGCAGTCTTTCCCATTCCCAGACCGCCGAAGAAAGCGACAACGACCGGCGAAGAAAGCTTTTTCGCCATTCTTTGCGCGAGCAGCTCCGTTTCCTCAGGGCTATTGGTTTTAGTAACGAACAAAAAGACGCCCCCTTCTAAAAATCGTTCATAGTATATTGTATCACAAAACGGCGAGAAGTCAACGCAATCACTTGAAATATCAAGCAAAATATTATATAATTAATTAACCTTCTTTTCAATTCAACATTAAAGAACTTTAAATAAATCTGGTGATTCGATTCACTCGGGACGTGATTAACTTGGTACACACACAAATTAAAAGAGCTTTCAAAGAAACGGACAAGCTGTTTTTGCTGCTTTGTCTTGCCCTTTCCGCTTTCGGAACAATTATGGTCGCCTCCGCGACCCACCGCAACGTTGCGGAAGGCGCGCTGCTTTCGCGAGACGCAAAAGTTATGCTGCTCGCGCTCATGCTCGGGCTCGTTGCGTGCATGGTTATATCTTTCATTGATTACGACATAATATTGAAGCTTTGGCCGATAATCGCAGCGGGTTCGCTGTTTTTGATGCTGTTGCTCATTCCGTTCGGCGACGCCCCCTCGGGTCGCGAAGACGCACGTTCATGGTTGAAAATTACCGGCTCGCTTTATCTTCAGCCGTCGGAAATTTTGAAAATCGGATTCATCATCACGTTTTCAAAGCATTTGAGCTTGCTAAAGCACGACCTTTCCAGCGTTAAAAACGTTTTCTTTTTGTGCATCCACGCGATGATACCGATAGCCCTCGTTGTTTACACAGGAGACATGGGTTCGGCGCTCATTTTCATTCTCATGTTCATCGGCATGATGTTTATCGGCGGCGTTCACTGGCTGTATTTTCCGCTCGGCGTTGTCGCTGTCGGGGCTGCCCTCCCCGTTGTGTGGTACAAAATCTTTGACGACATTCAGCGAAACCGCATTCTCGCCCTTTTTGACCCGCAATCTTATCCGAACGAAATTTATCAGCAACAGCAGGCAAGCAACGCAATTCGCGAAGGCGGTTTCTTTGGCACGGGGTTGTTTAACGGTCCATATACGCAAAGCGGTTCCGTTCCCGAAAGCGAAAACGACATGATCTTTTCCGTTGTTTGCGAAGAGGCAGGCCTTCTCGGAGCGTTTATTTTGCTGCTTTTGTTTGTTTGCCTTGCGGTCAGAATCATCCATGTTGCAAAAAGGTCCAACAATTACGCCGCCTCGATGATTTGCTACGGCGTTATGTTCATGATATTATCGCAGGTCGTCGTCAACATCGGAATGTGCCTGAAGCTTTTGCCGGTTATCGGGATTACGCTGCCTTTTATCAGCGCGGGCGGTTCCTCGGTTGTCAGTCTTTATCTCGCCGTCGGTCTCGTTTTGAGCGTTTATCGCTCCTCCGTCGGCATCGGGTACGAAAACGACTATCGCTACGAAAGAATTGCAAGAAACGCATAAACCACAAAAAAACGAAAAGGAGAAAACACCATGTTCACAAACGCATTCTATTCCAAAATCAGAGTCATTGTCACCGCTGTGCTATGCGCCGTATCTATAATCGCAACGCCGTTAACAAGCTTTTGGGGCGACGCGTATGACAGCACCGCATTTCCGCAAATCGACGTCACCGACTGCGCCGAGGGGAGCGTAAGAGTTATGTCCTTCAACGTCAGAGCGTATGACGTTAACAGCGTTCCAAATGTTTTCAGGAACAATCTCGTTGCCGATGAGATAATGAAAATTCTTCCGGATTCGGTCGGTCTTCAGGAGCTTCGCGCCCCCGCCTACATTCTTCTCAGGTCACGACTTTCTTCGCTTTACGCCTGCGTCGGAGAAGATCGAGACAAAAACCTTATCAGCGAACGGTCGAGCATCATGTATCTCAAAGGGAAATACAAGCTCATTGACAGCGGAACGTTCTGGCTTTCGGAAACGCCGGAAGAAATGTCTTTCGGTTGGGACGCGGCTTGCAGAAGGGTTTGCACATGGGTCATTCTTGAAAACAGAAAGACCGGCGAGCAATACGCCCACATCAACAGCCACTTCGACCACGAAGGCGTTGAAGCACGGATAAATTCGCCGAAGCTTATCGAAAAACTTATCGAAGAAAAGTTCGGCGATTTGCCTGTGGTTTTCACAGGAGACATCAACTCAACGCCGGGAAGCTCGGTGTATAACGACATGACAGCCTTTGGGCTTTCGGACACGAGCCTGACCGCCGCCGACAGCGTTTATTTCGAAACGTTCCACGACGGCGACGCGACCGAAGAAAGCGTCACGCTCGACTACATTCTCGCGAACGACAAGGTCACACCGCTCGTTTTTCGAACGGTCACCGTCGGAGTATACGGCAGATATGTTTCCGACCACTTCCCGATATATGCGGATATTTTGATTTGACAACGAAACACACAAGGAAAACGTCCGAAGCGAAATTCGCTTCGGACGTTTTGCTATTGGGTGTGCGTTTTATTTTGAGAAGAGTTTTGCAAGCGTTTTGAAGAAAGCAACAACCGACTTCAAAAACTTTTGGGCAACGTTTTTGATCGTTTCGCCGACTTTTTGGAAGAAGCCGATTTCAACCGGTTCAACGTCACCGGGCTCGGGGTGCTCTTCGGTGGTAATAATAAGCGATATTGTTTCAAGCGAGCCGTCGGAGACTTCTTCAACGAGCTGATTGAAGGTTATGGCATCATCGGGATAGCTTGAATATCCGGGATAGATTTCCGCTTCTGTCAGGTGATTGCCTTCAATCGGTTTGAGGGTGAAATCGTTGTCATAATCAATATAGGAAAGTTCCACACCGTCAAAGGTCACGTCGGAAAAACGAAGTTTTTCAATACAGTCAAACTTCATACAAAAGGCAGTCACGGTATCGAAAAGCTCGTAAAAATCAAGTGTCAGAACACCGTTGAGCGAGAGAACGTTTGAGTTGAACGAGAACTTCACAACATTCATCTTTTCGGTCGATTCGGCGTCGTTCCCCTCTTCAACGAAAACATTCACTCTCGAATCACCGAGAAAAGCCGTTTCGTCAATCACGCCGCCGTTCAAGAGAACAACGGTCTTGAGCGCATCACAGTTATCGAAAGCTCCGCTTTCGAAGGTTATGTTCGGCGCTTTGACAACAACAAGGGCAAGACCCGGAATATCACAGAAAAAGTTTTTTTCTATTGCGGTGACGTTCTCACCGATAACGACAGAGCTAAGTTTCTCTCTTACATCGTAGGAAATTATTTCGCTATCAAAAGCACTGTTTTCATAAGCAAAGAGAACTCCGTTTTCGAAAGCGCTGTTATAATGCACAGAAGCGGACAAAAGATTTTCGTTGTCGCTATCGACAGTTATCGCCGCCCAATCTTCTTCGCTGCCGGTGTAAAAGATGTCGAATTCAGACGAGGGGTAAAACGCCGAGCTTCCGATGCTCTTAACGGTATCGGGAATCACTGAATACGTGATATCACAACCGTAAAAAGCGTTGTCACCGATAGCCGTGACACTTCCGTCAGAAGGGATGACGCTATTTGCGCAGCCCAAAACAAGCATTTTTTCTGCCGTTTTGACCACACAGTTTCCGTCACTGTGATAGGTCGCGTTTTTACTGTCAACGACCAGGCTCTCAATGGAGTCGGAATCGCCAAACACACGATCGCCGATTTCGGTAACGCCGCTACCAATGGTGACGGTTTCCACATTCGAAACTGCGTAAAAAAGATAAGCCGGTATTCTTTTGACGCTGTCACCGAAAACAACGTTAATCGAGCTACTTTCCATTCCCTGATTGTCGAAGCCCACATTTGCGCCATCAAAATCAGAAACAGACTCTGCGTTCCAGTTTAAGTTCGTCAGACTTTGACAGCCATCAAACGCATCGGAACCAATGGTTTTTACGTTTTTGCCGATAGTCACGCTCGCAAGACTTTCGCATTCGGAAAAAGCGAACTCACCGATATTTGTTACACTGTCGGGAATTGTTACGCTTTCCAGAGCATTACAGCAATAAAACGCGCAATAAGCAATATTTTCAACCTTTTCACCAAAAATTACGCTCGTCAAGGCACTGCAATCGCGAAACGCACATTCTCCGATACTTGTCACGCTATCGGGAATGGTTACGCTTTCCAGAGCATTACAGCAATAAAACGCGCAATAAGCAATATTTTCAACCTTTTCACCAAAAATTACGCTCGTCAAGGCACTGCAATCGCGAAACGCACATTCTCCGATACTTGTCACGCTATCGGGAATGGTTACGCTCAAAAGAGCTGAACATCCATAAAACACCCTGTCGTTGATCGTTTCAAGATTTTTTGAAAGGGTAACAGTTGTAAGAGCGGTGCAACCGTGAAACGCTCCTTCTTCGATGCTCGTTACACTGTCGGGAATGGTTACACTCGTCAAAGCAGTGCAACCTTCAAATGCAGCGGAGCCGATACTTTCTGTCTTTTCGCCGATAGTTACGCTTATCAAACCGGTGCAACGTTCAAAGGCAGCGCCATCTATACTTGTCACACTGTTCGGGATAGTTATGCTCGTCAAAGCAGTGCAGTCTTCAAACGCAGCGGCGCCGATACTTACCACGCCGTCCGGAATGGTTATGCTTGTTAAGCGGATGCAATTTGCAAATGTAAGGTCTTCAAGACTTGTCACGTTTTCGGAAATTTTGATGCTTTTCAAACCGGTGCAATCTGCAAACACACCTTGACCCATGCTCGTCACGGTGTCGGGAACACTTACACTCGTCAAACCGGTGCAACCGCAAAACGCAAAAGTTCCGATAGTTGTTATATTTTCGGGAATCGTTATCTCCGTCAGCCCGGTGCAACCTTCAAACGCTCCGTCTCCGATAGCAGTTACGCTTCCATCGGCAGGAATGACACTCGTATTGCAGCCAAGATCAATTTCTTTCATATCGGTATCTATCAAACAATTTCCGCTGCTATGATAACGTTGATTGCCGGACGAAACCGTTATTTTTTCCAAGCCTCTGCAACCTGAAAAAGCGCCCCCATTTATGTAAATTATATCAGCAGGAATGCTTATTTCCGTCAAGCCGGTGCAGGTGGAAAAAGCATAAGGTTGAATATAGATTACACTTCCGTCAGAGGGAATTGAGGTCACTTTGCAACCGGCGAAAACCAAGCTCTTTGATTCGGTTTCTATAAGACGATTCTCGTCACTGTGATAAAACCGATTGTTCGAAGAAACCGATATATTTTCGAGCGAAGAGCAGCCATAGAAGCTCAAAAACGATATATCCGATGCGTTCTCTCCGACAGTTACACTTGTTAAACTCGAACAGTTACAAAATGCTTCGACGTCAATTTTTGTTACGCTGTCGGGAATAATCATGCTCGTTAAAGCCATGCAATCGTAAAAAGCACTCCGTTCAATACTTGTTACACTATCTGGAATTGTTATGCTTGTCAGATCAGTGCACTCGAAAAATGCACAATCTCCAATGCTTGTCACCGGATAACCGCCGAGGGTGTCGGGAATGACAAGCTCACCGCTTGCGCTCGTGTCACAGTCGGTTATCGTTGCTTCTTCGTTAACGACTTCGTAAGTTAAAACGCCTTCCGTTTCCGCGGCGGCTTCAAAAGCAAAAAGCTGCGCGCCGCCGAGTTTCAAAGTCGGGGCGGTAATCAGCAGCAACACAGCCGCAAGGCAGGCAAAGATCAGCTTAAATGATTTTTTCGATTTCATTGTTCAATCTCCCTTTAACATTCGGTTTTTTTAAAAGCATCGGTTCATTCGAAAAGCAGCAGCCTTTGAAGGAATGTTTTGAAGAACCGAATTCCAAGAGAAATAATAATACGTCCACTCGAAAAAATCAAGTGAAAAGGAACGAACGGCAGGAAAAAGACACCAACGGAAGACTTAATTCGTTCACGATATTTTCGCGCGGAAAAAGAGCCGCAAAAGCTTTTTCGTCTTTTGCGGCTCTTCGGGTTAAAACCAGAAATTATGAAGTTCGCTTAAAAGCTGCGGCGTAATTTTATAGCCGGAGCTTTCACCTATGACGGAGTCCATTTCGCAAAACGGACAAACAGCGGTGTCGCCCTCATCGTCTTCAATGAAAGACTCAATCTCGCAAGAAGAGAAAATTTGAAGGCAATAGAAGCAACCGCACTGCTGCTCGGCTTCAAGCTGCGCCATGTTGCTCACACTGAACTCATTGAGTTGTTGCAGTTCTTTTTCAGTAAGCATAATACTCCTTTTGAGCTTTCAAAGCTTTTTCAGCTTCTGAGCTCGATACCCATTTTCGCGAGCTCTTTGATCGCTTTTTTCATTGCCGAATCCGCTTCGTCATCGGTAAGAGTTCGGTCGGCAGCGCGCATTTTTATGCTGAAAGCAACGCTCTTCATGTTCTCGGGAATCTGAGAACCGACATAAACGTCAAAAAGTGTTATGCTTTCAAGTATTGCGCCGACGGCACGGGCAATGACTTTTTCGAGGGTCATGACGGGAACGTCCGCGTCGCAAACGAACGCAAGGTCACGGCTTGACGCCGGGAAGCGCGGCAACGGCTTGTATACACGTTTGAGGTCACCGTACTTGATAAGCGAAGCAAAATCGACCTGACCGACATAAGCCTTAACACCTATTCCATAGTTCGAAAGCACAGCCGGGTGAACTTCGCCGAGATAACCGACTTGAACGTCACCGACCATTATCGCCGCAGTCCTTCCGGGGTGGAAGGTCGGGTCGTCGGTAACGGGAACAAAGTCATAATCCGAAACTCCGGTGACATAAAGAAGCTCTTCAACGACCGCCTTGAGCGAGAAGAAGTCACAGCCTTCGCCATACATTCCGAGCGTTACCTTTACGTTTTCGTCGGGAAGTTGCTCGCTTCCGTTTGAAATATATTCATTCGAGATTTCAAAAAGCGAAGCGGCGGCATTTCTGTTGTTATAGTTTCTTGAAAGCACGTCAAGCATTGAAGGAATGACAGTGGTACGCATTACGCTTGTGTCTTCGCCGAGAGGGTTCGAGATGACAACGCCGCTGCGCCTCGGGTCGTTCTCGGGAAGCCTGATTTTATCGTAATGCTTCGGACTGATGAACGAGAAGGTCGCGATTTCGGAGAGACCGCAGCCGAGAAGCGTTGTTGAAACAAGCCTTTCCATCTTCTGCTCCGGGGTAAACTTTGCGTTGGCAACGCCGCCGAGCTTTCTGTTCGGAATGTTCTGATAGCCGTAGAAACGGGCGATTTCTTCGGAAATGTCCGCCTGGTGCTCAATGTCGTTTCTGAAGGAAGGAGCGGTTATGACACCGTTTTCGACCTTGAAATCAATGGCTTCGAGGATTCTCTTCTGTTCTTCGGCCGAAACATCAATGCCGATGAACTCATTGACCCACTGAGGGTCAAACGGCAGAGTGCGATTTTTCTTGACCGACTTGTCGCAATCGATTATTCCGCTGACGACATCACCGGCGTCAAGAAGCTCAACAAGTTCGAGAGCGCGCAACAAAGCCGGCATACAATTTTCGGGGTCAAGCTCTTTTTCATATCTTCCGCTCGCCTCGGTTCTCATTCCGAGCTTCTTCGCCGTTATGCGAGTTGACGGACCGTTAAAGCAGGCGCTTTCAAAAACGATCGTATCGGTATCGTCCATTATTCCGCTGAATTCGCCGCCCATTACACCGGCAACGGCAACAGGCTTATTCGCGTCCGCTATGACAAGCATATCTTCGCTAAGCTCGCGTTCAACACCGTCAAGAGTTGTAATCTTTTCTCCGGCGGCGGCAGTTCTGACAATTACGCTGTTTCCGTCAAGGAAACGAAGGTCGAAAGCGTGCATAGGCTGACCGTATTCAAGCATAACATAGTTTGTGATATCAACAATGTTATTGATCGGTCTCACGCCGCAGGCACGAAGCCTTTCTCTCATCCAACGCGGAGAAGCTTTCACGCGAACGTTTTTAACAACGGCGCCGCAATAACGATAGCAACGCTCGGGGTTGAGTATTTCAACGGAAAGACAGTCGTTTACATCGCCGCCGCAGCCGTTGACTTTCGGCTCATGAGTCTTGAAGGGAACGCCGAAAGTTGCCGATGCTTCGCGCGCAAGACCGATTATCGAAAGGCAATCCGGGCGGTTTGAAGTGATTTCAAATTCGGTGACGGTATCATTGAGTCCGATGGCTTCGCGGATGTCGATTCCGAGCGTTTTGTCGCAATCATCACCGAGAACGAAAATTCCTTCCTCTATGGCGTAGGGAAAATCATGAACGCTGAGACCGAGCTCTCCGAGCGAGCAAAGCATGCCGTTGCTTTCAACGCCGCGAAGTTTTCCTTTTTTGATGTGGTGACCGCCGCAAACAACGGAGTCATCCATAGCAACGGGAACAACATCACCGACGTTGAGGTTTTGCGCACCGGTGACAATTTGAATATTTTCGCTTTTTCCGACGTTTACGGAGCAAACCCACATATGGTCGGAATCAGGGTGACGTTCAAGCGAATCAATTCGACCGGTGAGAACGTTCGAAAGGTCGCTGCCCTCCACCTCAAAAGCTTCGACCTTTGAACCGGAAAGGGTCATTTCATCCGCGAACTTTTTGTCGGTAACATCAATATCTACAAAATCAAGAAGCCATTTCTTTGAAAGATTCATTTTAAAAGCACCTCCTTAAAACTGGTTGAGGAATCTTACGTCGTTTTCGTAAAGCAAACGCATATCGTCAATATTGAAGCGGAACATTACAAGTCTTTCAAGACCGATGCCGAAGGCAAAGCCGCTGTAAACATCCGGGTCAACGCCGCAGTTCTTGAGAACCTTCGGATGCACCATTCCGCCGCCGAGAATCTCTATCCAGCCTTCGCCCTTGCACATTGGGCAGCCTTTTCCGCCGCAATTGAAGCAGGAAACGTCAATTTCGCACGAAGGCTCGGTAAACGGAAAATGGTGAGGTCTGAGCCTTATTTTTGTGTCTTCACCGTAAAGACTTTTCGCAAAATCTTCAAGGCAACCCTTAAGGTCCGCCATGGTGATGCCCTTGTCAACAACAAGACCTTCAATCTGGTGGAAAATCGGCGAATGGGTGGCGTCAACCGCATCGGAGCGATAAACGCGGCCGGGAGCGATAACACGAATCGGCGGAGCCTGCTTTTCCATTACGCGAATCTGACACGGTGAGGTCTGAGTTCTCAAAAGCATATTTTCGGTGATATAAAATGTGTCCTGGGTGTCTCTTGCGGGGTGATCTTTCGGAATATTGAGAGCTTCGAAGTTATAATAATCCCACTCGATCTCCGGACCGGAGGCAACGCTGAAGCCCATTCCGAAAAAGATATCCTTAACTTCGTCAAGCACGATCGAAAGCGGATGCTTATGACCGAGCGGGACGCGATTCGAAGGCAGGGTGACGTCAATTTTTTCGCTCTTGAGCTTTTCTTCAAGCAGCTTTTCTTTAATAGCTTCAACCTTTTGCGAAAGCTTTTCTTCGAGATCCGCCCTGATTTCGTTCGCGAGCTGACCCACAACGGGTCTCTCTTCGGCGGAAAGTTTTCCCATTTGTTTGAGAATCGCCGTAAGTTCGCCCTTCTTTCCGAGGAAGCGAACTCTGACAGAATCAAGATCCTGCAAAGCGGCGGCGTTTTGCAATTCGGCAACAGCGCTCTTGCGTATTGCTTCAAGTTGTTCTTTCATTTTGAAATCATTCCTTTCGTTTATATAAGTGTGTTAGAGACAAAAACAAGCTCCGCCCCCGAAAATAGGGACGAAGCTGAAAAAACAGAAGTATACTCCGCGGTACCACCCTAATTTTTGCTAAAAGCAAACACTCTCAGTATCCTTTAACGGAGATAAACCGTTGGAACCTACTTTAAAACTTCAGCCCCACCGCTCCAAAGTGAACTTCGGCGTCATTTCGATAGAGCGGCTTTCAGCAAAACGCCGCCCCTCTCTGAAAAGAAAAGGAACGCTTACTCTCTTTTTCACAGCGTTATCAAAAACAGATTGCAGACCGAGCCGAAAACCGAAGCGAAAAAGGACGCTTTGAAACGGCAACCGTTCAACTCAGCCAACACCTGACTGAAATTTTATCACAAGAGTGCTTTTTTTTCAAGTCTTAATCAAAAAAATGTTTAAAATTAAGTCAAAGTATGTTACAATAGTTATCACTGAAGATCAAACAATTTGAAAGGTGGACGGTTTATGCGATTGCTCAACTGTGACGAAATGAAGCAGGTTGAAAAATACACAGCCAAATACGGTCTCAGCTATCAGCGCATGATGGAAAACGCCGGTGCGGCCTGCACAAGGAATATCCGCAACATAATCGAAAGCGAAAAAACGCGCCGCAGAAACATTGTCGTTGTTTGCGGAAAAGGAAACAACGGCGGCGACGGCTTCGTTGTTGCAAGAAAATTTGCCGAAAACGGATACAACGTCTGCATTGTTCTTGCCTCCGGCTATCCGAGCAGCCCGGAAGCGGAATATATGTACAAAATGGCTCTTGACATTGCGATTCCGACTGTGTGGTACGACGCGGACAAAACCAAAGCTTTGCAGGCGATTAAAACAGCCGACGTTGTTGTTGACGCTGTTTTCGGTTTCAGTTTTTATGGCTCGATTGCGGAAGAAATGCGTCCGCTCATCAACGGAATGTCACAATCAAACGGTCTTAAATTTGCAATTGATGTGCCAAGCGGTGTATATTGCGACAGCGGATATTGCGACCCGAACTGCTTTTTCGCGGATTACACCATTGCGATATCAGCTCTCAAACCGGCGCACATAGTTCACCCCGCCGCCGACCGCTGCGGCGACATCATAATAGCAAACATCGGCATTCCCGAAGACAGTTACAGCTTCGTTGAAAGCTCAATGTATACCTACAACAAAACCGAAGTCGGAAACCTTTTTCCCTATCGCGAGCCATGTTCAAACAAAGGCACCTTCGGTCACCTGCTCTCGATTTGCGGCAGCCGCGCAATGCCCGGAGCGGCTGTTCTCGCCGCTTCAGCCGCGCTCAGAAGCGGCGCGGGACTCGTCACCTGCGCTTTCCCCGACTGTATTTATAACACCATGACAGCCAAGCTCACCGAAACGCTTTTCATGCCACTCAAAAGCGGTGAAAGCGGAACTTTCAGCGCGGAGTGCATTCCGCAGCTTCTTTCTTCGCTCGACAAATTTGACGCCATTCTCATCGGTTGCGGTCTTTGCGTTAACAAAGACACCGAGCTTTTGCTCAAAGCCGTTCTTGACAACGCAAAGGTTCCCGTTATTGTTGACGCCGATGCGCTCAACATTATCGCCGCGGATCTGTCACTGCTTTCCAACGTCAAAGCGCCCATTGTCGTGACTCCGCACCCGGGCGAAATGAGCCGACTCAACGGCGTTCAAACAAACCTTATCCAGGCAGACAGAGTTGCCTACGCGGCAGACTTTTCAAAAAAACACGGCGTTTACACCGTGCTCAAAGGGGCGAACACCGTCATTGCTTCGCCCGAAGACGGCAAGGTTTATGTTAACGCTTCGGGAAACAACGGCCTTTCAAAAGGCGGCAGCGGAGACGTCCTGGCAGGTATGCTCGCCTCTCTTTGCGCGAGCGGAATGAACATTAGAAACGCCTGCGATGCAGCGGTATATATTCACGGCTATTGCGCCGATGTTCTTTCGGAAAGGTTTTCGAAAATCGGCATGCTGCCGAGCGATATCGTTTTTGAGCTTCGCGAAGTTTTTGCGGAATTTGAATAACACATTCCTTCTTTCGCAGAAAGACGAAAAAACAAGACAAAAAAGGTTTCATACGAAGCACATCTTCGTATGAAACCTTTTTTTTTACACAACAACAGCCTTGGCAAGGGCTTTTTTAATCCTGCCAGTGCGCAGCGCCGCAGGAGCAGGTGCGGTTGATTTTGAAAATCTTGCAGAAGAAGCAGGCAACAGCCCAGATTATTTTTGAAAGGAAACCGGTTCTGTGACAGATATGCTTGCAATTCTGACTTTCAACGAACGTTGCGGCCGCAGTTTCGGCTTCGCTGTCGCAGGAAAAGAGCGAATAGTTTTCTCCGGAAACGAGGACATCGCCGGCAAACAAAACGTAGCTCGCCTCGTAAACGGCAGTATCGCTGTAAAGAACATTGCCGGAAGCGTCTTTTATCGTTACGGTTTCACCTTTTGCCAAAATCGTTTCGCCGCGACCGGGGAAGTTAAAGCCAAGCTTTTGCGCGGCAGCGGCAGCCCTACTCTTTCCGCCGTTTTCGTCTTCGGGTACAGACGGCATATCGGAAGGCATTTCACCGTCGGGCATTGACGGCATATCGGAAGGCATTTCGCCGTCGGGCATTGACGGCATATCGGCGGGCTTTTCGCCGTCGGGCATTGACGGCATATCGGCGGGCATTTCACCGTCAGGCATTGACGGCACATCGGCGGGCTTTTCACCGTCGGGCATTGACGGCATATCGGCGGGCTTTTCACCGTCGGATACGCTCTGTGCATCGGCACCGTTTTCGGCGTCTCTTCTCATGCCCGGAAATCCGCCAAAACCACCCGTTCTTCCCTCTTCACCGAAGGTAACATACGGAACAGAGGTAACGAGTTTCATGCCCATTCCGCTGCTGCCACCGGCAGCAAAAACGGTTCCACCTGTAATCGTGACGTTTTTGTCGGCGTCAAGCGGCTGTTCGGCGCCGCGATCCGCCGTCCAGATCACAACATTGCCTCCTGAGATGAGAAGCTCACCGTTAGCGTCAAGACCGTCACCGGCAAGAGTATCAATATACAGATTTCCGCCGGCAATTTCAAGAGTGAAATCATAATTTTTCAAATCGGAGTTCGCTGCGTTCATGCCGTCGTCCTGAGCGTGAATCGTGATATCACCGGAAAAGACGGTGATGTTTGCGCCTTCGAAACCTTCGTAGCAATCAACGACTTTAATTGTCGGTCCGGCTTCGCCCTCTTTGCCGATCAGGAGCGTGTAATCACAGTGCACCGCATCATCGGCGGCGGTGATTGTGAGCGTTCCGCTTTCAACGGTCAAAAGCTGTTCGGCGTTTATCGCGTCGTTAACGGTTGCGGTAATATTGAGAGTGATGTCTCTGATGAGCAATGACGCTTCGCCCTCTTCTTCGGTTGTTGCACCGGATTTAATTCCGTTTTTGCCGTTTGCGTTAATGTTTAAAGTTCCGTCACCGCAAAGAACGACCTGAGAACCGTCCTTGCACTTTATGACGGCGTTTTCCGCCTCGGTGTTGTCGGAATAATTATCGTCGTTATTTTTTGCGCTGTCGGTGAATGTGTTCACCGTATTCGAAGCGGCAACAATCTTGACGGCGCTGCTTTTGCTGCAAGTCAGCGGAGCGGTAGCCGCACTCGTAAGGTCAAGACCGTTCAAAACGAGGGTGACGTCTTTTACGCCCTTCTTGACCTTTATGCTTCCGTTCGAGCAGGAACCGGAAAGGATGTATGTGCCTTCGCCGCTGATGGTAAGTTCGGTTTTACTGATTTTATAACCGTTGTACTTACCTTCGCTGACAGCAATGGCACTGTCGGAAAAATTGAAAAAAGTTGCCGACGTTTCATCGTACTCCGCAGCCGCAAAAGAAACCGGCACGCACGAAACAACGAGCAGCACGGCAAGCAGCAGAGAAAGCAGCTTTTTTCCCGAAAAACTTTTTTTCATACAAAAACCTCCTCAGGTTATTAATGTCACTTTTATTATAGGCAACCGAACCTAAACTTTTCCTTAAAGAAAAGAAAAAGCAGACAAAAGAGATTCCGACCGAAAAATACTTTTTCACCGAAAAAAGCTCTTTGCGATATTTGTTACATCGCAAAGAGCTTTGACTTTTGTTTGTGACTGAAACGCCGACCGATTTCACTTTTTGTTTTTCAAGCGCTTGTCGCACTTTGTTGCAAGGCGCGTTCCGACACTTTGGAATATTTGAACCAAAATTATAAGGAAAACGACGGCAAGAGTCATGATAAGATATTGATAGCGGTGATAGCCGTAGTTTATGGCTATCTTTCCGAGTCCGCCGCCACCGATGACACCGCTCATGGCGGTATAACCGAGAATCGTTGTTATCGCTATAGTTGCGTTGGAGATAAGCGACGGAACGCTTTCCGGAAGCATGACCTTCACGATGATTTGAAACGGAGAAGCACCCATGCTTTGGGCGGTCTCAATGAGCGCGGGGTCAACTTCGCGAAGGCTGCTTTCAACCAGTCGCGCAACGAAGGGGAACGCCGCAATGACCAGAGGAACAATTGACGGAACGGTTCCGACAACGGTTCCCGCGATAAGCCTCGTCAACGGAAAAACCATTATCATCAAGATGAGAAACGGTATTGAACGAAGCAGGTTTATCACAACATCAATAATTTTAAGAATCGTCTTCGGGATATGCAAAATCTTTCCGCCGTCACCCGCAACAATGATAACGCCGAGCGGCAAACCTATCACTATCGCAAAAAGGGTAGAAATCACGGTAACATACACGGTCTCCCAAATTGCAAGGGGGAACTGATCTTTCAAGACCTGCATCGCATTGAGAAACGTTTCCGACTGAAAGAACTCACTCATCACCCTTCACCTCCTCAACGATTATATCGGGCATGGCGCTGAGATATTTAATTGCACGCTCAAGCTCCGCACGACCTCCGGGAACGCCGAGAATTATGTTTCCGTAAGCATTGTCGCCGATGCTTTTTGTCGAAGCGGAAAGAATGCTAGCGGTTATGCCTTCGTCAATTGCCATTTGCGCAATCAGCGGAGTGTTCGTTGCCTTTGCGCCGTTGAAAACAACGCGAATTACATTTTCGCCGCCGCTTATTCGAGTGCCTTTTTCGTAACCTTCGGGGAAGACGAGACGTCGCGCCGCCTGTGACTTCGGCGCGGCGAAAACGTCGCTGACAAGCCCTTCTTCAACGACCCTTCCTTCGTCAAGAATCGCAACGTGGGAGCAGATCTGTTCAACCACGCTCATCTGGTGCGTAATAACTATTACCGTTATTCCGAGCTTTTCGTGAATGTCGCGAATGAGCGAAAGAATCGACTGGGTGGTTTGCGGGTCAAGCGCGCTTGTTGCCTCGTCGCAAAGAAGTATCTTCGGGTCGGTTGCAAGGGCGCGGGCAATTGCAACTCGTTGCTGTTGACCGCCCGAAAGTTGCGCGGGATAGGCTTTCAGCTTGTCACCGAGCCCGACAATATCCAGAAGCTTCGCAGCTCGTTTTGTCGCTTCGGACTTTGACACGCCGGCAAGCTCAAGCGGAAAGCAGACGTTTTTTAGGCAGTTTTTTTGCATGAGCAAATTAAAGCCCTGAAAAATCATCGTTATATTCCTGCGTTCGGCGCGAAGCTGTGCTTGCGACAGCGCGCCCATGTCACGACCGTCAATGATGACCTTTCCTTCGGTCGGGCGTTCGAGCATATTTATGCAGCGAACAAGAGTGCTCTTTCCGGCTCCGCTCATTCCGATTATTCCGTAAATATCACCATCGTTTATGGTGAGCGAAATATCTTTAAGAGCTTCAACATTGCCGTCCGCAGTGGTAAAAGTTTTCGTTAGATTTTTAATTTCGATCATAAGTTCTCTCCAAAAGAAGCGCCCGACCGCCGTGAAGGCGACCTGCGCCGGAAAATATTGCAGCAAACTGCCGAATGACCCGAAGAGCCATTCGGCAGCGGTTTATTTATCAGGTTTTATTTTGTGCTTTCCGCGAGCGGATCGAGTGTGGTCTGCTTTCCGCCGTAGAAGCCCATGGGTTCAACGTGGATGGCACCGACAGAAACGACCTCAGTTCCGTTTTGTGCGTTGAAATCTTCAAGATAGGGAAGATGTTGGAAGTAGTTCGCGTCAACCTCGCCGCTGTCAACGACCTTGTTGGGCTGAACATAATCGGTGAACTCGATAACCTCGAGAGTGACGTCCTTTTCGGCGAGTATTTCGGTCGCAACCTTAAGAATATCGGCATGAGGAGAAGGCGAAGCGGCAACCTTTATGCTTTGACCGGCAAGTTTTGCGTAATCAACGTCAGAAGCGAAACCATCGCCCGGCTCTTCAACAACGGAAACAACGGAGCCGTCATAGCGTTCGGTGATATAATCGGCAACCTTTTTGCTTTCGAGAGCGGCTTTGAGCGCTTTGATCTTATCGGTTTCCTCGTTGCCCTTCTTGACTGCGAGGATATTGCTGTATGCGGAAGAGGAACCTTCGATCGCAAGAGAGTCCTTGACGGGATTAAGTCCGGCTTCAAGCGCGTAGTTTGAGTTGATGACCGCGTAATCAACGTCTTGAAGAACGTTCGGAATTTGAGCGGCTTCAACTTCGTTGAACTCGATTCCATACGGATTTTCCGCGATATCGTTGATGGTGGCGGTAATGCCGGCACCGTCTTTAAGCTTTATATAACCCTTTTCCTGAAGAAGAAGGAGGGCACGAGCCTCGTTGGTGGCATCGTTCGGAACAGCGATGACAAGTTTTTCTCCGTCAGAGGGAGAGCAGGCCGCAAAGCAAGCAAGAATGCACGCAACGGCAAGAAGCAAAGCAACAATTTTTTTCATGAATGATCACCTTTCAGTATGTATCTTTAATTTCAAAGAAGCGACAGCTTTTGTCGCTCGTTCTCTTTGATGACGATATTATAACCCAAGGTTTGAATTTTGTCCAATACGGTATAAATATAGTGAGCTATAGGCAAAATCTATAGCTCACACATAAGTATTAAAATCAAAAGTCTCCGAGATCCTTCGCTTTTTCGTTCAGGTAGTTTTGAATTTCTTCAATATACCGTTTTCCGATGCTGCTGAGGACGGTGTTCTTTTTTGTGATATATCCGATTTCCATTTCGCTGCCCTCATGAGTTGAGTCCGCTTCAAAAGGAACGGCGAGATAATCACTGCCGTTGAGCTCTTCGCATATAATTCCCGAACAGAGGGTGTAACCGTTGAGCCCGATCATCAGATTCAGCATGGTTGCGCGGTCATTCGCCTTTATTATTCGGGTGTACTCATTCGTGCTGAGAATTTCTTCGGCAAAATAAAACGAACCGGAGTCGCCCTGTTCAAAGGAAAGACAGGGATAGTCACTGAGTTGCGCAAAGCTTATCGAGTCACAACCGGCGAGAGGATGACCCGACCAGAGATAAACATAGGGGCGGCACTTGATTATATGGTGAAACTCGAGATTGTTGTTTCTCAAAAGCTTTGTGACGGCTGCGCGGTTAAAGTCGCTGAGAAAGAGAATTCCTATCTCGCTTTTCATGCTGCTGACATCGGAAATCACGTCGCGCGTTTTCGTTTCGCGAATCGCAAATTCATATCGGGTAGTGTCAAAACTTTTCACGAGTTCGACAAACGCTTTGACGGCAAAGGAATAATGCTGAGTAGAGACGCCGAACTTCTTTTTGAGATTTTGCGTTTCGCCGTATTTTTCCATCAGCAGTTCATATTGATTATAGACCTGGCGCGCATAGAGAATAAACTCCGCGCCGTCCTGAGTCAGAGAAACTCCCCTTCCGCTGCGATAGAAGACCGTGATTCCGAGCTCGCGTTCAAGCTCCTGCATCGAGCTTGAAAGGGAGGGCTGAGAAATATAGAGAATTTCCGCCGCCTTGTTGAGCGAACCCGCCTCGGATATTGTTATTGCGTAATGAAGCTGTTGAAGAGTCATAAGGTTTTCTCCGAAAAAATCATTTTCCTTTGGCAACAACGGCGGTGCCTGTTGCCGAAACCATGAGCATATTGCCCTGACCGAGAACTTCATAGTCAACGCTGACACCGACAACGGCGTTGGCGCCGAGCTTCGCGGCGCGCTCTTCCATTTCACCGAGCGCTTCTTTTCTGGCTGCAATGAGTTCTTCTTCGTAACCGGCTGAACGTCCGCCGATGAAATTTCTTATTGAGGCACCGAAGTCTCTTATAAAATCGACACCGGCAACGACTTCGCCGGAAACGATTCCGCGATATTCGACGATAACGGCATTATCAAGCGTTGAGGTAGTTGTGCAAACCATAATATATTAGCTCCTTTTTTACTTTTTTATCAGCCCGATTATATCACATTTTTCACAAACTTTTCAATATAATTTTGAGAATGATTGAAGTTAAGACGTTTTTGTGATAGAATATTCAATCGAAACGCAAAAACAAACAGCGGACCGAACGCGCTTTTCGGTCTGAGAAAACGGGAGCAACAATGAAACACTTAACGCATTACCTTAAATTTTACAAAATTCAAAGCATTCTTGCGCCGCTTTTTAAATGCCTCGAAGCTTGCTTTGACCTCGCGGTGCCGCTCATCGTTGCGGACATGATTGACACGGGGATCAAAAACGCGGACACAGCGTATATTGTCAGGCACTTCTTTTTGCTAATAGCCATGGCGTTGCTCGGACTCGCCAGCAGCTTCACGGCGCAATTTTTCGCCGCAAAAGCCGCAATCGGAACTTCGACCCGATTAAGGCACGATCTCCTTCAAAAAATTCAGTCGCTTTCGCTGAAAGAGACGGACAAGCTCACTTCTTCGACCCTCGTCACCAGAATGACGAGCGATGTTTTGCAGGTTCAAAACGGACTTAATATGTTCCTTCGCCTTTTCATGCGAAGCCCTTTCATTGTTTTCGGTTCGATGATACTTGCGTTCACCATAAGCCGCAGCCTTGCGTGGATTTTCGTTTGCGCAATCGTTTTGCTTTTTATTATCGTTTTCTCCGTAATGAAGCTCACGTCGCCGATGTACAAAAAAGCGCAGAAAAATCTTGACGGCATAACCGAAGTCACGAGCGAAAACCTGACCGGAGCGAGAGTCATTCGCGCCTTTTCGAGAGAGGAAAAACAAAGCGAAAAGTTTGACGGCGTTAACAGAGAACTTTTTTCTTCGCAGATAAGGGTCGGAAAATTTTCGGCAGTATTGAACCCGCTCACCTATGTTGTGGTCAACGGCGTTATCGTCCTGATTTTATGGCTCGGCGCAAAAATGACAAATTCGGGCTCGCTGCTTTCGGGAGATATGATCGCCCTCATCAATTATATTTCGCAAATACTCGTTGAGCTTGTCAAGCTTGCGAACCTCATAACGACGCTCGGAAGAGCCGTTGCCTGCATGGAACGAGTCGGCAACGTTCTTGACACCGAAAGCTCAATGGACTTCAAAACGGGCAAACACGCACCTCTTTCCGACGAGGCAGTGAGATTCGAAAACGTCAGCTTCAAGTATAACGAAGGCGCGCAGGAAGCGCTGAAAAACATTTCGTTCTCCGTTGCGAAAGGACAGACCATAGGTATAACAGGCGGAACGGGAAGCGGAAAAAGCACACTCGCGGCGCTGCTTCTCAGGCTTTACGACGCGAGCGAAGGAAAAATATATCTCAACGGAGTCGAGATCACTGAAATTTCAAAGCGGGAGCTCACATCTCTCGTTTCCGGCGCGCCGCAAAAGGCGATGCTTTTCAAGGGAACGATAGAAAGCAACCTCCTTTTAGCCGCACCGAACACTTCTCAAGAGCAGCTTTGGGCCGCGCTTGAAACAGCACAGGCAGCGGAGTTCGTCAAAAAGAAGCCGCAACAGCTTTGCGACAGCGTTGAACAGGGAGGCGCAAACCTTTCCGGCGGGCAAAAACAGCGATTGACAATTGCAAGAGCACTGCTCGCGAACACGGAAATTCTGATTCTCGACGACAGTTTTTCGGCGCTTGATTTTGCTACCGATGCTGCGCTGAGAAGCGCGCTCAAAAACCTCCCCGGAAAAAGAACGGTTTTCATCATCAGTCAGCGAATAAGCTCAATAATCAACGCAGACAACATTCTCGTTCTTGACGACGGTGTAATTGTCGGAGAGGGAACGCACGAAGAGCTTTTAAAAAGCTGCGAAATCTATAACGAAATCTATAGCAGCCAGAGCGGAAAGGCGGGAGAGCAATGAAAAAAAGCACCTTTAAAAACGTCCTCTCGCTTGTCAGACCGCACGCCGCTTTTGTTGTCTTGAGCGTTCTCTGCGCAGCGGCGAGCGTTGCCGCCGCGCTCGTCATTCCCGTTCTCACCGGCGACGCCATTGACTTGATGGTCGGCGTCGGCGAAGTGGATTTCGACGGCGTTTTTCGAAAGGTATTAGCGATCGCCGCGGTTGCCGTCATTGCCGCCGCCGCGCAATACCTGATGTCGCTTTGCAACAACCGAATAACCTATCAGGTTTGTCGCGATTTGAGAAGCAGACTCGGCAGAAAGCTACATTCGTTGCCTGTGGCTTATATTGACACGCACTCTTTCGGCGACCTTTTGAGCCGAATGGTGGCAGACGTTGACACCTTCGCCGACGGATTGCTGATGGGCTTCACTCAGCTTTTCACGGGAGTTACAACGATCGGTGCGATTCTTGTTATAATGCTGGTTCTCAACCGAAAGATAGCCCTCGCCGTTTTTGTTTTGACTCCCCTTTCGATTCTCGTTTCAAAATTCATCGCGACAAGGACGCACAAATATTTTCAAAGGCAGGCGTCCGTTCGCGGCGAGCAGACCGCTCTCATTAACGAACTCATCGAAGGACAGCAGGTTTTAAAAATTTTCGGCGCGGAAAGCGGCAGCCTCGCTTCTTTTGACAGCATCAACACCGAGCTCGAAGACGCCGCTTTGAAAGCCACGTTCTTTTCGAGCCTCGTTAACCCGAGCACAAGGCTCATAAACAACATCGTATACGCAATCGTTACGCTCATAGGAGCCGTTCTTACGGTCTCTTCGGGCACAATGACGGTTGGCGCTTTGAGCGTGTTTCTCAGCTACGCCGGTCAATACGCAAAGCCGTTCAACGAAATCAGCGGCGTTGTCACCGAATTTCAAAACGCGCTCACCTGCGCGCAAAGAATCTTCGAAGTTCTCGAAGCGGACGACCAACCGCCGGAAGAAAAAGACCCGCTCTCTCCGCCGATAAAGGGCGAAGTCGGCTTTGAAAGCGTTTGCTTTCGTTACACAAAGGACAGACCGCTCATCGAAGACTTTAACCTTGAGGTTGAAAACGGTCAATGCATCGCAATCGTCGGACCCACGGGCTGCGGAAAAACAACACTCATCAATCTGCTCATGCGCTTTTACGACGTTGACAGCGGAAGCATCACCGTTGACAAAGCGGACATAAGAAAAATGCGACGTCACGACCTTCGCTCCCGCTACGGAATGGTTTTGCAGGACACCTGGCTTTGCAACGGAACGATCAAGGAAAACATCGCTTACGGCAATCCGAACGCAACGACACAGCAGGTCATCGAAGCCGCAAAAAAGGCGCACGCGCACTCTTTTATAAAGCGTTTGCCCAACGGCTACGAGACCGTCATTTCGAAAGACGGAGGAAGCCTTTCCGCCGGTCAAAAACAGCTTTTGTGCATTGCCAGAGCCATGCTCTGTTGCCCCCCGATGCTCATTCTCGACGAAGCGACCTCTTCAATCGACACGAGAACGGAGCTCAAAATTCAGGCGGCGTTTGACAAAATGATGGAAGGCAGAACGAGTTTTATTGTCGCTCACAGGCTTTCGACAATCAAAAAAGCCGACCTCATTCTTGTTATGAAAGACGGAAGAATCATTGAAAAAGGCAACCACAACGAGCTTTTGCAAAAAGGCGGATTTTACAAAACGCTGTATGAAAGTCAGTTTGACAAGACTTAATTTCTGCGAAACTGTTTACTATTTACGGCGTTTGCAATATAATATTGATATCCGATAACTTAATTACTGCGGAAGGTGATTCCATGACATATGAAATTGACGACCTGCTCCAAAAGGTCAAAAGAATACACTTTATCGGAATCGGCGGTTCGGGAATGTGTCCCCTTGCGGAAATTCTTCTTTCCCACGGATACGAGATCTCCGGTTCGGACAACAACCCCGGCGACAATATCGACAAGCTGCGCTCGCTCGGAGCGAAAATCACCATGGGGCAAAAGGCGGAAAACATTGACGGCGCTCAGCTCATCGTTTACACAGCCGCCCTTTTAAAAGACAATCCGGAGCTTTGCGCAGCAAAGGAAAGCGGAATCCCGACCTTCGAAAGGTCAAAGCTTTTCGGCGCGATAACACGCAGGTTTTCAAACTGCATCGGTGTTTGCGGAACGCACGGAAAAACGACCGTGACCTCAATGCTCACCCAGATTCTTGTCATGGCAGGAAAAGACCCGACCGCCGTCATCGGCGGAAAATTGCCGCTCATTGACAGCCACGGACGAAGCGGAAAAAGCGAAACAATGGTTTGCGAAGCTTGTGAGTTTGTCGATACATTCCTCGACCTTTCTCCCGACGTTGCCGTCATACTCAATATCGACGAAGACCACCTTGACTATTTCAAAACGCTCGACAACATAATCCGCTCGTTCAACAGGTTTTCGCTGCTGACAACGCGCACCCTCATTTATAACGGTGACGACGCCAACACGCTCAAAGCGGTTCACGGCGTTGAAAGGGAAAAAATCACCTTCGGTTTTGAAGAAACGAATGATTATTATCCTCAGAATATTACCTTCAATCGCGGCGCTTTCCCCGAGTTTGACGTTATGCAAAAAGGCAAAAAGCTTGCGCATTTAACGTTGAACATTCCCGGAACGCACAACGTTCTCAACGCTCTGGCGGCGTTTGCCGCCGCAGTCAACGCCGGCGCAAGCTTTGAGGACTGCGAAAAAGGGATTGACGCTTTTTCCGGCGCAGGACGAAGATTTGAGATTCTCGGAGAATATAACGGAATTACTGTTGCCGATGATTACGCACATCACCCGAACGAGCTCGAAGCGACTCTCAGCGCCACAATGAAAATGGGCTACAACAACGTCTGGGCTGTTTTTCAACCGTTCACTTATTCGAGAACAGCCATTTTGCTCGATGAATTCGCCCGCGTTCTTCAAATTCCGAATCGCTGCGTCATGACCGAAATAATGGGCTCCAGAGAGGTCAACACCTATAACATTCACACCGAGGACCTCGCAAAGAAAATTCCCGGCAGCGTATGGTTCAACACATTTGAAGAAGTTTCAAAATATGTTACCGACAACGCAAAGCCCGGTGACCTCGTTATCACCCTCGGTTGCGGCGACATTTATAAAGCCGCGCGCCAAATGGTCAACATCCTCAAAAATCAATAAAACGGAAAAAATTGCCGCGCATTTCAATCTCATGCGCGGCAACAATATTATCAGCGGAAAGTTTCAATTGCGTTTGCAGCTTCCCGCCACGCGCAGCCAAAAGGCTGCGAAAGACCGATTTGCGCGGGGAAGCTCAGCGCATTCGGAAATATAGATAGCGAAACGCAAAACGTTGACGTTCACCTGACAAAGAGGTGCTTTCACCAACGGGCGCTTTCGCGAAAAAAGCCGCCCGAGTGACAAGCACACGAGCGGTTTTTGCTTTTTCGTTTGATTATTTAATCATGCTGGCAATTTCAGCAGCGAAGTCTTCCTTTTTCTTTTCAATGCCTTCGCCCTTTTCAAAGCGAACAAAGGAAGTAACTTTGATGTCTGCGCCGAGAGCCTTGGCAACAGAATCAACATAACCCTTTACGTTACCCTCGAAGAGGTCGGAACGAACAAATTCCTGGCAAAGGAGGCAGTTTTCTTTGTAATACTTGCCAATCTTACCGTCAACGATCTTATGAAGAACAGCTTCGGGCTTATTTGCCATCTTCGGGTCTTCCTTCATCTGAGCAACAAGGATGTTCTTTTCCTTTTCAAGAACCTCTGCCGGAACAGAAGCTTCGTCAAGATATGACGGGTTCATAGCGGCGACCTGCATGGCAACGTTCTTGCCCATAGCTTCGAAGTCTGCCTTTTCTGCGGTTGCGTCGTCAACGTCGAAGCAAACCATAACGCCAACGGTGCCGCCGGCATGGATGTAAGTTGCAACGTGACCGTCCGCACGCTCAAAGCGGCGAACCTTCATGTTTTCGCGAAGAGCAAGGAAAACGTCCTGAACGGCTTCTTCAACGGTGCCTTCGCCGTCGCAGATTTCGGTTTTAAGAAGAGCGTCAAGGTCAGCCGGAGCTTTTTCAACAACGGTTTTAACGACCTTCTTTGCGAGATTGGTGAACGGCTCGCCCTTTGCAACGAAGTCGGTCTCGCAGTTAATTTCAACAAGAGCACCGCTCTTTGAATTGCTGTATGCAGCAACAACGCCTTCGGCGGCAACTCTGGTCGATTTTTTAGCCGCGGAAGCAAGTCCTTTTTCTCTGAGAATGTCAACAGCCTTGTCCATATCGCCATCAGCTTCGACAAGTGCTTTTTTGCAGTCCATCATACCAACGCCGGTCTTTTCGCGAAGGGTCTGAACGTCTTTTGCGGTGAATGCCATAATAATATTCCTCCTAAGTATAATTCTTGAAAAAAGCCCGTAAATCGGTAAAAATACGGGCTGAAAAATTTCAACAATGAGTCTGACGCGTCAATTCGGCGTTCACGAAATTCGGAAAGCCGACCGCCTTTTTCGGGAGGAAAAATTCCGACACCGAACCGGCGAAAGAGCGTCTTGCAAGAAAATGCAAATTACTCGGCGTCTGCGGCAACTTCTTCGGCAGCTTCCGCTTCTTCGGCGGGAGCGTTGGCTTCGCCCTGTCTGCCTTCGATGATGGCGTCAGCCATAGCGCCGGCAATAAGTCTAACAGCGCGGATAGCGTCATCGTTACCGGGGATAACGTAATCAACTTCGTCGGGGTCGCAGTTGGTATCAACGATTGCAACGATGGGGATTCCGAGCTTATGAGCTTCGGCAACGGCGATTCTTTCCTTTCTCGGGTCAACGATAAAGATAGCTGCCGGCTGACCCTTCATCTGGGTGATGCCGCCCATGAACTTTTCGAGCTTTTCTATTTCAAGGTTAAGCTTGATAACTTCCTTTTTCGGAAGGAGAGCGAAAGTTCCGTTCTGCTCCATATCCTTGAGCTGAGCGAGTCTCTTGATTCTCTTCTGAATGGTGTTGAAGTTTGTGAGCATACCGCCGAGCCAACGAGCGTTAACATACGGCATGCCGCA
>CAYOEN010000010.1:0-48006 GCA_964403085.1 uncultured Faecalibacterium sp. | reverse complement strand
GAAAATGCGAGTCGGTCATAAACTCTGCGGTATTGCGCCTGTCACCCTCCATTACACCGGAAAGCAAAAGTCGAACAAGAAGCCCCGAGGAAAAAGAAATTTCACCGTCGTCTTCGCAAATATTAAGAATTTTTCCGAAAAAAGCGGTAATTTCATTTTCCGCTTTTTCAAAAAGGCGCTCAAGCTCTTTTTCGTCTGCGCACTCCGAAAGGAAATTTCTAACGGCACAGTCGTCACCTTCGGGAATTTTGTTTAATCTGTAAAGAAAACCGTTTTCGCCGTCTTCGTTTACACAGTCAAACAGCCCATGGTGCGCGCCGACCGAATAGGCAAGCATCTCGGCGGCTATATCGCCGTACGAAAGATTGCTTGTGTTTTCGGAATGAAAGTGCTCCAAAATATACCGTGCACCGGCGAAGGTGTGTATGACCGAACCTCTTCGCACGTTTTCTCCGTGCGAAGCCGCAATTATGTAATCTCTGAACGAGGGCTTAAATTTTCCGCAATCATGCAAAAGACCGGTAAAATATCCGCACTCCGAAAGCCCGACTTTTTCAAGCGCTCTTGCCGAAATTTCCGCAGCTTCCCGTGAATGCCTCTCACAGGATTGCTCACAATATTTTGAATTTATTCTTATATGTGCCGGAAAGTTTTCCAAAATCTTCGCCTTCTTTACACCGCTTTATCTAAAGCCACTATATCATCCATTTGCAAAAAAATCAATATTTGTAATCGAAGTTTTCAATGCAAAAAGGCCAAAGTACCAAAAACAGTACCCGGCCTCCTGCTCGCTTTTCCCAAATTGCAATTTCTCGTTTTTTTCGTATCGTTCGCGCGAGTCGATTATTTTTTCCTGTATATTATGTCAGGAGTTTTGCGTGAAACGATTTATTTTCAAAACAAAATTTGTTGTTTGCGTGCTTGAAAAGAAATCAAAATCTTGCATCAAAATTATCGGGAGATGTCTTTATACCGTATATTTCCCCGCCGTTTATTTCTCGTCGGTTTCGCCATGCGTTATCAAGATTTCTCTGTTTTTTATCCAGTGTCTCTTATAATACATATTTCGTCGGAATTTGTCGCCGATGTCATCCATCATTTGATACATCTTTTCTCTCATTTCGTCGGCAACAGATGACAGGTTTTCGTCACCGATAAGATTATTCATTTGATACGGGTCGGATTCATTGTCAAAAAGGAACTCCTGTTTTCCGAATTTGTAAACGGCATAGGTGTATTTTGAATTTCTGAGTCCCCTCCACTCCGTTCCGTCGTGATACACCGCGGTGGGGCCCGTTCCCATAAGCAGGCAATCATTATCTTTGAAAGTGCCCGACATTATGCTGCCGCTGAGATCCGTTCCCTGAACCGTTTCCGGCACGGGCAACCCCATCATCGAAAGCAGGGTCGGCATTATGTCAACGGTATTGACAGGCGTTGCGTTCCTGACTTTCGAAAGCCTGTCGCCCCACTTAATGAGAAACGGAACTCTTATCGCCTCGTCATAAAAAATATTTTTCGCTCGCCTGCCCTGCGCCCCGAACATTTCACCGTGGTCGGAGGTAAAGACAAATATTGTATTATCGTCAAGTCCTTCTCGCTTTATGAAGTCAACAAGGCGCGAAATGTTTGCGTCAAGATTTGCAACCATTGCGTAGTAAACACGAAGCCAGTCGTTTATCTTCTTCCTCTCGCCCGGGAAAAATCTCGCCCACATATCAGCATGAGGGTCGTTTTTTTCCTTAAAGTTCGGCGGCACGGGAAAAACAGTGTCTTTAAACAGGTCATAATATTCACTCGGAACGTTTTCCTTCGTCCAGGGGTCATGCGGCGTTCCTATTGACAAAAACAGGGCAAAAGGTCTTGAGTCCGCCTTGTGAGCCTTGATGCGTTCAATGGCAAGATCCACCTGACAGTCCGGCTCGTATCCGTCGCAATATATCTTTTCGGGCGTATCAAGGTGATAGTAGGCTTTCGGAGCGTAATATTCGTGATGAAAATTATAAGCCGCAAAATATTCATCAAAGCCGAGCCGATGCTCCCCTTTCGGAATGAACGAGTTTTTCACGTCATAGTGATTGTTAAACTGCGCAGCATACATATGCCATTTCCCTATATACGAAGTGGCATAGCCGTTTTCCGAAAGCACATGGGCGAAAGTTTTGTGATTGGGGTTTATGCGTATTTCGTTAATAACCATTCCGGTTCCGCCTGTGGTATACTTCCCCGTAAGAAGCGACGCTCTGTACGGAGCGCAAACAGGATGTCCCGAAAAAGTGTTTTCCATGTTTGTGCATTCACGCGCAAACTCGTCGAAAAACGGCGTATGAGCATACTCGTCACCATTAAAGCCGACGCTCGAATAGCGCAGTTGGTCTGCAAAAACATATATCAAATTAGGTCTTTTATTCTCCATTTTCGCACTCCTTAAACCGTTTTGATTTCGATGTTTTCACGGCGCTTTGAAAGTTCTCCGTGCATTTTTTCCATTTCTTTTTTATTAAGCGGATAGATTATCGCAAGCACAAGCATCACGGCGAAGACTATCACCGGTATTCCCGTGGCAACGTTATACATTCTGTCAAGGACTTCTTCACCTTGAGAAACTCCGGTTCCGGCTTTTGAGCTGTCATAACCCACAAGGCTGACAAACCAGGGTGCCAGCGCAGCAAGAGCCTGTCCAACCTTGCGCATGAATGTGAAAACGGCGTAATTCGATGCTTCCTCTCTTTTTCCCGTGACCCATTCCTGATGATCAATTATGTCAGCCGCCATTGCCCAAACCTCTAAAGTTAAAAAGCCGACGCCGACATTGACAAACACCGCAAGCAAAATAAAGAGAGCGACGTTGTCTTTTCCGATTTTTAAAACGTAAGTCAAAAACGAGGCGACGGTTGAAACAGCAAGCCCCGCAACGCTTATCTCTTTCTTTCCGAAGCGTTTTATCAGCTTGTTTACGAAGGGCATCATGACCACCATGGGCGCGTACGATGCTATCATATAAATCGTGTTAATCGAGCTTTTGTTGAAATAATCCTTAAAAAGATAAAGATTCACCGTGTTTGTGTACATTTGAACCGCCATCAGCAAACAACCAAGAAGACTCATCACGACAAACGCTCTGTCTTTAAGAAGGCTTTTAACAACGGAAACAACTTTTGTTTTTTCGTTCTTTTCGCCGAGAATCACCTTTTCGTCGATGCACTTATACGAAAAAGCATAAATCAGACACATTGATATCGCTATGACGACCATTGCCCAAAACAGCCTTGTCGAGTCCATCTGATTTCCGTTTTCACCCGCAGTCATTACAAGCACGGGAAAAACAAAGGTCGGAAGATTGCCGACTCCCGCTCCTATTGCGCGGCAGAGAGAAAGCAATGATCTTTCATCGTCTCTTGTTGTCATGACGGACGCAAGCGAGCCGTAAGGAACGAGCAAAACGGTGTAAAGCATTCCGTACGCTATGTACCAGACGGTTATCCACGCAGTATTAAGCGGCACACTGTCGCTGATTTTGGTGAAAACAAGCACAGCCGTTACGCAAAGCGGTATTCCGCCGTAAATGATAAACGGCTTATATTTTCCGTTCTTTGTCGGCTTTTTTCTTTGAACAAGAAAGCCCATGATCGGATCATTGATACCATCCCATATCCTTGCGATTATGAGCACCGCACTTATGACAGCGCCCGGTATTCCCAGAATATCCGTACAATAAAGGCTCAAATAAGAGCTCATGACGCAAAAGGCAAGGTTGTTCGAAAAGTCGATCAGGGTATAACCAACGTAATTTTTCGGGTTTAGTTTTTTCTCCATAAACTCACCTGCTTATTCAAATTATATAACCGGAAACAATTCCTAGTGCTGCCGATATGCATATTATCAAAATCGGGTGAACTTTCTTAAAGGCACATATTAAAGACACCGCAAAGACAAAGAGCGAAACGTAAAATTCCACGTTCGTCACAGCGGAAAGCGCAAATCCATCGGCGAAAAACACGGTCATCCCGACGGATACGACCGCCGCCGCTATAAGTCCTATGACGGCGGGCTTCAAGCCCGACATACACCCTTTTATAAGCTTGCTTTCCTTAAACTTTATGAAAAATTTCGCAACGACAAGTATTATAATAAACGACGGCAAAACCACGCCGACCGTTGCAAAGAACGCGCCCCAAAACCCACCGACCCGCGAGCCGACAAACGTCGCTGCGTTGACGGCAAAAGGACCGGGTGTGCTTTCACTGACGGCTATAAAATCAACGATAGTCTGAATGTCAAGCCAGCCTTTAGCGGTTACCTCCGATTGAACAAGAGGGAGCATGGCATATCCGCCGCCGAAGGTGAAAGCGCCGATTTTTAAAAATGTCAAAAACAGCTGTAAATATATCAACACACGCACCTCCGAATCAAGGCTTCTCGCCGTTTTCGGTCATTTTTCGCTCCGCTGACAGCGACGAAACAAATCCGACCGCCGCGCAGCAAACAATAACGACCAAAACGTTGACATTTAAAAAAGCCGTAAGAACAAAAGCAAACGCCATGATTATGCACGAAATCAGATTTTTCGGCGACTGCTTATACATATTAAAAAGCGAGTTTATCATCAAAGCCAAAACGCAGGCTCTTATTCCCCTGAACGCATATTGAACGGCGGCTATATCACTGAACTTTTGAAGAGCGAAAGATACCGCCAGTATTATCGCAAAAGACGGCAGAACCACACCGACCGTTGCAAAGAACGCGCCCAACAAGCCCGCTATGCGATATCCGACAAAGGTCGATATGTTGACCGCTATAGAGCCGGGTGTAGACTCCGCGATCGCGACCATTTCCAGAACGTCGTCATCGGTGACCCATTTTTTCTTGGCGACCGTTTCCCTTTGTATCAACGGAATCATCGCATAGCCTCCGCCGAAAGTGAAAAGTCCTATTTTAAAAAACACGCCGAAAAGAGCGAGCGAGTTTTTGATTTTTCCGTTCATGCTGTTCCTCCCCGTCAAAATCGGCTCAATTCAAACCGTGCATAAGTTGAATCGACCGCACACATTCTTATAAAAATAATATATCATAAGCGAAACGAAAAAACAATGATTTTTTAAAAGAGCCCGCTTTCCCTCATATCATCGGCGTCATTATAAGAGGTTCGATATTCGCGACCTCTTCGATCTTTTCGTCGAAAAAAAATCACCGAGTGGCAAAAAGCACTCGGTGGTTTTTTGTTAAACAATGAGACAATTTAATCCGACTGAATTGATTATTCAGCGAACTTGCCGCCGATTTCAGCAACGAAATCTTTAACGACAGCAACGATACCGGAAGCTTCGTCTTCGTTGATCACGTCAAGGAGATTAACAACGAAACCGAGAACGGTCGAGATGATATCAAATACAGATGCCATGTTTTTCCACTCCTTTTATTTTGTCAGCCGACACGGCAAAGCCGCTTAAAACTACAATGAAATATTAACACTTTTATAGACGTTTGTCAATAAAAAAATTAATATTTCTGGTTATTTTTTCTTCGGATCGCTCCGCTCTTTTTTTGCGAAAATCAGGAATTTGCTGAGAACATAATTAATCACAACAACAAGAACACCGAGAATCAGTTTTGCAACGATCTTACCGGAGAGCTTGACGATGACAAAGCTGAATACCTTTTCGTCAAAAGCCAGAATTTCAACGAAGAACCAGAGTCCCGCCTGCTCAATAAAATACGAAGCGATTCTCGCGCCGAGGAAAGACGGGACTTCCCTTGCGAGAACTTCAAATTTCCAGCTTTTGCTTTCAAAGACAAAGATTTTGTTTGTGATATAAGCAAAAGCGACGGCGGCGACCCAGGCGATGGTGTTGGTTATAAGATAATGTTCACCCTCAAAAAACACGTCAAAGACCTTAAAAACCACAAGGTTCACAAGCGTCGTTAACGCGCCGAAAAACACATAGGTCACAGTCTCTTTATTGACGATTTTTTTTAAAAGAGCTTTGAGTTTCTCCATGGTGAATTTCCTTATGCAGCCTTTGCTGCCTTTCTTTTTTCTTTAAACTCGTTTATCTTGGCTTCGATTTTCGGATAAACGATCGGATAAAGCTTGTTGACGATCAGGACACCGAGCAAAGCGTAAATAACACCTGCGAGAGCGCCGAAAAGAACGTCTGTGCAATAGTGAACCTCAACATAAATACGGCTAAAGCCCATAACAGCCGCAAAAACAGTGAGCGGTATGCCGAACTTTCTGTCGTACCACAAGAGAGCTATTGCGGCGGCAAAAGCGGACGAGGTGTGACCCGACGGGAACGAATAGCTGGTAGGTCTTGAAACAAGTTCGGGGAACTTATATACTTCGTGCCACCAGGAGTAAATTTCCGGATCAAGATTGAACGGACGCGGGCGGGCAAAAAGCGATTTGAGAATAAGGTTGTTGCCGACCTCCATAACAAGCAGCGCAACTATTATCGCAACGCCTGCCTTGCGATATTTCTTCGTGCAAAGAAGCGCAAGAGCAACGGCGATAAAGATTATTCCGCCTTCGCCGAGCGTGGTTATGAAAACCAGCAGCTTATCAAGAAAGCCTCCGTGTATCGTTTGCACCCATTCAAAGACCGACAGGTCAAAATGCAAAAACGAATCGAACAATGATTGCATAGAATTTTTCCTTCCTTTCTTTGGTTGGCCGCCGTTCGATAAATATGTATTTGCAAAAATCGAAAAGCGGTCTGTTTTATATTATCGCCTTTGGCGACAATTTATGTTTTTACGCCGAAAAAATCAAAGACCGAAAAGCTTTTTCAAATCTTTTGCGGCGCGGCCGATAGCCAGCGCAGTGACTTCGTCTCCCGGCATAAGGACTGTGTTACCGCGCGGTATCATAAGTGTTCCGGAGCGAATAACATAAATAAGGACGCAGTCAGCAGGCACCTGAAGCTCCATAATGCGCTTTCCGGAGCTGTTCCAGTTGTCGGGAATTCGATATTCGCTGATGATTGCGTTTGAATTGCTGATATCGGCAATAAGCTTTACGTTCGCTCCGTCAATTTCGTGTTCAATAAGTCCGGTGATAATCTGCGTGGTATCGAGCACGACATCGACACCGAGTCGTTTCATGAGAGATATGTTTTGGTGATTGTTGCTTTTTGATATGGTTCGCTTGACAGAAAACTGTTTTTTCGCTATCTCGCAGGCAATCAGGTTATCCTCATCGCGATCCGTCACGGCGATAAAAGCGTCGCTTTTTCCGACGCTCGCCGCGGCGAGAGTTTCAATTCGCGTGCCGTCACCGCAATAGACAGTGACGTCAAGTGTGCTGGATATTTTTTCGCAGCGCGCACGGTCGGAATCTATTATTTTGACAATGTGGTTCTCTTCGAGAAGAGTTTTTGCAAGATAATAACCAAGCTGACCCGCACCCACAATAACTATCTTCATAAAGCCCCTCCTGTTTAAACAAAGGCAAAAACGAGCATATCACCGTCATCCACGGTAAGATGCAAATTCGAAGCGAGCACCAGTTCGCCCGTATTCTTCTTCTTGACGGCGAAAAGCATTCTGTCGTCAAGAGTGGGAATTTCATCGACAGAACGACCTATCTCTTTTCTTTCCGCCCTTCTCATGGCAAAGCTGACGCTGTTTCCGCCAACGGAAATCGAGTCAATATCGTTCGACTCCTGAGTCGCAAGGTTGAAAAGTATATCGCTTTCAAGCCTCGTCGGGCAGACGGTCTTGAGCCCGAACTTTCGAAAAACGGATTCTCTCGCCGGGTCAAGAACACGAAGATAAACATCGTTCAAGGCGAATTCAACGTCCAGGGTTTGCGCCACCATAACATTGACGTTATCCTTTTCGGTGACGACGAACGCCAATTCCGCGTTGTCGCAACCGGCGTTGCGAAGAACGTCAATATCGGTTTCAACTCCGCAAACGACAAGACCGGAAAAGCCTTCCGCCAATTGAGAAAAGCTTTCTTCCGTGCTGTCAACAACGGCAACGTCATATCCTCTTTCGTCAAGCGCGTTTGCAAGGCGGCTTCCCGTTTTCGTGCAACCGATAATAATTACGTTCATTCAATCACCCCAAAATCAATAAAGACTTTTAAACTTCACGTCAACGCCTTTTTGAGTAAAGTCCAAAACAGCGTAATTTCCCGAGCAAAGCGCACCGGGATTGACGGCATATATTTTTGAATATGAATCATAATAGCAATCTGCCCTGTGAGTATGGCCGTAAAGGGCAACGTTTGCGCGAACACTTTCCGCCTTGTTGAGCAGCGAAAGGACGCTCTTCTTGACAGAAACGGTGTGACCGTGACAGGCAATGACCGTATTCCCTTCGATATACTTATAAGCGTAATCTTCAAAATCGCTTTCAAGGTCGCAGTTTCCGGTAACGGCAATAAATTTTCTCCCCGAAAAATTCGGTCGCACCCGAGCGAGGTCACGCAGACCGTCACCGAGAAAGAACACCAACGGGCAATCCGGTTCCCGCTCAAGAGCACGGACAAGGTTATTTGAAAAACCGTGACTATCGGAAACAACAAGAGCTTTCATTCATAACCACCGCCGACAGAGCATATTAATAAACAAAGGTATTGTACCACATAATTGGGGGTTTTTCAATGGATAAAGAAACAAAAATAAGCAACGAAAAAATTGAAGAACTTTTTTCAAAAGCGAAAGAGAAGGAAAAAAGCGGCGTTCTCGATGTTGGCGCTTTCATTGACGAAAACCTTTCTTCGAACGACGCGCAAAAGCTTAAAAGCGCCATGCGCGACCCGAACCTCATCAAGTCAATTCTTTCTTCGCCGCAGGCACAGAAATTCTTCGAAAAATTTGCTGACAAAGGTAAAAAATCATGAATCTTGACAACATCAACATGGAAGACATCTCCCAAATTCTCTCTTCGTTGAACGAAGACGATATTGACCGACTGAAAAACGTTGCTCAATCGTTTTTTGACGGCGGCGAAGAAAGCGAGCCGCAAAAAGAAAAAGCTCCGCCGAAAAACGACGGAGAGCAGCTTGATTTTGAGAGTATGAAAAAAATCATGAGTATTCTCAAACTTTTAAAAAGCGATGTTCACGACCCTCGCTGCGACCTGCTGTATGCGCTGAAACCGATGCTGAAGCAGCCGCGGCGCGAAAAGGTTGACCAAGCCGCCAGAATGCTCCAGTTGCTTTCGGTGCTTCCGAAACTCAGAGAGCTTGAGCTCGACAAATGAAACAATCGCAAACGAAAGGCAGAGGTGACAAAAAATGGCGCAAAACTATTCACAGGAAGATTTTGCGAAAATGCAGCAACAGGCGATAAATCGGGTGCGCGAAATGCAAAGGCAATCAAAAATTTCCGGGCAGAAAGGCGGCGAAAACCGCCCGGCGGAAAATCAGCCGCAAAACATCTCGCCGACGCAGGCGCAGAAAGAAACGCGGCAAAACGCAGAACGCGATTTTGAAAAAAAGCGCTCGCTCCCCTCTCCCGCGCCCGCAGCCAAAGCGCCGCGAAAGAACAAAACGGTGACGGCTTCGTTTTTGGAAATGGACAGCGACGTTGCTTTGATTCTTCCGCTTCTGCTGCTTTTGCAAAGAGACGGCGCGGATGAGATGCTTATTCTTGCGCTGCTTTACATTATGGCATAAAAAGACAAAGCTCATAGTTTATCACGACGACAAACTATGAGCTTTTAATTTTTATTCGGTAATTTCGATTCCGCGCTCTTTTCTCATAACGGCAAGTTCTTCGTTGATCTTCTTTTTCTTATCGCCAACGATATCATAGAAGAACAGCGGGATTGCGCAAAGAAGAAGGCTGATTCCCGGAACGATCGAAACGAGAGCGAACATTGCGAAGTTCTGCGATGTTGTCATTGACTTTGCAATTTCCAAAGCGGAGTTCGCGTCAATGCCGTTAAGCTTCTGCGGGTCGATGCTGACGAGAATGTACATTGCGATTATAACAACGGTAGCAACGGCGTTGCCGAGCTTGTTAACGAACGACTGGCAAGCCGAACCAAGCGCGTTGTCTCTGAAGCCGGTTTTCCACTCCATAAAGTCGATACAGTCACAAACCATTGCGCCCGAAACAACGTTGATAACACCGAGCGGGATGCTCGAAACGATCATGAACGGAATGCAGATGAAGAGATTCTTCGTGAACCAGCCAACAAGAAGAGTAACTACGCTTGCGGCGAAACCTGCGATGCAGGAAACGATCATAAGAGTTCTGTATTCATACTTTTTGAAAAGTTTCGGCATGAACAACATTGCGCCGAACATTCCGACAGCGGCACAGATTTGAATTATAAGCTGGATGGTTGACATATTGCTGCTGAATTCTTCGGCAGTGGCAGTTGCGAGGTCGCCACCGACATAGAAGCCTGCGTAACGGGCAACGTGCGGAGCGGCAGCCTGAAGCATGTATCTTCCGAAAGAGAGGATTCCCGAAAGAACAACAAGCATGAGCGGCTTGCAATGGAAAATTCTTGAAAGGGTTGAAGGTTCGCCGGGAGCGCGCTTGGTTGCGTTCGGGTGCTTAACACGCTCTTTGATTCCGAAGGAGGAAAGGCAGAACAGCGGCATGCCGATAAGAGACATGGATATCGCCATGATCGCATACTTGGTTTCGCTGTCCGAAATAAAGTAGCCGACGATGATCGGAAGGGCAACGGTAACGGCAGAGCCGATTCCGCCGACGGTTCTTCCGTAGGAGATGATGGTTCCTCTTTCGGCGGAGTTGGGGGTCATAACGTTCGGGAGGCTCCAGAACGGAACGTCACTCGAGGTATAAACCATGCCCCAAAGGGTATAAACGGTAGCAACGTAAACGTAAAGCAGAGTTGAATGGTCTCCTTCGGCAAAACCGAGAGGACGGGTGAACATGAGGATGGTGAGAATCGCTATCGGAATAGCGGTGAAAACGGGATAATGGCGCATTCTGCCCCAACGGGAAGTATGACGGTCAACTATCATACCCATAAGCGGGTCGTTGATAGCGTCCCATACTCGCGCAAGGAGCATAAGCATAATAACGAACCATGCGTTGAGCGTCAGAACATTCATGTAAAAGTCCGTAATATAGCTGGACATACAGCTATAAACAAGACCCTGACCCAACGCCGCAATGGCATACGTCATAGATTCCCTTTTAGGTACATACTTTTTTTCTTCCATGGTGTAACTCCTTTTCAACCGTTCGGCTCAAAGCCGGGCAGCCGTTTGTCACGACGAAGGCCGTGACGCCGAAACGAACGCACCGAACAAAACCGAGCGGATAATTTACATTTTTGCCGCCGAAGCGGCGCCGCGCAAAAAACTTTTCGAAGATTTCAATATCTTCACCGTTTTCCGACGAAGGCGGCGCAGGCAATTCGGGCGAAGCACTCGCCGAACGATGACCGCCTTACACAGTCTAATATTTTAGCACAACCGGAAAAGAATTTCCACTGCTTTTTGTTTTTATTTGATTATGAATGCTTTTTTGGGTGTAGAAAATTTTGCCGACTTTTTGGTTGTTTTTGCCGAAAAATTTCTTTCTTCTTGAAATATGACCTGTTTTATAGTATCATGAACCGGTATAAAACATTCCGTTTGCCCCGTGTATACGCCGTTTTTCTTCGCAAACGACAATAACGACCGGGCACGAAAGAAGGAGACCGATATGAGCGAACTTTCACCGTATTTTTTGAGCAAATTTTCGCAAAAATTCAACAGCAAAACGCCCGAAGAATTTGTCATTGTCAAGGGCGATTATCGTTTTTCCGTTCTCTCTTCGAGAATTTTTCGCGTTGAGAAAGACAAAAAGCATATTTTTACCGACGAAGCCACCCAGACCGTTATCTGCCGCAACTTTGCGCAACCTAAGTTCAAGGTCACACAAAGCGTTCGCAGATTGAAAATTTCCACCGAAGACGCAATCTTGCTTTTTGACCTTTCAAAAGGAGAGGTCGAAAGCATAACGCTCAAAGATTCAAGAACCGTTTCCGACTTCAAAAGCGGAAACCTCAAGGGCACTTATCGCACGCTCGACATGGTCAACGGCAGCGTCAAACTCGGCGACGGCCTTATGAGCAAAAACGGCGTTTCGGTAATTGACGACTCCGATTCCGTCATCATGTGTGAAGACGGAACGATGAAGGAACGCAGAAAAGTTCAAAAGGACGAATATTATTTTGCCTTCGGCAATGATTACAGAGGTTGCCTCAAAGAATTTTTCAAGCTTTGCGGCGCCGTTCCGCTCGTTCCGCGCTACTGCCTCGGAAACTGGTGGAGCCGCTACAAGGACTACAGCCAGCAGGAATACACCGACCTGATGAGCAACTTTCTCGAAAAAGAGATTCCGATCTCCGTTGCCACGATTGACATGGACTGGCACTGGGTTGACGTTATAAAGCGCTTCGGAAAGGAAAACGCACTCTATCGACGCGACGGCTTCCCCTTCAAAAACGTCACCGAAATCTTCCAGTCTCAGGGTTGGACAGGATACAGCTGGAACACCGAGCTGTTTCCCGATTACAAAGGCCTTTTAAACTGGCTTCACGAAAACAACTTCAAGGTCACGGTCAACCTTCACCCGGCGCAGGGCGTTCGAGCCTTCGAAGACCAGTATGAGGATTTCGCAAAATTCATGGGAATTGACCCGAAAACAAAGCAGCGCATCCCCTTCGACATCACCGACCCGAAATTCATTGAAGGATACTTTAAGTTTTTGCACAAGCCCTATGAACAGGACGGCGTTGATTTCTGGTGGATCGACTGGCAACAGGAAAGAGAAACGAAAATCAAGGGGCTTGACCCTCTCTGGGCGCTCAATCACTACCACACGCTTGACATTGCGAGCGAAAAAAAGCGCCCGCTCATTCTCTCGCGTTTCGCCGAAATCGGCTCTCACCGCTATCCGCTCGGCTTCTCCGGAGACACCGTGATCAGCTGGAAGAGCCTTGACTTTCAGCCGTATTTCACCGCAAACGCAGCGAACGTCGGCTATACCTGGTGGAGCCACGACATCGGCGGTCACCAGCTTGGAACAAGGAACGACGAACTTTACGTTCGCTGGGTTCAGCTCGGAGAGTTCAGCCCGATAATGAGATTGCACTCGACGAAGGACGAATTCATGGGAAAAGAACCCTGGAAATATAACTTTGCCGCGAACAGCGCCGCCGTGAAGGCAATGAGAGAGCGCCACGCTCTCATTCCCTATATTTACTCAATAAACCGCCGAACGCACACCGACGGTCTTCCGCTTTGCGAGCCGATGTATTATTCATATCCGCAGGAAAAAGCCGCCTACGAAGTTCCGAACCAGTTCTTCTTCGGCAGCGAACTTATGGTCTCGCCGGTAACAAAGCCCGCCGACAAAAGAACCTTCCTCGCTCCGACCGACGTCTGGCTGCCGCGCGGAAGATGGACAGACTGGTACACCGGAAGAATTTATCAGGGCGGCAGATTTGTGACCATGTACAGAGATCTCGACGCGCTTCCCGTGCTCGCAAAAGAGGGCGCAATAGTTCCGATGGCGCAAAACGACAGAAACAACAGTTGCGAAAACCCGGAAAAACTCACTGTGAGAATCTTCCGCGGAACGAACGCTTTCACCCTTTATGAGGATGACGGGGAAACCATGGCGTTTGAAAACGGTGCCTTTTCCGAAACCGTCCTTTCCGTCAGAGAAGCCGGAAAAGACCTGTTGTTCAAAATCAACGCGGCGAAAGGCGACCTCAGTCTCATTCCGCAAAAGCGCGACTGGAAGCTCGTCTTCGACGACATCACCGACGCAAAGGAAATAACGCTCAAAATCAACGGCAAAAAGAAGCCCGTTTCGCCGCAACAGAAAGAGGGCAAAACAATCATCGAGCTCTTCGCCGTCGCGTCAAACACAGACGTTGAAATCGAGTTCAAAGCCCTGGAAGCAAGGCAGAACCGCGACAAAAAGGAATGTGTTGTCGAGCTGCTTTCAAAATATCAGTTGCCCACCATGCTGAAACAGGTTGCTTTGTTTAACTTTATCAAAGATTTTTCAAGACCGTTCCCGACAAGCGACGAAGGACTCAAAGGTCCGATTGACGAAATTTTGAAAAACAGTTGACGGCGAATAAGGTTCTGAAAATTAAGAACAGCGCAAAAGCCAAAATCCCAAGCACGAACCAATCGGCGCCGACAAGAGCGCGTTTCAAGCGAAAGCGCCTTCGGCAATTCACCTTTTTCGCCGAAGGGAAGTTACCCTCGCAGCGACACAATTCAGCTTCTTGCACCCGAAAAAATCCCCGGGCAGCTTTTCGGCTACCCGGGGATGTTATATTTAAGCATCATAAAAAACAGGTTTCGCATCGAGACAGCGGAACTTTCTTTCGAATCAAACGATTGAAAGCGTCGCGCGAAGCAAACCTTTTCGGTCTGTCGTTCGCTTAAAAGCCGAACAGACCCGGTATTGCATAAGTCAAAAGTGACATTATTCCGCCGGCGCAAAGCACACCCGCGGCGATGACCGGAAGCGAATTTCGGACTCTGATGTCAAAAAGGTCGGCAACAAGAGCGCCCGTCCACGCGCCGGTTCCGGGCAGCGGAATCGCAACAAAGACAAACAGCCCGAAAAGACGATATTTTTTTACCTTGTCGGCTTTTCTTATTGAGCGCGCTTCGAGTTTGTCGATAAGGACATTAACGCGCTTGAAGCGTTTCAACCAGCCGAATATCCTGCGAATGAAAAAGAGGATAAACGGTATCGGCAGCATATTGCCGACAAAGCAGATTGCAAACGCCTTCGAAAATTCAAGACCCAAAAGCTTTGCCGCTATCAAACCGCCGCGAAGCTCCAAAACGGGCAACATTGAGATTATGAACGCAATCAGCTCCGACGAAAGTTTGTCGCCGAAATTTTCAACAAAAAACTTCGCAATCGATTCAGCCATACTCAACCTCCGCAGTGTTCGGTTGCAAGAAAGCGACCCGCCTGCTCAAGAATACGTTTGTCGTTATCGTAGTTCAGTGTTTTGAGCGCATCGGAATAATTGAACCAGCCGCACTCTTCGATTTCTTCGACCTGCATTTTGTATTCGGTGTCTTCGGTTTCGGCGAGGAAGATCGCGACCGACTTTTCGATCCTGCCCTGAATCATATATTCAGAACACTTTTTGAAGCCGGGAATGAGCTTTATTCTGATTCCGGTCTCTTCCAGAACCTCGCGAATCGCGGTCTGCTCGTGGTTTTCGCCCGGCTCGATGTGTCCCTTCGGGAAGCCCCAATGAGCGCTTCGCTTGTTTCGAATCAGAAGAAAGAGATTTTCGCCGTTATCTTTCCTGAAAACGACGGCGCCGCAGGAGCTTTCATAAAGACACTCCAGCGAAAAGCCGTTTTTGCCTTCCGCAAAATCAATGGCGTTGCGAATATCGTTGATTATAAAACGTGTGCTTTTCGGTGCAACAACAAGAACAACACCCTTTCCGCCGTTACGGCGAACGATGGCAATCACCCTTCCGTCAAAATTCTTGACCGGGTGGTTAATGCCCATGATATAAGCGCTGACAACAGCGTTTTTTTGCGCCTTACCGCCTTCTACGATTCCGTAATTCAGCTTATACTTAAAGCCGAAGCGCTTATTATAAGAGTGCATCGGGGATGTTACACGAACTCTGACGAATTTTCCTAACATAGTTGTCCCCTTAACTTTACGCAGCCGCATTTCAACGCCGACTGCTTCGGATAATATGCTATCTATTATACTATGTTTTTTTCAATTTTCAATAGATTTTTGGCATTTTATATTATGTACATAATTTTTTTACATACTTAGGGACATAATTTGGTTGAATTTGTTTCGTAGACACTTGTCTTTCTTGTATGGGCGTGTTATAATATTATCATAATTTTAAGAGACAAAAATCAAAGGAACGTCTACGAAATGAAAACCCTTTATTTAACCGACCTTGACGGAACCTTTCTTGACAACAACGCGAGGGTTTCTCCCCGTTCGGCAAAAATCATCAACGACCTCACCGCACGCGGCCTTCTTTTTTCGCTCGCAACGGCGCGAACTTACGCAACGGTCATTCCCCTTTTCAAAAGCGTTGATCTTCGTTTGCCGCTCGTGCTGATGAACGGCGTTTGCATTTATGACCCGGTTGAAAAAAAGACGCTGTCCGTTCACCCGATAAAGCCCGAAGTCGGCAAAGAAATCGCCTCGATTTTCGAAAGCCGCGGAAAAAATCCGCTGATGTACTTTGAACAAAACAGCACGCTGACCGTCTGTTACAAAAATCTTGACAACGATTTCATCAAAGATTACATCAAATCGCGAGAGGCTTTCTTCAACAAAAAGTTTCGCCGCGTAAACTCTTTTGACTTCGAAAGCGGCGGAAGCTTTGTTTATATCGTTACGCTTGACAAGCCGGAGGCTATTCGCGATATTTATCTCGAAATGAAAAAGAACCGCGACATTGACTGCAATTTTTACAACGACAACTACACCGACTGCTATTTTCTCGAAGCGATGAGCGCCGAAACCAACAAAGGCAGCGGCACGTTGGAATTGAAAAAGCTTTTGGGCGTTGACCGAATTGTCGCCTTCGGTGACAACATGAACGACCTTCCGCTTTTTCTTGCGGCGGATGAATGCTACGCAACCGCAAACGCCTGTGAAGAGCTGAAAAAAGCCGCAACGGGTATTATCGGCAGCAACGACGAGGACGCCGTTGCAAAATTTATTCAAAAAGACTTTTTAAGACAGGAAAACTTTGACCATGAGTAAACTTTACGACAACTATTGCAAGACTTTCGCCTTGACGGAAAGCAACAGCGACGGCTTTTTCGGCGTCGTCGGCGACCTTTATTTTTCTCCGCAGGTGCAGTCGTTGAAGCAATACGAGCAACACCTTGACATTGACAGACTCAGACACATTACCGGCGTTGCGTTTTTGACATACAAAATCTGCAAAAAGCTGAAGCTCAACTATGTCTCCGCCGCGAGGGGTGCCACGATGCACGACCTTTTTTACTATGACTGGCGCGACGGAGAGACCGGTCGTTGGCACAAGCTTCACGGCTACAAGCATCCGTTTTACGCCTATCTCAACGCGAAAGAGCTTTCGCCCGGCGCCGACAGAATCACACTCAACTGCATTCGGCGGCATATGTGGCCGCTCACCGTTACGCCGCCAAGATATCCGGAGGGCTTTATAGTCAGCCTTGCGGATAAATATTGCGCTGCGCGCGAACTTCTTTATTCAACAAACAGCTATTACAAAAAGCGCTTTTTAAGCGATGTTGAAAGGATATGCCATGAATAAGGTTTCAATTTATATCCTGCTGTTCTTTTTTTACAGCGCCGCAGGTTGGCTGGTTGAAAGCCTCTATCGGTCCATTGGCGAAAAGCGAATAATCAACAGCGGATTTTTAACAGGACCGATGTGCCCGATATACGGAACCGGCGCTCTGGTCATGACGATTTTTCTTTATAACCCCTTCAAGGACAATCTTCTCGTTGTCTTTCTTTTGGGAATGCTGCTTTGCGACATTGTCGAATATGTCACAAGCGTCCTCATGGAAGTTCTCTTTCACGCAAGATGGTGGGATTACACTTATGAATTCTTGAACATCAAAGGACGAATCTGCTTAAAGCACACTCTTTACTGGGGCATTGTTTCCGTTTCGTTCGTAAAGCTCATTCATCCGAAAATCGACGAGATAGTCATGGGCTTCGACAGCAAAACAGTCTGGCTCATCCTCATCGGCATTCTCGCCGTGTTTGTTATTGATGTCGTTAACGCCGTCAGAAAAGCGCTCGACATACGCAAATTGCAGCTCAAGCTCAGCTCAATTCTTGACACGGTTCAGGACGCGTTCAGCAGCGTTAAAACCACCTTTGAGGACACCAAAACCTCGTTGCAGCTCACGCTCGAAAACACGGCAGACAAGCTCACCGACGCAAGGCTCGACGCCTTCGAGCAGCTTCAGGACATTATTCAGGAATTCGAGCTTCGCCTTTCAAAAAAAGGAAGCGACAAAAACGACAGGAAGAAACATTCAAACCGATTTTTCAACAACGAGCTTGCAATCGAAAAGAGCATAAGAAAGCAGCTCAAAAAAATTCAAAAGCTCAGAGACGATATCAAATCAAACCTTTTTGAGGACGGTGAAAAACAGTGACAGACAGAAGCGCGAAACGCGCCGATATCCGCGTTGAAAGAACCTACGAGCAACTCATTGAAGCCCTCATTCATCTTCTTGAAACAAAAACCTTTGACGACCTCACCGTTTTGGAAATTTGCAACGAAGCAAACGTTCACCGCGCAACGTTTTACAAACACTTTGTTGACAAGCACGACTTCCTTAACACCTGCTTGAAAACAAAGCTTTCGCGCCTTAATTTCGAAAAGCCGCAAAAAGGTTTTTCAATTGAATCAATGAACGAAAACTGCATGAAGATGATTTCAAAAGTGCTCGATTTTGTCGAAGAAAACAAAGCCTTTGTTACCAAAGTCAGCACACAGCACTACTCCTCTTCCTTCACGAACACCCTTCTTGACGCGGTGGCGGCATTCATAATTGAACAAATCGAAGCGAAGGTTCTGCCCGGCGAGATGCTCGGTTACAATCTTCCGCTCATGGCGAACTATTACTCCGGAGCAATAGTCGGACTGACCCGTTGGTGGGCAACCTCGGACTTTTCCTGCACAAGGGAAGAGCTTTTGAACTTTGCGCAGCTCAAAGTTAACGACCTTTGCAACTTTTGCAGCTCGATTTCCAATCATTGACAAACCTTCATAACACTCACAGTCAAAAGAGCCGAACGCTGAAAAACGCGCTCGGCTCTTTCGGGTTTTGTTTTTAATTTTTCTCCCCGGGCAAGAGAGAAAGTTTTTCTTCGCTCGGCAAGTCGTAATCATCAAGAAAGCTGTATTTGACTCCGCCCTTGTGATAACCGATGACCGTTTCAAGATTTACGTTTTCAACGCTCCTGAAAATATTCATTTCAATATTTGAGTTGGTCTTTCTGAACTGTTCGATGAGCGCTTTCATTTCCTTTCGCTTTGACAGTTCTTCATATTCCTTTCGATTGCAAGCCTCGGTAAAACGGCAGGCACATTGCAAAAACTCAAGAGAATTATAGCGCACCCACGCTTTGATGTCGCTTTCGCGCACCATATACAACGGACGAATGAGCTCCATACCTTCAAAATTCGTGCTGTGCAGCTTCGGCATCATGGTCTTTATCTCCGCCGAATAAAGCATACTCATCAATGTGGTTTCGATCACATCGTCAAAATGGTGACCGAGGGCGATTTTGTTACAGCCGAGACTTTGAGCGTTTTTGTAAAGATGACCACGCCGCATTCGGGCGCAAAGATAGCAGGGTGAATTTTCAACGTCAACAACATAATCAAAAATCTTTGCATCGAAGATTTTTATCGGAATATCGAGCAGACGCGCATTTTCGATTATACGTTCCCTGTTTTCGGGGGTGTAGCCCGGGTCGAGAACCATGTACTGCGCCTCAAAGGGGAAATCGCTGTGCCTTTGAAGGTGCTGAATGCACTTGGCGAGCAGCATTGAATCTTTTCCGCCGGAGATACAAACCGCGATATTATCTCCGGGTTTTATCATGTCGTACTCATTGATACCGGCAATAAAGCGTTTCCATATTTCCTTGCGATATTTTTTAATTATGCTACGTTCAACTTCAATATGTTTTTCCATCGGATCACCACAAGATGTTTTTGATTGACTTTTCCGATTATATACTGCGGCAAAACGTTTGTCAAGCACAGACACGGCAGCGCATCCGTGCGTTTTCGAAAAGACGTGCGTCTTATTCTGCTATGATATAATTATCGGCGCCGTTTATATATTTTTCATAGTCGATTCTGATTGCTGTGTTTTTACTATAATGATAGCACACACGTCCCGCCCAACCGAGAAAGCAGATTGTTCCGTCACTTCTCAACGCCATAATATCATCGACCATTCTCTCAGTGGCTTTCACGCCATCTGAGAAAACAACGCCTTCCAAATCCGCATCGCTCATAAAGCGATATTGAATTGCTTTCGTGCCAAGAAGAATATACACCTTCTTTTCCTGATTGATAAGATTTCTGATTGTTCGCATTGTTATGCACTCCTTTTTAATTATATATCCTAAAGAGTGCAAAAAAACGAACCCATCGTTACCGACGGGCTCGTGAGACAACCTATCGTTCAAGCATTAGCACCTTGCCGTTTGGCAGGTCGCTGTGCGGTCAACGAGCTTGATCTCTCGCGCACTCTTAATAGGTAAATTATATTTAATTGATCAGTTGTTGCTTTGCGCGAAAAGTTACATAATATGTAACCTCTTCGATTTGACCGTTTTTATTATACACTATGCTATGTCCGGCAAGCAGGACTTTGGTTCTGTCTTTCGTTTTCGGCTGGTTTTTTGACAGCGGCAATATAAGCGATAGGTGATGTCGCTATGCTGTGATAAGTGATGCGATGCGTTCCTCTCACGCGCCGAAGGCGCGCATCATGTTCCGCAAGAACGCATCACTCAAAAGCCTCTTTTGTCAAAGACAAAAGAGGCTTTTTGTTGAAAATAAAGACCTATTCGAATACAAGTGAACGGATAGAGTTAACCCATAATTTTCTTGAATTCCTCGTAGTTTGCAAACTCACGCTCAGTGTGGCAAACAGCATACTCGATGGTTTCAAAGTGGTACCGAAAATCTTGCATCACGGCATTAAAAACTTTCGCCACGATTTCAGGTGAATTCCTAAATGCACCTGAAATTGTTTTATTCTGCTGCTTTAAAGTTGTAAATAGGCTTGATGTGTGCAATGATTTCTACTGTAGGCGCAATGTTCGCAACAATCTCATCCATATTCTTATAGGCCATAGGAGACTCGTCAAGGGTTGCGGTGTTAACACAAGTGGTATAGATACCGGCCATTTGTGCTTGGTACTCTTCCATTGTAAGCCTTTCAAATGCCGCAGAACGGGACATCAAACGACCGGCTCCGTGGGGTGCGGAATAGTTCCATTCAGCGTTTCCCTTACCAATGCAGATAAGGCTGCCGTCACGCATATTGATGGGAATCAACAGCTTTTCTCCCACCTTGGCAGATACCGAACCCTTACGAAGGATCTTCTCATCCACATCAATGTAATTGTGGATAGTTTGAAAAGTCTCAACGGAAGCAAGACCGCTCAACTGGAGTAATACCTCTGCCATCTTCTCTCTGTTACGCTTTGCAAATTCCTGGCAAATGTGGATATCGTGCAAATAATCTTCCATAAACGAACCATAGAGGAAACAAAGCTCACGGGGGATGGTAGGCTCCTTGGCTTTCCATTCCTTCTCCATCTGCTTTAAGGTGGACTGAATTTCGCTTCTGCGACCTTGTTCCTTGTATGTACGGATGATTTCCTCACGCTTCTTAAAATACTCTTCCTTGCCGAGATTTAAGTCGATAGCAATGCCTTGATAGTGTTCTGCCACCTGCGTTCCGAGATTACGGCTACCGGAGTGGATAATCAAGTACTTGTTACCTTCATCATCCACATCGACTTCTATGAAGTGGTTGCCACCGCCCAAAGTTCCAAGGCTTCTTTCAAGTCTCTTGGTATCCTTAAGGCTTCTGTGGCAACGTAGACGAGTTAAGTCAAAACGCTCTCGTCTTCCTTCCCAAACATCTCTGCCACAAGGAATGGTATGTGCCGCCTCATCAAACTTTTGAAGATCAATGTCGACCTTACCTAAATTAACGGTATACATACCACAACCAATATCCACGCCAACCATATTAGGCACAACCTTGTCAACAATGGTCATAGTAGTGCCGATGGTACAGCCCTTGCCGGCATGAACGTCAGGCATAATACGTATTTTTGAATGTGCAAAAGTCTCCTCATTACAGACGGTTTCAATTTGAGAGTATGCGGTAGGCTCTAATGTATCTGTATAACATATGGCAGTATTAAACTTGCCAACTATCTCAATCATACTTATCTTCCTTTCAAAAAAGAGGCGCGAACTCAATCCCACCCCCTAAAAGTTATGCGGTTATTTTTTCGTACCGCTCGCCACCCAAGACATCCAACATAAACTCATAAGAAGTCATTGCAGCAAGGCTGCCATCAACTACTTACAAGAACACGGGCGGGGTCTTCGTGAATTTCATGCCGACACCCCTCCTGCACTATTGTGCTATACAGTATAGCAAGAAAATGCGCCGTTTTCAATGTGTTCAGAATAAATAAAAGCATTCCAATGAACTTGTCACAAATTTACGACAGCACAAAACGCCTTCATGAGGGCACGAACAGAAAAAAAGAAAAGCCCTTGAAGCCTTACGCCACAAGGGTTTTTACATGGTTGCGGAGACAGGATTTGAACCTGCGACCTCCGGGTTATGAGCTCTAATTTATATCACTTCGCGAAGTTTCGCAAAACGCCGCAAACGCCCACCACATAAGGGTTTGCGGCTTCCGTACCTTTCACAGCGTTTCACCAAGAATAAGCACCAAAACACCAAAATAAACACCAAATAAACACCAAAAATCTGCCCTCATAAATGATATAAAAAAGCTCTGCCGAAGCAGAGCAAATATTATTTTTTATAATAGTTTCAATCTTTACTATCACGTTCAACAGTTTCGTCTATAGCGCGATTAACAAAACCGTTAAGGCTTTCGCCCTTGCTTTGCGCGTGAGCCTTTAAAACGTCCTTTTTTCCTTTGGGAACAACTATTCGCAAACTGTCATAGTTTGCAGCATTATATTTATTCTTTGCTTTTGTGCTTGCCTTTCCGTCTGCCATAACCATTTGTCACCAAGCTTTCTGTTACATTTAAAAAACCGCCATAGTTCCTCACATTTTATATTATAACAGACTTTATTAACTTGTGCAAGTACAAAAATGCATAAATATACTTGTACAAGTTTGTGCAATATGCCTATTGAATATACTTGTACAAGATGATATAATATACTCACAACCGAGGGAAAACAGCGAGTTTTATTCATGCTATATAAAACCAACCATTACACGCCGTTTCGCCCCTTATTTGAATAAAATTATTTAAGGAGTTTTTTTAATGAACAAAGAAAAAAAATTAAACCTTGCCCTTGACGCGTTGGTTGACATTGAAATCGCAAACGACCACATTGACACATTTAACGCAATCATTCAAGATACTATTTTAGACCAACCAATCATCCCATCCCCATCATATGAAAAAAGCGTTCTTCAAGCTATGGTTGATGTAATATTTGACGACATAATGAAAGCAAACAAAGCAACACAACAAATTGATGCGTTGTTAAAAGAGCTTAAAAATGAATCCGCAGAAGCGTAACAGTTTCGGAACAAGCCAAAAACAAAAGCCCTCATGCGTTTATTATTGACGCAGGGGGTTTTTATAATTCGACTCCATGAGGGCGGTTTTAAAGCACGAACAAATGTTCGCCATGTAGGAGTTTTTAGTGACACTCCGTTTTTTTGTACTAATCTTCAAATTTTAGGTCTAAACAGCGAACATTTGTTCGCCGTTTGCAACGAAAAAGCTTTAAAAACTTTCATTTCTAAAAAAACATATGCTTTTAGGGGTGCAGTCGGTGGGAAAGGAAAACAAAAACCGAGCGCACAATACAGGGGGGTATATATTCTCCTCATAATTGTTTTTTATAGTGCGCTTTTGCCCTCATATATGCTTACTTTCTATGTTTTATACCGTTTCGCCTTGTCGAAAGGTTAGAGCATATAACAAGCTCTTTAAATCGACCGCAGCCGATTTTTAAAAATATGAACTTGTCTATAATTCTTTACTTCCTGCGGCTCTTTCTGCGTGCCTTTTTTGCGGCATTTTTGCGCTTTTTTTGCTGCGTTTTGCTACACTTTGCGCCGCTTTTGGAACGTTCCACAACACAACGCAGCACACCCTTTTCATCAAATCCGGCGCAATAAAGTGTTTTCCCTTGCGTTTTCTTCTGCCGTTTTAGCTCCTTAAACGCGGAACGGCTTAGACTGTTGAGTTTGTAATAATAACAGCAATAAGGATTCCCGAAGCAATCCGCAGAGCTTTGAAAGCTGCTTTCAACAAGCTTACCGCCGTTCACTTCGCTTTCCGGCGCTTCTTGAAATTCCGTTTCCGTTATCTCCTTTATGCTGATTTGCGGCTTTGAAAGGTTATGCGAGCAATTATAAAGCTGTTTCATTGCCGGGCTGCTGCCTTTTGGCGTTGTAAAATATGTTGCCAGTGCCTTGTGATACCCTTCATTTTCCTGCACTGTCGTTATTGAATAGCCGCCGTAGTACCAAGAGTTATATAAAACATCGTCAAGGTCAGGGCAAAAGTTAAGTAGTATATGGTGGTGTATTCTATCGTTTTCCGTGCCGCGTTCCGTTTTGCTTATGTATCGGAGTTCATAGCCATAACGTCTATACTCTTCGCGCATAATTCGCAAAAACTTTGAAAGTGCCGCTTTTGCTTTATCTTCCGTTGGTTCTTCGCCCTCATATGTTAATGTTATATAACTGTCACCAATGCCGAAATTTTCAGCAATTAACCAACTTAAACGCTGCCGCGACTGATTGAGGTTACAAGCCACCTGAGTTTCAGTTGTTGGCTTACAACGTTTACAACGGTCTGTTTTCACTTTTGCGCTGAGGGCATATTTAAATACTTCAATGCTGCGTTTTGTAACAACGGTCTTTTTCCAAAAATGTATATCATTATTCATTTGTTTTCCCAATACCTGACAAAGATTAAAAGCAAACGGACAGCATAAAATACCGTCCGTCTTTTGCCGTTCCTGTGGCTTACTTATGCTAATCTTGTAAGCTTTTCCTTTCTTCCTGCATAGGTGTTATTTTCCTCAAATGAGGGCGTATTAAGCATTTCGAACAGCTTATCAAGGTTAATAAGCCTTTTGCTTCCAACGGCTACAACTGGTATTTCTCCCTTATTAACCGCCGTTCTTAAAGCGCGAAGTGTATAGGCTGTGTTTGGGTCTGCCGCTTTTAGCTCTCTGAAAGCTTCGGGAAGTGTTCTCATTTTTGGTACTGTCATATATTATAATCTCCTTTCTGTGCAAGTTCTTTGATTATTGCACAGATTTTTTCTTTGTCATTTTGAGAAAGTTCGTGACGAAGAAGCCTTATCATAGTAGGTTCGCTAATTCTCATTTCATCCGCTATTTGCCAAAGTCTAACACCGCTTTCTTTTGCTTTCGTTCTGATTTCAATGTTTGCTTTTTTCATTTTTTTATACCTCCTTATAAAATTGTTGACAATTTAAAAGATAGTCGCTATAATGATGATGATAATAGCAACTTGTAACAATTTCATTATAGCAGTCACAAAAGTAAATGTCAATGCTTTTTGTGACTAAACGAGAAAATTGTTACAAAAGTTGATTTTAAGGTGGATTATTAAAAAATGAGTTACAAAAAGAACGATAACATAGTATCAATTTTGCGGTTACAAGAGTTGATTAACGAAAGCGATATGACAAGAGAAGAAATAGCAAATAAACTTAATATAGGTGCTTCAACTGTTACACAATACTATAATGGAAATCGCAATTTGACAGTTGAGGCAGTTAAAAAATTTGCAAAGCTTTTTAATGTATCAACAGATTATTTATTTGGCTTAACTGAGGCTAAAACTACAGACACAAGTATCAAAGCAATTTGCGATTATATCGGGTTGAATGATGAAGCGGTTGAAACTCTTCACTTGTTGAATAGCTTATTAGATAATTTTCCTAAAACAATTGAAGAAATAAAAGGTTTCGATGAATTTGTCGCTAACAATTCAGAAGAAATCGCGGATAACTTTATGAAATTTGCGCCCAAAATAAGAAGTTATGATAATGTTAAATTTTTATTGGCTGATTATTTAGATGATTGTTTAAACGAATGTTGCAATGAAACTGAAAGCGACCTAAGGCGCAATGTCACTGAAATGTGCGTAAATATTTTAAGTTTTTATAATCGCGTAATTACTTCTACAAAATTTCAACTACCTATAAAAGATTTAGCTTTTTGCGAATTGCTATCTTATAAAATCATAGAAGATTATACTAAGAACCCCTCTTATTATGAGAAAAAAATGGCGAGTAGCCGTTATGGAATTGATGAAATAAATGAAACGTATCTTCGTATGTATGAATGTAAAGATGATTTCAATAAAGCTATTTTCGAATATTTGTCAGATACGCTTGAAGTGATAATCGGAATTAGCGAAAAACTTTTTGATATGAAAAATAAAGGAAAAACCGGACATAAGGGTATTAGCAATGGCAACGATAACGAAACGAAATAACACTTATAAAATAACCGTCTCTGCCGGATATGACATTGACGGCAAACAAATACGAAAAAGCATCACATGGAAGCCGCCGGTAGGTATGACCGCCAAGCAAGCCGAAAAGGAAGTCAAACGGCAAGCCGTTTTGTTTGAGGAACGAGTCAGGAACGGAACATACCTTGACGGTTCAATTAGGTTTTCCGAGTTTGCCGAGCAATGGTTTGAGTCATACGCAAAAGAACAGCTGAAAGCAACCACCCTTGAACGGTATCGCTCCATGCTTCCGAGAATTAACGCCGCTATCGGTCACATGAAACTCGAAAAGATACAGCCACAACACCTGTTAAGCTTTTATAAAAACCTCGCCGAAGAGGGAATCAGAGCAGACGGAAAGTATAAATCTCGTTGCGACCTACACGCCCTCATGAGGGCGAAAAAGCTGACATTTGCCAAGGTTGCAGCATTAGCCGAAATAGGTGAAAGAACTGTCTCAAGCGCAGTAAAGGGTGAAAACGTGACCGAAAAAACGGCGAAAGGAATTAGCATGGCTTTGCAGAAACCGCTTGAAAAACTGTTTGAACCAGTAAATAAGGATAGAACACTTTCAGACACGACAATACATCACCACCACGGTTTAATATCATCTATTCTCGCCTGTGCCGTGCAGTGGCAAATTATTTTTTCCAACCCTTGCGACCGTTTAAAGCCACCAAAAATAAGTAAGCCCAACCCGAAATACCTTGACGAAGAGCAAGCAAGACACCTGATAGAATGTTTGCAAGATGAAGACGTACAGTTTCGGGTAATGATTGAGCTGCTCATGTTTACCGGGCTTCGCAGAGGGGAGCTTTTAGGGCTTGAATGGTCTGATATCGACTTCGACAATAAAATTATACAAGTACGCCGCAATTCGCTTTATTTGCCCGACAAGGGAGTATTTGAGGACGAAACAAAAACAACCGGTTCAGAACGTGCCTTTAAGGTGTCGCAGAACGTCATAGACCTTTTAAAAGAGCAAAAAACTTATCAGGCTGTACATCGTTTAAAGTGTGGTGATAAGTGGCAAAACTCCGACCGCCTTTTCACATCATGGAACGGCGCACCGCTGAACCCCACCTATTTAACAAGCAAATTCCGCAGATTTAAGCAAAAGTACGGCATTGAGGAAATAAGTGTTCACGGCTTACGGCATACAAATGCAACCTTGCAAATTGCCGCCGGTACACCTTTAACAACGGTTGCGCACCGTCTTGGGCACGCCAATGCAAGCACAACAACGCGAATATACGCACACGCTATCAGGTCAGCCGATGAAGCAGCAGCCGAAGCAATCGCAAATATTTTGTCTCCGGTACAGACAAAAAAACATGGATAAAAAGAACGACCGCAACCCGGTAAAGGGAAGCGGTCATTTTACGTTTTAAAAAACCAAAAAATCAAGCAATAAACACCAAATAAACACCAAAACGCCTTCATGAGGGCACGAACAGAAAAAAAGAAAAGCCCTTGAAGCCTTACGCCACAAGGGTTTTTACATGGTTGCGGAGACAGGATTTGAACCTGCGACCTCCGGGTTATGAGCCCGACGAGCTACCGGATTGCTCTACTCCGCGATATATGACTTTCTCAAGTGCCTGATAATTATATATCAACCGCGAGAAAAAGTCAAGGGTTTTTCACAAGTTTTTTATTTTTATTTGTTTTCCTCGGGTGCCGTTGAATAATCTGAGATCGAAAACGGTTCGCCGATTATGGCTTTGTAGGCACGCTCGCAGCTTTTGTTGTCGGAATAGGCAAAGAAAGCGTCAAGACGGTCAAGATATTTCTTTTCGTTTTTGCAACCGCGTTCAACGGCGGCAATGATCGCGTCAACGGTGGAATCCATGTCATAGCAAACGGGACCAAAGCCATCGTTCTCATAGCTGAAATAGCCTTCATCATAAATCTGACCGGCAAAGAAGTCTTCCTTGTCAAAGTGAGTGTAAACCACCGGTTTTCTCAAATAAGCAAAGTCAAACAAAACGCTGGAATAATCGGTCACCATGAGCAACGAGCGGGCAAAAACATCGTTGTAATCAACATAGCCCTCATTGACCGAAAAGACATCGTTCGCCTCAAAGTCAACGCTTTGCTTCATGTGAATCGGATGAATGCAGAAAAGACCTTTATAACCGTGATTTCTCATCGCCGAAAGCAGGCGTTCGTTATTGATGAGCGAGTTATAATATTTGAAGTATTCCGTATCCTTAAAGCCGTCGAAGTATACGCTGGTCGTGTTTGAGTCGTAGCTTTCTCTTATTGCGCGGCGCCAGGTCGGCAAAACGAGAACAAGTTTTTCCGGTGCATCGTAAAGATCGTCAAAACGAGTTTGACCGGTCACAACGACCTGACTCGGCTTGTAATAATACGGTGCTTCGAGAAAACTGTTGCGTTCACGCTCGGAAGAGGCAAAAATCTTTTCGAAATTCTTCGAAAACCTGTTGAGCCAACCCGAAAGATCGGCGCAGGCTACGCCGTGTTGAAGGTAGTAATATTTGAAATTGAAAAGGTCCGCAAAATACTTTCTGTTCCCACCGAAGGGGTTCGCGGTGAATTCGCTCGCGCCGGAGGAAATGATTTTTTCGGCAAGGAGAAAATAAAGAAGATATTTTTTGTCTTCAAAGAAGACCACTTCGCCCTCGCTTTTAAGACGTTCGGCGCATTCGGCGTCGCGGCTGATTGCAAAAATCGGACGGACGTTTTCGAGTCCCCTGCCCTCTTTTTTAAGCTTGCTGAGATACTTGAAAAGCACCTCTCCGTTGTCTCCGGCGTTTTGAACGCGGTCGGAAATCAGCCAGATTTTCTCTTCGTTCCTGTTCAGAACACGATGAAGAAAATAGCGACGTCTGAGCGCAGCGACATCTCTCTTTCCGAGCGAGCGAAGCTCTTTCAGGTTTTCGCGTTCATGAGACGACATGAGCGAAAACTTTTGCATCCGAGATTGCGCCTTTTCGATTTTCATTACGGTTCTGAAGCTTTGTATGCAATAATCACCGTGGAATTTATACGCGGTTGAAAAAGCGTTGGCGTTGGGCACGAATTTTTGATAGTTCATTCCGAGACGGCAGGAGCGCTTTCCGAAATAAATTATCGGGAAGAGCTTGATGACCTCGTCTTTTTCGGTGATTTCGGGGAGCTTCATCTTGCAGGAAAAGCGCCTGAATTTTTCGCCCTCTTCAAAGCAGGTATAAAACTTTGTATGAACATAATCCTTCACGGTGGCTTTGACCGCTTCGCCGTTGATTCTGAAAGCGAGACGAACAGCGGAAGTTGTTGTTTCATAGACCCAGTTTTCTATAAGACCTTCGACCGTCACAAAGCCTTTTTTTATTGAAACAAAGCTGATATGGCAAACATTTCGGCTTCGCGCAAAAGCTTCGAATTCACGGTCGTTAAACCAGAGAGCCTTTTCTTTATAGACAAGCTTTTCGGCAATTCGGTCGTCGTCATACTTGATTCTGAAAGCGGTCAGCTTTTTCAGCGGTTGAGGGTGAACGGGACTTTCGATAATCACGCCGTCATCAATATAGGAAAGCACGCGCTTTGAAAGCGAGCGAAGCTCCGCCATTTCCGCTTCGTCAAGCCACTGAAACGCGGGCGAAGAAAGGTTCCAGGCAAAGTCGTAATAAACAACGTTTTGAATATATTCGGGAACGTTGCCGAATTTTTTGAGCGACTGTTCTATCAATGTAAGGTGATAATCATTGATACGGTCAATATAGTAATAGCGCGAATTATTGAGGGTTTGAACGGCAGAGGTTCCGGCGGCGCGCTTTCTGTAATAATAAGTCGTTCCGCGAACAAAGCCGACTTTCATTTTTTCCATTATGAGCGAATTGACAAAAAGAGCGTCCTCGCCAAGCTTCAAGCCGACAACAAAGCGGCGCTCGGCAACAGCTTCCGCCTTGAAGAAGGAGGAAGCGACCTGAACGACAACGTTCTTGCTTTCTTCGGCGGTTGTAAGGTCAGCGACCCTCGTTCCGTCAGCCATTCGATAATTGGCAACATGAGCGCGCGACACCGCCTCGAAAAGGAAAATCGAAGTGGTTGCAACATCGACCTCTTCGTAATGTTCTTCAAAAAAGCCGTATATCAGCTTAAAAGCATTCTTCGACCAGAAGTCATCGGAATCAAGAAAATTAACATACTTGCCTTCAACATATTCAAGACCGAGATTTCTCGCCACGCTGACACCGGCGTTTTCCTGTTCAAGATAAACAACGTTGTCGGGGTACATATCTTTATATTTTTTACAAACATCGGCGCTGCCATCCGTTGAACCGTCGTTAACGAGTATCAATTGAATATTTTTTTCAAAGCCGATAGTCTGATTAACGAGCGAAAGAATGCTTTCGTCGAGATATTGTTCAACATTATAGACGGGCATAACAACAGAAAATTTGTATTTATAACTCATCATTTCATCCCTCTGTTCGGGTCAGAAACCCGAAGCGCAAATTTTCACGGATAATATGATACACGAAATCCCGAAAAAGTCAATGCATATTTGGATGATAAAAGCATTTGTGACAGTTTTATTACACTTTCTTAAGAAACAAAGGAGCGGTCTCAAGAACCGCTCCTGAAATTTTGTAATAAGATTATACTTTCACCGACTCAATCAAGCAAAACGCTGAACGGATTGTCAAGCTTTTCTCTTTCCTTTTCCTGCGACGCCTGCTTTCTCATATAATTGAGAACGTCGTGCTTTCCGGCGCCGTCGCCTGCTTTTCGCTTTGTGAAATCGGAAAGGCGCTCCCTGTAGCCGCAAGTGCAAACGAAAATTCTCTTTTCGCCCTCGCCGCGAAGCTCAAGCTTTTTGTGGCAGTCGGGGCAACGGGCGTTGGTAACTTGAGTAAGACCTTTTCGATAGCCGCACTCACGATCCTGACAAACAAGCATCTTTCCTTTCTTTCCGTTCACTTCGAGAAGATACTTTCCGCAAAGGGGACATTTTTCCTTCGTTGCGTTGTCATGAGTATAGACCGCATCGCTCGCTATCACCATTGAAACGAGGCTTGTGGAATACTCTCGCATCTTTGCGATAAAAGCTTTCATGTTACCTGTTCCGCGGCTGATGTTTTGAAGCTGTTGCTCCCATTGGGCGGTCAATTCGGCGCTCTTGAGGTCGGGCGGAACGATTTTTATCAGTTGTTTTCCTTTCGCCGTCGGATGTATCTCCTTGCCAACGCGTTCGATTGAAAAATTGTCAAACAGCTTTTCGATTATATCCGCTCTTGTTGCCGGTGTTCCGAGTCCGCTTGTGGTTTCGATGACGGCTTTCAGCTTTTTGTCTGATATCTGCTTCGAGGGATTTTCCATTGCGGAAAGGAGGGTCGCTTCGGTATAGCGCGCCGGGGGACGCGTCTTTCCGCTGACTATTTTGGTATTAAGAACCGGAAGAGTCATTCCCTGTTTCAGCGCGGGCAGATTCTGGTCTTTGACCTCGTCTTCCTCGTCATCCTCGTCGCCGAGAGCACCGTAGACATCGCGCCAGCCGTTTTTGACAACGGTCTTTCCTTTGGCGTAAAAGCTCTTTCCGCCTATATCGAGAGTAAGCTTGACTTCGTCATATTCGCAGTCTTCGGAAAGCACCGCAATAAAGCGTTTGACGACAAGGTCATAAATATTCCGCTCGTCAAAGGTGAGCTTCGCAAAATTTGCCGCCTGCTCCGTGGGAATGATTGCGTGGTGGTCGGTGACCTTTGCGTTGTTCACGATATGCTTCGTCGAAAGCGGCTTTCGATAAAGCGTCATCGCCGCCTTTTGATAAGGACCTTGAGCCACGGCACGAAGGCGTTCCGGTATCGTTGCGACAATATCATCGGTTATGTATCGCGAATCGGTTCGCGGATAAGTCAAAACCTTATGGCGTTCATAAAGGCTTTGCATGAGGGAAAGGGTCTGCTTTGCGGAATAGCCGAACTTTTTGTTCGCGTCGCGTTGAAGTTCCGTCAGGTCATACGCCGCCGGAGGAGCCTGCCTTTTTGTTGAACGTTCAAGCTTTGAAACAACGGCGCTTTTTCCGAAAAGTGAGCGTTGAAGCGTTTCAACAAAAGCCCTGTCGGAAAAGCGGGTGTTGTTTTTGGAGTCGCGAAAAGTTGCGGAAAAGTCCTTTAACACCGCCCGAAGCGAAAAATAATCTTTCGGCTTAAAGGCGAGTATTTCTTCCTCGCGCTGAACAATCATTGCAAGGGTCGGCGTTTGAACGCGGCCGGCGGAAAGTTGGGCGTTAAAACGACAGGTAAGCGCACGAGTGACGTTAAGGCCGACGAGCCAGTCCGCTTCGGCTCGCGCTTGAGCCGAATAATAAAGGTTGTCATATTCCTTTGCAGGTTTCAGAGAGGCGAAGCCCTCTTTAATTGCGCGGTCGGTCTGGGACGATATCCAAAGACGGAACGCGGGCTTTTTGCAATGCGCCTTCATCATTATCCAACGCGCAACGAGCTCACCTTCGCGCCCCGCATCGGTGGCAATTATAAGGCGGTCTATATCGGCGCGACCCATCAGCTTTGAAACGGTTCTGTATTGCTTCGAGGTTTGCTTTATCACAACGAGCTTCATTTTTTCGGGAAGCATCGGAAGGTCTTCAAGCCGCCACGCTTTGTATTTATCGTCATAGGCGTCGGGGTCGGCGAGAGTGACAAGATGACCGAGAGCCCAGGTGACAACATATTTTTCGCCTTCAATAAAGCCGTCGGCGCTTTTTTTCGCGCCGAGAACGCGGGCGATATCACGCGCCACTGACGGCTTTTCGGCAAGAACAAGTGCTTTTGCCATAGGTTCCTCTCTTTCTTACCTTACCACCGAAAGGCAGCAGTTTTCTTCGTCAAAATGTGTTCTTATTACTTCTTCGACATCCGCCTTGGTCACGCTTTTGTAAACCTCGATTGTGTCAAAAAGACCGAAACCGTTGAAATAAGCGTCAACAATGGCGTTGGCGAGGTTTTCCGTTTCGTTAAAGCCAAGGACTTCAAGACCGTAAAGGCGTTTTTTGACCGTTTCAAAATCATCATCGGAAACGCCATCTTTTCTGAGGCGGCGAATCTCGGCGATTATTTCCTCGCGAACGCGTTGCGGCTCTTCGCTCTCGCCGCTGAAAACAGGAACGGCGAAGCCTCTGCCGGTGAAATATTCCGTTCCGAAGCTCTGGTTAACAAGCCCTTCTTCCAACATTTTGCAATAAAGCGAAGAGACCTTTCCGGCGATGACACCGAGAGCAAGGTTCATCACCACAAGTTCTTTCGGCGTTTTGAGCGGCGAAGAAAGCGGCTCTTTAAATCCGAGGGCGAACTTTGTCACGTCAACCCCGAGCTTTTCTTCGGTATAAGAACAGGCAACGGCGGCGTCTTCCTGCGGAACAACGCTTTCAAAGGCAACCGGTTTTTCGTTTTTGAGCGTTCGGTCGGCAATGGCGATGACGTCATCGACCTTCACGTTGCCCGCCACAGCAAGCGCCATGTTGGAATTACTATAGAATGTATTATAGCAGTTATAAAGCAGTTCGGCGTTGATTTGCGCTATTGACTCAATTGTTCCCGCAATATCTATCCTGACGGGATTCTTGCTGTAAATTCCGCGAAGGAGATTGAAAAGCACCTGCCAGTCGGGATCGTCCTGATACATTCTGATTTCCTGACCGATAATGCCCTGCTCTTTTTGAACGGTCTGCTCGGTGAAATACGGCTTCTTGACAAAGTTCAGCAAGACCTCGAGCGATTGAGCGAAATTGCTGCTGCAACTAAAAATATAGCAAGTTCTGTCAAACGAAGTGAACGCATTTGCGTTGGCTCCTGTTTTCGCAAAAAGCTCAAAGGCATCGAGTTCTTCGCTTTCAAAAAGCTTGTGCTCGAGAAAATGCGCAATTCCCTCGGGAACAGAGGTGAAGCCGGTTTCGCTTTCGAGCTTGAAGCAGGTATCGACCGAACCGTATTTCGTTCCGAACATTGCGAACGCGCCTGTATATTCGGGTTTTTCCATGACAAATATTTTCAAACCGCTGTCGTGGTCAATTTCATAATAGCCGTCCGAAAGAAGGTCGTTTTTAATATATTTTTTATTCATCGGCGTTTTCCTCCTTATCACTTTCAAGAACAAAAACGGTGTCCTCGCTAACACAACCGGCGGCAACGATGATCTCCTCGCGGCTGACCGGTTCGATCATTTTCACAATATCGCACGGGGCATAAAAATCGCCCGAAGCGCAATAGCGCTTGAACCAGTCGTCTATATCCGAAGCGGCGTCCTCAACGGAGTTGAGGGTATCTATCAGGCTGAGCTTCGCCTGTTCAACGGTCTCGTCTTCAAAATTGCCGCGTCTCACTTCGTCAAGCTCGTTGCGAATGGCGTCAAGCGCTTTTTGCGCGTTTTCGGTTTCAACTCCGCTTTGAACAACGATTATTCCCTTTGAATTGATGAGTCGCGCGCTGCAATAATAGCAAAGGCTCATTTTTTCGCGGACATTCATGAAAAGCTTCGAAAAAGTTCCCGCGCCGAAAATGGCGTTCATGACCTTGATCGCCGCGTAATTATCCATGCCGTAGGTCATGCCGGCGCGATAGCCGACGACAAGCTTTCCCTGTTTAACGCTTTGCTTTTCGGTAACGGTCTTCGTTCCGTAGCTTTCGGTGAGAAACTCCGTTGTCACGTCAATGATATTTTTCCTCTCAAGCTTTTCAAAATAAGGTCTGACGATATCGGATATTTCTTTCTCGCTCTTTTCGCCGATATAGTTTATCTGCATCGGGCAGGAAAAAATGAGCTTTTTCCATTCTTCGAAAAGCTGCTTTCCGTCCAAGGCCTCAATTCGCTCTTTTTCGCCGTATTTATTTCGCGAATAAGCCTCATCGCAGCACATCTCTTCAAGCATACGATTGAAAGCATAGACTCGCTTGTCATCCTTTTCGCTTTCGAGCTTTTGCAAAAGAAGACGCTTTTCGCGTTCAACGTTTTCGCTTTTAAAGCCGTTCGGAGTAACATCCGGTTCAAAAAGGCAGGAGAGAAGCAGCCGAATGCATTCTTCGGTAACAGGCGCGCGGTCAAGAGTGAACCTGTCGCCGAGGCAGATGAGGTTCAGGCTGAGAACGAGCGATTCTCCCGACTTTGAAATTGACGGCGAAATTATCGCTCCATACAGCTTTGCAAGCGCGCGATTCATCGAGAAAACGGTCGGATACTTCGCGGTCGTTCTCGAAAGCAGATAAACAAGCAGCGCCTTTTCGCTCGTGTGAGAGTCAAGCGGAGCGATAATATTTAAAGACATTGCGGTCGTTTTAAACTTTGCGGTTTGGTGATAACCGAGTTTGACGCCTTTTGATATTTTTGAAACGTTCAATTTTATTCCTCCTATCATAAAAACCCGATTCGGTTAAAAAGCAAGATACACTCTTTATTTTACCACAATGTTTTTGCAATTACTATAGAAACAGATCAAAAAATTTCAATTGCGAAGGCAAAACAACAAAGACTGTTGCGCAAGAAGGCAACAGTCTTTGTATTCACGGTTTTTATTTTCTTTTCATTTCGAAGGCGCGGCGCACAAGCGAGCAAAGAGCAACGCACGCAAGCGAGAACGCGGCGAGACAGGAGCCGACGAGCAAAAAGGGAAGTCGGTCGGAAGTGAAGGCGTTCCCTTTTTCGGCCAGGAAATCAAGAAGCCAGACAACAACGAACTCCGCTTCGAGCGCGGCGGGGTAAAAAAACTTCAACTTTTCTCCCGTTGTCCCGGCAAGGCAGGAAAACAAAGCCGTAAGCGCGATAATGACAGCTATCGGTTCGGTTGTTACCGGCAAAAAACTCGGCACAACAAAAACAGATATTGTTTGAAAAACGAACAGCGCCGTCAGAAAAAGCACCGTCTTTGTTTTTTCTTTTTCCTTCTTGTCGCTTTCCCGAATAACTTCAACCACAACCCTTTCGCTTTTTTCCATAAACTTGGCCATTTTTTCCGCTTCTTCGTCAGTGGCGGCAACAGGTATAATCTTTTCTCCGTTCAAAAGTTCGTTCACGGAAACGGAAAGTTCTTTTGAAAGAGGAATAATGAATGACATATCCGGCAGCCCCTTCCCCGTTTCCCAACGAGAAACAGCCTTATCGGTGCACCCGAGTTTTTCGGCAAGCTGCTTTTGAGTGAGTCCGAGAGCGGTTCGCTGTTCTTTTATGAACTCGCCAATTTTAACAATATTCATTACTATCACCTCAAGACAACTATACCTTAAAAGGCGGAATAATTCAAGCTATGAATCGTAGAATCAATGAAAAATGGGAATATAGCAGCGAAAAAGGCCGCGAACTTTCAAAGCAACAAAACCGAGCTTTGAAAGACACAGCCTTTTTATTGTTTTTTATCAGGTTACGCCAAACAAAACAACGCGAAAAGAATTACTGCTTTGCGCCGTTGTCGAACATTTCAAGAGCCTTCACCGAAGCCGCAAAGCAACCGGCAAGACCTTCTTCGTTCATGTTGTCGTAAGTATCGCGGCGAGTGTGATAGTAATCTTCAAGCTTGTGGTTGAGACCGGTAACGCCGGTTGCGCGGAAGCCCGCCTGAGCGAAAGCGGCAGAGTCGGTTGCACCGCCGAGAGGAGGAACCATTCCCTTAAGGCAGGGAACGCCGACAGCGGCAGCGGCTTCCATAAACAGGTCGGAAACGTCCTTATCCGCCTTTACGGTTCCGTTCAGGTCGCGGTAATTCGCCATGAGGTATTTCGGGTCGTGAATGGTGTCATAAGAGAAGATGAAAGTCGGAACATCGTCATACTCGCCCTTATGCTTTTCGCACCACGCTTTTGAACCACGAAGTCCGGCCTCTTCGCTACCGGTAAGGACAACGCCGAGCTCGGTGTTTTCAAGTTCGATTCCTTCGTCCTTGAGGAATTTGAGAATGGCAATTCCCATATAGCAGCCGGAAAGGTTGTCGTTCGCGCCGTCAACAACGCGGCGATAGTTGACCATGAAGTAAAGACCGATAATAAAGGGAACGAAGATAAGTCCCCAAAGGGCAGCCTTGGCAAGCGGATCGGACGTGCTGACAGCGGCAAAGCCGACGCCGTGCTTAACAACATAGATGATTGAAAGCACAAGATAATAAACCGCGCCGAGACCGCAGATGATTGCGTGAGCTTCGAAACCTACGCCGCCGAGTTTGTAGTTTACGGGCCATTCCCAAGCTGCGTCCGGGTGACCGTTGAAAATCACTCTGCGCTTGGTTTCACCCTTGCACTTTTTGATTGCGGTGACGTTATGACCGGTCTTTTCCTTAAAGAAAGGATCAACAACCTTTTTGTATCCGCCGAACTCAAGCAAAGCAAGACCGAGACCGAGAACGATCAGGATGATTGAAACGACCGGGCAGAAGAAAAACAGAACCACAGCCGCGAGGACGAACGTGAGAGTGAAAAACAGCCAACCGTAAAATGCGCCCGGATGCTCTTTGAAAGACTCAATCTCCGCGCTGTCACAGCCGCAATCCTCTTTGAGGACCTTTGCCATATACTCGCAGGACTGCTTTTCACCCTTTGAACCGGGGTCGCGCTTTTCGAAGGTCTTGATAATATGAGTTATCTCATTGACCATATAAGCGGCAGCTTCGTTCTTTTTGTCGATAATTTTTGATAGATTCATCAAAAACTCTCCCTTTCACTATAAATTTCTGTTACATTTTACCACAGAAATTCAAATGTTTCAAGTTTTTTAAAAATCTATTCCACAAATTTTACAATTTTTAAGATGTTCTTCGTAGGTCGAAGCGTAATAATAATTCCAATCGGCATCGGTGACGAAGAAAAAGTAGTCCGTCTCTTCCGGGTAAAGAGCGGCGTTGATCGCGTCAAGACCCGGATTGCAAATTGCGCCGACGGGGACGCCCCTGACTTTATAGGTATTGTAATACTCGGAAAAGCGCGTCTTGTCGCCGCTTATCAAATTTGAGGAAAGAATGTTTTCGTTGACATAGTTTATTGTCACGTCACACTGAAGGTAGCCGTAATCGGGACTGTTTATGCGATTATGCAAAACGGAGGAAACTTTTGCCATTTCCTTAACGTCACCCGCCTCGGCCTGAACCACCGACGCGAGAGAAATTATCTCGTCGAGAGTGAAGCCGAGCTCCTTCGCCCTTTCTTTCATCTCGTCGGTAAGCTTGAGCTTTGTGTTTTTCAAAAAACGCGACATCGCGGTTTCGGCGCTCTCTCCCCTGAAAAATTCATAAGTGTCGGGAAAGACGTAACCTTCAAGCAAGAAGGCGCGGTTTTCGGTGTTTTCCATTTCCGAAAGCAGGCCAAACTGCTGCGCAAGTTCGGTGCTTTGCGCCGCCCTCATGAAGTCTTCCGCAGAGCAAACATCGTTTTCTTCAAGCTTTTCGGCAATTTCAAGAACGGTATAACCCTCCGGAAACGTGACGGTAACAGTCGGCGAAACCGTGCTTTCGGTAGAAGCGGACAACGTCGTTTCGTCATACCTCACCCCTCTTTCGCAGCCGAAAAGAGGCAGGAAAAACAAAAGAGAAAGAAGGAGCGACAAAAATTTTTTCATATTGGTTCCTCCGAAAAAAGTCGTAATTTGTTACACCGAGTATAACACATTCACGGACAAAACGAAAGAAGCAGAAGAAAAAATCATGAAAAAAAGCGACCGAGGCGAGCTTTTTCAAACGAAATCACAGAGTAATTTCAAAAAACACTTGAAAAATGGGCGCGGTTGTTATACAATATACGCGTAATTTTTATATTCGGAGGAATACTAAAATGGTATCAGCAGGCGATTTCAGAAACGGCGTTACTTTCGAAATGGAAGGTAACGTTCTTCAAATCATCGAATTTCAGCACGTTAAGCCCGGAAAAGGCGCTGCTTTTGTTCGCGCAAAGGTTAGAAACGTTATCACCGGCTCCGTTGTTGAACGCACATTCAACCCGAACGACAAGTTCCCGACCGCTTTCGTTGAAAGAAAGGACATGGAATATTCCTACAACGACGGCGAACTTTATTACTTCATGGACCCGGAAAGCTACGAGCTTATTCCCATCAACGAAAGCGACCTTCCCGACAGCTTCAAGTTCGTTAAGGAAAACATGACTTGCAAGATTCTTTCTTACAAGGGCAACGTTTTCGGCGTTGAAGCACCGAACTTTGTTGAGCTTCAGGTCACCAAGACCGACCCGGGCTTTAAGGGCGACACCGCAACCAACACAACCAAACCCGCTACCCTCGAAACCGGCGCGGAAGTAAAAGTTCCCCTCTTCATCGACGAGGGAGAAATGATCCAGATTGACACAAGAACAGGCGAATATCTCGGAAGAGCCTGATTTTCTGTCGGGAATGCTCCCGAAAAACCAATATCGAAAGGAATGAACACTATGTCAGTTTCAGAAAAAGTTGCATACCTCAGAGGACTCATGGAAGGTCTTGACCTTGACGAAAACAGCAAGGAGGCAAAGCTTTTTGCCGCCGTTATCGACGCTCTTGACGACGTCGCTTCGGATATAAGCGACCTCGAAGAAGACGTTGCCGATCTCTCCGATTACGTTGAAGAGCTTGACGAAGACCTCGCAGACGTTGAAGAATTTGTTTTTGACGATGATTGCTGCTGCGACGACGATTGCTGCTGCGATGATGACTGCGACTGCTGCTGCGACGACGATGATTGCATCGAAGTTACCTGCCCCGCCTGCAACGAAGAAATCTGCGTTGACATTGAAGATATCGACGACGACGGACACGTTGAATGCCCCTGCTGCGGCGAGACCCTCGAATTTGAAATCGAAGAAGAGGAAGACGAAGACGAAGAATAATTCTTCTCTCTTTCGGCGTTAGAACAAAAACTTCAAATCGCCTTTTGCGCTCGGGTGCAAAAGGCGATTTTTCTTTTCCTTTTTCAGTTATTAAGCACAATGTTTTCGCATATCTCTTTAAAAACCGGGGCGCAGTCCACACCGCCGCCTTCGCCGTCGGTATTCAAAACGATCACAATATAATGAGGATTAGCCGACGGGAAAAAGCCTGCGAACCATGTTCTGCAAACCTCGCGTTCACCGTCATAAACGCCGCTTTGAGCCGTTCCGGTTTTTCCGGCGAGGGAAACGAGACCGCTTTTCGCCGCCTGTCCGTTCCCCTTTTCAACCACGGACGAAAGCATTTTTCCGATCGTTTTGACCGTCTTTTCGGAAAACACCCGTTTCCCCTGCGGCTGCGTTTTCTTTTTTACAAGTCCCTCGGCGTTGGCAAAGCCCAAGACAGCATTCGGTTCGACATAAAAACCCGTTGCGAGCGCATGATACAAGCCTGCCATTTGAAGCGGTGTGACGAGAAGCTTTCCCTGCCCGAAGGAGAAGTTCGCGCGTTCGCCGGGCATTTTCAGTGACTCTTCGCTCGGAAGACAGCCCTTTTGCCCGACAACGCCCGCTGCGATTTCGGTTTCGCGAGAAAGACCGAGCGAACGACAAAAGAGCAGGAAAGAATCAACATCGAGTTGTTCCATGAGCTTTATAAAATAAATATTGCAGGAATTTTGAAGCGCTTTCGCCATCGTCTGCTTGCCGTGACTTTTGCTGTGATAGCAGGTGAAAACAGTGTCTCCCAAAGAAAAGCTTCCCTCGCAATCAAAGACCGTCTTTTCCGACACGCCGCATTCAAGCGCATACGCAGCCACAACGCTTTTAAAAACCGAACCGACGCTATACGACAACAAAGCCTTATTGACAAGCGGAGAATTTTCTTTTTCAAGCTCGGAGGCAAGGCTGTTCCTGTCATATTTCGGAACGCTTGCGAGCGCAAGCACCTGCGCGGTGTCAACGTGCAAAACCAGGGCGCAACCGCTTTTTATCTCGCTGTTTTCGAGCGCGCCTTCCGCAATTTTCTGTATGTCGCTGTCTATTGTGAGAACCACGCCGCTTTTCGAAGAAAAGCCGCTGTCATTGACCGAAGCGGAATATCCCTTCAGGACACCGCCCGCAGCGTCAACGGAAAAGCTCACCGAAAGCTTTCCGCCGCTTTCGCTCAAAAAGCTGTCGTAACCACGCTCAACACCCGTGACACCCTTTTCGCTTTCCGCGTCAACATAACCCACAAGATGACAGGCGAGCGAGTTTTCTCCGTAGCGCACAGGCAAGTGAAAGGTTTTTATACTTTCATCGTTAAACTCCTCTTTCACCTCGGCAACATAAGGCTGCTTGCTTTCTATTATATCTTCGGCGAACTCTTCGCCTTTCAGGCGCGAAAGAATCTCCCTCGCTTTCACCGACGGAGTGAAAACCGCAACCATCCTTTCGCTGTCGTCAACAAGCAGCTCCATGTTTCGGTCGTATATTTTTCCGCGCGAAGAGGCAAGCTCGATTGTTTTTTTATGAGAGTCGAGCGAAGCGGTCGAATAATCGCTCGCGTTCAAAGCAATAATTCTAACGGTTAAAAGCAAAAGGCAGACCGCGACCAGTCCGTAAAGCGAAAGCAGTCGTTTTTTCATTTTTCCTCCCGTGGCAATTCTTTTTCACCGTAGTCGAAGTTCTTTTTGCTGAAAAGACGCAGTTTAAAAACGGCTTTTGATTTGATTAACAAAGATTCGAATATGACAAAGTCGAATTTAGCAACTTCATTCACTATCTTTTCCTCCCGACGTCGATTGATACGGCAAAAAAAGATGAAAAAAATTTCCATTATTTTTAAAAAACACTTGATTTTTCAAAAAAAATGACTACAATATAAATTAGCACTCAGAGATAGCGAGTGCTAAAAATTAGCAATATAGTGACAGGAGGACAAATATATGACTATTAAACCACTTCTTGACAGGGTAGTTCTTAAACCGACCGAAATTGAGGAAACCACGAAGAGCGGCTTTATCCTCACCAGCGCTTCTCAGGAAAAGCCCCAATTTTCCGAAGTCGTTGCCGTAGGTCCCGGCGGTATCGTTGACGGCAAGGAGACCGAAATGTATGTTAAAGTCGGCGACAAGGTCATTGCCGGAAAATATTCGGGAACCGAAGTCAAGATTGATGACACCGAGTTCACCATCGTTCGCCAGAGCGATATTCTCGCAATCGTTGAATAATCACAGAAACAGGAGGTTTTTATCATGGCAAAACAAATCATCTACGGCGAAGAAGCCAGAAAGGCTCTCCAGGCCGGAATCGACAAGCTTTCGGATACAGTTAAAATCACCCTTGGCCCCAAGGGAAGAAACGTAGTTATTGACAAGAAATACGGCGCTCCGCTCATCACGAACGACGGTGTTACCATTGCGAAGGAAATCGAACTTGAAGACGCTTTCGAAAACATGGGCGCCCAGCTCGTTAAGGAAGTTGCAACCAAGACGAACGACGTTGCCGGCGACGGAACAACAACCGCTACCCTTCTCGCTCAAGCTCTCGTTCGCGAAGGCATGAAAAACGTTGCCGCCGGAGCAAACCCGATGGTTGTCAAAAAGGGAATCAAGAAAGCTGTTGACGCTGCAATTGAAGCCGTTAAAGCAAATTCAAACCCGGTCACCACTTTTGAAGACATTGCGAGAATTGCAACGGTTTCCTCCGCAGACGAAACCGTCGGCAACCTCATTGCGGAAGCAATGGAGGTAGTTACAACGGACGGCGTTATCACCGTTGAAGAGTCAAAAACCGCAGAAACCGGCAAGGAAGTTGTCGAAGGTATGCAGTTTGACCGCGGTTACATTTCTCCTTACATGGCAACCGACGCAGACAAAATGGAAGCCGTTATCGACGACGCATCCATTCTTATCACCGACAAGAAAATTTCCAATATTCAGGAAGTTCTTCCGCTTCTTGAACAGGTTTTGCAGGCAGGCAAAAAGCTCGTTATCATTGCAGAGGACGTTGAAGGCGAAGCGCTCGCAACGCTCCTTCTCAACAAGCTTCGCGGAACCTTCACCTGCGTTGCGGTCAAAGCTCCCGGCTTCGGCGACAGAAGAAAGGAAATGCTTCAGGATATCGCCATTTTGACCGGCGGCCAGGTCATCACCTCCGACCTCGGTCTTGAGCTCAAGGAAGCCACCGTTGATATGCTCGGCACAGCCCGCCAGGTCAAGGTCACAAAAGAGAACACAATCATCGTTGACGGCGCAGGCAACAAGGACGAAATCAAAGCTCGCGTCAATCAGATCAAGACCCAGATTGAAGCTTCAACTTCGGAGTTTGACCGCGAAAAGCTTCAGGAGCGTCTCGCGAAGCTCGCCGGCGGCGTTGCTGTCATAAAAGTTGGCGCAGCAACCGAAACCGAGATGAAGGAAAAGAAGCTCAGAATCGAAGACGCCCTCGCAGCCACAAAGGCTGCCGTCGAAGAAGGCTCCGTTGCGGGCGGCGGCGTTGCTCTCCTCAACGCAATTCCCTCCGTTAAGGCTCTTCTTGATTCGACCGATGACCCGGACGAAAAGACCGGCATAAGAATAGTTATGAAAGCCATCGAAGAACCGGTTCGTCAAATCGCGAAGAACGCAGGTCTCGAGGGCTCGGTAATCATCAACGAAATCGTTTCAAGCGGAAAAACAGGCTACGGCTTCAACTTCGCAAAGGAAGAATATGTTGACATGGCTTCGGCCGGTATTCTTGACCCGACAAAGGTTACCCGCTCCGCTTTGCAAAACGCCGCTTCGGTTGCGGCTATGGTACTCACCACGGAATCGCTCGTTTCGGACATTCCCGACCCGGCAGCAGACGCGGCTCAGGCTGCGGCTATGGCTCAGGGCGGCGGAATGTATTGATTCCCCGACAGACACCGAAAGAACAATAAAAGCACTCTGCCCGAGAAGCCGAGCTTCTCAGGCAGAGTTTTTTTCGTTCAAAGCGCCCTCTCTCACTTTTAAAAAGCTTACACCAAAGCGAAAAGCGTTATTTATATCAAAAGCTGTTATTTGGGTTCTTCGTATTCAAGCGCGGTGCAACTGTCGCACAGACCCTTTGTTGTCGGGTCAATCAACACCCCGACAGCGGTCAGAGCGGAAACAGCCGCAGAACCTATATTGACTATCGAATCCTCGCCTATTCCGGGCACAACTTCGAAAAGACCCAAAACGGAATAGACAAAAGCCGTAACAGCGGGGATAGCCGTCAGCCAGAACATTGGGTTCTTAAACCTGACTTTCCAGTTAAGCTTCATTCCCATCACCCCCTTTCCCGGCTTTCAGTCAATTACATTTTATTCCCAATTAGGAATGTTTGCCACTTCAGATTGAGAAAAATCGGCGAATAACGGCAAAAATATCATCTTTAGTTCCGCTTTGTAATTAATCGTTTATTAATATCCGTTATAATTAATTCACAAACGGTGGTGCTTGCCACACGGTTGAATTTTTTATTAAGGAGAGATGATAATGAACAAACTGTTCTCGTCATTAAAAGTCTATCTCAAAAAAGCGCTTTCACTGATCATCGCCTGCGGAATCTCCCTTGGTCTGCTCTCCTCCTTCGCGGCAGACACCAACCTTTCAACGACATCGCTCGTTGTTCGCGAAGGGATTCGCACTCTCATGCACACGATTGACCCCAAGGGCGGCGGAACCCTCTTCGCTTCAATAGCAGGCAAAATAACCGGTGCGCCGAGTGTTTATATTCCGGCGAAGGGTTATGAATACAAAAAAGTTGAAATCGAAAACTGCACCCTTGAGGTTCTGACAAAGACCGAAAGCGAAAACAGCGACAAGGTTATTTATCAGATACACGGCGGCGCTTTCGTTTTCTCGATGCAGGATCTTTATCGCTGGCAGGCGGAAAAATGGTCCGAGCTTTGCGATGGTGCAACGGTCGTCATGATCGACTATCGCCTTGCGCCGGACACCGTTTTCCCCGGCGCACACGAGGACGTTATGGACGGTTGGGAATGGATTCTCGAAAACGGCTATGACGCAGAGGACATTGTCGTTACCGGCGACAGCGCCGGAGGTAACCTTGCGCTCAGCCTCGTTCTTTCGCTTCGCGACGAAAACAGAGAGCTTCCGGCGGCGGTTGTGACCATGTCTCCCTGGGCTGACCTTTCGGCCGAAGGCGACTCCTACCTTGAAAATCTTTACAGAGACCCGATGTTCGGAATCAAAGAAGGCAAAGATCCCGACATCGAAGTTACAAATCTCGCACGCATCTATGCCGGAGAGACCGACCTTCACGACCCCGCGATTTCGCCGGTTTACGCTGAGTTCAACTCATTTTGCCCGACTCTCATTCAGGTCGGTTCGGACGAAGTGCTCAACAGCGACTCAAAGACTGTTTACGAAAAAATGAAATCAGCCGGTGTTGAGGTCACTCTTTCGGAATACAGCGGAATGTGGCACGTTTTCCAACTCTTCGGCGACCTTCTCCCCGAAGGAAAGACCGCCTGGGCCGAAGCCGGAGCTTTCGCCTCGGAATATCTTTACAAATAATTTGACGGCGAAGTAACGCGAAAGCCGTTCCCTCACAAAAAAACCAGCAAAACAACAACCGTCCGAGAAGTCTCACTTTTCGGACGGGAATTTTTTCGCAGTGAAAAAAATATGTTTTTTGTTTTTATTCTTTCAAAAGTTACAATTATTTATGTACTTTTTGTTAAAAGTGCCGTTTTTTCAATTTTTTAAAGGTTTTTTAAATTAATTGATTTAAAAATTTGATATTATTTGTTATAATAAGCGTAGTAATAAAATGGAGGTTTATGGCTCAAATGAAATACAAGAAAATTGGCAAGCGGATTCGCTTCGGTCCTCCTGCCGAAAAAAAGTTTGATATGAACAGAAAGCCCTACGGTCAGCAGTGGTGGACGTTGCCCGTAATCTGGGGCGGAACGACCGTCAGAAAATGGCTTCACCGCGTTAAGGTTCAAAAGATCGACATGAAGGGCGTCAAGCCGCCGTATGTGCTTTTGTGTAACCACAATTCGTTCTATGATTTTTACATCATGAGTTCGATCATCAAGCCGCACACCGGTCACTTCCCAGGCGCCGTTGACGACTTTATTGGCAGAGAGGGAATTTCAAGAAGAATCGGAATCATTCCGAAAAGAAAGTTCACCACCGATATCAGCATCGTTCGCACCGGAAGAAAGGTCACCAAAAACGGCGAAATGTTCGGTCTTTATCCCGAAGCGCGTTACTCTCTTTGCGGCGTCACCGAGGTAATACCGGATGCAGTCGGTCAGATGATAAAAATGTTCGGCGTTCCCGTGGTTTCTTTGAAGTTTATGGGACATCATATTTACAACCCATATTGGAACATGAAGTCTTTTCGCTGGTTCCTCAAAACGGAAGCTGTGATGACAAGACTTTTCACCGAAGAAGAAGTCAAAAACGCAACCGCCGATGAAATCAACGCAAAAATCAGAGAAGCTCTTTACAACGACGACTGGAGATGGCAGAGCGAAAACCGCGTGAAGGTCAAGAAAAAGACGCGCGCGGAAGGACTCAACAACGTTCTTTATCAATGCCCCGCCTGCGGCTGCGAAACAAAAATGACCTCAAAGGGAGCGCAGCTTTTCTGCGGCGAATGCGGCAAAAGCTGGACGCTCAACTACTACGGCGAGCTCGAAGCCGACAGCGGCGAAACCGAATTCAAGTTCCCCTCCGACTGGTACAAGTGGGAACGCGAACAGGTCAAGAAGCAAATTGCCGACGGAACTTATCGCACCGAATGCGAAGTCAAGGTCAACGACCTTCCGAACTCGAAGGGCTTTATCTACATGGGCAAGGGCAAGCTCGTTCACGATTACGACGGCTTTAAGCTTCACGGCGTTCGCGAATATGACGGCGAAGATTTCAGCATGGAGATTCCCGCATTGCAGCAATACGCCTGCCACATTGAATATAAGTACCGCTTTGGTTGGAACCGCGATTGCATCAATCTCAACACGCTTGACGACACATGGTATCTTTTCCCCGAGGACGAAAACGTCAGGGTCACCAAAATAGCGTTGGCAACGGAAGAGATATACAACCGTCGTTTTGCCGAAGTTAAAAAGCAGCGCGAAGAACGCGCGGCGAAAAGAAAGGAAAAATGATATGAGCACGATTGAACAACTCAAAAAGATTTTCGAAGATTACACGGGCGAACCCGTTCCCGAATTCAATGAAGACACCGTTTTCACAACGGACATGGTCATGAACTCGCTTGAAATTTTCGGCCTCATCTGTGAAGTTGAAGATTGCTTTGACTTTGAAATTCCGGACAGAGACCTTCTTAACTTTGTAACTGTCGGCGACCTTGTTTCATATATAGACGAACACAAAAACAAATAAGTCAATATATCGAAAGTGTTAAAGAGCTGTGATTTTTGCAATTGCACGGAAAGCATTGCTGAACTAAAAAATTTCACAAAGGCAAAACGCCTGAAAACCCTTTATTTTTAAGGAGTTTACGGCTTCTAACCTTTAGAAAAATTCCGCAAGTATCTATCTTTCACGTCCACAGCCCGGACACAATAATTACAATGATACAATGGCAAAAAGATTAATACAGCCGCCCCCAACAAGCATTTGCTTGCCAAAGGTGGCTGTTTCATTTATCGAGAACAATCAGTTTTTCAAGTGCAATCGGTAGTGCTTCGAAGAAGGCCTAAATCCTTTAAAAAAAGGAAATATTTCAAAAAATTTTTGAGAGCGTTTTTTAATACGGCATATGTGCTTCGCGTGATATAACAAAAAAACACCCCCCGAAGAGTTTTAAAGCTCTTCGGGGCAAGTTATTTCTTTTTTTACTTAAGCATATCAATAATCTTTCTTGCGCTCGTCTCGCTCTTGAGAC
>CAYOEN010000009.1:0-48789 GCA_964403085.1 uncultured Faecalibacterium sp. | reverse complement strand
GGGTGTGTTTGCGTGCCGCGCTCTTCTATGCCACTATATCTTGGGGGTGGGAAGCAAAAATATTGAACGAGTCAAAATATTGACAGACAGGCAAAAAAATAACGCCGCCTGACGGCGGCGTTATAAACAGCTGAAATTAAGGATTAAAGAAGACCGCTGAAAATCTTCTGCATGAGAGCGATACCCTGTTCGCTGTCACCTTGATAAAGAAGGAGACCGATGATGGTACCAAAGACCTTCATGAGGATGCCCATAACCTTGGTCATGGTATCTTCTTCCTGATCAGCAGAGGTGTAACGAGCAACGAACTGGATAAGTTGTCCACCTGCATCGGTAGGAATTACGAAACGACCGGTAGCGCCGAAGGTGCAGTTGATAAGGTTTTGACCTTCTTTAGAAGCACCAACGGAGATGCATTCCCAACCGGCGAACGAAAGTCCGTTAGGAGCAACAACATCGGGGAAAATAATTACATCACCGCCGGTCTGCAAGCCTGTATGCGGAACCATGTAGTAAGTACCGGTGATACCTGACTGCCAAACAAAATCTTTAACAGTGAAATCCCAAACCTGCTGGTCATACTTCATTGTACCGCCGTTGAGACTAAAGGAAAGAACCGCCTGATCGGCAGTGCACGGTGCGCCTTCGCCCTTCCACCAGTCATAGCCGACATTGGGAGAAACATTGGGGTCATAAGACGGAGTTCCGGTAGTACTTTCCGAAGGAGCGAGTGTTGTGTCATCCTCAGCAAAAGCACCGACTGAAAGGGCTCCAAAGAGCATGAGCATTGCTAAAAATACAGATAATACTTTTTTCATGTGGATTTCCTCCTTGTAAATATTTGATTATCTTGACTAAATTATAGCACCGCTCATGACAAATTTCAAGTGATTTTTGAAATCTTTATTGATTTTTTATTAACTTTATAATTTGTAAATTAAATTTTAAACATTTTGGAAGAATTTGTATATTTTCTCACAGAAGGGTCCCGTCATCGGAATTTTCAGCCGATAATTTCAGAAAAAAACCTTTCTGTTGAAACGCCCGAAGGCCGATTATATCGTCCGAGATCATAAAGAGAATCGCTGTTGCTTTTCATTATTGTATTAATTCGTTCTTCGCAAACAAAAGAAGCTTTGAAACCGAGCGATTTTACAATATCGAGTGTTTCTTTGGAATAGCTTCCATAAGGATAAGCGACCGCCGTGGCAGTGATTCCCGACATATTTTTCAAAAGGTTTTGCATTCGCAACAAATCTTCGGAAAGAACCTTTTTGTATTCAGCGGCGCTTTCTCCTTTCTTTCGAGCGAGTCCCCTCCTGCCCTCGGAGTTTGTGTTATGCATATCGTATGTATGATTTTGAATTTCAAATTCATCGCTTTCGTCAAGTTCGCGAAGGTCATCCCAATTAAGATAGGCATAATTGATATTTCGATCCGCATTATCGGTGTAGGTTTCCGTTATACTTCCGACAACCGACAAAACGGCAGACATTTCGTTTTCCTTCAAAAGTTCCCACGCAAGTTCACGAACACTTTCAAAACCATCATCAAAGGTAAGCATGATTATTTTTTCGGGAAGAACCGCTTCTCCGTTAACGTAATCAATGAGATCTTTGACAGTTACCGTTTTATAACCCTTTTCCTTTATATACTCAAGGTCTCGTTCCAACTCAGAACGCAGAATGACATACTTTCCGGCTCTGTTTTTCTTTTCGGTCACATGATGATACATAATTACGGGCAGCTGTCTGCTTTCTCCGGAAAAGGCGGGTGAAGCGTGCTGTTCCGCCCTCAAAGCGAAGGCAAAGAGAACGCAAACCAACAAAGAAAGAGCAATAAAAAAATGGCGCTTTTTAAGACGTATTATCATGTTTTCACTCTCCACAAACGGTTTGTTACATTATTATGCGAGAAGAGGTTAAATTAACAATCAAAAACAAAAACGCATAAAATATTTACGAAAGGAGGCACGCAATGAATAAAACAATTATTATCGGAGGAGACAAAAGGCAACGAGCGCTTTTCAAACTATTGAAAGCAAAAGGTATAAACTGTTTCGCAGTTTTTGAAAAAAATGACCTCGAAACCTTAAAGAATCTGAGCGAATACTCTGCGGTGATATTGCCGATTCCCGTTTCAAAAGACGGCACAACTGTGTTCAGCGAAAACGAAGAACTCAACATTAAGCTCGCAGACATCCGGGCGAATCTCTCGAAAGAAGGCAAAGTTATAGGCGGCAATTTTTCCGATTCTTTCAGAGCACAAATTCAGGAAAAAGGCGCAACGGTTATTGATCTTTTTGCGGAACGCGACTTTGCGTTATATAACGCGTTCCTGACAGCACAGGGAGCGATAAGGCTGCTTCTCGAAAACAGTGAAGATTACATCGTTTCAAAAAGAGTGCTCGTCACCGGGTTCGGCAAAGTCGGAAAGGCAACGGCTCAATTTTTGCGCGCAAACGGAACCGATGTTTATGTCTTTGCGCGAAGACGTGAGGTTCAAACGCAGGCAAAAGCAATGGGCTTCGGGATAATCAAAACCGGTGAGCTTTCCTCACTCGTTCGCTTTTTTGATTATATCTTTAACACCGTGCCATATAAAATCTTTGACAAAAGCGATATTAAGCACATGAAAAAAGGCGCAGTATACTTTGAGCTTGCGAGCAGTCCCTTCGGGGCAGACAGGGAAGCTTTTCTTGAAAGCGAAGCTGTTTTTGTCTCCGGCAGCGGACTACCCGGAAGATTCTGTCCGCTCGCCTGCGCGAAAGAAATCGAAAACAGAATTGATAAATATCTTGAAAAAGAGAGTGATTGCATTGAATAAGCTCACTGTAGGCTATGCTTTTACGGGGTCATTTTGCACCTTTGAGCAATCGGTCAAAGCGTTGGAAGACCTTTCGCAAAAGGAGTTCGACATCGTTCCGATCATGTCATTCAACGCGTTTTCAACCGACACACGTTTCGGAAACGCAAAGGATTTTCGCGACAGAATCGAAAATATTTGCAACAGGAAAATAATTTCAACAATTTTTGAAGCGGAGCCCATAGGTCCGAAAAAGCTTTTGGATCTTTTGATAATTTCACCCTGCACCGGAAACACACTTGCAAAACTCGCAAACGCAATTGCGGACACGCCGGTCACCCTCGCGGCGAAATCTCACCTAAGGAACAGCAGACCTGTTTTGCTCGGCGTGTCTTCAAACGATTCGCTTGCCGCCGCAGCAAAAAACATCGGCGTCCTTATGGCAAGAAAGCACATATACTTCATTCCCATGAGACAGGACGACTCGAACAAAAAGCCGTTTTCCGTTGTCTGCGATTTTTCAAAAACATATGACGCTGCTGTTGCGGCATTAAGAAGAGAACAGTTGCAACCATTGCTGATCTGAAAACAAAAAGCTATGATCGGGCGAAGTCACGAAATACAAAATCGAGCTTCGGTGATCATAGCTTTTATTAAGGTTAAGGTTTTACTTTTCTTTTGTTTTGCCGAGATAAGCTTCTTTTATCGTTTCGTTCGCAAGAAGCTCTTCGCCGGTACCTTCCATGGTGATTCGTCCGGTTTCCATAACATACGCCTTATTGGCAGTTTTAAGAGCCATATTCGCGTTTTGTTCAATGAGCAAAACAGTGATGCCCTCGTTGTTTATCTGACGAATAATCGAAAAGATATCCTGAACCACAAGCGGCGCAAGACCGAGCGAAGGTTCATCCATCATAATAAGTTTCGGCGAACTCATCAGTGCCCTTGCAACAGCGAGCATTTGCTGTTCGCCGCCGGAAAGCGTTCCGGCAAGCTGCCAGGAACGTTCCTTCAAACGCGGAAAAAGCTCATAAACGTGTTCGGTATCTTTTTGAATACCCTGTTTGTCCTTTCGAAGGTATGCACCGATCTTAAGGTTTTCGGAAACGGTAAGATTCGGAAAGACACGGCGACCCTCCGGAACAAGGGTGACGCCCTTCGAGACGATGAAGTCGGGAGTTTTTCCGCTGATTTCTTCTCCTTCGAAAAGAATTGAGGCGTTCTTCGGTTTAACGATTCCGGCAACGGTTTTCAAAATCGTGCTTTTTCCGGCTCCGTTGGCACCGATAAGAGTGACTATCTCGCCTTTTGGCACGGAAAAAGATATTCCCTTGACAGCTTCAATTCCACCATAGGAAACAACAAGGTCTTTAATTTCAAGAATATTGTTACTCATCTTCCGTCACCCCCAAATACGCGTCGATAACGCGTCGGTCGTTTTGAACCTCGGCCGACGAGCCCTTGGCAATAAGCTTTCCGAAATCAATGACATAAATGCGATCGGAAATATCCATAACAAGATTCATGTGGTGTTCTATGACAAAGATAGTCAAACCGAAGTCATCACGAATTTTCTTGATGAACGCAGTAAGTTCATCGGTCTCCTGAGGATTCATTCCGGCAGCGGGCTCATCAAGAAGCAACAGCTTCGGATCAGTCGCAAGCGCACGGGCAATTTCAAGGTGACGCTGCTTTCCGTAAGGAAGCGAAGTCGCCTTTTCGTCCATGACATCTTCGAGACCGAGAATGCGAAGCAGTTCAACGCATTCTTCTTTCATTTTTCTTTCTTCTTTGAGATTGAGCCTGAAAGCCGCAGTGAAAAGGTTGCTCTTGCGGCGCATATGCTTGGCGATGAGAACATTTTCAAAAACCGTCATTGATTTGAAAAGACGAATGTTTTGAAAGGTTCGCGCGATGCCGCGTTTTGCTATGGCGTCCGGCTTCAGCGAAACCTTTTTCTTTCCGTATTTCGGCTTTTTGGTATATTTATCTGCGTTTTCACCGGCGTAAAGCTTTTTCATTTTGCCGTGAGGATGATTACGGGCAATGGGCTTTCCGAGGAAATCAACCTCGCCGTTAGTGGGCTCATAAACGCCGGTGATGACATTGAAAGCCGTTGTTTTTCCGGCGCCGTTCGGGCCGATTATCGAAACGATCTCGCCTTCGTTGATTTCGAGCGAAAGATTATTAACGGCAACAACTCCGCCAAACTGCATCGTCACATCGCTCAAACGAAGAACATTCTTTTTTTCGTTACTCATTTTGCCGGCACCTCCTGCTTTTTCTTTTTGCTTGAAGCGCCCTTTTTACGCTTGAATTTTGAAACAATTCGGGTAACGGAGAACTCCTTGTCTCCCATAATTCCCTGGCGGAAGAAGAGAACGATAATCATAATAATGACCGAGAAGACGACTTTTCTGAATCCGCCGCGGAAAAGCGAAGATTCAATTCCGAGGAAGGAACCGCTGTCAAGGCCGCGCAGCCACCATTCGCTCGCCGCTATATAGAGGAACGAAGCGATGCAGCTTCCGCTTATCGAACCGATACCACCGACAACAACTATAAGCAATATCTCATATGTCATTGCAGATTCAAACGCTGTTGCCTGAATCGTGCTTTGGTGCATCGCAAGCAGAGCTCCGCCGACACCGGCAAAGAAAGAACTGATTATGAAAGATATCTGCTTATGCTTTGCAAGATTGATTCCCATAGCCTCCGCCGCGATTTCATCGTCGCGAATGGCTTTGAAAGCGCGTCCATAGGTGGAGTTGATGACAAGAACTATGAGAAGAATACAAATTACGGTTATCGCAAGGGCGATGGTGCTCGAAAATTTTGTTGAACCAAACCATTCGCTTGCGAGCGAATCGAAAGTCGGATAACCGCGAAGAAGGTTCGAGCCGTTTGTGAGAGGACCGAATTTATCCCACTGAACAAAGGCACGGATTATCTCCGCAAAACCAAGGGTCGCAATTGCAAGATAGTCGCTCTTAAGTCTGAGAACGGGCAAGCCGATAAGGAAAGCGAAAATTCCGGCAATCAGACCGGCGACAATCAGCGCAAGCGGCCAAAAAATCGGCTCTTTTATCAAACCGCCGTCAAAATACTGATAAACGCTGTCCCTCATATCGGCGGGGATAGTGAGAATGGCGTAGGTGTATGCGCCGATAAGCATGAAGCCCGCCTGACCGAGCGAAAAAAGACCGGTGAAACCGTTAAGAAGGTTCATTGAAACAGCAACGAGCGCATAAACACAGCTCTTTTTTACAACGGAAAAGAACAAAGAAGTTCGCGGAACAAACATTTCAGCCAGAATGTCACAGGCAAAAAGAATGGCAACGATTATCAAAACTGCAACGAGGTCGATCTTTTTGTTTTTATTGTTAAGCATTTTAAGATCCCCTCCTTTTAAACTTTGTCAATGTTCTTTTCGCCGAAGATTCCTGTGGGCTTGACACAGAGAATAACGATCAGAAGAGCAAAGGTGAATGCATCGGAGAATGTCGTGAGACCGACGCCTTTGATTATGTTCTCGCATATGCCGATTATAAACGCACCGACAACCGCACCGGGTATTGAACCGATACCGCCGAAAACAGCGGCAACGAACGCCTTCAGCCCGGGCATTGCACCCGAAGTCGGCATTACCGAGGTATAGTTTGCGAAAAACAGGAGCGAACCGACCGCAGCGAGTAAGGAACCGATAACAAACGTCACGGAAATGACTTTGTTAATCTTTACACCCATAAGCTGGCTCGTTTCGAAATCCTTCGAAACCGCGCGCATCGCGATTCCGATTTTTGTATACCTGATAAGAAGAACAAGAACGACTATAAGAATCACGGTAAGAATCGGCGTTATGAGAGTAACTCGCTTCGTGGTGGCGCCGAAAATCTGAATCGTATCGGAAACATACGGAAGTTTCGGATATATCTGAGGCAGACCGCCGGTAATATAAAGCGCAAGATTTTGAATGAGATAGGAAACACCGATTGCGGAGATCATTACCGACATTCTCGGAGCGGAACGAAGCGGCTTATAAGCAAGCTTTTCAACCATTACGCCGAGAATGATCGTTGAAACGATAACGATCGGCATTGAAACATAAATCGGTAAGTTTGCGGAAAGATATACCATCACAAGACCGGAGACCATGAAAATGTCACCGTGCGCAAAATTGATCAGGCGAAGTATTCCGTAAACCATAGTATAGCCGATGGCTATCAGCGCGTATTGCCCGCCGACGGAGATACCGGCAAGGATATACGGAAGGTTCTTTTGAAAAAAGGTTGCAATATCCATTTTTTTCCTCCGTTTTAAAATTGACGGTTTGAAAGCCGTCTGTAAAAAAGCTCATTTTCTCAAATACAGCCGAAAAAAGTCGAAGCTTCCTCGGCTCATTTCGATTATACTTGAAAAAACGAGGAGGCAATAGAATTCATAAAACGGCTTGCCGAGGAAAACCTCGGCAAACCGATACAAGCAAAAAATATCAAACGCTATATCTTAAACTTGTTTTTGCTCTTAGTCAATACCCTGCTTCGCAACAAAGTCCCAAGCACCGGTTTCGGTGTTTGCGTTCTTGATGAAAGCCGTGTCTCTCTTAGCGTCGCCGGTCTCGTCAAATTCAATAGCGCCGGAAACACCGTCAAAGGTTACGGACGGGAGAGCCTTCATAACTTCGGCAGGATCGGTTGAGCCGGCCTTTTTGAGAGCCTCAAGAGCAACAAAGTATGCGTCGTAGCCCATTACGGTAACAGCAGCAACGGTGTCATCACCGCCGTTGTTTGTCTTTGCCTGAGAGTCGGAATTGATCCACTCTTTGATTCCTTCGTCGAACTCCTTGTCGCCGCCTTCCTGATAGAAAGTGGTTACATAGATCTTCGCGTCGGTGCCCTTCGCAGCCTTAAGGATAACGTTTGAATCCCATGTGTCGCTGGCAAGAAGCGGAAGAGCAGTGCCCTGAGATGTTGACTGGTCAACGATGAGCTGAGCGTACTGAATAGAAGTCGGGGAGAAGATAACTTCGCAGCCTTCGTTCTTTGCGTTGGCAAGATAGGAAGTGAAGTCCGAAGTGCCCTTTGTGAAGTCACCGCGAACAACAGAACCGCCGAGAGCTTCAAAAGCCTTCGTGAAGTAGTTCGCAAGACCCTGGTCATAGTCGTTGCCGAGTTCGGCAAGGATGTATGCCTTCTTTGCGCCAAGCTCTTTGAAAGCGTAGTTTGCAAGAACTGTGCCCTGGAAGGGATCAAGGAAGCAGATGCGGAAATAATGGCTGTTGCCTTCGGTGACCTGGGGATTTGTGCAAGTTACGCCGATAGCGGGAACGCCTGCGTTTTTAAAGGTATCGGAACCTGCAAGCGCAACGCTGGAGCCATACGAACCGAGAGCAACGGAGATTCCGGCAGAAACAAGAGTCTGCGCAGCGGTAGGAGCCTTGTCGGTCGAAGACTCGTTATCAACGATTTCAAGCTTAACGTCATAAGTCTTTCCGTTGATTTCAACGGTGGGCTGAACATGGTTTGCGTATTGCATACCAAGGATTTCCTGCTTGCCGCCGGCGCCGTTTTGACCGGACTGCGGCTCAAAAACGCCGATTTTCACAACATCATTTCCGGTGCTTTCGCTGTTTTGAGCGTCGGGACCTGAGGTAGTGTCGTCGTTATTACCCGAGCAGGCAACAAGAGAGAACACAAGGAGTGCGGCGAGTAAAATAGCTAACAGTTTTTTCATGATTATCCTCCATTCTTTACAGCCGTTATTAAACGCGGCTGCTTTATTCTGTTGGCTGTGCCGAAAGTCAACGCATAATCATAAATATACGCGTAGATTTAGACTTTTTAATTATATACTAAGGAATGATTTTTTTCAATAATTCGCTTTATTTTTTTGGAAATTGACGAAAATTTTATGAAATTTTTACTATAATTTTCAAAATTTGCACCGACTATTTTGTGTGAGTTGCACAACGAGAGCCTTTTTGTTGCGCGGTTTTTAATTCCCTTATAAAAGGTGAATATTCACTCACCTTTATTCTTTTTCGGTGAGTGAATGCTCACTGTCGTTATTAAAGAGCGGACGCCGCCTTAAAATTCAAAGAAGCGAATATTTTTTCTCCTCGTCCGAGAACAAATCCGAAGGCTTTATGTCGAAAACCGTTTTGCATCCGGCTTCGCCTTTTTTGTTCAATTTCACACACGCTTTTGCATAAGCGAGCATTATATCGGCCGTGAGCTTCGGGTTCGACGCCGTTGAAAGCGAAAAGCTCAAAGAGCTCAGACCGTCATCGCTCTTCTTTACGGAAAGCACATTCCCGGAATGAGCCATACTTTTATGTTCAAGCAAAAAATCATCCGCCGTTATGAAATTCACCGTTGTTTCATACCCCTTAAAATATTCCGGCATATTCTTTATTTTTTCTTCAATAAGAGCCGTGTCGGCACCGTCTTTCGCAACGACATAACAAATTCTTCGATGCAATTGCTTCGGAGAAAGGTTTTCGGCGCGTCCTTCTTTAATTCTTTCAACGGCGGCGGCAACAGGAACGGTATACTCACGCGCAAGAAGAACGCCGTCTATTGATCTTATCGCTTCACTGTGTCCCTGACTTACGCCCCTTCCCCAGAAGGTATAGATTTCCGCGTCTGCCATGACGCTTTTCATATAGAGCCGCGAAAGAGAAAAAAGCCCCGGGTCCCAACCGACACCGACGACGGCGGTTTTTCCGCCCCTGCGAGCTGCGCTTTCGACTTTTTGAATATGTTCGGGTATCCTTGCGTGAACATCAAAAGAATCGACAACATTAAATCTGCCTGCGATAAAAGGCGTTGTGGCGGGCAAGTCATCGGCGCTGCCCATACAATTGAGAACAACGTCAATCTTTTCGCCGAAGGTTTCAAGCGAAGAAAACGAACGAACCGTTGTTTCGCCGCAACAGGCGGCTATCTCGGTTTCTCGCCGACTGAAAACACAAACCGCTTCAAAATCTTCCGACTTTTGCAAAGCAAGCAACGCCGCCCTTCCGAGATTTCCGAATCCGACAACAGCCGCTTTTATCATTATATCACTCTCCTTTTTTGTCTGATATTCAAAACAATATTCGCAACAATTCAAAATTAGACCTGCAATGCGCAAAAAACACCCAATGTTGACAACTTTAAAATAATGTTGTATAATGCACAGGCAAGCACGAAACGTGCTTACATAACGCGGGTATTCACCCGCATAAATAAAACGGAGGTTTTACTATGGCTAAAAAGATCACTGCCCTTGTGCTTGTGCTCGCCGTTGTTGTTTGCTGCTTCAGCGCCTGCGCTTTCACACCGGACAAAAAGATCATCGGTTCATGGCAAGATTCAAGCGGAGTTTTCGGCATTGAATTTAAGGAGGACGGAATTTGCAAAATCAGCGGCAACGCTTCCGCTATTTCCTCTGCTCTTTCCGCTCTGAGTGTTGACACCGAAGGAAGCTACACCGTTGTTAAGGACGAAGCCACTAAGAATTACATTCTTACGATCAACTTCACCATCCTTATTTCCGTTTCTCTTCAGTTCACGATTACGGAAGTTTCCAGCGATGTTCTTGTTCTCACCTCGGTTGACAACGGAAAGGTCGTTTCTCTCGTTTCTTCCGAGAGCGCCGCTACGTCGTCTTCGAACACTTCAGCGCCCGCAGCCGATTCGTCCGCTGCATAAAAAAAGATCACCTTTTTCGGACCGGGTCGGCATCGGCTTCGGTCCGTTTTTCAAATTCCAAGCACTTGTCAGGAGGAAAAAGCAATGACAAAAAGCACAAAAATAATCATCGCACTGATTACCGCGGTTGCCGTCATCTGTCTTGCAGTCATCATCGGCGTGAGCCTCGTTTCGGGGAACAGAACTTCGCCTCCTTCAACATCCGATGCAAACGCCCCTTCCGTCAGCGGCGAACCCATATCCGACCAGGGCGACGTTCCCTCTTCGGAAAGCACAACGGCCGCGCCTTCGCTCGACCAACTCCTTGTTGGCAAATGGATGGACAGCGCCCAAATGAGCGGCTATGAATTCTTTTCCAACGGCACTGTTACCGTCACATATGTAAACCTCACGGTTCCGGTTATTGACCTGCCGATTAACGGAACGGCAAACGGAACATATACCGTTACCGGCAGCACGGTCGAAGTCAAGTTTTCGATCTATTCGAAAACCATAAGAAAAGTCTTTGAAGCGTCCGTTGTTCCCGAAACGGAGCTGACTCTGAAAAACAAAGAAGACGGCGAAACCGCAACCTATGCGTATGTTAAAAAAACTTCCACGCCGAATTCGACAACAACAACGACCTCCCCCGCTCAGACAATCACCCAAGACGACATCGTCGGCACATGGAAAAACGGCGACGAAAGCATCAAGTGCTCCTTCAACAACGATTCGACCGTAGATATCAGCTTTAACAAAGGCAGAATGAACTCCGTTTCCTCGGGAGAGCTCAACGGCACTTACAGCGGAATTTACATGACGAACGGCCAAAAGCTCACCATTCAGTTTATGATGAACGAAAAGAAAGTCACGTCGGAGTTCACTTATGCCATTTCCGGAAACACCATGAGCCTCACCGAAAAGAACGGCGACACCACTCTCTTCGTTCGCAGCGGAAACATCAGCGCTTCTTCCTCCGCTTCCGATCTCATCGGAAAATGGACAGACGGAGCGGACATGAGCGGCTTTGATTTCAAAAACGGCGGTTCGGTCGATGTTACATATGTAAATTTCACCGTACCGGTTATCAATATGCCGATCAACGGTACCTACAGCGGCACTTACACCGTTTCGGGCAACAAGCTCACCGTAAACTTTTCAATATACGGAAAGAGCATCACCAACACATATGAGTTTTCCGTTTCCGGCGACACGCTTACGCTGAAGAATATCGAAGACGCAGACATATCCACTTACAGGAGGTCCAACTGATGACGGAAAAAGAAAAGGTTTACTCAGCGCTTGATTCGCTCGGCATAAAATACAAAGTCATTGATCACGAGGAAGTTCACACCATTGAAGAAATGGACGCGCTCGGAATTTTTACGGACGGCGAAGTTTGCAAAAATCTTTTTCTTCGAAACGCGAACGGAAAAACGCATTACGTCGTCTCAATGCTCAAAGACAAACACCCCGACATTCAAAACACAATTCGCTCACAACTTGGCTGTTCAAGGCTCAGCTTCGGTTCGGACGAACGGCTCCAGAAGCATCTCGGTCTCAAACCGGGCGCCGTTTCTCCCTTTGGCATAATAAACGACGAAAGCCACGATGTTAACCTTGTTTTTGACAGCGACCTCAAAAAAGTCAACGGCTTCGTCGGCTTTCACCCAAACGACTGCACGTCCTTTGTCTGGCTGGAATTTGCCGACCTTTTAAAATTCATCAAACATTACGGCAACGATGTATACTACATTGACTGCTGAATATTTCACCGTCCTTTTTCATATTGATGAAAAAAGGACGGTGATTTTTTATGATGAACTATGTTTGGCCGGCAATGATAATATTCGCTTTCATCGCAAGCATAGTTACCGGAAACATGGAAAAACTTTCGGCGGCAATAATTCAGGGCGGACAAGACGCCGTTTCGCTTCTTATGAGGTTGATATCAATGCTTTGCCTTTGGGGCGGAGTTATGGAAATTGCGGAAAGAAGCGGTGTTACGACCGCATTCAGTCGCCTGCTGTCGCCGATAATGAAGCTCATTTTTCCGCGCCTCAAGAACAACAGCTATGCACTCGAGGCGATATCCATGAACATAACGGCAAACATACTCGGCCTCGGAAACGCCGCAACACCGCTCGGACTTGAAGCCATGCGGCGTTTGCAGCTCGAAAACGATGACGTTTCAAGAGCGAGCGATGAAATGGTCGTTTTTGTTGTAATGAACACCGCGGCAATGCACATAATCCCGACAACAGTCGCCACGCTTCGCGGGCAATACGGTTCGACAAGCCCCATGGCGATCATGCCCGCCTCCATACTGACTTCGAGCTGCGCGTTGACAATTGCCGTGATTTTTGCAAAGCTCGGAAATCACCTTCAAAGAAAGAGAAGGGCGAAAAAATGATTGATCTTTTGGGAATATGGGTCTTGCCGTTAACGGTGGTCTCCATAACGGTTTTCGGACTTTATAAGAAAGTCGGGGTGTTCGATTGCTTTATGGAAGGCGCAAAGAAAGGATTACATACGGTATATGAGCTTTTGCCGACAATAACCGGTCTTGTCGTTGCGGTAACAATGCTCAAAGAAAGCGGAGCGATGGAACTCGCCGGGAAGGCTTTCGCTCCGCTTGCGCAGCTGTTGAACGTTCCTCGGGAAACGGTGCCCATGGCTTTGTTAAGCCCGATATCCGGCGGCGGTTCGCTGACACTTTTCGAATCGGTCCTTAAAAGCGACGGACCCGACTCGTTTTTGGGTCAGGTCGCATCGGTACTTATGGGTTCAACGGACACGACCCTTTACGCCGTGACCGTGTATTACTCGGCAATAAACGTTAAGAAAACAAGACACACCCTTTACGCCGGGTTGGCGGCAGATTTCGCTTCTTTCGTGCTCTCGCCGTTTTTTGTTCGGCTGACACTTTACTGACACACTCGATTTTTGCCGCACAAAAGCAAAGCGTCTCAATCTTGATTTTTGCTCTTTAGCGTTCGCCTGACAAGCAAACTGCAAAGAGCTTTTTTGTCAAACGGGCAAAGTGGATAAAGATAAGTGTAACCGTCAACAGTTTTTGTTGCGCAGATTACAACAATAACAAGCGCAACACCGCCGAGAAAACCCCAAAGTTTAAAAAGAGCCGTGAGAATAAGAATTACGGTTCGCGATATCTTTATGGCATAACCGAGCTCATAGCTCGCCTGAGTGAAATTCGATATGGCGGCGAAAGCCATAAACAAAACAACTTCGGAAACAAACCAACCCGATGACACCGCAAACTCACCGAGGACAAGCGCACCGACAACGCTGAAAGAATTGCTCAAAGCGCTCGGTGTGTTGAGCGAAGCGAGGCGAAGCGTGTCAACAACAAACTCAATGACAAGAAGTTGCGCTATCAGCGGCACGCTGTTCGGTTCTTTCACAAGCAGAAACCTGAGCCCCTGCGGCAAGGAATCTCCGTATAGGGTCAGCAAATACCAGGAAGGAACGAGCAGGAGCGAAAGCGCGAACACAATTGCTCTGACATAACGCAAAAACGTTCCGATCAAGGGCGGAAAATAAAAGTCGTTGACGTCCTGAACAAAATCAAAAACGCCTGTCGGCAAAATCATTGCCGACGGTGAACCATCGACAAACACAACAACATTGCCGTCATAAACACAGGCCGCGGCGGCATCGGGACGTTCGGTATAGCGAACCTTCGGAAAAGGATTCCAGGGCTGAGACGGAACGAGACATTCGCGAAGGCTTTCCTGGCTCATTGTGAGACTTGAAACATTGATCGAATTCAGCTTTTCCGTGACGGAAGCAAGCTGTTTTTTGTTGACGCAATCTTCAAGATAGCAGACAACCACGTCTGTTTTAGACTCGCTCCCGATTTGAAACGCCTTGAAAGTCAGGTTCGGATTTCTGATTTTTCTTCGAATCAAAGCCGTGTTAAAAATCACCGTTTCAACGAAGCCTTCGTGTGAGCCGCGAAGAACTTTGTCCGATTCAGGTTCTTCCACGTTCCGCGCCGGATATGTCCTTGCGTCGATTATTATCGCTTCGCTGTAACCTTCAACTATCATTCCTATCGCTCCGGAAAGCACAAAAGTTACAAAACGTTCAAGGCTCGCCTCAACGCTCGACTCGATATAGGTTATATGGCTATCCAAAAGCTTTTCCGCCGTTGGATTGTCTTTGATATCCTTTTCGGTAAGGTTGCTGATATATTCCAGCATTTTTTCAAACATTTCGTCTTTTACGAATCCGTCTATGCAATAAAATGTTACCCGCCGACCGCCGGCTTTTATCCGCTTGATAAGAATATCAAAACTTTCACCGACTCGAAGTTTTCGGTTTATCATTGAAAGGTTTTCTTCATAGCTTTTTTCGAAATCGCTCATCATATCACCAAAAGTAGTTTAGACGAAAAAGACGGTTTTAATCAAAAAATTCGGTAATCATTATAAAGCTCAACAACGGCGTTCCATGTCAGCGGACCGACAAAACCCGTCACGGGCATTCCGTAAAGCGACTGCACCGCTTCGACCGCACGCATTGTTTGAGGACCGTAAACGCCGTCGTTTTCAACTGCGGGAACAGCGGGAAGGTTCTCGGCGATGACATTCAAATAGGTTTGAAGCTGTTCAACGGCTTTTCCCGTTGCCCCCTCGGTAATAACATAACCCGGATAAAGCAGCGCCGAATAAGTTTGAAACTCATAAGGAAGCGAAAGGAGCGTGTCACGATATGCGTCAAGGATTGCATTCCACGTTCTTTCGCCGACAACGCCGTCGGCTGTGAGACCCTGCTCGCGTTGAAAAGCTTTCACCGCGTTTTCCGTTGCGGCGCCGAACACGCCGTCGTTTTCGATGTTTGGCAGAGAATTATCAAAATAAGCCAGAAATTTTAAGTAATATTGAATTATGCTTACCGGTTGACCCCTGTCGCCAAGACGAAGCGGGTATGGATAGCGACGTTCGGCTTCGGTTATCGTTATTCCTTCGGAATAAAGCTCAGAAAGTCGTTTAACGGCACTGTATATGCGCCGTATGGCATACCACGTTGCTTCTCCGACAACACCGTCATCGGTCAAATCAAAAATTCGCTGGAATTGCCTGACAGCGTTTTCGGTTGTACGTCCGAAACTTCCGTTCGTCAAGGGTATTTTCGGTATTGAAGGATAGTTTTGCGAAATTCTGTTCAACCAGCGCTGAATATCGAGAACGCTGTTGCCGACGTCACCGACTCTCAGAGCCGAGCCGGGATAGCTTTGAAAAGCGGAGACCGTGTCCGCGCGCCTTAAATCAATGTCATCGCCGTAATAATATTGCAAAATTTCATACGGCGTATATCCGCGCTCTGCGAGGGCGACCGTGCCCCACTGCGAAAGACCGGCACAGTTCACGTTTACACCGTCGCAATACTCGGTATAATACGGTTGAACCGTTCCCTGTTTCACAACATAAGTATTAAAAATCTCGTCAACGATTTGAGAAATGTTCGCAAAATAATCGCGTCCGTTTTGGAAAGCCTGGTCAAATTGAGTTGAATTTGTTATGTCGAAATCATAGCCTCTTGAGCGATAATATTCAAGATATATTCGATTGAGCGCAAGCGAGATCTGCGCAATAATATTTGCCCTCAAAGCGTTTTCGGGCCAGGTCGGATATATCTCACTCGAAGCCACGTTTTTGATGTAATCGACAAAAGGCACGGTAACGTTCGGTGCCGCTACGGACGGCGCGCCGAGATGTACCGTTATATATTCGGGAACAACCACAGCGTCAGGCATTTCGCTCACCTCTCTTTTTCAGCAAGATTTCGGGTTCACTTTCCGTGACATCGTTGTTTTCGTCCTCGTTGAGACCACTCGGGATAAGCTGTATATTCTGAATGGATTCGACACCGGCAAAAACCGGAACTCCCAAATACTTTCTGCTTTGAAAACCCGGGTGCGATACAACGATATCATATTGAGCGTAAGGCGGTTTTTCCTGAGGAGTTTGCGAAGAGGAACGCTCCGGAGCGGGCAAAAGCAGTTTTCCGATTGAACCGTCCGTATCGGTATAACCATCGAAGCAGACTCGCCCGGTGCTTTTTTCGGTAACAACGACTCTTGCCGAAGAGACAGGATAAGCGCGGTCTGCAACAAAGACCTGAACCTTCAGCGAACCGAGTGACTCAGGAGAGACAGGCTCTTCCTCATCTTTTGCTTCCTTTTTCCGCTCGGAAGTATTCTCGCTCAAAAACACCGCGTCGCTTTTTTCGCTGCCTTCTTCATAAGTTTCGTAAGTCTGCTCTGCCGAATCATGACTTTTCGGCTGCGCGGTCTCGGCAGTTTCGGTGTTTTGAACTTCAAGAGAAGCGTTGGCGGGCAGCACCGCCGTGCTTTCGGAATATGGCTGCGAGGTTGTTTCTTCAAGCTCTTTTAAAATTGAGCGTTTTTTCGCATCTATAAGTTCTTTTTTATATCGCTCGATCATCAAATCAAAACCATTCATCCTATCACCCTTCTTTTAATTAATGAAAATCATTCCGATATGCCGCCGATTACATAATATGAAAAAAAGAAAAAGTTGCTACAATCAAGCAACTTTCGGGCGAGCGAGGCATTGTTTTCAATTTTTAAAAGCATTTAACAAACAACATGGGTTCAACTTTTTCCGCTTCTTTGCTTTCGGAATTTGAACAAAAGAGGAATAGTAAGCGAGCTTTTGCAAAAACTTTCAAAAGGAGAAAAGAAGGTTTGTGATAAAATATGCTGTCCGTTTTAATCAGAGGAATCATAATTTATATTATAATCATCATCAGCGTTCGCCTTATGGGAAAGCGGCAAATAGGAGAATTGCAGCCGTTTGAACTTGTAATTACAATTCTTCTTTCGGACATCGCTTCAATGCCGTTGCAGGACAGCGACACTCCCCTTTTGCGTTCAGTAATGGCTGTTTTGCTTTTGATCGCTCTTGAAATTATCACTTCGTTTCTTGCGCTCAAATTCCGTTCGTTTCGAACTCTGTTACAGGGAAACTCGATATTGATCATTAAAAACGGAGAAATTATCGAAGAAAATCTCAAAAGCATCAGATACAGTGTTGATGATGTTGTTGAAGCGCTGCGACTAAAAGATGTTTTTGACATTGAACAGGTCAACTTCGCGTATGTTGAAACGAACGGTTCGCTCAGCGTGCTTCTCAAGGATGAGGAAAACGAGCCCGTTGAGCTTCCCTGTCTTGTCATAAGCGACGGAAAAATAGTTGAGCGTGAATTTGAGATTTGTGATTTGACAAAAGAAAAGCTTTTGAACATTTTGAAAGAAACCGGACTTTCGCCGAACGATATTTTGCTTATGACTTACTGTAGCGACAAGAAACAAAAAATCATGGTGCGAAAAAGGGATAAGATAAAATGAAGCGATTCTTTTTTGCTGTTTTAATTCTCATTGCTTGCTTTGCCACGGCGATTTCCGGAAGCGTAATTTTGCAAAAAAGCTGTGAAAAAATCACCGATGAATTGGAAAAAGCCTCGGTCAGTATTCTCAACGGAGAAGACGAAACGGGCGTTGTTCTTTCAAAAATCGAAGAGAGTTGGAAAAAAGAGCGATTGAAGTTCAGCGTGTTTCTCGATCATTCAACCGTTGACACGCTCGACGAATCGCTCCTGACGATTTCGGAAATGTACTCCCTCGGCGAAGAGCAAACGGTCTTTGAAACGATTCGCGAAAGCATTGCCGTCCTTAACGATATTGTTGAGGAACAAAGAATAACGCTCGGAAACATATTATGAGCGAGCCTTTGCCCGCACCGAGCGCGGCAAAACGGTTCTCAAACCGAACACAAGACATCCCCATTAACAAAAAAACATCCGGAGCGGTTAGCTCCGGATTGCTTTTTCAACTCAAATCAGCCTTCAGTGATTGCTTCAACAGGGCAGCCATCTGCACATGCACCGCATTCGATGCAGGAATCAGCATCAATAACATACTTTGAGTCGCCTTCGCTGATTGCACCGACGGGGCAGTTATCAGCGCAAGCACCGCATGAAATGCAGTCGCCACTAATTACATATGCCATTGTTCTTACCTCCTTATTTTATCAAAAACAAAAGCCGTTCATCACCGCACCTTTGCTTTTGTATTCACTACATTGTATCATAAAAAATAAAAATATCAAGACCTTTTTCTCTGTTTTTCAAAAAAATCTGCAACGGCTGTGTTTTCTCAAAAAAATATTCCCTATTAATTTTCAATCCTTCTTGACTATTGCGCTTTTTTTCTATAGAATGGTAGAAAATTGTTGATTTTGATTGGACGGTTTTTATATGTGTAATAAAATTCCAGTTACAAAAGAAATGCTCTTTGCCCAGGAAAACTCCGAAAACACTTTCAAGCTCATCGACGAAAGCAAGAGGACGAAGTGGGTCGGCGGTCAGTTTCCGAACTATGTTGATATTGACCTCGGAAAAATGTTTTCGCTCGAACGAATCGTTGTTGACTGCGCAAAGGACGACATTTTGATTTTTTCGGTCTTTGCGAGCAAAGACTTCGTAAACTTCACTCAGGTCTTTGCGCAAAACAGCGAGAAAAAATTCAACGGACATTACGAAATCAACTGCAACTTCAACGCCTGCAAGCTGCGCCTGCTCTTTAAATACAGCGAAAAGTCCTCATACGCCACCGTCAAAAACATTGAGCTTTTCGGCGAGGAAAGCGAAGAAGAAGCTGTCAGGGCGGTTATTGATTATCCGCAAGCTTTTGAAAACAGCGAGTATAACATCGAAGTGACAAAAGACGACACAGTTCGGGAGCTTCACGCTCTCGTTGCGAGAACCGTCGGAGAAGAATTCAGCGATCGTTTTCGCTTTTCGATTGAGGAAAGCGAGGAGGAATTCTTTTCGCTCGGCGACAGCGACGACGGACGAATAGCAATATGCGCAAACAGCGGCTGCAACGCCGCAGTCGGATTGAACTTCTATTACAAAAACTATTGCAACGTACATATTTCCCAGGTGGGTTGTTCAAGAAAAATGCCGTTTCCCCTTCCGAAGATCGGTACCGAACGGAAAGTTACAACTCCGTTCAAGATCAGATACGCAAACAACTATTGCTCACTTTCCTACACAATGGCGTTTTACACGGACGAGCAATGGCAAAAGGAACTTGATTATTACGCGCTTCAGGGCGTTAATGTTTTTCTTGACATCACCGCGATTGAAGAAGTCTGGCGCAGATTTTTGCTTAAACTCGGATATTCACAAAGCAGAGCGACCGCTTTCCTTCCCGGTCCGGCGTACTACGCCTGGTTCTGCATGGCAAACTTATATTCAACCGGAGCTCCCCTGCCTCCCGGTTATTTCAAAAAGCGCACCGAGCTCGCAAGAAAGAACCACCTCTTCATGCGCAAAATGGGAATGAAGCCCGTCTTTCAGGGCTTTTCGGGAATGGTTCCCACCGATATTAAAAAATATGTTCCCGATGCTGCGATAATTCCGCAGGGACTTTGGAACGGCGCGGAAAGACCGGCAATGCTCAAAACCGACACACCGGCGTATCTTCGCCTGGCAGACCTCTTTTACGAAAGTCAGCGCGAAGTTTATGGCGATATATCGGAATTCTTTGCAACAGACCCGTTCCACGAAGGTGGAAAAAGCGGAAGACTTGACGTCAGACGAGTCAGCAAATATCTTCTCGACGCCTTGCTCAAAAACCGTCCCGACGGAGTGTGGATCATTCAATCATGGGGCGAAAATCCCTCCGGTGAGCTTTTGGAAGGCGTTAGCGACAGAAAAGAACACACGCTTATTCTTGACCTTTACGCCGAAAAGAAGCCGCGCTGGGAGAACTTTTTGGGAAGTGAATTTCTCGGTTCGCCCTGGGTTTATTGTATGCTCAACAACTTTGGCGGCAGAATGGGGCTTCACGGTCATCTTGCAACGATCGCCTCGGAGATTTCGCGCGCTTCGAAAATTGCAAAACATATGCAGGGCATTGGAATCACTCCGGAGGCCACACACTCAAACCCGATAATTTTTGACCTTTTCTTTGAAACAATATGGACGGAAACGGACACTGTTGAACCCATTGAACTTGATGCATGGCTCAGAAACTACGCCACACGCAGATACGGTCAATGCAGCGAAAATATGTTCAAAGCGATGAAGCTTTTGAACGAAACCGTTTATAACCCGAAGCTGAACGAACACGGCGAAGGCGCTCCCGAATCCGTTATCAACGCACGACCGGCGCTCGACGTCGGTTCACCTTCGACATGGGGCAACAATCTTGTCGCTTACGACAAAGGCGATTTTGAAGACGCGGTTTCGCTCTTTTTGACAAATTCACAAAGCTGCAAGTCAAGCGAAGGCTATTTGTTTGACGCAATTGACCTTTTAAAACAGGTGCTTTCAAACACAGCTCAGGAATACCAGAAAAATATGTCGCGAGCTTACAGCGACAACGATCTTATCGCATTCATGAAATGGTCGGACAAGTTTTTGAGTCTCGCTCTTTTCACGGATGAGATTCTCTCGGCAAACAGCGAGTTCATGCTCGGTGGTTGGCTTGAAAAAGCGAAAAAACTCGCCGAACCGTTTGATGATTTTACAAACAGAATGTTCCAATACAACGCGCGCGCCCAGATCACAACATGGGGCGGTTCACGCCAAATTGCCGAAGACGGCGCTTTGCGCGATTATTCAAACAAACAGTGGTCCGGTTTGACACGCGATTTTTATCTCGAAAGGTGGAAAACCTGGGTCCACGTTATGAAACAGCGTCTCAACGGACAGAAGGCCGAAATGCCCGACTGGTTCTTCAATGATATTCGCTGGGTCTGGAGGGAAAACGAATACCTCTCTGTGCCGACCGAGATTGACCTTGAAGCCGCGGCCAAAAAAGTTTTTTCGTCCTACAGCGTTAAGACCTCGGAGTATTGAGCCGCGACGTTCCGCCGAGAGCTCAAAAAACTTGACACCAAACCAAAACCACCGCGTCATCCTTTTAAGGACAGACGCGGTGGTTATTTTTACAAAACGAAATCTGATTTTCGGGCGTTCGAAGTTTGACCGTCATCGGTTTTAACTTTCGCCTTTTTTTCGCTGCGTTTTTGCTTAGCTTCCTTGAGCTCGATTTCAAAATTATCGACAGCCTCATTCCAGGCGGAGTATTCGAAAACACTTCGCTTATCAAAGAAGGCTTCGGTATTCGCAAGGTAGGCGGCAAGATAAGCCGTGACCTTCTTTGCACCGTAATAATTCAGGTGGTCACCCTTATCATAGGTGTCTTTCTTCCAGTTTATCGGAACTTCTTCTCTGAGAAGGTTCATATCGACATAATCAACGCCGAGAAGAGCCGCGAGGTCTGCAATGCTGTTATGCCTTGCGTAATTATAATTTTGTGTGCTCGGTATGCTCAAGAAGACGAGCGTGGCGCCGTTCGCACGGCAATAATTATTGATTTTTTTAATATAGCTCACATTGCTGTCGGAAATAGGTTCGCGTAAATTTGAGAGCGCCATATATGACGGCTTTTCTTTTTTTCCCTTAACTTTCAGGCTGAGACGATAGCCCTTGTCATTGATTATCGTTGTATAATCGGGAGAAGCGAACATTTTTTCCAAATTCAAGCCCGAAGAAAGAACTTTTCGTATATTGGTATGATATCGGAAAAAGGGAACAATTTTTTCCGCAGTGTTTTCAATCACGTCCGAAAAAGTGAAGTCTCTGAAAAAGCTGTTTGTTTCAATGAAGATATATTTGGGTGACTGCGTCTTGAAGGTTTTTTGAAGAAACTCAAACGAATAATAAAGCTGTTGCGCCGGAGTCGAACAAACGTAGCTTGTAATTCCGTAATCCTCCCAAATTTTCAACGGCATGACCGAACGATAAACTTCGCTGTCGCCGAGAAAAACGGCGTCAATCGTGTTTTTCGGCTCACTGATCACACCGAACGCGGTAGCATCTTTCATTCCCGCTTCTTTGAGATTGGTCTTCGGAACAACGATAATTGAACCGACAGCGAGCGACAAAGCTATCAATGCGACAAAAAGAACGCTGAAAATTATGTTTTTAAATGTTTTCTTATTCATGCCCTGCCCCCTTTTTTTAAAAGCCTGCGTATATCGGGTCAACCGGAACATAGTCCGGCCCATATGCACCGAAGGCGAAGATGAACATTATCAGAAGATAAAACAGCAACCAGCGTATAAGAACACTTTTGTTCTTCAAAGAACTTCTTATATCAACGCCTTTTTCGCTTATCAAGCTGACAGCAAAAACGACCGCAAGCGCTATTGCAAGAGAAAACAATCCGCCGTAACTGATTTTTATCGTGCCGTCCAAGAATGTTGAAAGCGGCATAAAAGAAAAGTCCGTAACGAGAAGCTTTAGCATTGCGAAGCCGTCTTTAAGCGAATTTGCGCGGAAGAACAATTCGCCGACCACAACAAGCAAAGAAGTCCTGACAATTTGAAACGCACGATAGAAAAACGATTCGGAATTGACACGAAGCTTTTTGTTGATTTTCGCAACAAGCGGAGCTACCATGCTTCCGAGCAAAATCAAAACAAAATGATAGAGCCCGAAGAATATGTAAGTCCAGCCGGCTCCGTGCCAAAGACCGTTTGAAAGCCAGACGCAAAACAAAGCGATGCTTCCCGCAAGCAAAGGACCGAAATGATTTCCGAGCTTTTTTCGAGCGGAAGAAGTCAGCTTTTTCAGCGGCTTTGACATGGTTAGCGGATAAAAAATATAGTCTTTGAACCACGCGCCGAGGGTGATATGCCAACGTTGCCAAAATTCGGAGATCGTTTTCGAAAAGAACGGTCGTTTGAAGTTTTCCGGCATATCTATTCCGAAAATCTGCGCCGTGCCAACCACCGCATCCATCGCGCCCGAGAAATCGGCGTAAAGCTGAATTGTGTAAAAGACCGCGGCAACGAGAACCATGCCGCCGGGATATTCATCGTAATGCTTAAACAGTTCCTTCACGGGAGCGTTCAATCTGTCGGCGATAACTATCTTTTTAAACAGACCGTAAGCAAATCGCTGCAAGCCCAAAACAAGGTTTTCATAGCGGATAGTTTCAACGTTCCAAAGCTGTTTTGCCGTTTGTTCATAACGGCAAATCGGCCCTTCGACGATTTGCGGAAAGAACGACATATAAAGTCCGAGGCGGAAGATGTTTTCGTCCGCCTTCGTCGTTCCCCGATAAACATCAAACAAATAGGAAACCGCCTGCAAAGAGAAAAACGAAATACCCAAAGGCTGCAAATATGACGGTATGTCAAATTTGAACGTTACACCGAAAAGCGAAAGCAACGAATTGATGTTTTCGGTAAAGAAGGGTGAATACTTCAAAACGAGCAAAGTGCCTATATGCAACAGCGCGGCAAGCGCCAGAACCAGTCTTCCTTTAGCGGTATAAGCTTTTTTGACCGCTTTCCTTTCACTTTTTTCGACCTGTTTGACCGCTTCGGCTTTTTTGGCGGCAATACGGTCAAGCCAAAGCCCGAAGTAATGAACCGAAAGAATTGAAAGAAACAGATAAATTATCAGGTTTCCGCTTACAAGCCAATAAAAAACAAAGCTTGAAACGAGAAGAAAATACTTCTTCGCTCTTTGAGGAACAAGACTGTAAAGAAGCAAAACGGCCGGCAGAAAGAGGGCAAGATATGCCGCCGAAGAAAACGACGTCATTTCGCTCAAACTGCCTGCGAGCATAAAAGTTGTAAATTTCATAAATACACTCTCGAGGGTCAAATTAAAGGGTGTTCGTTAATCTTCGTCCTGAAGGCGCTCAATCATCTTCATCATGGCGGACGCAGAGTTAAAGTTCGCCGGAATGATATCAACAGCGGGAACGGTTATATCAAACTCCTCTTCAATCTCGGCAACGAGCGAGATGATTGAAAGCGAGCTCAAAACATGACCGTCAATCAGGTTTTCGGTCGTTTGATAGTCTACATCGGGTTGAATGTCCTGCAAAATTTCAATAAGTTTTTCCATGGTTTTATTCCTTTCAATATTCAGGTTTGTTTAAAACCGAAGTTTCAAAGCTTCTTCTTACCAAAAGAAGCTCATCATTTTTTAACAAATACACCGCGGGAAGTTCGCGACTCAGAAAAAGCGATATACCTTCCGTCATGCAATAAGCGCCTGTGTTTTTGAAACAGAGCGTGTCGCCGACCCGAACCTTCGGGAGCATCGCCTGTTTAACAACGATATCATTCATTGAACACAGGGAGCCGCAGATATTCCACTCTTTTTCCGGCGGTTCGTTCTCCTTTCCGAGAACACAGAAGAACGGGCGTTTCATCGCCATATGTTGCCCGAAATAAACAAGGTGATGCATACCGCCGTCGATGAGAGCGTAATTTTGTCCCCTGTTTTGTTTAAGGTCAACGATTTTTGCGCAGTAGCAGCCGCAGCTCGCGGCAATGCTGCGTCCGAGTTCAAGCGAAATCGGCAACTTGTTTTTCATGTTGAAAACAAGATTCGAAAAACCTTCAAGAAGCGAAGGTTCATCAAATTCTTCGCCTTCAAAATATGCGACCGGAAAACCGGGGCCGTATTCAAGCTCACGGCAGACAAAGCCGAATTTATCATAAAGGTCGGTTATAAACGCGTCAAGACGTTCAACTTCTCTTTTCAGCTTTTTGAGCGAAGTCTTTTGAGTGCCGGAAAAATATTGAATTCCCTCAATGGAAAGCAATTCGTAATTGTCTCTTTCGGCAACGATTTGTTCGACACAGGCGGCGTCAAGCCCGAACTGGCTGTCGTTCGTGAGACGAAGGAGCAACTTGAGCTTTGCGGAATACTTTTCGGAAAGCTCTTTGAGCAAGTCAAATTGAAGCCGCGATTCGACGGTGAAAATTCGTTCGCTGTGTTCGCGAACCATCGTTTCAATGGCGGCAGGCGTTTTGTATACGCCCGAAATTACAGTTTGACTATCCGGAACTTCGAGAGCGGAACATATTTCAGCCTCACCCGGAGAGCAAACTTCAAAACGCGCAACGTGCCCGAGCAGCTCACCGATTATGAAAGTGTTCGCCTTGACGGCGTAGCAGAGGGACACGTTTTCGGGTAAACTGTTTTTCAGATATTCAACACGAGCCAAAAGCGCACCGACATCAAAGACGTAATAAGAAGCGTTGGCATTGTTTTTAAAATTCTTCATTTCGAACGAACACCCACACTTTCCCTGAGGCTGTTTCTGTCAATTTTTCCGTTCTTGGTGAGAGGCAGGCAGTCAAGCTTTTTTAAAACGCCCGGCACCATAAACGAAGGAAGCTTTTCTTTCATAACAGCGTAAAGCTCATCGCCGGATATTGAGCCGACATAAAAACCGCGAAGTCTCGACTTTTTTTCATCGAAAACACAACAGCAGCTTTCAACGCCGTCAATAGCACCCATTGCGCGCTCGATTTCTTCAAGTTCAATGCGGTGCCCCATGTATTTGATTTGAAAATCTTTTCTTCCGCAAAAGAACAGTTCGCCGTCAGAGTCATATTTTCCGAGGTCTCCGGTTCGATAAATTCTTTCGGGATAAAAGCTGTTAAGCGGGTTTTGAACAAAATGACTGTTGTTTTGCTCTTCGCAGCAATAATAACCCAAAGCGAGCGCACTTCCGCGAACGCATATTTCTCCGACTGTGTCGGGAGAAGTTATTTTTTCGTTGCAATCGCTGAGCAAAAACACGTCTTCATTCAAGAACGGCTTGCCGATCGGAATTCCGTTTTCGTAATCGCTAAGGGGCGACAAAACATGATAAGTGCAATTGCAGGTAATTTCGGTCGGTCCGTAAAGATTAACAAAAGTTGCGTCGGGCAAATGCTGCCTGAAATTTTTCAGCGCTTTCAGCGGCATGACCTCACCGCTGAAAAGGATTTTTCGAATGCTTTCGGGGGTCTTGTAATCAAGTGCATGGAACGTACTCAACAGGCACAAGGCGGAAACCGCCCAGACCATGACGGTGACTTTGTTATCGTTCAAAAAATCCACAAGCTGCGCCGGAGCGGAAAAAAGTTTTCGCGGAACGACAAGAAGCGTTGCGCAGCATTTCAACGACGAAAAAATGTCCTTGACCGAAACGTCAAAGTCGAACGGCGCCTGATTTGCAAAAACATCGTCGCCGCAAAAACCGAACGTTTCGCAAAAGCACTCGATAAAATCAATAACGCTGCGATGAGAGACAACAATCCCCTTAGGAGTGCCGGTTGAACCGGAGGTGAAATTAATATAAAGCGGATCGGTGTCAATCGTGTTTTTTTCAATTTTTCGCAAAAGCGACGGCTGAACACTGACAGTCACAAGCTTTTCGTAAGTTTCAATTTGAAAACCCGTGAATATAGTTTTCGCTTCTTCTTCAAGCGCGGCGCTCGTTATTATGAGCGCAGGGCAAAGAACTTTTGCAATCTGACGAAGTCTGCCCTCAGGCAGTTCAACGTTTAAAGAGCTGTAAAAGCAGCCGCCGTAAACCGCGCCAAGCATCGCACAAAGCGCATCCGCCGATTTTTCCATATAAACGCCGACAGGCTTTTTGCTGCCGACAAGAGAATAAATCGCCGTTCCGACAGCGGAACAGTTCTCCATCATTTCAGCGTATGTAATTGTTTTTTTGCCGTCAATCACGCCCGCCTTATCGGGAAAAAGCGCAGCAGAATTTTCAAGATATTTTAAAACATTAAGAACCATAGTAGCTCCAATCAGGAATTTTGTTTAAGTTTGATTTCAAAAACAGCGCCGTCCTCATCGTTATATGCCGTTATTGAGCCTTTATGCAGTTTTATTATCTCGGCGGCAAGAGCGAGTCCGATTCCGGTGTTGCCGTTTTTTCCGGTATAAAAGCGGTCAAAAATATGCGGCAAATCTTCGTCGGAAAGACCTTCACCGTCATCACGGATTTTAACAAGGCAATACTTCCCGAGGCTTTTGCAGGTTACTGAAATTTTCGAGTCACAATGGCGCAACGCGTTGACAAGAACATTGCCGAACACCCGCGCAAGCTGATCTTCGTCACAGCTGAGCAAAACCGGTTTCGAATCAAAATCCAACGCGAATTCCACGCCGCGTTCCTGTTGAATTCCTTCAACGGCGCGAAGGCAATCGTAAAGTATCTCGCGAACATCGGCGGTGGTTTTATTAAGCGCAAGTCGATGAGCGTCGATTTTTGAAATTGAAAGAATCTCATCGACGAGACGGGTCATTCGCTCGCTTTCTTCAAGAATTATCGAGGAAGACACATCCTGAGCGAAAAGCCCGGTCTGGATTCCTTCGGCGTAACCCTGAATCGCCATCAACGGCGTTTTAAGCTCATGGGATGAATTTTGGAAAAAGCGGCGCTGAGACTCCTGAGAGTTTTCGATTGCAGCGGCGAGCCGATAACCGATGGCACTCATAAGAACGGTTACACACAAAAAAGCAAAGACAAGCAAAACGTCAAGCGTTTTTGTGTATTGCAAAAGCGGCTTTATGTTGATATACATTATCGTCGGCACACTTTCGCCGTAAAGAGCAAAAACGTCCTCATACTTAACAAGGGTGTAATAACCGTTTTCGGTTTTGAGGGTATAGCAAACGCCGATTTCAAGGTCGTTGTTTTTCTGATAATCTATAACTTCTTTTTCGTTGATTTTCTGGCTGCCTTTATAGGCGTTCGTTTCAGACGCAACAGCCTTTTTTTCTTCGTCCAAAACGATAAAATTAATTTCGCCGCTGAAATAAGTGCCGACATATTCGACGTCTTCGGCGTTTTCGTTCGCGTCATCTTTAATAGCTTTGATATAATTCACTTCGTATTCGAGAGCGTTTTTCGCCTGAGCTTCAAAATACAGCGGCAAAGCAGTGTTCAAAATCACTTCGAAGACACCGAACAGCAAAAATATCAGCGACCAGATTATGGTGAGTATTCGCAGCTTGATATGTCTCATTTACTGCCCTCCGAAAAGCTCAAACGATAGCCGTAGCCCCAAATCGTCTCAATAGTGACAACGCTTCCGGCGATGGAAAGCTTTCGCCTGACACGGCGAAGCGTTTCATCGGTGACGCGCGTTTCGGACGATTTTGTATAGCCCCAAATCATTTTTAAAAGCTCATCACGCGAATACGCTTTTTCGGGTTCAAGAAGCATATAGGAGAGCAACTTAAATTCGGTCTGAGTCAGCTCAATGTTTTTTGAGCGACAGGAAATCGTATTATATCGTTGAGAAAAAGTCAAGTCGCCGACGATTATATCGGGCACGGAAACTTCCTGAGTCGTTTTCTTTGTCATTTCGACCCTTCGCAAAAGGGCGTGAACACGCATCAAAAGCGTCGTCGGGCGAAAGGGCTTTGTGAGGTAATCGTCGCTTCCGATGGTGATGCCTTTCACATAATCATCCTCGGAGTCCTTCGCGGTGAGCATGATTATCGGCACGTCGTTGCTGTCTCTGAGCATTTTGCAAATTGTCAAGCCGTCCGTGCCAGGCATCATGATATCCAGAATCACAAGGTCGCAGGGCTTTTTGAAAAACTCCGCAATCAAAGAATCGCCGTTTTCAAAAGCCGTGACAATGTAACCGTCGCGTTCAAGAAAACTTTTTATGATATCCCTGATATTTTTGTCGTCATCGGCAACATAAATCGTATAACTCATAGTCCTACCCGCAAACAAAGAATTCAACCGTATCTATTTTAACTGATTCCATGACAAAATTCATTAAGTTTTTGTAATAAAAGTGTCACAAAACTTTTTATTTCAAAGCAAGCGCAAGCTCCGCGATTTTTACTTTCTGTGATTGAGCTCGCTTTCATCAAGCAAAACCGCGTGGGCGCTTCGCAAACCGTCAACAGCAGCGGAAACGATTCCTCCGGCATATCCGGCGCCTTCGCCGCAAGGATAGAGCCCGCGGATGTTCGCCTGATAGATATCGTCGCGTATTATCCTGACCGGGGAAGAGCTTCTGCTTTCCGGTGCCGTTAAAACCGCCTCCGGAAGCGCAAAGCCCGAAAGTTTTTTGTCCATTTGAACAAGAGCGTCCGCCATTGTGTCAGTCACTCTTTTGGGAAGGACGCGCCTGATATCGGAGGGTGTAACTCCGGTCGGAAAGCTCGGTTCAACAAAGGAAAGCTTTTCGGAGCTTTTTTCCGCCAGAAAGTCACCGACAAGCTGGCAAGGCGCACTGTAGTTTCCCCCGCCGAGTTCAAACGCTTTATGCTCAAGCGATTTTTGAAGTTCAAACCCCGCAAGAACATCGTCGGAAGGAAAATCCTCGGGATAAACGTTCACAAGAATTGCGGAATTTGAATTTTGTTTGTCGCGCGCAAACTCGCTCATTCCGTTCGTAACAACGCAGTTTTCTTCGCTAGTTGCGTTAATGACCGTTCCGCCGGGGCACATACAAAACGTGTATGCTCCCCTTTCGTGCTCTTTGTGACAGGCAAGCTTATAGACCGCAGCCGAAAGAGCGGGATGAGCGGCAAAGGCACCGTATTGCGAACGGTCAATCATCTCTCTCGGATGTTCGATTCTCGCGCCGACCGAAAACGGCTTTTGCATCATAACAACGCCTTTGTTTTTTAGCATCTTCACCGTGTCTCGCGCCGAATGACCGATTGCGAGAATGACGGTATCGGTTTCAAAATCGTGGCTTTGACCGTTTTTTTGATATGTTATTCCCTGAATGGAAGCGTTATAAACGATCAGGTCTGTAAGCTTTGCGCCGAAAACGACCTCGCCGCCGAGCGAAATTATTTCTTCACGCATATTCTTAATAACCACGGAAAGCTTGTCCGTTCCAATATGCGGCGTTCCCGACCAGAGAATCTCCTCGGGGGCTCCGTGTTCGAAAAACTCAACAAAAACTTTTCGGCAAAGGTCGCTTTTTATTCCGGTGGTAAGCTTTCCGTCCGAAAACGTGCCTGCTCCACCTTCACCGAATTGAACGTTTGAATCGCTGTTAAGGACGCGCGTTTTAAAAAAGGAGGCAATATCCTTTGTTCTCGTTTCAACATCATTGCCGCGTTCAACGACAAAAGGCTTCAAACCGGCTCGCGCCAGAGTCAAAGCCGCAAAAATCCCGGCAGGACCGAAGCCCACAACCACCGGTCGCAAAGCCGAAACGCGGCGGTTTTCCGGCATCGTATATGAATAAGCTTCGCTTAGGGAAACATTTCTCGAATTGATGCGTTTGATAATTTTTCCTTCGTCACCCAAAACAGAAACGTCAACAATATAAACAAAATGAACGTCGGATTTTTTTCTGCTGTCAACAGAACGGCGAACAATGTTTATGTCCTTTATCTGTTCGCGACCGATTCTTAACGCTTTCGCGCAAGCGGAACAAAGGTCGTCACGGTCAGCGTCAAGGCTTTGTTTTATTTCGCTTATCCTTATCATTACTTACACCCCAAAACAATACTTTCAGCGCAAAGAAGCCCGCTCGAAAACGCCCATTGCAGGTTATATCCGCCACATTTTCCGTCAACGTCAAGCATCTCTCCGCAGCAATAAACGCCGCGAACAATTTTCGATTCGAGCGTTTCAAAATCAAACTCGTCCGTGTTGACCCCGCCAATGGTGACCTGCGCCTGCGAGAGCGAGCCGACACCGGTCACGGTAATTTTGCAGTTTTTGCAAACTTCTGCAATTTTTTCGATTTGAGCCGCGCTCAAAGAAGAGGCTTCCGTTTCGGGAGAAAGACCGACCTTTTTCAAAAGGCAGGCACCGAGCTTTCGCGGCATAAAGCCGGAAAGCAAGTTTTCGCTTTTGATTTTCTCCCTCGCGGCGAGCGAAGAAAGCAGTTCGAAAAACCGCTTTTTTGAAACGTCGGGAACGAAATCAACAGAGACCCGAAAGCGCTTTTTTCCGCTCAGTTTCAAGCGCGAAACATAGGACGAAAGCTGCATTGAAATGATTCCGGAAAGGCTGAAATCGGAAAACAGAAGTTCGCCGCTTTCGGTGGCAACGCGGTTTTCATCGGAATAAAGCGACATTGAAACAACGGCACGAATACCCTTGAGTTGCTTCGTCATAGGGTCATCCGTCATTAACCGAACGAGCGAAGGCGCTGTTTTTTTAACGCTATGTCCCAGGGAAGAAAGCAAAGCAAACGAATTATATTCGCGAACACCGGCGGGTCCGCCGCAGGCAAAAACAACCCTGTCAAAACAATATTCTCCGTTCAGGACGAAGCCTTCCCTTCGGCGTTTAACTTCGGTGATTTCGCAGCAGCAAACAAACTTCACTTTGAGGCGTTCGCATTCAAAGCGAAGCGCGTCAAGAACACCGGCAGCCTGATTGCTGAGCGGATAAACCCTGCCTTCGCTGTCTGACCTTGAAAAAAGGCCGATTTTTTCAAAATATTCAACGACCGATTTCGGCGAAAAGCTTTCGAAAGCGGAAGAAACAAACTCTGCCGCGCCGAAATAATCCATCGGTGTTGCGTTAATATTCGTCATATTGCAACGACCGTTTCCCGTCGAAAGCAGTTTTTTTCCGACGCGGTCGTTCTTTTCGAAAACCGTTACGTCCGTATTTTTGTTCACGGCGAGCGAAGCGGCACATATAAGCCCGGCTGCACCGCCGCCGATTATTGCAACGCGCACAGCGACACCTCTTTTCCTTGTGCGATAACTAACTAAATATTTTATCATATATATAGCGATAAAACAAGAGCACGAAAGCGAAAAACACTCTTTTACTTTTTTGTTTGTTTTTAAAAAATATTGTCTATTATCGTAGACAAATAAAAAATATTGTGCTATAATTGTTTCGCAAAAGCAAAATTTTAACATTTGGAGGAAAAAATTATGAAAAAAACGAAGAAAATTCTTTCTGCCGTGCTTGCGGTCCTCATGCTGCTTTCCGCCGCGCCGATCGCCGATTTCGGCGGCGTTGACGGTTCTTTCGCCCTGACGGCGAATGCGGAAGACACAGAATACACCAAAGGCGTTTTGACTTATAAAGTTAAAAACGGCGAAGCTGTTATAACAAGTGGTCTAAATGCATCGGGTAACTTCGTTATTCCGAACACCCTCGGCGATTATCCGGTGACAGGCATTGACACCTTTGCATTTTCTGGCTCCGCGCTCACGGGCGTAACAATCCCCAACAGTGTAACAAGCATTGGCGATTGGGCGTTTTATTATTGCCAGTGCTTAACGAGCGTGACCATAGGTAAGAATGTAACAAGCATTGATCTTTCAGCATTTTCTAGTTGCGACAGCCTGACGAGCATAATCGTTTCATCGGGAAACACTGTTTATCACAGCTCGGGAAATTGCATTATAGAGACAGCCAAAAAAGAGCTTGTGTTGGGTTGCAAAGCAAGCGTTATTCCTGATGATGGCAGCGTAACTATCATCGGTAATAGCGCATTTGCTTCAACTGACCTTACAAGCATAACAATACCCAATGGCGTAACAAGTATCGGCATGCTTGCTTTTGGTGCTTGCGAAAACCTCACAAACGTAACAATTCCCAACAGCGTAACAAGCATCGGCGCGGGCGCTTTTGTTTTTTGCGAAAATCTCACGAGCGTAATAATACCGAACAGCGTGACAAGTATTGAAGTAAGCGCCTTTGAGAATTGTCCCGCTCTTACGGAAATAACCATCCCCGACAGCGTAACAAGCATCGGAGAAGAAGCTTTTGGTTATTATTATGGTGACGAAGGTGACACCCCGAAAGTCGATAACTTCACAATTTACGGCTACACAGGAACAGCCGCCGAAGCCTACGCTGTCGAAAACGGATTTAACTTTGTTCCTCTCATGAAAGACGCCGCAACAGGCATTAAGCTTTCTTATTCCGCCGGTGTCTTTGACAGCGATGCCGTGCTCAACGTTACCGCTGTCACCGAAGGTTCTTTCTTTGAAATCTTCAACAGCGAAAACACCAAATTTGAGCTTTACGATATCACGGTAACAAAGAACGGCGCTCCCGTTCAACCGAACGGAACCGTAAGCATTCCGCTTTCGGATAATTTCAACGCAGACAACGCGGTTATTTATCATGTTGCCGCCAACGGAACGCGCGAAAAGCTCAACAGCCGCGTTGAAAACGGATATATCGTTTTCGAAACGACCCACTTCAGCTACTACGCTGTTGTTGAAGAAACCGAAACCGAGCCCACACCCGAACCTCAACCCGAACCTCAACCCGAACCTCAACCTGAACCTCAGCCCGAACCTCAGCCCGAACCTCAGCCCGAACCCACAAACCCGAGCGCAAACTGCTCCTGCAATTGCCACAAAAAGGGCATAAAGAAACTCGTCTTTAAGATTGGACTCATCTTCCAGAGAATATTCAAGAAGAACAAAACCTGCAAGTGCGGCGCAAGACATTATTAAACCTGCGTCGTTTCGATTATATTTACCACGCCAAGATCACACCCCTTTGGCGTGGTAACTTTTTTTGAAAGAAACGTCCTTTCGATTAAAGAGTCCAAAATTCAAAGAAGCGAACGTCAAACGGCGTTCGCTCTTTTTTAATTATATATATCAAATTTTTCAAAGAGAAATCACAAATAGCGTTTTACGGTTATGTGAATTCTGCCTTTTTTGCTTTCTCCGTTAATCCTCGAAAGAACTGCTTTTCCCTTTCCGCGCAAAACGAGTTTGTCGTTCGGCGAAACTTTTCGGTCGGGTTCGGTCTGCTGAACGCCGTTGAGGAAAACAGCTCCGCTCGCGATAAGCTGCGAAGCTTTTCCTCGCGAGAGCGAAAACGCCGCGCCGCAAACAGCGTCAAGGCGAAGCGACGCAACGGACAAGAAAAGCTCTTTTGTATGTTCTTCGTTTTGAACAAAGCTGCTCTTTTCGAGCCTTGAAACGGTTATGCTTGCTCTTCCTGCCGACTTGATGTTTTCGACGATAAAGCCGCTCACAGAGTCAAGACAAAACAAATAAGCTCCGTCGTCATCAAGAACGATGTCGCCAAGAGTTTCGCGCTTGATTCCGCTCGCCATCAACGAACCGAGATAATCACGATGAGAAAGTTTTGAAAAGCGATCTTTTTCAAGGCGCAAAAGCGCAATCGGATCATATTCGGGATAAGCGAGAAAAAATTCCTCGGCGGAATCCTGTTCATAAAATTTCGGAACAAAAACGGCAAGCTGACGTTCCGAATCGTCAAAGCCTCCGTAATAAAAGGTTTTCACATATTCGCCGCAACGCCGTTCAAGCGGCAACAACAAAGCTTTTTGCCTTTGGTCAAGAAAAGCAGTGCAATGAACGACAGAATCGTTTTCGCACTGCATTTTGAGATCCAAAGCATGAGAAACCAGCACTTTATCTTCAGTCATAATTATTTCCCTGTTTTCAACATCATGTCTTTGACTTTCATCAAGCGTGTCGTTGCCGAACGCTCGTTTTCGTCAAGCTTCATGGTGATATACTTTATCGTCTCTTCATATTGAGGGATCAAAACGTGTTCGAGAGCGTTAACCCTCCGTCGGGTTTTTTCAATCTCGGAAGCGAGGAGCCGACACGTTTTTTCGCACTGTGCGAGGCGCAGCATATCGGGCATGACATTCGAAAGCGCAAGAACCGCTTCGTCAAGGTCGCCGCCGGTAAAAGCGTAGCCGTAAGAATAGATTTCTCCGTCATTTGCGATTTTGAGCTCCGGCTCAAAAACCGGAACTTCAACGCTCATGATATTTTGCGTTTGAACCCGAGCACCCATTTTTTGCGCCGGCATCATAAGAGCGACTTCGATTTCTTCGTCGGTCATCGTGCTTCGCGTTATTGACATATGCTCATTCGCAATTTTAATTCCAGCTTCAACCTTTTCGCGAAGAGCCTTCGTTTCACGAACGAGGTCAAGAAAACGGCGCATGAGCTCGTCTCGCTTATCTTTGAGCAACCTGTGACCTTTTCTTGCGGTAACAAGCTTCTTTTTCAGGTTGCTAAGCTCCATGCGCGTCGGGTTGACGTTCATAACCGCCATCAGCTCACCTGCTCTTCAATATAATACATATCAAGAAATTCATCACTGATACGTTTAAGTTCACTTCGGGGAAGGATGGAAAGCAGTCTCCAACCAAGGTCAAGCGTTTCTTCAATCGAGCGATCGGTTTCGCTGCCCTGAGAGACGTAAAGCTTTTCAAATTCATCGGCAAATTTTGCGTAAAGCTTATCCATATCAGTAAGCGCAGCTTCGCCGAGAATGACCATAAGCTCTTTGGCTTCTTTTCCGCGCGCATAGGCGGAAAAGAGCTGGTTCATTGTGTTTGAATGATCCGCCCTTGTTTTTCCTTCGCCGATTCCCTTGTCTTTGAGCCTTGAAAGGGACGGCAAAACATCTATGGGCGGAACAACGCCTTTTCGGTGAAGCTCGCGGCTGAGAATTATCTGACCTTCGGTGATATAACCGGTAAGGTCCGGAATTGGATGAGTCTTGTCGTCCTCCGGCATGGTGAGAATCGGAATGAGCGTTATGCTTCCGTTCTTTCCGCGTTGGCGACCTGCGCGCTCATATATCGAAGCAAGGTCGGTATACATATATCCGGGATAGCCGCGCCTTCCGGGAACTTCCTTTCTTGCAGCGGAAACCTCTCGAAGCGCATCGGCATAGTTTGTGATATCCGTAAGGATTACAAGAACGTGCATTCCCTTGTCAAAAGCAAGATATTCGGCAGCCGTGAGGGCCATTTTCGGCGTTGCGATACGTTCAATCGCAGGGTCGTTGGCAAGATTTGAAAACATCACCGTTCTGTCAAGCGCACCCGTCTCGCGGAAAGATTGAGTGAAGAAATCCGCTTCTTCAAAGGTGATTCCCATTGCGGCAAAAACGACCGCAAATTGTTCGTCCGTTCCGAGAACCTTTGCCTGACGCGCAATTTGCGCCGCAAGTTGCGCGTGCGGCAGACCGGAGGCGGAAAAAATCGGAAGCTTTTGACCGCGAACAAGAGTGTTCAGACCGTCAATTGCGGAAATTCCCGTTTGAATAAACTCTTGCGGATAGCTTCTCGCCGCAGGATTCATCGGCGTTCCGTTAACGTCGAGGCGTTTTTCGGGGATGATGTCGGGGCCGCCGTCTATCGGGCGACCGAGACCGTCAAAAACGCGACCGAGCATATCTTCGGAAACGCCAAGTTCCATTTGCCTTCCGAGGAAGCGCACCTTGCTTTCGGCGAGATTGATTCCGACCGAAGACTCAAAAAGCTGAACGAGAGCGTTCTTTCCGTCAATTTCCAACACGCGGCAACGCCGCTTTTCTCCGTTCGCCAGCTCAATTTCGCCAAGCTCATTATACGCAACGCTTTCAACGTCGCGAACAAGCATAAGCGGTCCGGCAACCTCTTCAATCGTTCTGTATTCTCGTGGCATCAGTCGTCATCTCCTTTCGAAGCTTCGCGAAGCGAAGAATCAAGAGCCGAGATAATATCATCATACTCCGCGGCAATATCCTCTTCTTTTACATATTTAAATCTGCCAATTCTTTCGCGAACAGGCATTGAAACGATTTTTTTAACGTCCGCTCCGTTTGAAAGAGCGGCAAGAGACTCGTTATAAAACGCCATTACAAGGCGCATCATCAAAAGCTGTTTTTGCAAGGAGGTATAAGTATCAACCTCGTGAAAAGCAAGCTGATGAAGAAAATCTTCACGGACGGAACGCGCCGCCTCCATGGTGAGCCTGTCACCCGGAGAAAGAGCATCCATTCCGACAAGTTTCACGATTTCTTCTAGCTCCGCTTCTTTTGAAAGAAGGCGCATGAGTTCAAGACGAAGCTCTGTCCAATCGCCGCTGACATTTTCGTTAAACCATTTTCCGAGAGAGTCGGCATAAAGAGAATAGCTGGTAAGCCAGTTTATGGCGGGAAAATGGCGCTTATACGCGAGTGAGGAGTCGAGTCCCCAGAAGACCTTTACAATGCGGAGCGTTGCCTGGGTTACGGGTTCGGAAATATCTCCTCCTGCGGGAGAAACGGCGCCGATAACAGAAAGAGCGCCTGTTCTCGAATCGGTTCCGAGCGTTTCAACAACGCCCGCGCGTTCGTAAAATTGAGCGAGCCTTGAGCCGAGATACGCAGGATAACCTTCCTCGCCCGGCATTTCTTCAAGACGACCGCTCATTTCGCGGAGCGCTTCCGCCCAACGGGAGGTCGAGTCCGCCATAAGAGCAACGCTGTAGCCCATATCGCGAAAATATTCTGCGATCGTAATGCCCGTATATATCGACGCTTCGCGAGCGGCAACCGGCATATCGGACGTGTTCGCGATCAGAACCGTTCGTTCCATCAGAGATTTTCCTGTGTGAGGGTCAATAAGATTCGGAAATTCATTGAGAACATCGGTCATCTCGTTGCCCCTCTCGCCGCAGCCGATATAAACAACGATATCCGCTTCCGCCCACTTCGCAAGCTGATGCTGAGTTACGGTTTTTCCGCTTCCGAAAGGACCGGGAATCGCAGCCACACCGCCTTTCGCTATCGGGAAAAGCGAGTCAACAACGCGCTGACCCGTGACAAGCGGCGTTTTCGGGGCGAGCTTTCTTTTGTAGGGACGCTCCTTACGGACAGGCCATTTTTGCATCAGAGAAATTGTTTGAAGCTCGCCGTTTTCTTCTTCAACAATAGCAACCGTGTCTTCAACGGTACACATACCTTCGGAAATTTCCCTGACGATGCCCTTATATTTAATCGGCAGCATTATCTTATGAACAACGACATCGGTCTCCTGAACGGTTCCGAGAACATCGCCGCCGCTCACCTTGTCGCCGACTTTCACCGAAGGAGTGAACTTCCACTGCTTTTCGCGGTCAAGCGCAGGAACCTCAATTCCTCTTGTAAGATTTGCACCGGCAACTTCCATGATTTTTTCGAGCGGTCTTTGAATGCCGTCAAAAATCGAGCCGATAAGACCCGGACCGAGTTCAACGCTCATCGGTTCGCCTGTAGATTCAACCTGTTCACCGGTTCGCAGACCCGACGTTTCTTCATAGACCTGTATGGACGCTTTGTCGCCGTGCATTTCAATGATTTCGCCGATAAGTCTTTCCTGACTGACACGGACAACGTCAAACATATTTGCCTCACGCATTCCGGAAGCCACAACGAGAGGACCGGATATTTTTGTGATCGTTCCCTTATTCATTGGTTATGACCATTCCTTTCCAAGAAAGCAGAAAGCAACACAGCCTGAAATCACGCCATGCTGTTTTTCACCGCTGATCTTATGGACGCCGTCAAAAGTTAAAGCGCCCGATGTTTAGAATATATCGCTACCCACCGCCTGTTCAACAAAACGGCTGACAGCTTTTCTTCCTTCGCCCGTGTTTCCTCTCGCTCCGGGAATAAGAGTTATCGCCGGAAGAACGGACGAATTGTACTTTTCAAGTTCATTTTCAAGCTTTGATGCAAGCTGTTCCGTCAAGAATATAACAGCGTAATCACCTTGAGACAGGCGGCGAATGAGCCTTCCGGCTTCGTCAACACTGTCGGGACAGAAAACTTCCAAACCAAGCGAAGCAAAACCGAGAACACTATCCTTGTCGCCGACGGCAGCAATTTTAAACATAAAGCGTTCTCACCCTTTCCCTGATTGTGTTTTCGTCAATACCCGACTGTTTTGAAACAAGAATTATCCTGACAGTTTTAAGCTCCGCAACCTTTGCGTAATAATACGCAGCCAGAGGCTCAAAACCGAAAAAGACAAACTTTGCCTTTTTCATAATTTCGATAACAGCGTCATCAACACCTTTTTCAAACGCAGCGAGACCTTTTGAAATCAGGTCGGCTTCCTTTGAATAAGGCGTGGTTTTCAAATATTCAAGAAGGCTTTGCGTTCCTTCGGACGCCGCCTTCGAAACGAGCGTTTTGTCCAAAGCGGAGGCATCGGAAAGAGCGCCCTTCACAAAAGAGAGGCTCTTTTTCGCCTTCGCGCAACGATATGCGACCTTTATGTCGGTGCAATCGCAAACATATTGCGCCGCTTCAAAAAGCACCGGGCAATCGCTTTCTTTCGCCAGAGATGCGTATGCATTTAATGCGGCTTTGTCGATTATTATATCGGCATCTTGTCCGTTCTCCGTTCGACAGGCAAGGTCATATGCTTCGGCAGCGACAGAAGCGAACCTCGGCGGCAACGAGTCAAAATCATGAGACGCCATCGCACTGACAAGCGAAGTCGGTTCAAGGGTGGAAGGATAAACAAAATACGCCATCGCGTCCTTCCCGGTTATTGTGCATTTAAGCGCCGCTTTAAGATTGAAAAAATCGTTTTGAACAAACAAAACGTCAAGCGCAGACGAGCCTTCTCCGACGCTTTCCGACAGGAGCGCAAAAAGCTTTTTCTGTTCGCTTTTAAGAGCGTTTTCAATTTCCGCGCCGTCCCCTTCAAAAGTCCAACCGTGTTCCCCGAGCAAAGAGCAGGCTTCGGAAAACGATCGCGCCTCGATAAGGCGTTCAACATCATTTTGAGAAAGGAGATATCTTTCGCAGGCGCGAACACGCGCAACGGCAAAAGCGTAATCGGTTTTATTCATAACTGCACCCCCGCTCAATCAGCGAACAGCTCTTTGCAAAGCACATCGCGAAGCAAATCCAGCTTCTCGTCAAAAAGGGCGCGAAACGTACAGTTGACTTCCATATCACCATAGACAAGAACAAAACCGTTTTCAATATTCATCGGCTTTTTTGAAAGTCTCAGCGCGCCTTTTTCATAAATCAGAGAATTAAGCGATTCTTCAAAATCAGCGGGCCCTCTTTCGAGGTCGCGCGCCGAAAGGAAGATGACACCCTCCCCTGTTTCGGCGTTTTTTTCGGCGAGCAAAAGCAACAGCGAAAAATATTCGTCGGATTCCATGCTTTCGATCTTTTCGTATGCGGCGGCAATGACATCGTTAACAATTGCGTTTTTCACCTGCAAATAACGCATTCTTGTCACCGTTTCGGCAGACGATTTCGCAATTGCAAGCGTTTTTTCGGCTTCGGCTTTTCCGTTTTCAACAACAAGAGAAGCTTCTTTCGCCGCGTCAAATTTAGCCTGCATTATTATGTTTGCCGCCTCCTGTTTCGCCTGTTCAACGGTCGCGGCACAATTTTTGAGGCTTTCGTTACGAATCTTTTCAACTATCTTTTCAATTCCGGTCAAGTACATCACTCCTTATGCGATAATTCGAACCCGTTTCGTCCGTTTCGAACGCAAAACGCCGCAAGACGGCGAAAGAAGGTCTGCGCCCGAGAAGCTGTTTTTTCAAGCACGCGCCGCTTTTTGTTTCACTAACGCAGAAGACAGAAACGACGTCATGCGGAAAAAATCGCACCAAAACAACGTGTTCGTTAACCGATGCTGAGAACAGCAAGAAGCGAGATAAGAAACGGAAGGATCGCATAAAACTCAACAAGCGAAGCCATTGTTATGGCTTTACCTACCTGATCCGGTTTTTTGGCAATAAGGCTTACGCCCGCTGCGGCAACCTTTCCCTGATGAATCGCCGAAAAAAGTCCGGCAACGGCAATCGGCAGGCAGGAAACGAAATAATAAGCGCCCTGCTGCCAGGTCAGTTCCACAGGCTGTCCGCCAAGAACACCGACGTTTACAAGAACAAGTATCGCGATCAGAAATCCGTAAAGACCCTGTGTGCCGGGAAGGAGCTGAAGAATAAGAACCTTACCGAACATTGACGGGTCTTCCGACAACAGACCTGCGGAAGCCTGACCCGCAAGACCGACACCTTTTGCCGAACCGATGCCGGCAAGAACAACGGCGCAGGCCGCGCCGAAAATTGCAAGCGCCAAACCCAGATTAATACTACTCATTGATTGTTTCCTCCTTGATTTTGAAGTGTTTTAAGTTGAGCTTGAACGGAGTGAATATCCGTCCGCCGCCTTCGTAAAATTTTGAAAAGAATTCAACATATTGAAGTCGGCTTGTATGAACATAGGTTCCGATGAGGTTAACGGAAATATTGACCGCATGACCGACAAGGAAAACCAAAATGAACAAAATTACGTTCGAAAACATAGCGGCAAGCATATTAACAACGTTCGCAATAACACCGGTGACCAGACCAAGGGCAAGAAGCCTTGAATAAGAAAGAATATCCCCGAGGTATCCGGTCGTTGTGTTATAAAGGCCGTAAAGTCCGCCGCCCAACTTTCCGAAAATATTTTTTGCGCTTCGCCCGGCGGTCAACACAACGAGAACCGCTCCGACAAGCAAAAGCTTCGTGCCGATGCTTTTCACCTTCGGCGAAACAAAAGTCAGCATACTCGCGCCGAAAATCGCAAAACCGGCAACGAATATCATAACCGGAACAACGTCGCAAAACGCAGCGAGATATTGTCGCTTTTTTGCGAGCATGAAAAACCGAATTGCAAGACCGGCATAAAGATGCACAAGCCCAAAGCCGAAGGAAAACATCAAAAGTTTCATGCTGTTTTCCACCGGAGTGAACCAAATTGCAAGGTCAGGTCCCTGTTCCATTCCGAGAAAGTGAGTGCAGATTGTCGGAATCAAATCTCCGAACCAACCGCCGAAAAGAGCGCCCCAGACGGTTGTCGAAACGCCGCACCAGAAAGCGAAGCTCATCGTCTTGGCTTTCGAGCCCGTAAGCTTCAACTTGAAGCGTCCGAAAAGCGCAACGGCAATCATCAAAAGTCCGTAACCGGCGTCCGAAAGCATCAAGCCAAACAAAGCGTAATAAAAAAACGCCATTATCGGATTCGGGTCAATATCATTGTTTGACGGCGGAGAATACATATTGCTTATACTTTCAACACCGGCGGCAAACGGTTTGTTTTCAATCAAAACAGGAACATCTTCGCCCTCATAGTCGGGTTCAAACACATCCATCTGAGCAACAAAGCGACGCTCGATTTCAAATTTTAACTGTTCGCTGTCACGCTCGGGAACATATCCGCTGATAAAAATTGCCCTTTCGCTAGTTGCGGCTTTTTCAACGGATTTGTATTTTTCCGCCTGAACCAGATAGTGTTCGGCGAGAATGCGAAGCTTTTCGTAATAAGCGGCATTGCCCGATATGAGAAGCTCGTATTGCTCGATTCTTTCACGGCTTTGAGAAATTTTGTTTTCGCAATCTTTGATTGCAACGGAAACGAGCGACTTCGCCGGGTCGTCGGGACGAATGAAACCGTTTTCGCGAAGCGCGTTTTCAACCGCGGTCGAATCACCGTGATAGCAAAAAACGACAGTGCAGGTCTGCCCCTTGCTTTGACTGATGATTTCGCAATCAACGCCGTCGGCTTCCGGAGCGGCAGAAGCCACGGCAGTTAAAATATCCTCCTTGGAAAGCCGGTCTTTAAAATAACCGATATAGACATTCGAGCTTTGTGTCCTGACACAGCTCATCGGGATATCGAGTTTTTCCCAAGGGCGATAATGATCTATCATTGTTTGCTGACGAACTATCTCCGCCTTTTCAAAGGCGATTTTTTCGGTCAGGTCAATTATATTATCATTGACAAGCAAAAGTTCGTCCGCTTCATCGCAAACGGAGCGATATTCTTGAAAATCAATCGAAGTGCAGTCATTGAAAGAATCAAAAAAGGATTTTTTTATCTCGCAATATTTTTCAAGCGCGGCGACACCCGCAGAAACCCTTTCGCTCTTTTTTTCAAAACCCAGGCAAAGCGACGAGGTGTTATACGCAATAAGACCTTCCGTTTTCTCGGTTGCGGAAAGTTCGGTCGTTCCGACGCGTTGCAAAAAATCAACAAGGCGGCGACTTTCTTCCAATGTCGCGGCGAGCTCGAAACGAACCAGTTTAATTTTAGCCAAAACGAAACACCTCCTTTGAAATGTTACGCATATTGATCAGATTATCGTTTTCAGGACAAGCGAAATTGCGGTATCGTATTTTTTCTCGATGTCGGAAATCACCTTTTTCTCGCGCAAATCGGCAAGCTTGTTCGCCTGCTTTATTATTCCTTCGGCAGAAAGTTTCGCTTCGGAGACAGCGAGCGAGGCTTCGCTTTTCGCCTGTTCAACGGCGGCAGCGTAAAGACCGGCAGCCTGCTTTTCGGCAGCGGCTATTATTTCCGTTGCCTGTTGCGCCGCCATTGACTCCGCTTTTCTCGCCGCGCTTTCGGCTTTAAGGATTTCACCGATCATTTCAGACGCCATAAAGAATGTATCCTCCGTAAATCATAAGTGTGTTTGCGCTTTCGACCAGCGTTTCCGCATCGCCGCCGTTCATTCTGATTGAAACAGAAACAACGAACAAAACGAACAGAACGAGAGCTATCGCAGCAAGGATAACAAGTTTTCGCATTTCGGCGGCGCTCGCCTTGACAGCTTTCTTTTTCTTCGTCGGCAGAGCGCGAAAATTATTCGCCTGTTTCTTTCGCGGCGTAACCTTTTCGCCGGCATAATCCATCGGTTTTACGTTCGGGATATTTATCTCTTCGCGAAGAGATACGGCCTTTTGCGGCTTCGGTTCGGCTTCACGAGGAGCGACCGGAATAGGTTCAAAGTCATAGGTCGGCTTGACTTCTTCAGATTCGGACGAAACAGAGTAAATATCTTCATACACGGTTTCTTCAAACGGCTTTTTTTCAAGCGCGTTTTTGAGATCCGAAAGCATTTGCTTCGGAGAAAGATAACGTTCTTCGGGCTTGAAAGCGCAGGCTTTTTTGATTATTCTAAACAAAGCTTCGTCATAAAGCGCCGGCGCGGGAAGCTCTTCGCCGGAAAGGCGCTTTTCAAGCGAAAGATCCAGTGAGTTTATCGTAACTTTTTCCGGATATTTCTCGGTAAAAGGCAGACGACCGCGATTTATAAGCGAATACAAAACAAGGCCGAGAGAATAGGTGTCAACGGTTCCGTTAACATTTCCGCTTTTCACGAACTCCGGAGCCATATAGTATTGGGTTCGTTTAAAAGCGAGCGAAGTTTTTGACGGTTCAAGACAACTGAAAGAGCCGAAATCGCCGAGTTTGCAAACTCCGTCTCTGTCGAAAAGAATGTTTTCGGGTTTGAGATTCGGATAAATATAGCCGAAATCGCGGCAACGGACGAGAGAGCGGCAAACGGAAATTCCGAGTCTGAGCGTTTCGTCGAGAGTGAAGGAAAACTCCGAAAGCAGGTCGCTGAGCGAGCGGGTGCGTTCAAGACGAATGAGAATGATATATCCCTTGTTATCGCTCGTTCTGCGAGTTTCCCATTCTTCATATTTCACGAAACGCTTGCCGTTATCGACCTTTTGTATAACGGCAATATTATCGGTAATATTTTTAATAATGCTTTCGTAAAAGCCCTCTTCGTCGTCATCGGCTTCGGGGCGTTCGGCAATGGTGTTAAACGTCTTTTGTTCGTTTCGGTTTTCGCCGAGACGAATCATTTTAAGGACAGATTTTTCCGCGCTGCCGTCGGGGGCGGATTTTGAGATAAGGTAAACCTTTCCGTCGGTTCCGGAGCCGAGCTGGCTTTCTGTATACCAAGAACCGAAAACAGGATCAAATGATTGCGGCATTTCAACTTCCTCCGTAATAAATTGATAGAATTAAAGAATATATTAAACGATAAAAAAACAGTTAACCTGCAAAACGCAGCAGCCCCGCAAGAGCGCAAGCGCAGCCAAAAAGGCAGGACAGCGACAACTGCCTATTTAAAGTTATTATATCATAGCTTACGGTTAAAAACCACTTTTTTCAAACATTTTTTTCAAAATATTGTGTAAATTTTTCCTCCTTGCGGCGGCAAACCACAAGCGAGGGAAAAACACTGTTGACAAGAAGAAAAAATAAAGGTAGAATATAAATGCTAATACAGTCGCATAACAGCATTGGAGGAATAATAATGAGTGACGAGCTTAATATGGACATGGATATAGTCACCGTTGTTGACGACGACGGAAAAGAGCATATTTTCGAAGAGCTTGACCGCATTGAAACAGATGACGGTTCCAGATATGTTGCGCTTTTACCCGTGTATGACGATGAAATTGAAATTCTCGAAGACGATGGCGACGTTCTGATTCTCAAGGTTCTCGAAGAGGACGGAGAAAGCTATCTTGTTCAAATCGAAGACGAAGATGAATTCGAAACAATCGGAAACATTTTCGAAGACCGACTTATCGAAAAATACGAATCCGAAGAGGAATAAAACCAAACACCGAACCCTGCCGTTCTCGATCGTTCTGCGGTTATAACCCAACACGTTATTAAACGGAGAGACGCTCGGGCAGCGGATTGCAGACCTCCCGGTTTTCCGGACGAAGGGAGCGCGAAACTGCCCGGCTATCACCATCCTGCATTATGCAGGTTATATACGCAGTTCCGGTTCGGCGGGGTTTGAAATCAGATTACACAAAAGCTGCAAAAAGCGAATTTTTGCAGCTTTTTTATTTTTTATCGGCAACGTTTCACTTCACGGAAAAGAGCAGATCACCATAGGAAGGATAAGGCCAGCGCTCCTTCGGCGCCATCGTTTCAAGCTCGTCAACGGCGATTCTCAGCACGCGCATATCTTCGAGTATTGTCGTTTTATAAAACTGCGCAAGTTCGGCAGCGGAGTCGATCGAAGCGCAAAGCGAAAGATCACTTTCAAGTTTTTTGGCCGCACGATAAATTTCGCCCGTTAAAGCCGAAACGGCTTTGACCGTTTCCCTTTCGTAGCTGCAATCCGCCGACGGCGCAAAGGACAGTTTTCTGTTTGCACCGTCCGCAACGTCACAGGCGAAGCCGCTCATGGCAGGCAGAATATCTTTTCGCGCCATGTCGAGCATTGTCAGAGCTTCAATATTGAGCACCTTGCAATAATTCTCGAGTCTCACCTCGTAGCGCGAGCGGATTTCAGCGACGGTGAAAACCTTATGGTCGGTGAAAAGACGAACGTTTTTAACGTCCAGCATATGGCTCAATGTATCAGGAGTTGTTTTCAAATTTTTCAATCCTCTTCTTTCGGCTTCAACGACCCAGGAGTCTCCGTAGCCATCACCGTTAAAGATTATTCGCTTATGCTTTTTTATCGTCCTTTTAATAAGCTCATGCAAAGCGTTTTCAAAATCTTTCACCCCTTCAAGTTCGTCGGCAAATTGTTTTAGAGACTCGGCAACCGATGTGTTGAGAACCGTATTCGCGCAGGAAACGGAGGAAGCGGAACCGAGCATACGAAACTCAAACTTGTTGCCCGTAAAGGCGAAAGGGCTCGTTCTGTTTCTGTCCGTTGTGTCGCGCGGAAATTTTGGGAGCGTGTGTACACCTATGCGCATGACTTCTTTTTGACGCGGATCAAAATGACGCTCATTTTCAATAGCATCCAGAATTTCGCAAAGATCGGAACCGAGAAAAATCGAAACAATCGCCGGCGGCGCTTCGTTCGCGCCGAGTCGATGGTCATTGCCGGCAGAAGCAACGGATATTCTTAAAAGCTCCTGATATTCGTCAACAGCCTTGATAACAGCGCAGAGAAAGAGAAGAAACTGTGCGTTTTCCGCCGGGGTTTCGCCCGGTTCGAGAAGATTCACTCCGGTGTCGGTAGATATTGACCAGTTGTTATGCTTTCCGCTTCCGTTGACACCGGCAAACGGTTTTTCGTGAAGGAGACAAACCATTCCGTGGCGCCTTGCAACCTTTTGCATCAGTTCCATTGTCAACTGGTTATGATCGGCGGCAATGTTGGCGGTCGTAAAAACGGGCGCCATTTCGTGCTGCGCCGGTGCGACCTCATTATGCTCCGTTTTTGCGAGGACGCCTACCTTCCACAGCTCCTCGTCAAGCTCTTTCATAAAGGCCGCAACACGCGGCTTTATTGCGCCGAAGTAATGGTCATCAAGCTCCTGACCTTTCGGCGCACGAGCACCGAAAAGCGTTCTTCCCGTATATATAAGATCCTTGCGCTTATTAAACACGCCCTCATCGACAAGGAAATATTCCTTCTCGGGACCGACGGTGGTTTTAACGAGTTTGACCTCGTCGTTGCCGAAGAGTCGCAACACGCGAAGAGCCTGACGATTTATCGCTTCCATTGAACGCAAAAGAGAGGTTTTTTGATCCAAAGCCTCGCCGCCGTAAGAGCAAAAGACAGTCGGAATGCAAAGAACGCCGTCCTTGATGAAAGCGTAGCTCGTTGCATCCCAGGCGGTGTAACCCCTCGCTTCAAACGTTGCGCGAAGACCGCCCGACGGAAAAGACGACGCGTCAGGTTCTCCTTTGATAAGCTCTTTTCCGGAAAACTCCATTATAACCTTTCCGTTTTTCGGCGAGATAAAGCTGTCGTGTTTTTCCGCGGTCACACCCGTCATCGGCTGGAACCAGTGGGTGTAATGGGTTGCGCCATGTTCCAGCGCCCAGGCTTTCATGCCGTCGGCAATGTCGTTGGCGGTTTCCAGGGTCAGGGAGGTGCCGTCTTTGAGGCATTGCTTCCAGGCAACCACGGCTTCGCAGGAGACGTACTTGGCCATGGTGTCTTCGTTGAACACCTGGCATCCGAATAGATGAGGAATCTGATCTTGTGTATGCATGATAAAACCTCCTGGCCGGATCTGGCTGTTTTTTCATATTTTACAACAATCCAAAACAAGAATCAATCATGGGACCTGCCGAAAAACCAGACTTTACCGGGACGTTCTTTCGTTAGGATGGAGCTGCCCCCGGAGGGCGACTTGCAATTTTACATAAATTTTACAAAAACCATCGAAAAAAATTACGAATTGCAGTTTATAGTAAAAATAAACTGGGGGGAGTGTGGAGTGCGTAGCAGACTGTTCAAGTCGATCTTTTGGGTATCCATGAGCGTGTATGTGCTGTGCGGCGGGCTGGCTGCCATCTGGGTGTATCAGAGTGTGCCGGAGGTCGGCGTGGTGCAGCTGTTTGTGCCGGTGTTAGTCGCAGCGGTGCTGGCGCTGGTGCTGTCCGTGTTTCTGGCGGCGAGGGCATCCAAACGGGTGACGGAGAGCCTGGTGGAGCGGATTGACTGCTCCAGACCCGATGAACGGGATGTGGAAGACGAGCTGAAACCCCTGGTCCGGCGGCTCAATGAGCAAAACCGCCAGATCAGAAGTCAGATGGAAGCCCTGGCCCAGGAGCACGAGCGGCAGGACCGCATCCGGCGGGAATTTACGGCCAATGTGTCCCATGAGCTGAAGACGCCTCTGACCTCCATTTCCGGCTTTGCGGAGCTGATGCGGGATGGCATGGTCCGTCCGGAGGACGTACCCCAGTTCGGCGGAAGAATCTACAGCGAGGCCCAGCGGCTGATGACCCTGGTGGGGGATATCATTCGCCTGTCCCGGTTGGAGGACCCGTCTTTGGACCCGCAAAAAGAGCCGGTGTGCCTGTACACGGCAGCGGAACAGGTCCGGCGCCAATTGGAAACGGCGGCAAAACAGCGGGAAGTCACGGTGAACATCTCCGGCGACGAGGGCTGGATCAGTGCATCCTCCA